>NZ_CP197412.1:1956111-2608148 GCF_052161625.1 Brakhagea slesvicensis
CGTAGGTGATTCGCATCAAGTATCGAAGTTCATCGTACAGCTTCTTGAGCGGAGTACCATCGAAGTGGCCGGTCTTCTTGGCCTCTTCAATGCGGCCCTTGAGAACCGACATTTGCGATTGGATCGCAGCCAGCTTGGTGAACATCGGTTCCAGGCGATTGGCTCGCAGGTTCATCTCTTCGATCAATCGAACCGCCTTGTTGCGGCGGCAAACGAGACGCTTCCAAGCGGCGTGGCGAACTTCGATCGTGTTGGATTTGCTGATGGCGGTGTAGTAGTCCCCGTGGTTGCGGAGGAGAAGGTGTCGAAGGGTTTTGATGTTGGGTCCGATGCGACGCATGATCGCGACTTTCTCCGTTGCGTTGGTAACGCTGACTTCGATGGTGCGGTCCAGACGAAGCTTCCCATCTCGGACTTGCTCGAGGAGTTTGGTGGCCCCCTGCAACATGAAATCGGTCGCGAGCATCCACTGGCGATAGGAGGTGCGAGTCATCTCGATAAGACGAGCAGCCGAGACTTCTTGCTGGCGGGTGAGCAAGGGAATCTCGCCCATTTGCATCAGGTACATACGGACAGGATCCTCGGTCGCATCGACGACTTCACCGTCTTCGGAATCGAACAGTCCGGTTTCTTCGTCGAGTATTTCTCCGTCGAGATCGACATCGAAGCTGTCGTCGCTATCGACGTCCTCTTCTTCTTCCTCTTCTTGGATGTCTCCGTCATAGAGGCCTTCGTAGCAGCTGCCGTAATCACGATCTTCGTTGGTGGACGTGAATCCGGCTTTGCTTCCGCGTCGGGTGGTTCGAGAGGTGATTCGTCGAGTCATAGCTTGGCCCATCGTGTGGAGTGACTGTGATGCGTCGTCGGAGCAACTGGTTCCGTCTTGGTGAAAGGAGTTCAATGCAGGGTGCGTGCCGGAGGCGGAGAAGAAAACGGCCAGAAAGTGGGCCCGTCAATGAAAAGACTGGACTCGAGCGTCTATAATTCGAGTTCGCACCGATTCAAGAGAATTCGGTCGTCGAAAATTCGCCACGCCCTGCTGTCGTTTTTTTTCAACATGATGCCGATCGACAACGCCCCTCGATCCAGAACTCGGCTGCCCATTTTGCTGCCGGAACGGTTTCAGCCCGAACGGTTCCAGCCGGTCCTGACCAAAATGGTTCGGCAGGCTTCCCGGCTCCCCATGGTGAGCGGGTTGGTCGCGGTCCTGTTCGCGGTTTCCCTGGAGCTCTGGTTGGGTCGATGGGTACCGTGGACATTGCTGATCGTTGGGTCGGGCATAGCCCTGCGGGGAATCGCGCCATCCCGCACGCGTCATGGAATCGAAGTTTGGTTCCTACCACTCTGCTTCTTGTTCGGTGCAACTTTTAGCTTTTATGCGGGCAATCAACGGGCACGCGCTGAACGCAAGCTGGCCGACTGGAAGGAGGCAGCAGCCAGTTTGACCGGGCTGGACCCACTTCACTGGAGCCCGGTCGCATTGCGCGGCTCGGTCGATAGTTCCGTTCGCTTTCGACGCGCTGTCATGCCCCTGCCTATTTCCAAGCAGATCGACGCCGGTGGGCGCCCAGGGATCGCAGCGCAGGAGGACTGGCAATCGCAGACAGTACTCGAAGTCTCGCAGGTACGGATCGGGGGGACCTGGAGGACGGTGCAAGCCCGAGTCCCTCTCGTTGTCGACGGCCGGCTGGACGGGATCTTGCCAGGCGATTCGGTGGAGGTCTTCTGTCAGTGGAAGCTACCGAGCCAGGCGGGCAATCCGGGACAGTTCGATTTGGCTGCTTATTATGCGGATCGAGGCTACTCCGCCCAAGCTCGAGCGGAGAGGCCGGATCAGCTGACAATCCATTCCATTCCCGATCGCTGGAGGGCAGATCGGTTCTTGGCATGGGTAGGGCATATTGCGCTGCAATCGATGGAAAGACATGTTCCATTTGGACAGTTCCCGCTCGCGTCTGCGTTGATCCTGGGCCAGCGAGACATGGTCGCATGGCGTTTGCAGGAGGATCTCTTGGCGACGGGCTCCATTCACATGCTTTCGATCTCGGGAATGCATATTGAAATGCTGTCGACAGCTCTCTTGCTGATGGGAACGGCTTGCTCTCTCCGCCGCAGCTATTTGTTTCTCACGGTAGGGTTAGTGATTTGGGGCTACACACTCCTATGCGGAACCAACCCTCCGGTTATGAGAGCTGCGATTATGTTGAGCGTGACCTTCGTCGCAAGGCTCCTCGATTGGCAGTCTTCCAGCCTGAACAACTTGGCTTTCGCGGGGTTGGTGCTGATGTTGGGGAGGCCGGCTGTGTTCTTCGAACTGGGGACCCAACTATCCTTTTTAGCGGTCGCCGTACTAATACTCTCCGGCGAACGGCTGGTCCGCCGGGCAGCGCCTCTCCTATCGCTGATCGAAGCAAGGCATGGCCCCCGCCGGCGAACGATGCGTTCGTTCCGGAATCAGTGCATCGACATGTTACGAGCAAGCTTCTGGGTTTGGTTCTTGACGGCGCCGTTGGTGTGGAGCGGGTTTCATGTGATCAGTCCTGTTGCAATCCCTCTCAATGTCCTGCTTTCCCCGTTGATGCTGGTCGCGTTGACGGCGGGGCTCGGCATGATCTTGATGGGTTGGCTGGACCCCGTGGGAGCTGTCCTTGGGTGGATTTGTGGAGGAACACTGGGGTTGGTGGATGTTTTCGTGGATTGGGGGGAGAGACTACCTGGCGGGCATTTCTGGGCTCCGGCTCCGCCGATGGTTTGGCTGTTCTCGTTCTATGCCCTCGGGATCGGTGCCGCCTGGTGGCACGGCGTGCGACGCATTCGCGGCCGACGTCGCGTGCTTTATCTGCTCTTGGCATGGATGCTGATCGGGATCGCCTACCACCCCGTGCGGCGATGGGTTGAGCGAACGTGGATACCATCGCCCGGGCTGGCGGTCACGTTCTTCGACGTGGGGCATGGATGCCATGTCTGGATGGAAACGCCTGATCGCGCGTTATGGTGTTACGATGCAGGTCGCATGGGGGACCATGAAAAGAGCTATCGCGTCATGGCGGATTCGCTGTGGGCGATGCACCACGCAACGATAGATACATTGGTTCTGTCCCATGCCGACGCGGATCACTTCAATGCCATTCCCGGATTGCTCAAGCGGTTCTGGATTCGTCGTGTGGTGACCACTCCCCAAGTTTTGAACCATTCGGATCCCGCCCTTCGCGACCTGCTAGCGAGTCTGGAATCAGCCCAGGTTCCAGTGCAAACTTGGAATGCCGGGCAGGGGGAAGAGGGAAAGAATTGGAGCGTGATGGCACTCCACCCGCATCAAGGGGGTAGCCTGGGGAGCGACAACGCCGATAGCCTTTGCTTGCTGATCGAGTTCGCCGGTCGAAGATTGTTGCTGCCAGGAGATTTGGAGCCTCCCGGAACGTCGCAACTGCTCGGGCTTCGTCACGTCGATGTCGATCTGTTGATGGCACCCCACCACGGATCATTGAGCGCCAAAGCCGACCAAGTCGTTGCGTGGTGTGAGCCTGACGCTGTGGTGGTGAGTGGATCGGCGAAAACGCTTTCCCCGAAAGTGGAAGCGTTGTTTGGGGCTCCTGAGCGCCAGCTGTATCTCACAGCGCGCGATCGCGCCATTCGGTTTGAAATCCGCAGCGACGGAGAGATGGTGGCGAAGCTCTGGCGCGATGGCGAGTGGGAGCTCGCTACCAGGTTTCCGGATAAATGACAAACTCAATACGTCGGTTTGCAAATCGGCCCGCAGGCGTCTGATTGTCTCCGACAGGATAATTCTCGCCATGTGCCAACGTGAAGAGCTGGGATGGGGGGAGCTGATTGCGCCGCGTCAACTGCTCCAAGACTGCGTTGGACTGGGCGGCTGCCAATTGATGACTGGTGGAATAGGTTCCGCCATAAAGTGGTCCATTGTCGGTATGCCCCTCGATCGCAATCCGCTGCCGTTTGTAATCGTTCGCAATGGCCTGAGCAACTCGATCGAGGATCCCGGAGGCGGAAGGGGAAAGCTGGGAGGTGCCTGTCTGAAAGAGTTGGTCCGCAGGAATGCGAACCCGAATAACCCCGTTGTCTTCTTCCACTGCCAACCCCAACTCTCGGTGCGATCCACTGCTCACGCGACCGCTTGTATTCGCGGTTAGTTTCGCGCTGCCACGCCTCTGTTGGGAGGATTCCATGCTTTGCAGTCGGTCCGCTAAACCACGTGCCTGTTGGCTTGTTTGAACATTGGCCATGCGCGTGCTTTGCAGTTGATTGTTGACTTCTGCAAGCTGCCGCTGCATGAGGTCAGCCCGCTCTTTGTACAGTTGCATCTGCTGTTGGGATTGGGCAAGCTGTGTGGTGAGCTGTCGATTGTTCTCGTCGAGGAGTTTGGCCCGCCGCTCGACTTCCGCCAATTGTGCGGAGAACTGCTGCTGCATTTCGGGAGCGATGGGCTGGTTTCCGGCGAGCGTGAAGCCTGAAGGGCTCGCCGTGAGGTAGGGATTGCTTCGATTGCAACCCGACAAAGAAAGAAGGGAAGCCAAGCACAGCGCAAACAAAACGCTCCCGCAGGCGATGCGGGAGCGCGGTGTTTGGTTTTGGCTTTGCAGTTCGATCTTGGTACCCATGAAGGATGCTGTATCAATTCCAGGGGACTGGATCAAGCCGAACTTCGAATCTATCGCTTTTCTTTCAAAGCAGCTTTCAACTCCTCTAGAAAAGCTTGGTATTCTTCTTTCGATTCGTCTTTGACGAGAGAGATTGCTAGCTCTTGCGTTTTGATCGCTCCCGCCGTGTCGCCTTCGACGAATTGGAGGTGAGATACGGTGTCGAGAATGCCAGGCTTCATGTCAGCCGGTGCTTTCTCGGCAGCTTTTTGAGCCGCTTGCCTAGCTTGTTTGATCAGTTTTTTATCTTTGAGTTCGCCAGCATCGGCAAGTTCATAGATAGTCCATGTCACCATGTTGATGACTTCGGGGCGTCCTTCGTAGGCCGTGTACGTCTCGGTGAGGACAGCGGGAAGTTTGTCTGCGGAATCTTTGTCTTGAAGAAGGACTTGGAGTTTGGCGAGTCGGAGTTGGGTGACGATCTCTTCGTTCTTAAAGGTCGCGAGGGCTTCGTCGATCAGTTCGATCGCCTGCTGTGATTTTCCTCGTCGCATGCTGCTACCGATCTTGCCAAAGAGCTCTTCAAGCTTTTCCTTTTCTTGGAATTCGGCCAAGTAAGCAGCGCGGTCCCATTTGCCGTCGACGACTTGCGTCAGGACGCTATCCATTTCCATCGGATGCCCGATCCATTCGATCTTCTGGTCCTTGCCGACGATGAATGCACAAGGGATTCCGTTTTGATTGGCAGCCTTCATGTAGGCTTCGTGCGTGGAGGCGTCCGGATCGGCGGTCAAGCAATAGGCGCTGGTCAACTCTCGGTAGGTCTTGGCGGCTGGCTTTTCCTTTTTGATATCCCCCTCGCCGGATTCCTCTTCCGCTTCGAACTTTTGGTCCAGGAACTCCTTGATCGTATCGGTATCTTCATCACTTACGCTGACAATCTGGACGCCTTTGTCAGCGAACTCTTTTTGAGTCTTCACCAAGTGCGGCATGCTCGACACGCAGGGTCCACACCAGGTGGCCCAGAACTCGACGACGTACACTTTGCCGTTCTCGAACTTGGTAACCGGCTTGAATTTACCTTGGCCGTTCGAGATCCAATGTTGGATATCGAGCGTCGGCGCGGTCGAACCGATGGTCAATTTTTCTTCGGCCCAAAGCGTTGCACAGGAGGTGTGGACGGCGGTGCAGGCGATGCAGGCAGCGAGAATTGCTCTTCGAGCATTCTTCCAAGCGCGCTTGATGGTCGTGGAATGGGTCATATTCATGGTGGGTCCTTGCAGTCCGGCACGGTCGGTGTCATCGGGGCCTTCAAACGGTCTCTCAAGCAATTCGAGCCCATCCGCGCGGCGCCCCGGTGGCCGGATGCGGACCCTACGAGGATATCCGGCTCCCCAGGGAAGGGAAACGGGGAAAAATTCGATCCCTTGTTAGAAATGCTCCGGAACGCCTCTTCTCCGTTGGAAACCTGGACTGGATTCGATACACTCTCCCCCCTTGAGGCCCGGCTCCCAGCCATGATTCTTGACCACGGAATAAGTACCTATGCTCGATCGAAAGTTCGTTCTCGAAAACCTGGATGCCGTCAAACAGAATTGTGTGAATCGAGGCGTGCCCGCATCGAACTTGGACCGATTCGTCGAAGTCGAGACGAGGCGCCGAGCCAAATTGACGGAAGCCGAGGAACTGAATCGGAAGGCGAACGACATCAATTCCAAGATGAAGGCCGCCACGCCCGCCGAGCGGGAAGGGCTCAAGGAGCAGGGGAAACTGCTGCGAGAACAGAAAGAAGCAGCTCAGCACGAGCACGATGGGCTGGACAAAGAGATCCTCGGGATCCTCGCGCATATCCCTAACATGACCAACCCCGCGGCACCGATCGGGGGGGACGATCAAGCCAATTTGGAGATCGCGCGTGGGAAGACGCCGATTCCCCAATTCGACTTTCCAGCCAGGGACCATTTGGAACTTGGGAAACTCCATGACCTGATCGACTTCGAAGCAGGAGCGCGTGTGGCTGGAGCAGGTTTCTATTTCTTGAAGAACGATGCGGTACTTCTGGAGTTGGCCCTGCAGCAATTTGCGGTGCAGCATCTTGTTCGGAAGGGCTTCGTTCCGGTTTCGACACCCGACCTGGCCAATACATCGACCCTTCATGGCATCGGCTTCATTCCACGAGGGCCTGAAACACAGATTTACAGTGTCGAGAATTCCGATCTGAATTTAGTCGCCACTGCCGAGATCACGCTCGGAGGCATGTATTCCGGATTGGTTTTGGAAGCAGAGCAATTGCCTCTCAAGCTGGTTGGCATCAGCCACTGCTTCCGCACCGAAGCCGGTGCTGCGGGGCGTGCATCCAAGGGCCTTTATCGTGTCCATCAGTTCACGAAGGTAGAGATGTTTGCCTTCACACTTGAAAGCCAAAGCGATGCGATCCATGAAGAACTTCGACAGATCGAATGCGATTTGTTCGATGCGTTGGAGGTTCCCTATCGCGTGGTAGATACCGCCACCGGCGACTTGGGTGGCCCTGCGTATCGCAAATACGATTTAGAAGCTTGGATGCCCGGACGAGGCGAGACCGGGGAATGGGGAGAAGTAACGAGCACCTCCAATTGCACCGACTACCAAGCGCGAAGGCTCAACATTCGGTACAAGAACAAGAATGAGAAAGGGACGCATTTCGTCCATACCTTGAACGGAACAGCTGTCGCTATCAGCCGCGCCATCATCGCCATCCTGGAGAACCACCAGCAATCCGATGGTTCGATTCTGGTACCCAAGGTCCTACAGCCTTGGATGGGCAAAGAGCGGATCGGCTGATCGCGATCCCGGCCGTATCCGTCATGTCAGCCGTATCCGTCATGTCGGCATTTCCCTTTATCGTCCCAATTGACCGCGCTCTCCATCTGCGGTGAGTCCCTCCAAACGATCCCGATGCTCCCACCGCTTGAGTTCGGCCAGGACTCCCTGCAGCTCGGTTTGCATACGAGCGGTCGCTTGAGCAATCCGCTCGCTGGCAGCAACCTGTCGAATGAGCTGCCCGAGAGTTGAGAGTTCGTACACTAGCGCATCGGCCTCGATTTGCTTGGCATATCCCAGCATGCGTTCCAGAATTTCGACAGAGCGATCGTCTTCGCCCGAGACGTGCGCTCGGTGCCACGTATCCAACTCCTCCGACAATTGATTTCTCGCATGGCATAGGAGTTCGTGGACCCGTCCGGAGTTGTGATCATGTTCTATCAAGATCTTGGGGACGGGAATGCGATTGCGCTCGATCGAATCGGGATCGTTGACTTCCTCGGCGAAACGATGGGAATTCATGTTGGGGGGTTCCTTTGGAGTACGCGATTCGGTTACTGACCCCGGCGGCGTTTCTGAATTCGCTCATACGCATCCTTGGCCGCTTCCCTGGCTTCCTCCCAAGACATGCTCAGCGCGCCCCCTTCATTCTCCCACTCGGCCACCTCGAACTTTTGCTTTGCAGACGCTTCAGCTTGTTCCCACGCATGCCCGTCGTTGGACGCTTCCCACCCGGCGCGATAGGCGCGTGCGTACCACTCAAACGGAAAGGATTCGTTGTAGTAGGGGCGATTGCGGTATTCGCTCTGCCAATACTCCAGCTCGACCGTCGGGTTGACTTCCTCGGCGATCGCTTTGCCCGCCAAGGCACCAGCGATGCCTCCGACGACGGTGCCCGCAACAGTCCCGATAGGGCCCGCTACCGACCCGACCGCAGCCCCAGTCGCAGCCCCTCCAACCACGGCACCGAGCCCGGTCCCGATTGGGTGCGCGCCGGATTCCCCGGTCAAAGGATCTTCATTCGTCAATTGCTTGTGAAGGGGTGAAGTTGACGTTGTATTCTTACAGGAGTTATTCATGATTTACCTCGGTGCATTTGATTGTTAATTGCAGTGCAGACAGAACAAAACTAGATTTACAGTGGTTGGACAGGTTGCGGGAGAGCCGGATTGGATTCCGCAGGGGTGGTCGATCCCGCGCCGCCGAAGACGCCGAAGAACCAAAGCGTTCCAACAATGGCGAGCGTCGCCACCATGAGAATCATGGGATAGGTCAGGAAGACCAATGCGGCTGGAGCAAGCGGATGGTTGGTCTCCATTGGCTCGTCCTTTCCCTGAATGCTGTCCGAGATCTTCTCCGAAAGCGTCGACTCGTGTTCAATCGTTGCCATGTTCTGGTCCTCCTTCATGGGATAAGCACTGAGAGACGATCGATTCTGAAAACTGTTGATTCGCAGTGCGATGAACGCAGGGACGTCTACGCGTTGCCATCAACACGCTAGCCCCAACACGCTTCTCGCACCATGGTGCAATCGACGTGCCGCAGACCAGCAGAAGGAGTCTTGCTATCGACTGCGGGGGGGCGAATTGGGAAAGTCATTCACGCTGCAGCACAAATAGGAATGATGGGCGGTCAGTTTGGGAGTCGGTCGCGCAGTCTCGTTTGTCTACTGAGCGATGAGCGATCGATTTCGCGCCGGATCGGTGGAAATCGACAATGCTTCCGCAGAGTGGCTTCGATTGGCATCCCGATTGCGATTCATGATGGCAGTGGTGTGAGAGACACCATGGAGAAGACTCTCCGATCACACGTACAAGCGAATCACTTAGATAGGAACAATCATCATGTTGTCATGGGCACTTAGTTTTTTGGTTTTGGCATTGATCGCTGCAGCATTTGGTTTTGGCGGTATCGCTGCCAGTGCGGCCGGAATCGCCAAGATTCTGTTCTTCGTTTTTATCGTCTTGTTCGCCTTGAGCTTGATCGCCAATCTGATGAACGGACGATCGGCGGTGTAGCCGCCTGGAGAAAGCAGGTTGCGGCACCCGGCCTTCCTTGGCCGGGCGGCTGATTCAGACGCTGAATTGGGAGGAAAGCTCCATCGGGAGTGCGGAAAACGGTCGATTTTCCTTGGTAGCATGTTTACCATTGGAGAGTCGATGGGACGGTAGTCTCGCCGCGGTTCCGATGCATTCTTCCTAAGGTAAATCCATGTTTCGTGCGTTGAATCGTTTCTCTTCGTTGTGTGGCTTCTGGGCAACCGCTCTGTGTTCGTCCTCGCTGTTGGTAGCTCAGTACGATGGTGCGTTGCCAGCTCCTGAGCCTCTGGCCGTCGGATTTGATTCGATTACGAAGGAACAATCCCAGGATTGGCTCGGCATCTTGGCGGGACCCGGCTTTGAAGGTCGCGGGACAGGCCAATTGGGGTATGTTCGGGCCGCCCATTGGGTCGCAGGGAAGGCAGCCGAGTTCGGGCTCGAGCCGATGGGGGATGGTGGGACTTATTTTCAGATGCTTCCCATGACCAAGCTCTTCGTGGATGGCATGCAATCGAAAGTTGCTGGGCCCGGGGGATTGGTGATCCCTATGGAAAAGAATGTGGGTCTTGACCGGTTTCCCTCTCAACCCGAGCTGTCTGGCAAGCTGGCATTTGTTCGGCTCGTTGGGGACTCGCCGCGGTTCGAAGAGAAGAGTCTAGCGGGGCGAATCGTTCTCTATGTCGCCGACGCCAAGAACGAGGGACGCGCAAGCTTCTTGCTTGGACAACAACGAGCGATGGGGGTGTTGCAGGTCACCGACAAAGAGCCGCAATCCACACCGCAATTGAAGCGTGGGGGACGAACCTCCAACAGCGCTGCCGGGACAATTTCTCGTGTGGCAGCGACCCTCATCTCCAATGCCGCAGGCGTTCCCTTGACCTGGATGGAGATGCCTGACAATGCCACGATGGAATCGAAGACGGTCGAAGATTCAGTCACGCTCCAAATCCGATTGCGGGAGGAGCCCGTCGCTGTGCCCAATGTGATCGCTTGGCAACGCGGTTCCGATCCCAGTTTGAACAGCGAGTATGTCGTCATCGGTGCCCACTTAGACCATCTCGGTTTGAGCCGCGGTGAAATCCATCCAGGTGCCGACGACAACGGTTCCGGTTCCACCGCGTTGCTGAATATTGCCAAGGCAATGGCAACGAACCCGGTCAAACCGAAGCGAAGCGTGCTGTTTCTTTGGTTTGCAGCGGAGGAAATCGGTCTGGTCGGTTCAGCCCATTATTGCAACAACCCCGTCCTACCCTTGGACAAGATGGTGTGCATGCTCAATATCGACATGGTCGGACGCAACGAGGAAAAGGGTGGGGATAAACCGGAAGACAATCTTCGATCCCTTCACTTGGTTGGGAGTCAAAAAGGAGACAAGTCGCTGCATGATGTCATCATGGAAGCGAACAAGCACGTGAACTTGGAGTTCGAGTTCGATGAAGAAGGTGTCTTCGGACGGAGTGACCAAGCGAACTTCTTCAAGAAGGGGATCTCGGTCGCTTTCTTGTTCGGCGGATTCCATCCCGATTATCACAGGCCGACCGACCTGCCCTCGCGGATCAATTACGACAAGATTGCGGCAGCGGCCAAGCTCTTTTACTTGACGGCGCACCTGGCAGCCGAAAAGGGGCCCATGAAAGTACCTGCTGCGCCAGCCACTCCGGATGGAGCCAAGGGAGAAACCGCGAAATCGGAGCCTCCGAAAGCGGAAGCGTCGAAAGCGGAGGGGACTCCATCGGCACCCGCACCGGTTGCCACGCCCGCAGCTCCCGTCGCAGTCGAATCAAAACCCTAACGTTGGCTCGCCACCAGTTTTGCAACCCGCTGAGCATGCTTCTGGATGCCGATCTCTTCCAGAAGAGATGGAGCGGGAGAAAAGCGGGTCGTCCGTTCCTCGATCATGCGAATCAGTTCCAAGCGGAGCTGATCAGGACTATCGGGTCTAAACAGCCGGCCGAGGATCGAGGCATTCTCAGTTCGATGCACACGCGCATGGATCTCAGGGAACGCGCCGTGCGCGGGCTGTAGATAAGGGACTCCGCTGGCGATCGCCTCGAGCAGGAAGAGCGCTTTGGGTTCCTCGTAAACAGTTGGGACGCAGAATAGATCGACGCTTTGCAGAAAGGCCTTCTTTTCCTTTCGATCGATCGATCCCACATACTCCCATCGCCCCTCCAATTCGGGAATTTGAAGCTTGGCGAGTTGCTCATTCCAATACGATTCATGTTGCGGTCCCATCCATCCCGCCATCTTGAGCCGAACGTGTGAGAAGTTCGGCTGACGCCCCAATTCTACGAACGCGTCCACCAATCGATGCACTCCCTTTTCCGGGGCCATGCGCGCGAAGTAGCCGATGGTAAAGGGAGGGTTTGCAGCGCTCTTTTCCTTCGAGGGATGGGAATAGTGGGCAAGTTCAGGATTTGCGAGAAAGTCGTGAGTCGGGATCCCCAGTGGGACCACGTGGACTTTCTCCGCAGGGATCGCAAGGAGCTCCTGCATCTTGGTCCCATACGAATGGGAATGAACGATAAAGCCCTCCACGAGGGGGACCAATCCTCGCATTGCCTCGATAACTCCCACTCGATGCCTTGTCAAAAGGGAATCGATGAAGATATCATCCCCCTGCAACGTAACCCAGATTCTCGCATCCAGACGTCGGCGTAAATCAGGAATCCCTCCTCCGATGAGGAGGTTGGTCAAGATAACGACATCCGGTTGGATGTCTGCCTGGAGCCAGTCGAGCATGCGGAGAAACTCTTTCCGTTGCCTTCCTCGCGTACCGCGCAGCATGGAAAGAGTGAGAGGGCCGAGCAATTTGGGGGAGGTCTTACCTGCGTTCTTAGTGAGAGCGCGAATGATCCACGGTTGATTGAGAAAACTATCGAGCCACTTGGGGGTGTAAGCCAGCCAGGGAAGTTTCTGTTGGAGGTACACATTAACGCCCCCCATAAAAACCCGGTCGATGCTGACGTCCGAATCGTCCGTTCGAATGGGCGTGTACACCGGGATTAGCAAGCAATCATGGCCCAGGGAAATCAGCTCCTTGGCCAAAGCGTTGTCGTGCAGGCAGGAACCGCAAAACATCCCTGCTGCTCCGGCTGTCAGGTAAGCGATCTTGGGTGGATGGGGATGCATAGGTTAAGCCAAGTTGACTTTATCGATTGAGGAATGTTTGACGGGCGAGGATGGTAAGGCAGGTAAACCTTGCGATGCTACAAAGCGGGCGAACAGCAAGGTCTCAGCAGGCGTCAAATTTTACGTAAGTTCTTGTGTGGTGTCATTTTTCGAAAAATGAACTCCCTACCTCAAGGGTGTTTCCAAATCTGACCGATACCTTCCCTCGGCTTCGCATCTTAACTCACCAGAGCGTTCTGGCGAGCCAGCAAGATGCGGTCGATGAATTGCCGGTGACCCAGTACTGAACGGGCCTAGGATGGCCCGACCGGCAACTGTTACATGTCTTGCTTGGCGGAGGGGCCAAGCCGGACGCAGGGATGTGTGGTGAGGTGGCGAATCAACAGGAGGTTTGCCGTCTCGGATACGAGGCTAACGAAGTCATTGTGGCGGGAACGCTGCATAGAAGCCACGCCAGTTGAGGGCGATTTCGGCGGCGACTTCGTGCGCCGAAATCGGTCTCCGCTCAACCGCACATTTCTGGCCTGTGAGTGACGGTCAGTGACCATATACGTAGGGAGATTTGGCTCAGATGAAATGGAATATCGTTGTCGGTTCGATGGTTATTGGAGCTACTCTTAGCGGACAAAGCTTTGGTGGCGACCTCCTGAACCGTTTGCTCGGAGGAAAAGGCTGCGGAGCGTCGAGCTCTTGCTGCGACACCTCGGTTTGTGATCCATCGTGCGGCGTTGAAACCGCATGCGATCCATCCTGTGGCGTTGAAATCGCTGCTTGTGACCCATGCAACGCAGCACCTAGCTGCGGAGTAGAAGTTGCTTGCGCACCTGCTTGTGCACCAGCTTGCGAACCAAGCTGCTGCAATGTTCGCACTCCAGTTTTGGATGCACTCAAGGGGCTCAAGGGCAACCTGAAGTGCAAGCTCGTCGGCATGAAGCACAAGCTTCACAGCCACGCTCCAAGCTGTGGTGTTGAATCCTGTGATCCTTGCGGACCAACCTGTGGTGCAGAAATCGCTGCTTGCGATCCATGCAATGCAGGACCAAGCTGCGGTGCAGAGATCGCTGCTTGCGATCCCTGTGCAGCTCCTAGCTGCGACAGCGGCTGCGGACACAAGAAGCGTGGTTTGCTCTCGAAGATCTTCTCATGCAAGAAATCCGCTTGCTGCGATGATCCTTGTGCAACCGCTTGCGATGCAGCTCCTGCCGGATGCAGCTCTTGCGGATCGGCTCCTGTAGCAGCTCCTGCTGCTGCACCTGCCGCTGCTCCAGTTGCTGACCCACACGCTTACCTGAACACCAAGCGTCATGTCATTCAAGCAAGCAGCACCCGTATCCGCTAATTGGCGAATACAGACTGCCTGTCGCAAGACATGATCCATAAAAATCAGCCCATCGCGTTAAACCGATGGGCTGATTTTATTTCATTTCCGGCCAAGAACATCGAGGACGTCACCGAAACCTCCCTCCATGTGATGAACCAGCTTCTGACGCAAGGCATAGGCTGAAGATCTTTTCTGCTATGCTGGGATGGATGCTTCGCTTCCCTCTTCCTTTCCTGGGAGCTTGTCCATGTCCTCGTATGTCTCGCTTCTTTCGCTTTTGCTAGCGGCTGTCTCTTTCGCAGCGCACAGCCCGAACATTTCTGCCCAATCCCGCACAACCCAAAACTCAGCGGCCAATCCCGGCCCGCAAAGCTCGGTGCCAGAGTTAGCAGGCGGGAGCTGGGGACGGGGGCGTCGCATCTTTTACAGCGGTGCAGCGGAATGCTTTCGATGCCACACGGTGGGCGAAACTGGTATTTCTTTGGGTCCTACCTGGAGCGAACTCACGAGACGGGACTACGCTTCGGTGCTAAAGGATGTTACGAACCCTAGCGCAACCGTTCATTCGGATTTCAAGCTTTACGAAGTAGAACTCCACGATGGTTCGAAACGATCGGGGGTATTGCGAACGATCGAGGGCCGGTTGCTTCTGGGTGATTCCACTGGCGCACTGCAACCGCTGGCTCAGGATCGGATTCGCGAAAAGAAGGTCATCGAAGGATCGGTCATGCCGGAGGGCTTGCTAGACGATCTATCCGAAGAGGAGGTCCGAGATTTGATGACCTTTCTGCTTACGCCACCACCCAGCATGCCAATCGCCGGAAAGGTTGCGGCGCCACCGATGCGATCCATGAAGGAGGTTGCGGATGCTTTAGCCGGTTCTACCCCCTTACCCAAAGAGCTTCGGCCCCTGCGCGTCGTCTTGGTCGCAGGAACGAAGGATCATGGACCAGGCGAACACGATTACCCAGCCTGGCAAATCCAATGGGGGAGTCTCCTGGCGGCTGCGGACGAAACGGTGATCGATACCGCGTGGGATTTCCCAAGCGAGGAGCAACTTCAATCCGCCGACGTGCTCCTCTTCTTTCAAAAAGGAGATTGGAACGCAATGCGTGCCCAGAAGATGGATGCCTTCTTCGCGCGCGGCGGGGGAGCGATCTATTTGCATTGGGCCGTAAACGGTGGAGATCGGGCACCTCAATTTGCAGAGCGGATCGGGATGGCATCCAAAGCAGGTTCGATTCGTTACCGCCACGGTCCTCTTCGATTGGAGCTATCGAATACCGACCACCCCATCCTGCGGAATTTGGATGAACTGGATTTGCTGGATGAAAGCTATTGGACATTGGCCGGTGACTCGGCGCAAATCACGCTGCTCGCATCCAGTTCAGAGGAAGGAAAGCTTTGGCCACAAATCTGGTGTTACGAACGAGAGAAAGGGCGAGTCTTTGTTGCGATTCCTGGCCATTACAACTGGACCTTCGACGATCCGCTGTTTCGCATCGTCCTCCTGCGAGGGATCGCCTGGTCCTGCCGCGAACCCATCGATCGCTTCAACGAGCTTGTGTTGCCTGGCGCGAGAGTGAAGTAGCCTAAATCGGCTTTCGTTCCGCCGACAGCGCCACCTTCGGTGGTGCGTGGTCGCCTGCGGCTGACTGTAAAGCGATTGAAAACGCAGAGGGGTTTGGCCTCTGTCTACGAGCTACCGGAGGGACGTTGTGTAACACAAGCGCGACATCGTCGGTACTTCGTGTAACCTATGGAAGTGAATAGCAATGCAGTGAACAGCCCCCAGGCTAACCCATAAACTGTCGATAGTACAATCTCGCGTCCTCGAAAGAGTTGCACGATGCAGAGAATGACAAACGAAACGGCGAACGCGCATAGGAATCGCAACAACCAGTCTTTACCTGTCATGGTAGACTCCTTCCATCGCACTCTCCGCTCACCTCGGACAAAGGCCCCATCCCGCACGGTATTCTCGTGTCGTACGCTGTTCTCGTGACGTGCAGGGTTCCATTCTGTCATATGCTGGTTTTGGGTAAGACGAGGAGGGGTCTGGGCTAAGGTGTGGATTCTTGTCTGGCGAGGGTGATAAGCATGACATCGAGTGAAGTGCTTTGCCCCAATTGGCGCAGCATGTTGTTGAGCTGCGCGGTGGTGTATTGGGCATGCGTACACACATGGAGCAGTATGTCGGAACGTTTGGTTCCAAATCTCTTTCCCGCGCCGGAACTACTGCTTGTTCTGTAAACCACATCATCGAGCGATTCATCGCTCAAGCCTTCAAGATACTTGTTCCATCTTCGATCCAGTTCGTCCCATTGCAGAACAAGATCCGAAAGGGATGCAATCGCTCCTTGTCCCTCTTGGTTTCCCGGCAACTTTCCAGGCACATCCCCTGGTACTCGAAATGATTCGTTACCGAGCAACGCTTCTAGCCAGACATTCTCGGCGGCAAACAGGTGGGTCAGCGTTCTCCAAACACTTCCTTGCCCGATCGAGAATGACCGACGGAGTTCATCGTCGGACAAGGACTGGACAGCTGTCAGCAAACGATGATTGACCCACATGCGATGCTGATGCAGTCGGCGGACTAAGTCGGGAGCATTCAAGCGTGAGATACTCCGTCAGCTTGCAACGTTCGGGGTTAGGAAGGTTTTCCACGATTCGTATCGCGGGTCCTTGAGCGTTATCGCGATGCCGGGGTTGGACTGAGGGCGGATCGGTGTCGACAGCAGCTTCATACTCGCTTGGACGGGCGTTCGTCCACCTTTCTTGCTGTTGCAACCCAAGCAGGAGCAGACGACGTTTTCCCAGGTCGTTTTCCCTCCTTGCGAGCGAGGATGAACGTGATCCAAGCTGAGTTGGCTCATCGGTCGGGTTTGACCACAGTACTGGCAGCGATAACCATCGCGCGCGAAGAGGGTTTTGCGATTGAATCGGACGGTCGACTTGGGAACACGATCGTAGAGGACGAGCCGAACGATGCGAGGGACCTTTAATTCCCGAGTGGGGGTGCGAAGATAATCCTCGTCGGACTGTTTCTCGAGAGCCTGCAGTTCGGATAGTTCGCACCAGCTCTCGAAGTCGTAGTTTGAGTACTGGTCATCGTCGATCGTGATGACTTCTGCGCAACCGCGATAGAGAAGCGTCATGGCGCGGCGCACGTCGACGACGCGAACCGCCATGTAGAATCGGTTCAAAACCAAAACGCTACAATCCAATGAAGAGCTATCGCCCATCCTGACTCCTCCCGGTAAGTATTCTGTCGAATGCCAAACCTCGTGCCACGATGTTCCTAAGCACGAAGCGCTAGAGAATCTGCAAGATTCTATGGCGCTGGACGCCTAGGATTGCGATCGAAAAGTTCGATCCAATAATACCGCATTTGTGATCCGAGTTCCAAAGTTAGACCCAAGAACCGGATGAAATGTTCGAATTTTCACTGTTCCTTCCATTTCCATTTTCCGAGCTTGTCTTACCCCGTTTTCGATCGGCAGACACGTTGGACCAACGCACTGGAGACCGCTTGTGATTTGGCTGGTTGTTGTTTCGCTTTCGTTGCTCGCATTTGGTTTCTGGACCCTCACGCTCCTGGGAATGCCGGGGAATTGGGGTTTGCTAGCCTTGGCAGCCGGCGTGGCCTATTTCGCACCGGGGGAACATGCGATGGGGGTGGAGATCCTCGCATTGGGAAGCATTTTTGCATTGGCGATTGTGGGAGAGGTCGTTGAGTTCTTCGCCGGTGCTGCGGGGGTGAATCAGTTGGGGGGCTCCCGCAAAGGAAGCGTCCTCGCACTGGTAGGGTCGATTGTTGGTGCAGTGGTCGGACTCTTTGTCGGATCGCCGATCCCCATCCTAGGCAACTTGATCGCCGCCTTGTTCTTTGGCGGGCTCGGTGCTTTCGGTGGGGCCGTCGCAGGGGAGCGTTGGGACGGGAAAGAATGGGACGTGGCCGTGCGGATTGGATGGGGCGCTCTTTGGGGCAAGCTGCTGGGAACGTTGCTCAAGGCGATATGTGGCACGGTGGCACTCGCCATTCTCTTATTCGCGCTTTGGACTTGAAGTCCTGAGCTGTCTCAAGGCCCATAGCCGTATCGTTCCGCATAGTCGCGCCATCGTGACATCACGCGTTGCTCGACTTCAGGATCGAGACCGAAACGATTGGTTTGGTATTCCTTTTCCGAATCGGACCGAGCCATCAATGCCGGACGGACCGACTCGAAGTCGCCGATTTGGAGTTGGCGATAAATCCTCTCGACAACTTCGACAGGATTGGCGACCAGTTCTTCGTAGCGAACGTCGATGATTTGGGATTCAGGCAAATCCTTTCGCCCCTTCTCAAAGGATTGGTACATCGAGTGAAGGGATCGGAGCACGAATTCTGACAATCGGTCTGGGTCGGTCGGACGCTGCAATCCCTGCACGGCCTCGAGCGACTTCCAGAGTTTCATCGTCGAGGGATAGAGTTTGCGAGGGTCGCGAGCGATATGGATGAACTTGGCATCCGGGTACATCTCACGAAGGATCTGGATTCGGCCCGTGTGGGGAGGGCTCTTGAGGATTAGCGGTTTCTGCGTCTTGTACGTCAGCGCGCGGAGGAACCAATCCAACAGGCGTTTCCATTCGCGAAGTTGTTCTGGGGAGAAGCCTTCGCTGGAGAGCGTGTTCTCATCCACGAAGTCATGTTGTGGAAACATGATGTGAGCATAGGGGGTGGGTGCCCCGAGGTTCATCAGAGCAAATTCGTCTTCTTGAGGTAACGCCCATCCCGCTTTCATGTTGTCCATGGGACGTTTGTTGGGGATTAGCCAGCCACCGAATCGCGTGACCAGATTTTCTGTCAGGAGAAAATGCGACGGGGCGAAGCACTCGAAGGTCGTCGGCGAAGCGAACTTCGGATCGAGCGTCAGGAGTTCATGGAGCAATGTAGTTCCACTGCGCCAGTGCCCAAGCACAAACAGGGGCGGAGCGGCAAGAGGCGTGGCCGCAATCTTTTTGCCAAATAGAAGATGCTGCGTGAGAGTTAGCAGATCGGAACCGGGCATAAAGCAGCTGACACCCAGGACAATATGCATTCGATTCCAGTCGTACTGAAACCGGTTGCGTGCCAGGTGGCGGAACCAAACCCTCGACGGCATTCCGTGCCAGAATCTGGGAGCCCAAGATGGGTAAGCGTTGATAGCGGGATCGGCCGAGGACATTCCTAAAGATGGTAATCGCGTTAGCTAGCTGTCATGTGGGCCGGCTTCGATTCCGGAGAAGCGACCTGCTGGCACTACCTTACAAATCTATCGCGGAAACCGATATAGACATCCCCTAAGATTCCCGGCTACTTTCCGAAATCTTGCGGGAATTCTTCAAGTCTCATCGGGGATAGTCGGCTATGGGCAATTGGTTGCGAGGGTTGGAACGCTACACGGATGCCGTGGTGCCGATTGGCATCATTGCATGCCTGGTGGTGATTCTCGTCCCTCTGCCCCCGACCTTGCTCGATATTCTCTTGTCCGCCAACATTGCGATCGGAGTGGTGGTCCTCCTCACCACCATCTACATCCAATCTCCGCTGGAGTTCAACATCTTCCCCGCCATGCTGGTGGCGACGACACTTTCTCGCCTCGTTTTGAACTTGGCTACCACCCGGTTGATCCTAACGCACGCGGGCGAAGAAAAACTCGATGCAGCGGGAGATGTTATTCGTGCGTTCGGGGAGTTTGTTTCCGGGGACTCGATCGAAGTCGGGATTATTCTCTTTGTGATCATCTTCTTGATCAACTTCATCGTGATCACGAAAGGTGCGACGCGGATCGGCGAAGTCGCAGCACGATTTGCGTTGGATGGTATGCCTGGAAGGCAGATGGCGATCGATGCTGACTTGAGCGCCGGTGCAATCGATGAGAAAGAGGCGCAAAGGCGGCGTGAAGAGATCACCAGGCAAGCCGACTTCTATGGAGCGATGGACGGTGCTTCGAAGTTCGTGCGAGGCGATGCGATCGCAGGGATTGCGATCACCATGATCAATTTGTTCGGTGGTCTGTACATGGGTTACATGTACGCCGACATGACTCTCGTCGAAGCAGCGAACGTCTATTCCAAGCTCACCATTGGGGATGGGCTGGTAAGTCAAGTCCCCGCGTTTTTGATCTCGTTGGCAGCTGCGTTGCTCACGACTCGGAGCACCCAAAAGTCGAATTTCTCCAACGAGTTCTTGAGGCAGATCTTTTCGCGTCCCGAAGCGCTGATCATTTCGGGAGCGTTCTTGATGATGCTCATCTTCACAGGCCTCCCGACGTTGCCGATGTTTTCGATGGGCGCCGGATGCATCGGGCTTGCGATCCTGATGAAGAGTCAAGTGAAGAAGGGAGCCCTCCAAGAGGCGGCCAAAAAGCAGGCCGAAAGCGAGGCGAAGAAAGAACCACCCCCTGAAAAGAAGGCAGAAGATTATCTCGAAGTCGATCCGATGCGACTGGAACTGGGAGCCAAACTCATTCCCTTGGCAGATCCCAATCGAGGCGGCGATCTGATGAAACGGATTTCGACCGTTCGGGCCACCCTGGCGACCGAAATGGGAATCCTGTTACCCATGGTGCGGATCAAGGACCGGATGAGTCTGCCCGAATATTCGTATGAACTTTCGATGAATGGAAATCGCATCGCGTCCGGCATGCTTCGCCCGGATCGGCTACTGGCGATCGATAGCGGGTTGACGTTGGGGCCGATTCAAGGGGATGAGACGACCGATCCGGCCTTTGGCAAACGCGCCTTCTGGATCGAACCCAAGCAGCGACAGCAGGCCGAAATTTACGGCTATCAAGTCGCCGAGTGCGCGGCGGTCCTCGCCACCCATGTCCAAGAAACCGCCCGGCGTCATGCGGAAGAACTTCTGACCCGTGAAGTCACGAAACAATTGATCGACCAATTGAAGAAAGGGGCTCCAACGGTGGTGGAAGAGCTGATCCCTCAACTGATGAAGCTCTCCGACGTTCAACAAGTCCTACAGAATCTTCTGCGGGAGGATGTTCCTATCCGGCAACTTGGGTTGATCCTCGAGACACTCGGCGACTTTGCCCATCGTGTGAAGGACCCCATCTGGCTGACCGAGTACGTCCGCCATCGATTGGCCCGAACCATTTCTCATCGCTATCGCGACAATGCGGGTGTTCTGAAAGTCGTGACGCTAGATCCGGCCATGGAAGATCGAATCGCTGCCGGGGCCGAACAGACCGATCGCGGGATCTTCATTCGCATGGCACCGGAAACAATTCAGAAAACTTGCCAAAAGATCGCGGAAGGTCTCAAGAAATTGGAGCAGCAAGGGAGAACCCTCTGCGTCTTGGTGAGCCCCAAAATACGTGTCCCGTTACGTCAGATCACGCAAGACAATCTGCCGAACATCCGAATCCTCAGCTACAACGAGGTCTCTCGCGACACAACCGTCGAATCGGTAGCAATGGTAAGCGATTGATCGCCCTAGTAACTTTGGAAAATTAGAACTTCAGCGCAGCATTGTGTCTCACATGAGCTATGTTGTCACATGTCGAAAGCGAGCGAACTCCCGATCGATTCCCCGCATGAATACGCGATGAAGACCTTGAGTTGATTTCCATTTATTGAAGTAGTTTGGACATCTCACCTTAGCAAGTCGTTTAAAACGTACCTTGCTGTCTTGTATTGAATGCGCCTTGCCGCATAACGCGCGCAAAGCCTCCATCTATTTTTGACAGGTTCGAAAGGCGGTGAATAGTTCCGCTAGTACGGTGGCCTGAACCTGGATCGCAATTCATGCCTGCGAGATCGTCTAACGGATGACACCGATTGATTGAATAAATTTTTGTTTGAAATGAGTCCATCATGGGGTTTTTGAGAAGATTCAATGACCTGGGTATCCGCCCAAAGCTCGTAACGATCGTTGCATTGATGTTACTTGGAGTTGGGATTGGCTTTATGTCGTTGTTCCGAAGTGAAGTCCGGACAGCGGCCCAGGAAGATACGATCGCCCAAGCGCGACGCGTGGTCGACATGGCCGAGTCGGTACGCCACGGTATGGAAGAAAAATGGAAGCTCGGTGTCTTCGATCAGAAGGTAGTGAGCGAATGGGCCAAAGAAAAGAAGGTGGAACGAATCTTGGGAGCCGTTCCCATTGTCGCTGCCTGGGAAGCCGTAATGCTTCGTGCCAAGGAAGGGGGGTATCGTTTCAAAACACCAAGACGCGGTGCTCGCAACCCTGAGAATGAGCCGGATGAAGTCGAGATGCGAGCACTGGATCAACTCGCTCTGGGCAAAACCGAATACTTCGAACTCGACAGCCACAAGAACGAGATACGTTACTTCCGACCGATTCGTCTCTCGCAGGAATGCATCATGTGCCACGGCAGCCCGAAGCTGTCCGAGGAACTTTGGGGGAATAATGAAGGACTCGATCCAACCGGTCACCGAATGGAGAATCTCGCGTCCGGCGATCTGCACGGCGCCTTCGAGATTATTCAATCGCTCGACCATGCCGACCAGCGCGCTTTCGAAGCCACGCTTAAAGGCTTCGCATTGGTCGGACTTGCAAGCCTTGCAGCCTGCGTGGTTCTCGTCTTTATCCTCAATCGCTCGGTCATCAATCCCATACAAGAAGTGACGCGCGCCTTTTCGAAACTGCTCCAAGGGGATCTCCGGCAAGACATCGCCGTGACCAGCAAGGACGAAATCGGAAAGTTGCAGATCGGTATCAATACGATCGCAAAGCAGACAAAGGGATTGATTGGCAATATGCGACGCAGTTCCAAGGAACTGGAATCGGTTTCGAACGAATTGGGTACCACCGCCGAAAGAATGCAGAATGCGGCAACCGAAACAACCTCGCGCAGCCGTACCGTATCGGCTGCATCGGAGCAGATGAGTCAAGCTCTCGAGTCCATGCGATCTTCGTTGCGAGACGTGAGTTCCACCGTTCAAGCGGTTGCGAATGCTGCAGGCGAGATTATCGAAAGCACCGACCGCGTTACATCCAGCACACAAGAATCGGCGAATGTGGCGCAGCACGCGAGGCAACTCGCAGGAAATGGCACAAAACAAATCCGAGAACTGGAGCAAGCAGCCAATGGAATTGGTGAGATCATCGGTGTGATTCGCGACATCGCAGATCAAACGAATTTACTAGCGCTCAACGCAACGATCGAAGCCAGCCGAGCCGGTGAAGCGGGCAAAGGCTTTGCGGTTGTCGCAACGGAAGTCAAGCAGCTTGCAAATCAAACAGCCAGTGCCACAAACGAAATCCGACGCCGTATCGAGTCGATCCAAAACATCTCCTCTGTCGTCGTGGATGCGATGACCGAGATTGAAACCGTCATCGATAGTATCAATTCGGGTATGAACATGACATCGGACGCGGTGGAGCACCAACGCAGTACGATCCATCTCGTAACCCATCAACTGGCCGAAGCAGCTGAACGAACATCGTCTGTTGCCAACAGTGTGGAAGAAACCGTGGTGGCCGCTCGCGAAGTAAGCAAGAGTATTCACGATGTGAATCTGATTGCAGAAGAAACCAGTCGCGAAGTGGAGTCGACCAAAGTTGCTGGAGCCGGATTGCGACGCGTCACCGACATGTTCGATTCGCAGCTTTCCGAGATGGCTTCCGCCTTTCAAACCTAATTAGCTTCAACCATTCCTGCCGTTTCTAAACCCAAACGGGATAGACGGCCCGGGTTATGAAATCTGGATGACCTCGAGGTGGAGTTCGCTCTGCCTCGAGGTCTTTTCGTTTCCATCGCCCAATGGACTTTCGATTCAAACTCGTCGAGAAAAAGTTTGACTATACTAGCCCTGTTTCGTCGCTGTCCCTCAGCAGCAGACTCGGAACCGGTGTTCCAATCTTCCAGAGGGACAGTCGCCAACCTGCTGGATGAACCTCCTTTTTCCACACCTCCCTATGACATCGCTTCAGACCACGCCCGTTGGCTTCCACGTTCGCACGCCCGCCAGCGCTCGGGATTCACGACGGGCACATTCCTATGTTTCTCAAGGTGCACCGCGAGGATTGGTTCGCCTCCTCCTGCTGTGCGTGGGAATAGGGACCAACTATGTGGCGGTGGCCGGCGCAGCGCCCCAGGCAGAGGCCCTCGCTACACAATTCGCCACACAATTCGCCACACAGGGTGAATACGCGGGCACAAGTTCGGCGATGCAAGTCATCGCCTTGGGAGACGATTCGTTCGAGATCGTCCTCTACGGAGGGGGCCTTCCCGGCGCCGGATGGGATCGACTGGATCCCGAACGGATCGAAGGAGATCGTGACACGGTCCAACGCATCGCTTCGGTACGAGGGCTTAAGAAAACGGAACGCGCAAGCCCGACACTGGGAGCCAAGCCTCCTGCCGAAGCAATGGTGCTTTTCGATGGTTCCGCAGAGTCTCTTCAACAACACTGGCTACCGGGTGCGAAGTTCAGCGAGCAGACCGTTGGCAAGGAACGGACCCTCGCGGCCGGCGCGACGACACGACAAGGATTTCAAGACTACTCGCTTCACCTGGAGTTTCGCGTACCCTTTGAGCCAGCCGCGGAAGGGCAATCCCGCAGCAACAGCGGCGTCTACCATCAAGGTCGATATGAAACGCAAGTTCTCGACTCTTTTGGATTGCAGCCTACGAATCGAGATGCTGGGGGCATCTATGAAGTCAGCGCCCCGCTTTTCAACGCATCGCTGCCGCCGGGAGTTTGGCAGACGTACGACGTCGACTTCACCGCGGCTCGCTTTGATCCCAATGGAAAGAAGATCAGCGACGCGAAACTGAGTGTGCGCCTCAACGGTCAGTGGGTTCAACAGAATGTAATAGTCCCTTCGGTGACTCGTTCCGCCATCCACGACGAGGGGCCTTCCCCCGGTCCAATACACTTGCAGGATCACGGCAGCCCGGTCCTCTACCGCAATATCTGGTTGGTCCCTCGCGACTCCCAACGCGATGCGATTCGCCCTTGGGTCGCTGGCTTCGAGCGATTTCAATCCGATGAAATGGCGTCGGGACTTTCGCTGCTAACCCAACTTCGGTGCACCTCTTGTCATGCATCGAACCAATCGTTGCCGGTACCACAGCCGGCGCCGAATCTCAGTTCCGTGGGGAAACGCGTCCGTCCAGACCATTTGTTAGCCATTGCCTCGCACCCGTCGCAAGCCAAGCCAGGCACCACCATGCCTGACCTGTTTCACGGGCTCCCGGACTCGGAGCGGGAGCAAATGGGCAAAGCCTTAGCAAGCTACCTTGCCTCCACCGGGCGAATCGTCGATCGCCCCGGGGATGCGGCTGCCGCCGAACGGGGATTGAAACTCTATCACTCGATAGGATGCGTGGCATGCCATGCCCCGAGGGGAGACATGGAGTCGGCAAAATGGGGGGGAGTCCCCCTCGGGAACTTGACGGAGAAATACACCGTCGGGAGTTTGAGCGATTTCCTATTGGACCCTCATGCTATCCGCGCTGGGGGAGCGATGCCCAAACTGGTTCAGAATCGCACCGAGGCGAGGGACATCGCATGCTATTTGCTAGGAGATCGCGTTCTGGCTCCCTCTACCGAACAGTTCCAAACGACCCTGTTTCACGGCGAATGGGATCGATTGCCTAACTTCTCGAATTTGACTCCGGTGAAGAGCGGCACAACAAACGGTTTGGATTTATCGTTTGCAGGGCGGTCGGATCAATTTGCGATGGTGTTCGAAGCCTATTTGCCGCTGGCCAACGCTGGACAAGTCCGTTTCTTTCTTGGCTCGGACGATGGCAGTCGACTGCTGATCAACGATCGCGAAGTAATTCGTCACGACGGCATCCATCCCCACACGGAGAAATCAGGGCGGGTTCGATTGGAAGCGGGCGTCCATCGATTGCGATTGGAGTATTTCGAAGGGAGCGGACAAGAGTCCCTCTCCCTCGAAATCGAGACTCCCGACACAGGCCGAGTTCCCGCGTCCATGCTCGTCACGTTGGACCCGAAGAGCGAAGTGAAGCAAGAGTTGATTCCTTCTCGATTCCAACCCGACGAGTCGTTGGTCGAAGTTGGGAAGCAGATTTTTATAGCAAAGGGATGCGTGAATTGCCACGCCATGGATTCGAACGAACCTACTGCCAGCGATTGGAAAGCAAAGAGCTTGGACGAGCTAAGCGGCACTCAAGGATGTTTGAGCGGGACCGTTCCTCCAGGGCTACCCCAGTACTACTTGACTCGGGAGCAACGACAAGTCTTGCAGAGAGCGCTGCAGAGCCTTCGCGACCCTGCGATCCAAAACAATACGTTGCACCATCAACTGATGGCGTCGAATTGCTACGCTTGCCACCAGCGAGGCGAGATTGGGGGTCCGGAAGTAACTCGCGATCGGCTCTTTTTGACCACGACCCAAGAGATGGGGAACGAAGGACGGGTTCCTCCGATGATTCAAGACGTGGGGAGTAAGCTCAAGCAGGAGGTGCTGTCGAGCGTGATCGCGAATGGGGCAAAGGATCGTCCTTATATGCTGACTCGCATGCCCGGGTTCGGGGCTGCGGTCTCAGAACGGCTGACTAATGCTTTGGTAAAGCACGATCTCATTCCACTTGAGAGCGCATCGTCGGGCGAGAAGCCGTTTCCACCGCGCGATAGCGTCGAGGGGCAGGAGCTCTCCATCGCCGGGAGGAAGCTGGTAGGCAGCGACGGTTTGGCATGCATCAAGTGCCACGTTTTTGGGGGCAAGTCGACGCCCGGAATCCAAGCGATGGATTTGTTGCGGATGACCAACCGGCTTCGAGAGGATTGGTTTCATCGATACATGCTCGATCCGACACGTTACCGCCCAGGGACTCGAATGCCTCTTAGCTTCCCCGTGGGCAAGTCCGCTGTAACCAGTGTCTTTCACGGTGATGCTGATAAACAAATCGATGCACTTTGGGCCTACTTGTCCGAGGGACCGCAATCAAAAAGTCCTTTCGGATTGGATGGAGAGGCGATTGTACTAACCCCGACCGACCGACCGATTCTGTATCGCAATTTCCTGGAAGGACTCACGCCGCGAGGCATCGCAGTTGGCTATCCAGAGAAGGTGAACATCGCTTGGGATGCCAACGAGATGGCGCTTCGGTTGATTTGGAAAAATGAGTTTATCGATGCGAGCAAGCACTGGGTGGGCAGAGGGCCGGGGAATCAAGGACCGCTGGGAGACTCCGTGGCGAGCATCGAACCCACCGCCCCCATTGCCCTTCTCGGATCGCTCGATGCGAAATGGCCGGGGGGAACGAGCCGGCAACGTGGATTCCGTTTCGGTGGCTACCGACTGAATGAAGCTGGGCAACCGAGCTTTAAATATCGAGTTCGAGATTGTGTGGTAAGCGACACAGTCGTTCCTTACCGGCCCAATAAAGAGAACGTAACGAGTGAAGTAAGAACACAACTAAAGCGGACCTTGAGAGTTCAAGTTCCTTCCGCTGAGAAGCTATCGGGGGAACGGGCTGTGTATCGCATCGTCGCTGGGGAGGTTCAAGAACGGCCCAATGGCGAATACTTGATCGATGGTCGAATCTCAATGCGAGTTGACGGGATATCGCTACAGCGATTGCGAATCGATGGCCGCGAGGAGCTGCGAGCAGAGCTGCCGGCTGGGACCGAGACCGTGATCACCCAGACGATCGATTGGTGATGGTGGGTCGCAAATAGAATTCAAAGAAAACATCCGTAGTCAGACGATTGAAATGAAAAGAAAGACAACTATGACAGGAGCGTTCTCCATGCGATGCAGCTTAGCCATCTGCCTTGGGATCAGCTGGATCGGCTTCGCCATCGCGCAAGGTACGGGAGGTGCCCGAGAGACGGCGAGTGCCCGCGAAGAAGAGTACTATGCGATCACAGCCTTCGAGACACCACCTGGTGCCGTACTCGAGATCGGAGCCATGCAGTGGATGAGCGACGGCACATTGGCCGTTGCGACGCGACGCGGCGAGATTTGGATGGTCCGCGACCCTCTCGCGCCGCAAGTCAAAGCCTCGCAGTTTGTTCGCTTCGCGCACGGTTTGCACGAACCGCTTGGATTGGCCGAAAAGGACGGCTGGCTGTATGTAACGCAGCGCAGCGATGTCTCCCGATTGCGAGATCGGGACGCCGATGGAGTGGCAGATGAGTTTGAAGTCGTCGCGGATGGATGGGAAATCAATGGTGACTATCACGAGTATGCGTTCGGTTCCAAATTTGATCGGGATGGGAATTTATGGGTCGCGTTGTGTCTGACCGGATCGTTTGGTAGCGATGTACCTTTCCGAGGGTGGGCGCTGCGCGTTACCCAGAACGGCGAGACCATTCCTACTACCTACGGATTGCGTTCCCCAGGAGGAGTCGGCTTCAATGTCAAGGGAGATGTCTTTTACACGGACAATCAAGGCCCCTGGAACGGAACGTGTGGACTCAAGCAGTTGGTACCTGGAAAGTTTGCCGGACATCCAGGCGGCAATAAATGGATGCAAGGCGCTAAACCCTTCCAGGGGGTTACACCGGTGCAGCCGCTTGATAACAGCCGAATGGCCGTTGAAGCAGCCAAGCATCAAGACTTGGTTCCCACGGCGGTGCTGTTTCCCTACAACAAGATGGGACAATCGGCGAGCGGAATTGTCTGCGACAGGAGCGGAGGAAAGTTTGGCCCGTTTGGCGAACAGTTGTTTGTCGGAGACCAGACTCACAGCACGCTCATGCGTGTCGATTTAGAAGTGGTGGACGGCGTTTATCAGGGTGCTTGCTTTCCCTTTCGAGCAGGTTTTGGATCGGGTGTGGTCGGAATGGAAATGGGACCGAATGGTTCGGTATTTGTCGGTGGGACCAACCGAGGATGGGGCTCTCGCGGCCCCAAGGACTTTGCGCTCGAGCGATTGGATTGGACGGGAAAGACCCCGTTTGAGATCCAATCGATGCGTTTAACCCCCACCGGTTTCAAGCTTGCATTTACAGAGCCTGTGGACCCTGGTGCGGCGGGAGATCTGAGCCAATACACCATGGAGACGTATACGTACATCTATCGCGAGCAATACGGCAGCCCCGAGGTTGATCATACAAAGCCCACGCTTAGCGCTGTCCGTGTCTCTGCGAACGGCAGGGAGGTCGAACTCGACGTAGAGGGACTGCAGATTGGCCACGTGCATGAATTGAGAGTCGGAGCGATGCGGTCGGCGGCTGGTAATCCGTTGCTGCACCGTGAAGCCTATTACACGCTGAACCGACGCAAATAGCGAAAGAGCGTCGTCCCCGGCGTCCGAATTTGTTTTTCCAATACCACCTCGATCGTTACAATAAATCCTTCGTCTCACCTTCCTCGATATTTTCGTACGGGATGCCACAATCATGAAATGGCGACTGAATTTTCCAAGGCCTGCCGCAGCGTGCTTCATCGGGGTATTGGTGCATAGCGCAGCATGCGGTGCGGAGAAGTGGACCGACAGCACCGGAACCAAGACATTGGATGCGGAGTTTGTCCAATTGGAAGGAATCCAACTCACCTTGAAAAAAGGGGATGGTGCCGAAGTCGTCATTCCGCTTTATAAGCTGGATGATGCCAGTCGATTGCAAGCGAGGAAAATGGCCAAAGCAAAGCTCGCTCCTGTGGCTTCGGCTGGTGGAGGGGCGAAGCCAGAGTTCTTGGCCACACCCCTTAATTTATCGGACACTCCCGTCGAATTTCCAAAGGAGAGTAACATCCAGCAGTTCTTGGATATCGTCGCGCAGGAGTACGAAGCCAAGAACTACATGGTTTCTTGGGATGGGTTACCAGATGCCTTCCAAAAGGATCTTGAAACCTTGTTCAAAACAGCGATCGGGCTTGTCGAGCCCGGGACCGTCAAGGAGCTGGGAAAGACCAGCAAGAGTTTGATTACGACGCTCCGAACCAAAAAGGAATGGTTGCTCGCGAGCAAAGAGTTGGAGTTGGATGACGAGACATTGGAAAGGGTTCAACGACTCTACGATCCGGTTGTCGATTTTCTAGAGACGATCCTCCCTAATGACGCTTGGGATGTCTCCGCCATCCAAAATGGAAAACTGCGAGATCTGATCAAACTCTCGGTGGAGCAAATATCGCCGAAGGTTGAAAGAGTGCTGAAAGAGATACCGGAAGTGGAGCAGTTGCAATTTTCGATGGCGGACTATATCAAGGGTATTCAGTCCAAGCAGCGAACACCGACCGAAGCAGAGGTCACCGCATCCGCCTTGGGTATGCCACCTCGAACGACCCTTTGGGTCCGTCTAGACGGCAAGTGGGTCGATCAGAGTAGTGTCCAGCAAGCCAAGCAGTTGCCTATGCAGATCCAGGCCTTGGCAAAACTGGACCGGAAGCTGATCAATCGACAGATTCTTCAAGCATCTGCGGCCGCAGCCTTGTCAATCGGGATCTTGGCAGAAGCGGAGAGCCAGTCCGACGTGGATGATTGTTTGCGCGATCTAAAATCCCTTGTTCTACAGGGCATGGGGGCGATGCAAGCTCTCCAGGGATCCGGAATGGGCGGACCATCAGGTGGCCCACCACAGTTTGGTGCGAACGGGTTCAACGGACCAGGTGCACCTGCAGGAATTGGAGCGGCAGGACCTGCATCCAATAGTGGATCCGGCGGTGGTGGCAGACCACCTCGCCCCGGGGTAATGCAAGGCGGTGCGGGTGGTGCCCAATCCGGCGGGAGCAACTCGGGTGGCGTTAACTCAGGGGGTGTTAATTCCGGCGATGTGAACTCGGGAGGAGTCAATTCCGGGGGAGTCACTTCCGGTGGGCCTTGAGCGGACCCTCGTTAGGAGTGGAATGGCTTTCTGGGCAACGAGAATGAACTCAGCCACTCCGATGAATGCCAAGAGATAAATGCATCCGTAAACCGGAACAAGGAAACGACCGCCAACAGAATAGGTCATCGCGGTCACGGCCGTCTGTATGAGCAGTGGAATCGCGAGCCACGCGAGAGTCCGTCGGTCTCGAAAGGCCAGTCCCATGACTCCGACCATTGCCAAGATCTTCAGCAACAGGGCCTTGCCAGTGTAAGGGTTCCATTCCGTTACAACTCGCTGCACCATCAATCCCGGCAGGCTCGATTGATTCTCGACCGCCCACCGCTTCACTTCTTCGGCGGCTAGGGAGGCGATCGTGCGTTCATTGTCAATCCAATCGCCAGCGTTGTTCGATTCGAAAGGGGGAGGAAGCATCGCGCGCAGTTGGCGTTCCGGTTCGAATTGCCACTCCCCTTGGCTAGCCAGCGATTCATCGCAATAGCCACCTAAAAGGGTGGTAGAGCCTTTGGTTCCAAGCGGTTGAAAATGACCGAGTACGAGACTGTTACGAACCCACCACGGAGATTGGACTGCGAGGACCACAACCAGAAAGAAGGCCGTCCAACGAATCGCACTTTTCCATCGACGCGGAGCGGACACGGCGCTCCATACGAAGAAAAAGGGAATCGCAATCGCCAAGAAGGGGAGCCACAAGAGAAACGAACTACGGCAGTAGATTAAAAAACTAAAAGATGCACCGGAGATCGCAACACGAGTCAAGGATGGTCGTCGGCAGGCATCCCAAAGCAGCAAGAGAAAAGCGGCGGTGAGGAGGAGTGCGAAGGGTTCCGTCAGAAAGTCGGTCAAGTAATTGCGAAGGTTGCGCTCGCTATAGGTGATCGCAACCAGGCCTGGGGCAATCCACGGAGCGAATCGCCGAAGAGGCTCCGAGAGGGAATTCGAAACGAGATGAAATCCCCAGCATGCGAAGAGGGAACAACCGACAGCCAGAGCCAATGCCAGCGAAATTCGGATCGCTGCAAAGGCGACGGGGCCACGAGGGAGGATTGTGTAGATCGAGGCGATCCAGGTTGGCAACAGGGGCGGGCGATTCGTATCGGGAACGATGGGTCCCGGCTTGGACACCAAGAATCCGTATTGAAAGGAATCTGCCTGGAGGTAGGTCGACTTCCAATTGGGATCCGAGAAGTGGGTCGACCATCCGTCACCACGGGAAACGGAGTAACCGATGGCTTCGTAGTCGATTCCGTCGCCGATCGGTTTCGGAGGTTGCGCGAACCAAGGGCTGCTGCAGACCGAGAGGAGCTGCAGCGGCGCGAGAAACAGCAAGCAGAATAGGAAGCAGTGTTTGGAGGTCACATCGCCGCCGAGATAGGGTTATCGAGTTCGAAACCCGCGTCGGTACCCGGTCGAAATCGACTGAGCGATAGCGTCCAGATCTTCGATAGGGACTGCCGAAGTATCCCACGTCGCGGGAGCCGCAGGTGGCGTGGACGCTGTGGATGAGGCACTTTCGGTGGTTGGGGCACTGTCACTCGTGCGGATTTGTTCCATCGCGGCATCCACCGAGGTAGGACTTAGTACAGAATCCCCAATCGCCCCCGCTTCTCCTTCACCGTTACCATTCGTGCCCGTGCCCGTGCTCGTGCCCGTGCTCGTGAAAATCTGCGAAGGTTCAGCCCGGACGCGAATCAGCATCGCATTCCCATCCCGAGCTCGGATTTGGATCCGGCTATCGGTGACAGGGAGCGTTGCCTCGACCGATTGGTTCGATGGATTGATCGCTCGCAGGGTGACCGACGTTCCCGCTTGATTCATGGTGATGGAGACATTTCGGTAAGTCCCCCATGTCCCTTGCGATTCGAACCAGCGAGCCGATTGGTTGGGGACGACCGCTGCGGTCACGCCACCTCGCAAGTTTTGGCCCATGAAGTCCCGAATGTCAACGAATCGAGCATCGCGGGTACCGACGTTGACCGGCGTGGAGAGGGAATCTCCATCGTTGAATGCGGACTGCACGCGAATCGTTTGTGCCTCCCCGGTAAGGAACGGCAATTTTGGAATGACGAATTGGACTTCCCCCGGTCCCACATCGGAGACTTGAACGCCATTCGAATTGCGAACGATGGTTTGGGCAACTGGCGAGGACGACGCGCCTACAGACGAAGCGTAGAAGGCGGTGATCGGCAGGCCTTGCAGGTTGCTATCGAGAACAATGCCCACATCGCGAGGCACGAAGTTCAACACTCGCAGCGTGACATTGGCCGAATCGGTCAAGGTGCTTCCGTCGCTGATCGTGTAGGAGAACGTGACGGTACCGGTGTAAGTGGTGCTCGGCGCGGTGTAAATCAATGTCCTTCCGTTGGAGCCAATCTGCACGGTCCCTTGTCCGGAGGCGGGCTGGGTCACCGAAGTGATGGTGTAGGTCTCACCTGTATCGACGTTCGTATCGTTGGCGAGAACATCCACGGTTTGATTGGGCTGGGACAGGACATCCAAGCTATCGTCGACCGCGTTGGGCGCATCGTTCACCGCGGTGATGGTGAAGGTGATCGTGCCGGTTGCGACACCACCATTCGTGCTGCGAGCCGTATAGACTACCAATTCGGTCCCGGTCGCATTCGCTTTGGGTGCATAGGTAATACGCGAGCCGTTGCTGGTGATCGATGCGGTACCGTTGGGTGCGGTCACATTGATGATGGTCAACGTATCGCCGGTGGCGGCAGGCGTGTCATTGGCCAGAACATTGAACTCTGCGGCAGCAGCGTCTTCGGTTACGGTGAAGGCGTCTCCAACGACCGTAGGAGGTGGAACCGCAGGCCCGACAACAATGGTGACGGTTGCCGTCGAGGTGCCGCCGCGTCCATCGCTGATGGTATAGCTCAACGTCTCGGTACCGGTGAATCCGGTTCGAGGCGTATAGACGATTCCAGTCCCCGCCGACGCCACGGTGGCCGTACCGCCTTGCGAAATATTCGTGACACTCGTGACCGTTAGGGTTTCCCCGGTGTCAGGTCCCATGGTGTCGTTTTGCAGGACATTCAAGAAGACATTTTGGTCCCCAGCTCTCACGGTCGTGATCGTGTCCGCGACCGCGACGGGATTGTCATTCACCGAAGCGACTTGAACAGTCACCGTCGCGGTACCCAAAGCCCCGGTTTGATCGCGCACCGTGTAGGTGAACGTTTCTTGACCGTTGTAGTTCGCTGCTGGAGCGTAGGTAAGCGATTGGCCGTTCGATGCGATCGTGACCGTACCGCCGTTGGAGGTTGTCCCTACCGACTGGATCGTCAACACGGCGCCGGAGCCCGAAACGATAGTGTCGTTGGACAGAACATTGAGCGTGTTATTCGTGGAGTCTTCGTTGAAGTTGAAGGTATCGTTCACCGCGGTGAAGTTTTGCGCGACGGAAACGGTCGTCGGGATAAAGTTCACCAGTGCGGAATCGATGGCACCATCCACCTTGAAGATCGAGAAGCCGCGGCTAGCCCCTTCCGCAGGGTTCGCCGAGAAGAGAGCTTGCCCACTCGCTTTTGCACGCATACGGATCGCAGCCAAAACTTGCGGATCCCGTCCAGGACCGACGGTGAAGCTGGAGAAGGCTCCGAGCTCATCGATCAATCCAGCTGTCGAGGTGCTAGGAGTCGTCCTACCATTGCCAAACGTGTTGCTGTATTCGATCGCTTGATCGCCAACGAGTTCGATTCGGCTCGCATCGTACTCGATATCCATATAGGCCGAGAAAACACCGTCCCCTGCTGGGCTGCCTGTGTTTCGCAAGTCGTTGACGACGACTCGAAGGAAAAACTCTTGACCGAGGGAAAGCGACGTCAGCACATTACCCTGCGCATCGACCGGTAGCAATTGCACCGAGATCTTTGCCGCTTCCGCGACGTTGATAGCAACCTGCTGCACCTGAGAATTGCCGGCAGTGTCCGTCAATCGGAGCGAAGCAGTTTGGGGGCCGAGCTGCGATTGGCTGGGCGTCCAAGTCATCACGCCGGTCGTGGCATTGATCGATAGTCCCGCCGGTGCGTTCTCGAGGACGTACCGCAGACCTTGCCCTTCTTCGGGGTGGGCCAAGTCGTAGGTCAACGTCGAACCGAGATTCACATTCGTTGGCAACTGATTTGTGGGGATCGCGGCGGGTGGCGTGTTGTCGTAGGTGAGCGACAGAGCAGGAGATGGCGAGGTGGTGACACCATTCAGAGTCTGTGTGGCAACAACACTGCGCGTCCCCGCTCCCAACTGCGCCACGAGGGCGGTGGTAATGGTGGTGGTCGAGCCCGTGGCGACCGCAGTCCCGACGATGTCGTTTCCAACACGAAGGTTCACGGTTGCTCCTGCGGCCGTACCATTGACAACAAACTCCATAGTCGGAGCGCTGGTAATATTGTCCGAGTCGCTTGAGCCCGTATCGGAGTTGGCCAGCAAATCCACGCTTGTCGGCGCCGAGAGGTTGTTCGCGACAACGTTAAACGTCAGCAGTTGCGTATCGAATGTGTCTTGCGTGGTAGGAGTTCCGGTTTTTGCTCGCACCCCGACCGAGATCTGCAGTTGCCCCGTGTAGTTGGCGGGCGGGGTCACGGTGAGAAGCCCGGTATCGTTGTTGATATTGAAAGTGTAATTGACCGATCCCACGCGCGTCGCGTCGTAGTAAACCGCATCCCCTTCGACGTCGTTCCCTTGTAGCTGGATGGTTGTGGCTTGGCCGGCGACGATCGATGCCGGAACAGTAATATCGCTCAGGAAGGGACCGCCATTGGCGGTATCTGCACCTGCGGTCGCGGTGAAGGTCCGGGTCGAACTTCGCCCCGTCGAGTCCGTCACGGTAACCGTGATCGTAGCGGTACCCGTGTTGGCAAGCGCCCGCAATCGAATCATTCCGTTTTCGGTGTCATTGAAAATCTCGGCACTGTTGATCGAGATCTCGTTCACCGGTCGTGTGTTGGAGACTTGCGTTCGAGAGATTCCCTCGCGAACCGCATCCCCCTCCACCAATTGACCGAAAATAGAGTGGTTGAAATCAAGATGCCGCTGAGGGCCTTCGGTGATGAAGAACTGAGAATCGTTCGTATCGTCCGCGGACTTGGCGTAGGAAAGGATGCCCGTTCGGTTGTGTTGCAAATCGAAGTCGAATTGATCATCGAAATCTGCCAGCGTAGAGCCACCGCTGCCGGTTCCGGTCGGATCCCCTGCTTGCAAAACGAAGTTGTCGATCACCCGGTGAAAAATAATCTTGTTGGAACCGGACTGGTTGTAGAAACCGCTATTTACCAATTCCTCGATGCGAGACACAGGACGAGGGGCTTCGTCTGCGAAGAGTCGGAAAACCATTTCGCCGTAACCATTGATGTTCAAGCGAAGCGATTTCTGGTTGGTGACCATCTCGGCCGCGATCACCGACGGGTTGCTGCTCTGCACGGTGATCGTCAAGGGCCCACCGTTGGGATCATACGCGTCGATGGGAACGTGCAGCGGAGATCCGTTGAGAACGGTTTGGTTCGGGATCTCGACGATCGTCGGATCGCTTCCGGATGGAATCGCCACACCCGAGAGAGCCGAAAGCTGCGCCAGTGTTTGGACCCCCGTAACGCGGGTCCCGTTGGCAAATTCCCAAGTGGGATATTGCGTCACGTTTTCGCTGATCGCCGTCGCGTTGCGCGTGCGATCCGGGTTGGTCATTTCGATGAAAGGAAGATAGTTCTTGCCGTCTTGGAACAGATTCTTCTGCTCGGTGCAAAGGGGGCACCAATCCGCACCAAAGAATCGCACCCCTGCCTGCTGCAGAGCCTTCGCGAACTCGACCAAATTGGGAGCGTCTTCCCCTTCGCCCACCAAGGACGAGCTATCCATCACGCCACTGTTGTAGTAGGCCGAGTCGCCGAATGCGGAGGAATCGAGACCGTTGGAGTATCCTGCAGCGCTGGAGAAGAAGTCCGACGCCATCAACTGGCGTGTCTCAAGCGGTTCAAAGTGAATGGGCCGGGTTGTCCGCGTCGAGCCGTCATCGAGTACTCGTTGCAGGAGGGCGCGAAACCAGTTTCTTGCTTCGGAAAGCGAATGATCTTGTAGGGGCGATCTCTCAACAGGAGCCATGCGTCTCATTCCTGCCCCTCTTTTGAGGGGGTGCTAGAAAGGGTGAAAAGGAGTTTGGGCCGAACCCTGAGTCTCTGGGTAATCCCAATCATATTCGCGCCGCCGGCGACCAGCGTCGTTCCACTCTCCGTAGTCCTCATTCTCGGACGGTACGCCGCATGAATTTGAGGGTTACGCGAGATAATCCGTCGATTCGTTGAGGAGTTCTCCTCCTGGAGACTTGGTAAACCTCGGGGTGGCAAACTAGCGAATTCGGGCGACTTGGGTTTGGATGCAGCGATTCTCGGGATAGTTCCGCTCAGAAGGGATTGGAATTGAGCTAGGCATGTCGACCGCCCGACAGCATAATACGCGGTTCCCATGCGGGAATTCATTTTTTTCCATCTGAGACCTCTACCGACCGACCATGGCTAAGAGCAAAAAGAAAAAGGAAACGACGTTCCTCGTTTGCCAAGAAACCGGGGACATCAATTACGTGATGTTGAGAAAGCCAGGGGGTGAGAAGTTGCAGCTGAAGAAATACAGCCCTCGCCTTCGCCGCGTGACGCTCCACATCGAAAAACGCAAGTAAAGCTTGGCTTTTGGGAGCCCTTCCTTCATTTGGGTTCGCCCCTGCGCGAACTTGAACGCAGCTCCCTCTCGAGTTTGCAGGGTGCGCGCGAAGGTTTTGGGGTGCCCGGTTCTGCCTGGTTGCCCAAAGGTTCGTGGGCGGTCGAATGTTCTTCGGCTGATTAGCGATTCGGATTTGTTTTGCTTGGGGATTCCCTGGCCGATTCTGGGGTAGGTCTATTTTTGGATGGCCCTTGCTTGGAATGGCCTTTTCTTGCGAAGGCCCATTCCTCCGAAGGGCCTAATCTTTCGAAGGTAGGTCATGACCAAGCAGTGGCGGTATCGCGGCTTTGACGCCGCAGCAATCCAGCATTTGGCGAAAACGGCAGGTGTCGAGACAGTCGTTGCGCAGCTCCTCTTTCAGCGGGGAATCACCGACCCCGGCTTCATACAAACCTTCTTAGAGCCCAAGTTTTCGGAGCTTCGGGAGCCCCTTCTGCTTCCCAACATGGGGCTGGCCTCGGAACGCATTTATCGGGCCGTACAAGACCGAATCCCTATCGTGGTCTACGGTGATTACGACGCCGACGGGATGTGCGGAACCGCCATCCTCTACAACTGCTTGAAGATGCTGCGAGCGGATGTGCAGTATTACATTCCGAACCGGCTCGAGGATAGTTACGGTCTGAGTTGCGAGGCGTTGTCCAAGCTTCATCAGAGAGGTCGGCGGTTGGTCATCTCGGTTGACTGTGGAATTGGTTCAGTCGCAGAAGCCTCGCATTGCCGAGAGCTCGGGCTGGAATTGATCGTGACCGATCACCACACCATCGGCGAAACGCTCCCCGATGCATCGGCCATTGTGCATCCAGCGCTTCCCGATTTTGGCTACCCCTTTCATGGCTTGTGCGGAGGGGGCGTGGCTTTCAAATTGGCTTGGGCGCTTTGCCAATTGGACAGCCAGGACAAACGGGTCACACCGGCCCATCGCCAGTTCTTGTTGGAATCGACATGCATTGCAGCCATTGCGACGGTCGCAGATGTCGTCCCGTTAGTGGATGAGAATCGAATAATCGTTCGAAGTGCGCTGAAACTGTTTCTGCAAAACGCCCCCCTCGGCCTCAAAGCCTTGATGGAGCGAGCCAAATTGCACACGAAGTCCTCCCTGGCAGCAGAGGACATCGCTTTCACGTTGGCCCCTCGCTTGAATGCGGCTGGTCGATTGGGGCAGGCGCAGTTGGGGGTCGAACTTCTGACCACCCAGGATCCAGAGCGGGCCAAGGCCTTGGCCGAATATTTGGATCGCCTCAATAGCGATCGGGAATCCCTCGAGCGCTCGGTCACTTTGGCGGCCACCAAGCAAATCAAAGAACAATTCGACGTCGAGAACGATCCTGCCTTGGTTGTGCATGGAGCCGGCTGGCATCTCGGAGTGATCGGCGTGGTGGCGGGTCGATTGGCAGAGAAGTTCCATCGCCCGGTCGTGGTCGTTGGCTTGGATCCGTTGGGTCAAAAACCGGGGACAGGATCAGCCCGTTCGGCTGGCGTGGTGAACTTGTACGAAGCTTTTCAGGATTGCCGCGAACATCTGGTGAGCTGTGGTGGTCATGCTGCAGCGGCCGGTCTCAAGATTCAGGAACATTGCATACCGAGCTTCCGCGCCGCACTTTTGGAGGCAGTCGCAACGCGACTGGGTGGGACTCGGCCCAGCCCCATCCTCGAGATCGATGCCGAGGTGACGCTCAAACAGATCAGCAGTCTGTCTCTGGTCCAAAGGATTGAGCGATTGGCTCCGTTCGGGGCATCCAACCCCCGGCCCATTTTCGTTGCCAATCAAGTCCAGTTGACGGAGCCTGCCAAGACCATGGGCAATGGAGATCGACACTTCCAAGCCCGCTTTGTTCAACACGGGACGGCAATTCGCGCCATCGCGTTTGGACAGAGCGAGTGGGTGGAGACGATCAATCAACACCCCGGTTCGATCGATATCGCCTTTCGTCCGAACATCAATGAATTTGGTGGGAACCATCGTGTTGAATTGCAAGTGATGGATTGGCGGTGGTCCCCCTCGTCCGTACCAGCCCCACATGTTCTGGAGCGAAGCAACATCTCCACTTTGACTTAAGATTCATTTCCCTCTCTCCGAGTTTGGTTCCTTGTCAAATAATCCTTTATCATCTCAAGACTCTTCGGTTCGACGCACCAAAGCGACCGACAGCATGGATTCGCAGCTTGCCGAAACCATCGGCTCAGTAGACAACGCCCCGACGCTGGAGCTTGCACATGGCAACCTCACGATCGACGGATATTCTCGAGCCGCGGTGCAGACTTACTGGCGGATCGCCGAGCTAAAAATCGGTTTCGATCTAGGAGCCCAGCCTTGGGATCACATGGCGCTCCCTCGATACTTTGTATCCCACACTCACCTCGACCACATTGCCGCCCTTCCGTCGTATGTCGCACGACGGCGGATGATGAAGATGGATCGGCCGACGATCTATCTTCCCGAGTCCGCGGTCTCGGCGGTGGACTCCATGCTCAAGGCCTTCACTCGCTTGGACCGCGGGCGGTTGCCTTGCGAACTGGTTCCGCTGACGGCCAATCAGGAGGTCGAACTCTCGCGCGAGTTGGTCGTAACGGCGATTCCAATGAAACACACCGTTCCTTCGCTCGGTTTCATTGTGTGGGACCGACGACGCAAACTGAAACCGGAATACGCGGAGCTCACCGGTGAGCAGATCCGAGATATCAAGCTGAGCGGCGTCGATGTGACCAACGAGGTTCGCATTCCCCTGATTGCTTACACGGGAGACACCGCACCGCAGGGGTTGGACTCGAATCCCGATGTTTATCGCGCCAAGATTCTGATCACGGAAATGACGTTTGTGGCCCCCGAGCATCGCAAAGAGAAAATCCACAAACACGGACATATGCACCTGGACGATATCGTCGCACGAAGGGACGATTTTAAGAATGAAGTGGTCATCTGCGGGCATTTTAGCACGCGCTACAACGACTCGCAGATCCGCCGTTGGGTCGATAAAGCGATCCCCGATCGGCTCGATGGTCGGCTTCATCTTTGGATTTAGGTTTCGTTTGCCGCTCAGGTTCTCGCATGTCCAGCATCGTCAACATCGCCGCATACAAGTACGTTGAGCTCGACGAACTAGATAATCGTCGCCTCCACCTTAAACAAGTTACCGCCGAGTGGCGCCTCAAAGGGACCATTCTTCTTAGCCACGAAGGGATCAACCTATTCCTAGCCGGAGAGCGGGTCGCGATCGACGCCTTTTTGAGCTTTCTCCGCGCGTCCCATCCTGGTCTTGCCGATTTGCCAGTGAAAGAGAGTCTCACCGACTATCAACCTTTTCACCGCATGCTGGTCAAGCTCAAGAGGGAAATCATCCCGGTCGGGGACGGAGGCAAGCTCGCCGTGCAAGTCGATGAACGCGTCGTTGAAGTCGAACCCATTCAGGACGCGTCGCCGAAACTCCCTCCGCAAGAGTTGAAACGATGGCTCGACGAAGGGAAGCCAATCGCATTGCTGGACACCCGCAACACCTACGAAACCGACTTGGGGACATTCGAGGGAGCCATCGATTTACGACTGCGGACCTTTCGCGAATTCCCGCAGGCTGCGGCATCGCTTCCCGACGAAGTGAAAAAGAATCCTGTCGTGATGTTCTGCACCGGCGGAATTCGTTGCGAGAAAATCGGCCCCTACATGAAGGGGCTTGGTTTCGAAAACATCTATCAATTGGAGGGGGGGATTCTCAAGTATTTCGAAGAGTGTCAGCAGTCCCATTATCGCGGCGATTGCTTCGTCTTCGATCAACGCGTTGCCGTCGACCCAAACTTATCCCCTTCCGATTCCTACGAGTGCTTTGCCTGCAAGCACGTTCTCACTCCCGAAGAGATCCAATCCGATCGCTATCGAGAAGGTCAGTTTTGCCCCCACTGCTACCAAGCCGAAGAGGAGCGAAAAGATGCCAGGCAGGCTCGCATTCGTCAGATTGCATCGGAACAGCGAGGTTGCATCCCCTATGAAAATCGCCGATGGATCTCGATCCCACAGCGATACGCCGGCCTGCCGTTGCTCGACGCGCTTTGCCAATTCATGCCTGGTTACAGCCAGGAAGCTTGGATCGAAGACATTAAAGAGGGGCTCGTGCAGTGCCCACGAAGAAATTACCAACCCGCTTCGGCGCAAGAGATTGTTCAAGAAGGGGCGAGATTCCTTCACTGCCAGCCAGGGACTGTCGAACCACCGATCAGCGATTCGATCGACTTGATCGATGAAGACGAAGCGCTCGTCGTGGTCAGCAAAGGAGCTCCCTTGCCCGTGCACCCCTCTGGACGCTATGCGAAAAATACATTGTTATCGATCCTGCAAGAGGCGTACGCGCCAGAAAAACTGCGTCCGTGTCACCGCCTGGACTTGAACACGACGGGATTGGTCGTGTTTGCACGACGCTACAAGTACGCGCAATCCATTCAGCAGCAGTTTGCCGATGGAGCGGTGGAAAAGGTGTATCTCGTTCAGGTGGACGGGAACGTGGAGTGGGATTGCACAGAGTGTCGCGAGCCGATCTCGAAAGAGTCACTCCCTAACGGCGGCCGTGGCATCGATCCTGCAGGGCAACATGCCGAATCGATCTTCAGGGTCTTGGAGCGAGGTGAGAATTCGACGAAGTTGGAGGCGAAGCTGATCACAGGACGCACCCATCAGCTCCGATTGCACCTGGCATCGCTTGGGCATCCCGTTGTCAATGATCCATTGTATTTGCCGGGTGGGATGACGCGTTCTCAACCGGACGCCGTTAGAATGGCACAACCGATGCAGCTTCACTGCTACCGCATGGCGCTGCGTCACCCTGTTACCAATCAGTGTGTCGAGTGGGTTGCCCCTCGAGAACCCAGCGCGATATTCTCCCCCTAACGTCGGTCCTTATCCCCACCTTTTGAATATGGCCAAAACATGGACGCTTGAGAATGCCTCGGAAGAGAGGCTAAACGCGTTGATTCACGGAATCGGATTTCTGCTCAGCATTCCCGCGATGCTCTTCTTGGCGGATCTTTCGTTGGATCGCGATCCAGGGCTCTTGGTTGCGTGCATCGTTTATGGCTGCAGCCTATCGGCGATGTATCTGTTCTCGATGCTCTCTCATGCGGTAAAGAATCCGGACATGCGGCATCGCATGCGAGCGCTCGATCAAGGTGTCATTTATACCTTGATCGCCGGGACCTTTACCCCCTTCATCTGGGCCAACATGGAGGGGTGGGGGCGCGGTACATTGCTCGCTGCGGTATGGATCGCAGCGTTGGCTGGATTTCTATCGAAGGTTTTCAGCAAGCACCGCATCGACGATATGAATCCGCTCTGGTGCATCCTGCTGGGTTGGGGGCCCGCAATGGTTCTCTTTTCGTTCGTCTCCACCCTGTGCTTCGCCACGATGCTCTTAGGAGGAGTCCTTTACACGCTAGGTGTCGTGTTTTTGCAGAACGATCATAAAGAGTGGTATTTCCATCCCGTGTGGCATGTGATGGTGATCCTCGCGAGTGCCACGCATTACGCAGGAATCGCCGCCTTCGCCGTTTTAGGCTGGGATCGATGACCCCAGCCGGACGATCGCCCGCTCGCAATTAAGCGGCGTTGCGTTCCGCATGAGCTCGCTTCTTGTCCTGCATGCTCGCTAGATCGACCACATCGGTGGCCAAGCCGAGGACTCGCAGGAGCCGGATCGCGGCGTAGGTGATATCGAACTCCCACCACTTGTGACCGTGTTGAGCCAAACGGGGATGTGCGTGGTGATTGTTGTGCCAGCCTTCGCCGTAAGCAATGATCGCGACCCACCAATTGTTCCGGCTATCGTCCTTGGTCTCGTAGTTCTTGTACCCGAACATGTGCGAGGCCGAGTTGACAAACCAAGTAGCGTGAAGCACGCCCACCATTCGAACGCAGACCGCCCAAATCAACCACGAAACGGCCAAGTCGGTACCACCGATTAGATATCCAACACCGGAGAGCATCGCTGCAAACGCAAGGTGAATCGGGAGGAACCATTTTTCCAGGGTCATCAAGAACGGTTTTTTCAACAAATCGGGAACCCACTTGCGAGCGTATCCATTGAAATCACCGTTGTCGGTGGTGAACGCCAACCAGAACATGTGAGCCCACCAAGGTCCATCGTGCGGGGAGTGTGGATCTCCAGGCTGGTCACTGTAAGCATGGTGCTTTCGGTGGTTGGCCGTCCAAGAAATCGGGCCCCCTTCGCCGGCCAAGGTTCCGATAAGTGCAAGCGTATTGTAAAGCCACTTGGGAACGACCAGCCCGGTGTGCGTCAAAAGCCGGTGGAACCCAAGACAAATGCCTAGACTACCTGTCGCCCAGTGGAACACGAGGGCCAAAGCAAGGCCAGACCAGGTGAACGTCCAAGGAGCGAACAGCACGCCGATGTGCAACGCGACTAACCATGCCGAAGGTCCCCACTGAACGTGATAGATCTCGGGAACGGGTGAAGCTTTGCTTCCGCCCGATACCCCTTTGTGCGAGGCTTTGCCAATTTCGTCCACAATCGGCTGGACGGGTGCGACCAAATTGCCTGGATGGTGGTTCCGGGCTTGTGGTCCGGCTTCATGGTTTGCGGCGGAGCCTTTCATGCGGCTGTTTCCTTTTTCCTTGTGTTGATTCGTAGCGACCCGTCGATCGGATCGCCGTAGCCCTGAGCCGCCATGCTCCGCTCCTGACTGGATGGATCGCGGCTCCCTGTGGAAGCGTGCGGCTATAAAGAATAACGTTCGCCCCGAGATTCCTATGTCGAGGCGCGGTTATCGGTCTGTCAAAGATTTGTAAAACCTAGTCTCGAGCAAGGCCGGGCAAGCGGTGGATGTAGTGTCCGGGCCCTAAGGTCTGCGCATGCTGCACATACCCCCATCGCTTCATCAATCGGTCCGTCAACCGGTCGGAGATGGCTTGGCAAACCACCGCTTGACACCCCCTCGACTTCGCAATCCATGCCACCAACTCGACGCATCGACGAAGAGTTGAATAGGGAGTGTGCCTGCCACAGACAAGATACTGAACAGCCATAAACCCAGGACTGCGATAGGGAAATGCATAGTAGACCACGCAATCTCCATCCGGGACACGCGGCCGAAGACTGTCCTGCAGCACATCCCAACGGCTGGCAAAACAAGGGACCCACCTAGACGTGAACTGGAACGCAAAACGGTCGCTACCCGAGTCCACTGCACGCAGCGAGAGCCGCGCATACCGATAGCCCGCAACTTGTTTCCAGAACAACAAGTCGTTAAGAGGAGGGTGGCAATCACCGCAATGGGACTCGCTCGCGTCTCGCGTGATCAAGAAAGGAGCATCGTCAAATCGAAGCTCCCTGCGTTCACGACGACAACACCAGCTAGCTATCCGCCAGCTAGCAAACTGCCAGCTACGGCCCTTGGTCGTTCGATCGCTCAATCGACCGCTTAGGCAGCCGAAGCCTTTTTGATGTAAGCGTTCAAACGGCTCTTGGTGCGAGCGGCTTTGTTGACGTGAATGATTTTCTTCGAAGCGGTCTGATCCAACATCTTGCAGAGCTTGTTGAATTGCTCTTTCGCTTCGTCAAAATTCTTCGCCGTCACCGATTCACGCAACTTCTTGATAGCCGTTTTGAGCTGCGATTTCGCTGCTCGATTGCGAGAGCGTCGCTCTAGGGATTGTCGAAGACGCTTCTTAGCGCTTTGAATATTCGGCACAGTAAACTCCAGCGAACCCGATGGTTCCCAAAATCGAAAAAACTTATACAAAAGTCTTGGGCTTGGTATCTTCGCAAGGAAAGTCGATCTTGTCAACTTGAAGAGGGGGGAATCGGAGATTAGGGTTAAGGGGTACCCGACTGGACGGATGGCCACTTCCTGCCCTGCGATATGCACCCATGAACTTTTTGTTTCCATTGCTACCTTATTTTTGGCTTGCCCTACTCGTAGGGGCAATTCTCGCCGTGATTGTGGCGGCGATTCGGGCTCGGCCAAAGAAGGCTAAAAAGAAGAAGGGGGAGGAGCAGGAGACGTCAGCGGCGGATCCATTTTCTGGCTCCGAACCGGTTTTGGATTTCGGAGACGAGCTTTCTCAAATGGAGAACAAATAGCTCTCTATCTTTCGCGGGGCTCATGCTTTAACGTTTAGGCATGAGGCAAACATTATTTCACATTCCCCATGCGTTTCTCGGGCTTCCCGTGTTTGGGTTGGTGAGTTGGGGAACGCTGGTTCTGGTCGTCATTGCGATCTTGGCATTGGCGGCGGCTCGAACGGCAGAGCTGCGAGAATCCCTTTTAAAGAACAATGGGGTTGTTTGGGGAGCAATGCTGCTTCTCAACGCCCTCTTGCTCCCACGCATTGAAACGCGGATCGACGATTGGCCCGTGGGGCTCCCGGTTCGCGGATACGGTGTTTTGCTCATGCTGGGAGTTCTGTTCGGCGTTTGGGTGGCGCTTCGCCGGGCTCGCACGCGCGGAATTTCAACGGAGTCGTTTTTTTCTTTGGCGACCTGGACCGTCGTCGCTGGGATTGTCGGGGCCCGTTTGTTCTATGTCGTTCAGTATTGGGACGAGATGGAGGGAGACACGCTGGCTGCCAAACTCGTCTCGGTTCTGCAGATCACCGAAGGGGGACTGGTCGTTTACGGAAGCGTGATCGGTGGATTGGCTGCGATGATTTTCTGGACCCTTCGCCATCGCGTTTCCATCTTGCTCGTGGCAGACGCGGTGACCCCGGCCTTTTTTTTAGGTCTTGCCTTCGGACGGATCGGCTGCTTGCTCAACGGCTGCTGCTACGGGGGCGTTTGCGAAACGGATTTGCCGTCGATTTCGTTCCCGGCAGGATCCCCCGTCTACGAGGAACAGCTTTCCAACGGACGAATCTTGGGAATCGAAACGGAGGATCGACGCATCGTTTCGGTGAAGCCTGACTCCTGGGGGGCGAAGAAAGGAATTCGCGAAGGGGGACGGATCGATCGACTTAGCTGGACTCCGGTGGATGGCCCAAACCCTGAAGAACCGCTCCGTCGGCCTGCCTTTGAAGGGGTCTTGGTCGTCGATGGACAGACGTACTATATTCCCTCCGAGGAAATACCTCGTTCCTCCGTGGGTGTTCACCCTTCTCAACTCTATGCTTCCGCAGGAGGATTGGTTCTCTTCCTTTGGACGGCCGCGCTTTCGCCGTTTCTCTCCCGCACCGGGACACTCTTTGCCACCGGTCTGATCGCTTACGGCGTCGTCCGCACGATGGAGGAGTACATTCGTGTCGATGAAGCAGGCCAGTTCGGAACCGACCTGAGTATTTCGCAATGGATCAGCGCAATCGGCATCGCCATCGGGCTTACGATTTGGCTTTTCGCTTTTTTGCCAAAACGCCCAGGAGAGAACGCCACATCCGTTGCTCCCGGCCGTTGAATGCTATGGCGGAAAATGCAGCGACTCCGATCGGTGCCACGGTGCACGGTGCCACGGTGCCCCGCTCCAACGAGCAGGGCTCGCGATGGGAGAAAGACAGCTCACTCCGCTGCCGCGTAGATCTCCATGGGCGGACACGCGCAAACGAGATTGCGATCGCCATAGACATTGTCGACGCGACCTACCGGCGGCCAATACTTGACGGCATAGTCTTGCTCGCTATCCGGACAAACCGCTTCGCGACGCGAATAGGGAATCTCAGACCCCTCCAGCAAAACATCGAGCGTATGGGGTGCATTGTGCAAGGGATTGTTATCCGCCGGCCAACCTCCATCGCGGACCTTTTCATACTCGTCAAATATCAAAGCCATCGCCCGACAAAAGCGATCTAACTCTTGCAAGGACTCGCTCTCAGTCGGCTCGATCATAAGGGTCCCCCCAACAGGGAACGACATGGTAGGGGCGTGGAAGCCATAGTCGATTAGACGCTTCGCGATATCCTCCACACTGACGTGATGCAGCCCCATCGGACGGGTATCCAGGATGCACTCGTGCGCCACCAACCCTCGGTGCCCGGTGTACAAAATGGGATAATGCTTCTTCAATCGATGCGCGATGTAGTTGGCGTTCAAGATCGCGACTTGCGTGGCCCGCCGGAGTCCCTCCGCTCCCATCATCCGAATGTACATCCACGATATCGGTAAAATGCTCGCGCTGCCGAAGGGAGCGGAACTGACGATTGGTCCCATGCGTTCCGCATTCACACCATCTTTCGGAAGAAACGGTGCCAAGTGGCTTCTCACCGCGACGGGGCCCACTCCGGGACCGCCGCCCCCGTGCGGGATGCAGAAGGTCTTGTGCAGGTTCAAGTGCGACACATCCCCTCCAAACTTGCCTGGCTTTGCCACGCCCACGAGCGCGTTCAGATTTGCCCCGTCGATGTAGACTTGCCCCCCCGCGGCATGCACCTTCTCACAAACCTCCGTCACCACCTCTTCAAACACTCCGTGTGTCGATGGATAGGTGATCATGATCGCTGCGACGCGATCCGGGTACGCAGCAATCTTGGTATCCAGATCGGCGACATCGATGTTGCCATACTGATCGCACTTCACCACGACGACTTGCATGTTCGCCATCTGAGCGCTAGCTGGATTCGTACCGTGCGCACTGCTGGGAATGAGGCAGATATCCCGTTGGTCGTCCCCACGCGACTCATGGTATCGCTTGATCGCGAGCAAACCTGCATACTCCCCTTGCGACCCTGCATTGGGTTGCAAGGAAATGGAATCGTAGCCTGTGATCTCGCAAAGCATCGACTCGAGCGAAGCGATCATCTCGCGATAACCAACGGTTTGATCCGCAGGGGCGAATGGGTGGATCGCATTGAACTCCGGCCAAGTCACCGGGGTCATCTCCGAAGCCGCATTGAGCTTCATCGTGCAGGAACCGAGCGGAATCATTGCCCGATCCAAGGCGATGTCCATTTCGGACAATCGCCGCAGATAACGCATCATCTCCGTTTCGCTTCGATAGCGATGAAAAACGCTTTGCGTCATGTAAGCATCCTCTCGGAACCCCTCGGCGGGCAATGTCGAACGCTCCGATTCTCCCTGGGCTTCCACCAACTCCGCCCCGAACACCCCAGCGATCTGGAGCAAATCGTCAGTCGAAATCGTCTCATCGAGAGAAACCCCGACATGCTGCGCATCGACATAGCGAAGATTGAATCCCGCCGAAACGGCTCGCTCCATCAGCTTGCAAGCGTCCTCGTCTTTTGTCTTCACAACAAACGTATCGAAGACTTGGTCGCTGAGGACTTCCCAGCCGGCAGTTTGCAAGGAACGGATCAATCGCATCGTCTGCCCATGCACACGTCGCGCAATCCCCTGCAGGCCCTGCGGTCCGTGATAGCACGCGTACAACGTCGACATGATCGCCAATAACGCTTGCGCGGTGCAGATATTCGAAGTGGCTTTCTCACGGCGGATATGTTGTTCCCGTGTTTGGAGCGCCAGTCGGTAAGCCGGCTTGCCATGCGAGTCCACCGATTGCCCGACCAGTCGACCAGGCAAAGTCCGCTTGAACGCATCCCGCGTGGCTAAGAATGCTGCGTGGGGACCACCATAACCAAAGGGTACACCGAAGCGCTGCGCATTGCCGATCACGGCATCCGCCCCGAACGAACTCGGCGGCTTGAGCAGAGTCAATGCCAGCAGATCGGTGGCGGCGACGACCATGCAATCCGATGCGTGCGCTGCATCGCAAAATTCTTTCAAACGATGGACCGAACCGTCCGTCGCAGGGTACTGAACCAAAACGCCGAATGCGTTGGACCAATCGATCGCCGCGTCGCATTGATCGATCACGACCACTTCCATTCCCAGCGGCTTGGCCCTTGTCTCGATAAGCTCGATGGTCTGGGGATGGCATTGTTTCGCCACCAAGAACTGGGTTCCCTTCTTCTTGGTCGATCGCAGGCACAGAGTCATCGCTTCCGCCGCTGCAGTTCCTTCATCGAGCAACGAGGCTCCTGCGATTTCCATTCCGGTCAATTCGCAAACCATCGTCTGGAAGTAGAACAAAACCTCCAATCGGCCTTGCGAAATCTCGGGTTGGTAAGGGGTGTACGCCGTATACCAAGCCGGGTTCTCAAGAACGTTGCGAAGGATGACCTTCGGAGTAAACGTCCCGTAGTAGCCTTGTCCTATAAGATTCTTTACCACTCTATTTTTCGACGCGATCTGTTTCAGTTCAGCGAGCGCTTCTTCCTCGCTCACGCCGGCAGACAAATGCAATCGATCGCGATAGGCGATGCCGTTCGGAACGACCGTATCGGTGAGATGATCGAGAGACTCATACCCCAACATGGACAGCATTTCGCGAATCTCGTGCTCGCGAGGTCCAATGTGGCGGGAGACAAAAGGAGACAGCGGGGTTGCGTTCGACATCCGAGATCCTCGATCGTGCGATTGTAAAAGAACAGGAACGGCAATCGCGTTTGCAAGAACCAACGACGAATCAATCGCGCGGTCGATCGCACTGCGATGGCTGGCCCCTCTGTCCCTTTACCTGAGAGATCTCGACCTGTCCCACAAGCAATTCCGTTCTGTCGTGGCGACAAAATTGGATTGCATTCCCGTGCGACGAAGTCTTTCCCCTTCGGTGGGTCTTGATCGAACAAGACCTCTCTCCAGAGATGAATAAAGGAGGATGCAGTTCTCGATACCTGAGCGGTTATGGGCTCGCATTTTGCGCCTTCGGTGGTTCCCCTGGACCAGGGTAACACTCTCCCGCACACTCCAATTCACAGTCACAGTGTAGTTGCTACGCCGGGAGCTGGCAATCGAAAGAGGTCCCGACAACTTGCCGAGAATCGCATCGTCCTTATCTCATTCGATCGATCGTTTAGGTAAACTAAGAAGTGATCCACCTAGACACTGGCCATCCGGGTTCTGGCCATCCAGGTTCTGGCCATCCGGGTTCTGGCCCTCCCTTCCTCTCCCATCCAATCCACCCGCCATGAAACACCGATCCTTGTTCGCCGCACTCCTCGCAACAGGAGCCTCCTGTCTCGGAGCCAATACGAGTCCGGCCGCCGAGCCCACCACGGCCTCTAGCCCATCGAAATGGAAAGTCGAAATGCTCACCCTCGACGCCAACGAAGGATGCGCCATCGGCGACTTGAACGGCGACGGCAAGAACGATGTTGTCGCGGGCCGCAATTGGTATGCCGCTCCCGACTTCAAGCCGCGTCCCCTTCGAACCATCGAGGATTGGAATGGATATGTAGAGTCCAACGGAGACTTTCTGATGGACGTCGATCAAGACGGATTGCTCGATGTCGTCGCCGGCTCCTTCATCCCCACCCAAGTCCACTGGTACCAAAACCCGGGGGCCGAAGGTTGGCGCTTAGGGCAAACCTGGAAAAAGCACTTGTTGGTCGACACCAAAGCCAGCCAAAACGAGGCACAGCTCATGGCCGACCTCGACGGAGATGGTCGTCCCGAGTGGATTGTCAACAGCTGGAACAAACAGAACCCCACCGTCGTATGGCGTTTCGTCCCCCGCGAGGCGACGAAGGAGAACCCAGCCAAATTCGATCTGGTTGGGAGCACCGTCGGTAAAGAAGGAAACCAGCACGGTCTCGGAGTGGGGGACATTAACAACGATGGACGCGTCGATGTGCTGATCGGCTCCGGTTGGTACGAACAACCCGCAGAGAAAATGTGGGATCAACCTTGGAAATACCATGCCGACTGGAATATCCAAGGGAGCATTCCCATGCTGGTGAAGGATGTCGACGGCGATGGCCTCAACGACTTGCTCGTCGGAGCAGGGCACGATTACGGACTCTACTGGTGGAAGCGAAAGCAGACGCCGGCCGGCGAACCGCTAGCATTTGACACGATCGTGATCGACAAGTCCTTTTCGCAGCCTCACGCGTTGGCGTTGTGCGATCTCGATGGGGACGGCGTCGAAGACTTGATCTCCGGCAAACGTTACTTCGCCCACAACGGTGGTGACCCAGGCGGAAAGGACATGCCCGAAATCCATTCCTACCACTGGAACGGCAAGGAGTTTCTCAAACGCTCGATCGAGCAAGGTCATATCGGGGTTGGACTCCAGATTGCAACAGGCGATCTCAACGCGGACGGCCGAGCTGACATCGCTGTTGCAGGGAAGAGCGGGACCTATCTCCTGCTCAATCTCCCCCAATAAGCTCGCATCACTTTTTCGAAAGCTTGCCCGTATTACCAGGTCCTCGGTGGCGATCAACCTTTACGCGAGTCCTCCAGTTCCTCTATGATTGCCAAGCCACGCAGGCTGCAGCGATCCAGGAAGGACCTTCGCTGCCGACTGCTCCCTGTGTTCCAATCCATTCCCAGCGAGATCCGCGGCTCTGTCGATTAACGGACGTTCAAGGCCTCAGCATGATCCAAGCTTTTCTAATCCTGACGTCCTTGTTCTTGCAGGAACAAGCGATCCTGCCTAACACGTTGAGCGGCGCCCAAAACAACACGGCTGAAATCGAGCGGCTTGCCAGCTTGGTTCAGTCAGGCTGGGGTGTGGACCCCGTTACCAAGAAATTCGTCTTCACCATCCAGATTCCCCCGGAATCCTTGGCCGCTTTCACGGCCGGTCGGTTCGGCAACGATCTCGGTGCCCCCATTCCGCCAGAAATCCGTCCCTTCGTCGAAGAAGTCATCATTCGGATTGGAACCGGGACTCTTCCTCGAACCGCCCCAACGCCGGAGATGCGAGCCGCCCTAACACGCAACGCGCCACCGATGATGGCCATGCTCGACGACCGCAATTCCTTGACCGATATCGACCCCGTCCTGCCCGCCGCGGGCCAGGGTGGTCTTGGCAACAGCGGCCTCGGCAACAGCAGTCTTGGGGGCAGCAGCATGGGTGGCAGCTTTGGCAATGCTGGCACGGGAAATGGAAATATCTTGCCGCCCGGCATGTCCCCGAACGGCAATGACGCACCGAGCTTGCTCGGCAATTCCGGAGCGAGGCAGCCCGGCCCACTTCCGCCCGTTACAGGCAGTGGCGTCGGCCCCTCGTCCAGCCTTTCCTTTTCGGGTGCACCTGCCGGCACTGGCTCCTCCTTCCAGAACCCAACCTCACCGAACCCCGTCTCACAAAACCCGGCCGCACAGAACCCACCCGCAACAAACATGGGTCGGACGGATGGCTTTCGCGCCGATTCCAACGCGGGCTCCATGCTGGGACGACTCACCGGAGGGACACCACCTCTTCCATCGACGAATCCGACGACCGGTGCAGGGAGTTTGAGCCCTCCCTACGCCAGCTCCAATCCGGCAGTACCGCATGTTGCTTCCAATCCTCTGCCCAACCAAAACGGGACGAACTACGGCGCACCGGTTGGTTATAACCAACCCAACGCCGCCAATCCTAACTCCGGTGCATCACAGGGTTATGGCGGCCCACTCCTTCAGCCCGCCCCCTATGATCCGCGATTGGCCTCCGCTGTCCCAATCCCGCTGCCGAATCCATCGGGCAACGCCGTCCCACCAAACCTGGCGAACCAAAACTCTGTTCCTCAGAACCCTAACAGCACGAATCCCAACGGAGGCTTGTCGACTGCGGACACGCAACCGGGCGTAACCTTCGACAAACTGCTACCTTTGATCACGTTGATGTTGCTCGTGATCAACATCTATCAATTCTTCTGGATGGCGCATGTCCGCACCCGATACAAAGAGATGGTGGTCAGCAAGCGGACAGCACAATTGAATCTATCGAACACGTAATGGAACAAACCAGCGGCGAAAGAGCAGCATGAAGCTGAAGTCTCTTTTATGGACTTTGGGGCTCCGACCCTCAGTACGGAAGTACGGTACTGAGCGACTCGAGTTCCAGCTTGAACGGGACGGCGCCATCTCGTTCGAACGATGGCTGCACCCCAAGGATCGTTTTGTTCCCTTTCGGCAGTCCTACATCGATCGACTTCGCAACTACATCCAGCCAGGGGATGCAGTTTTGGATATCGGCGCCCATTGCGGCGACTTCACCGTACCGCTCGCCCTCGCTGCGGGTCCTGAGGGGATCGTCTTCGCTTGGGAACCCAATCCCTACGTCTACGAAGTCCTTGCAAAGAATGCCTCACTCAACCTGCACGCGACGCGCATCGTGCCTGTGCAAGCGGCGGCGGCACCGGAGGATTGCCAACTACTGTTCCACTACTCCGATCCCGGTTTTTCCAACGGCGGCAATTTGGCCGGAATCAGCCGATGGACCCACGGTCACGCGTTCGAGTTGCAAGTTCCTGCACTGCGAGTCGAAAGCTGGCTGGAACGGGAGTATCCCGAGTGGACCAGCAAGATTCGATTTGTAAAAGTGGATACGGAAGGCTTCGACCTCGAGGTCCTTCGATCGCTCGAAACCACTCTTATGCGACAGCGTCCCACCATTCACGTCGAGTTCTACAAGCATCTCAGTACGGATCGGCGCAAAATGCTTTGGGCTTACCTCACTCGGCTTGGGTACACCGTCTACACGACGGACCCGGTGCACAACATCGACCCCCACCAGCGCATCGAAGAAGCCGATGTCACCCGATGGGACCACTTCGACGCCATCGCCATTCCCGCCCCCAACTAGGGACTTGGCCTTTTTTTCCGTGTATTCGGTGTATTCCGTGGTTCATCAATCTTCGAAGACCGCAGTGAATTCGCAATCGCCGCGGCAGAATATGAAGTTTGCATGAACATTGTGTTCAGCGGATCGACGATCTGGATTCGATTCGATAATCTTGCGGGCCAAAAGTTAGATCTTCCCTCCCAGACGTTTGGGAGGAAATCGGATTTCATCCCTCAAGGATTCATAACCCCATGCTGAGAGTATCCAAGACTCGTCGCGGATTTACACTGGTTGAATTGCTGGTCGTTATTGCCATCATCGGTATCTTAGTCGGTCTTTTGCTTCCAGCGGTTCAAGCCGCTCGCGAAGCAGCGCGACGCATGCAATGCTCGAACAATCTCAAACAAATTGGACTAGCCATCCATAACTACGAAACTGCATTCAAAGCCTTGCCGGCCGGATGCAATGGCATCCCCAACGCTGCGGGAACCAACTTCAATGGCCATGGATGGACTTGGCATGCCAGCCTGTTGCCCTTCGTCGAACAGACGAATCTCTATGAAGCCATTCAAGGTCCCGATGGGATGGGGAATGAGCTTGGTAGCACTACCTCCGGTAAACCTTTGATCGTCCGGGCTAACGTCGTACCCTTGTTCTGGTGCCCATCTCAGCCCGACGTTCGCAATGGATCGCAGAAGGGGGGCTACCAGCCGTCCAATTACAACGGCAACATGGGGACTCGCATCGGCAATGGAAACGATGACTGCATTTGCACCGGAGTCGCGAATCTGGCTGACATGATGTCCAATCCATGGGGATGCATGAATGGCAATGGAGTTTTCTATGTCCGAAGCAAAACGAAGTTCGGCGAAGTGACGGATGGTTTGTCCAATACGATCTTCGTCAGCGAAGTTCCCGACTCGGGCGGAGACGCGATGGGCGGGTTCGGCGCCGGTGCGGATCGCAAGGCGATGTTCTCCGGTGGGGCGGACTCCAATCCCCCAACGGAAATGACCGAGTTCCTGATCGCAGCGGAGAGCAATGACCCTATCAATGGTGGCGCTGAAGAAGCTGCAGGAAGCTGGCACACCGGCGGGGCGCATTTCTTGATGGGAGACGGAAGCATTCAATTCTTCTCGGAGAATATGGATATGAGGATCTACCAAGCGGTCAGCACTCGCAACGGCGGCGAAACCGCAAACTTCACTGAGTAGTTTTTCAGAACAATCCTTTCCCTGATTGACAAAGCAGATATGAATTCCTTTCGATTCGTGAGTTTGGTTCTCTCTGGGTTGGTCTTGTGTGCATCGGGATGCAGCAGCAGCGATCAACCGGACCTGGGACAAGTAACCGGTACCATTACGATGGACGGCAAACCCCTAACAGGAGTGGCCGTCGTCTTTCAACCGGAGAACGGTCGCCCTGCTCGGGGAATGACGGATGCTGAGGGCAAATACGAATTGGTTTACATTCGACAAACCAAAGGGTCGAAGGTCGGACCGAACCGTGTAGAGATCGCGCCGAGTGAAGAGGGAGAAGAGATGGAGGAAACGGAAGCGGGCGATGGCGAGGCCCAGACGGCTCCGAAGAAGTCGAAGTCTGGCAAGCCAACCGTCCCCGCTCGCTACAACACCAAGAGCGAACTGAAGGTCGAAGTCGTGTCCGGTAAAAACACCTTCGACTTCCAGCTCGAATCCAAATAATCGATTCTAAACCACGGACGACACAGAACACACGGAAAGGGAACACCAAATGAAGTGGACTCAGTTCTGTGTGTTCGGTGCATCCCATGGTTTCTCTCCGCTGCGTCTTAGCGCCGTGGCGAGAAACTTCTTCACCCCCATCAATTAGCAAACAAAGAGATGTGCAAAAGAAAAAGGGCTGCTCGGTGGAGCAGCCCTTTCTGTTGATGTCATCTGTTACTTCCAAGTTCACGACCGCAGAGCGCCGGCTTACTTGGCAGCTTTGATTTCGCCGCTGTCCTTGATCTCGATTTTGACTCGGGTGCTGCCGCTACGGCTTCCCAACGCTTCAATCGCTTTGACCACATCCATCCCTTCGGTCACGCGACCGAAAACAACGTGCTTGCCATCGAGCCACTCGGTTTTGACAGTCGTGATAAAGAATTGGGAGCCATTGGTGTTGGGGCCCGCGTTGGCCATGCTCAACAGACCCGGTGCATCATGCACGAACTTGAATGACTCATCCTTGAACTTCTCGCCATAAATGCTCTCTCCGCCAGTCCCATCGCCACGGGTGAAGTCACCACCCTGAAGCATGAAATCAGGAATGACGCGGTGGAAGAAGCTACCTTTGAAGTGCAGGTCCTTTCCTTCGCGATTCTTTCCCTTTCCTTTTTCTCCCGTGCACAACGCGCGGAAGTTTTCGGCCGTGCGAGGAACGTCTTCACCGAAGAGACCCATGACAATTCGACCAGCATCCTTGCCATCGATCGCGATGTCAAAGAAGACGCTCGTGGTGATCTTTCCCTTGGACGGGGATTCTGCCGATGCACTGCTCATTGTTACCAATACCATCAATAGAGTTGCTAAAACCAGTCGCATGTTATTCAATCCGTTTCCTAATCTGAGTAACATCCCAAAACTTCCAAGCAAACTACCAAAGCTTTCGCAGATTGACAACCGCCGGCCACCCCCATGACGTGAACACTCCTTGGCGGACCCCCGAATGCATGCGTTTCTAATCACCATGCGGCGTGGCTGCCAGGACCCAAACCGAGTTGTCGGGACCGGACAACCGGGGCTAGGGCCCAGCGGCGGGTGAGGGGGCGGCTGACGGAACAAGGGGCTTCCCTAGCAACTCTCGGAAAAAGAATTCTGACATCGTTCGATACTGATGCTCGGATTGTTCGGGGTCGGTAATCCCATGCCGGTTGCCCGGATAGATCATCAGGTCGAACGTCTTGCCCCCCTTTTGCAACGCGCGCGCCAACTGCATCGAATTGGCCATGTGGACATTGTCGTCGATCTCCCCGTGCAAGATCATAAGCCGACCCTGCAGATGCTTGGCCGCTTCCACCGCCGAACTAGTTCGATATCCGTCCGGATTGAGCTGCGGCGTCGACATATAGCGTTCGGTATAAATCGAGTCGTAATTGTGCCAATCGGTGACCGGCGCTCCGGCCACTCCCGCCCGAAACAATTTGGAATGGGTCATCGCATAGGCGGTGAAGTAACCGCCATAGCTCCAGCCCCACATTCCAATCCGATCGGCATCCACCCACGATTGCCCTTGAAGCCACTTCACTGCATCCTCCAAGTCTCTCAGCTCCACCCGCCCCATGTCTTGGTAAATGGTCCAAGTATCCTGGTTCCCTCGACCCAACGCAGACCGGTTGTCACATAACAACACTGCGATCCCTTGCTCCGCCATCCATCGATGCCACAGATCGCTTCGGTGCGTCCAAGTGTTCTCCACCGTCGGTGCTTGCGGACCTCCATAGACATGGATGAGCACCGGAATCCTTCCAGTTGATTTCTTCGTCTCCCAATCGGATGGCTTGTACAACAACGCTTGCATGGCAAAGCCGTCGCGAGCAGGAATCGAAAATAGCTCGGGATGCCTGGAACGCACATACTCCAACCGATCCTTTTTCACCCCTCCCAAATAACGCATCCGCTTCCCGTCTCGGTCGCAAAGCCACAGTTCCCCAGGCGTCTGATTGTCACTCCATGTATCAAACCAATAGGCACCCTTAGGATGGACCGACACGCGATGATTTCCTCCTGGCTCCCCAAGCTCCGTGATCGCCTTGGTCGCCAAATCGATGGCTAACAGATCGGTGTTCGCCAACCCGCTGCGTCGCGCGGTGACCAATGCCCGATCCTTCCCTGCCCAAAGGAGTTCGCGAATGTCCCAATCTCCCTCGGTGAGAGGTATCTTCTCGCCACTTTGGGTAACACGATACAAATGGCGGCGACCGCCGGCCGAATCGCTGAGCCATAAGAAACTTCCATCGGGTAACCAACGGGGCTCCTCGATCACATCCACCCAAGCCGGCGATGATTCCTCTACCCATTTACGGTTCTCGCTCGTTACACAATCGAACGACCAAACGTGCAAGAAGGACTGGATCCGGTTTTGAACTTGATAAACCAGTACATCCGGCGAGGCCAGCACATCCGGCGAGGAAGGCGACCAGCCAACGCGAACGACGAGGCGGTCATCCTCGGCATAATCCGACAACGGAACATCTTGAATCGCTCCCGTCTCCAACGAAACCACATGCAGAGAGACATGAGGGTTTTTCTGCCCCGCTTTGGGGTACCGCATGCGCTCGAGGGATTGTGCAAAGGGGATCGAGTTATCGATGACAAAGGTGGGAACGGGACTCTCATCCAACCTCAAAAAGGCCAAACGCTTCCCATCGGGGCTCCACCAATAGGCTTGGAACTTTCCTCGTCCGTACACCTCCTCTTGATATACCCAATCCAAATAGCCATTGAGGATTTCGCCACCCCCATCTTTGGTAAGTGCACGTGTCTCGCCGGTTTCTCGGTTCACGACCCACACGTTTCCGTCCTGGACATACGCCACATGCATCCCATCGGGGCTCAGCGTGGGAACTTTCTTTTCATCCTCCGGGGAGTTGGTTAAGCGTTTCACAGAATCGCTTTCGGATCTGTAGAGATACAAGTCATTCTTCTGCTCGATCAATGCATAAGAAAAGGTAGGATCAAAGGCGGAAAAATTGCGACGGTACGATGCTGCCTTGCCATTCTGAAACGCCTCCTCCTTTGCGAGGGCATCGGCTAGTTTGCTGGTTTTATCGAAAGGCGTCATCGCACCCGTTTGGCAATCGACCTCCCAAACTCGATCCGCTTGCACGATCAAATAGGCGTCGCGGTCTGCAATCCATCGCGGAGCAGGCGTCGCAGTCGGTGCGTACGCTACCTTGTCACCTCGCTTGAATAGTTTTTCTAACGTCAATGACTCGAGTGCCATGTCGCGAGGTTGGCGATCGCTCTGCCCCAGCTTGGGAACCGGTTTCGACTTCCAATCGGCAGGCAAGTCGTTGACTTTGCACACAGGGTAGATCGTGTCGACGTCCAACGCAGGGTCAAAGAAATTCCACGCAGCCAACGAATCGTCCGCATGGGGTTCCAACAGGCAGGTTGCCAAGACACCGAGCGGTTGATCGGTCGGCACCAACCATCCGTTCTGCAAGGAAACGGAAAGCGGCTCCTCCATCACCTCGACCCTCTTGATGGCGTGACCTTGAAACTCGGGAAGCTCGCGAATGGAACGAATGCGATATCCGCTCGCTTCTCTCGGTTCCACTGCGCGCGGATCGACGCTCTCCCAAAGTTCCACCCCATGAAGCCGCAATCGCCCTGCCGCCCAAGCGCTCTCGAAAGGAACGAAATAGTACTTCGGTGCAGTCACATGCAATTTGCCTTCGCCAACATTCACGAGTTCTACGGAATAAGTATTGGGAACAAGCTCCTTCGTTCGATTGCGATCGCGAGGAGTCGGGAAGGGTCCGCGTGTGCTGGGGACATCTTTCTTGGAAATTCCGTCGAGGTGCGACGTGTCCACCTCGGCATCTTGTGTGGCTTTCGACGTCGATGGATCGCCCCACGCGTAGCCCCGGACCTCGACCTTTTCTTCTGCGGCGACAATGCGGCCTTGGATGGGAATTCGGTTACCTTCCCATGTAGGTGCCTTGAACAACTCTCGAACTTGCTCGCGGCGCAATCGCAATTGCTCGACGCACGCATCGATGAATTGATACGACGCCTCGATCCGTCGTTGGTAACTCGCATACGAATAGGATTCCACGAGAATTCCAATTTTCCCGCGCACCCCCATGTACTCAGTGCTGTATCGAGGTTCGTGCCCGAACGACTCCCATCGCTGATGATCTGGCGAGAAATTACCGTAGTAGAAGGTGGGTAGGCCCTCAGATTCCAGTTGTTTGGTCACCGTTGGAAGAAACTCGGCTCTCATCCAAGTCTGCAGCTTCGGATGGGCCGCTGGGTTGTGGGGGAGATCGTAGGTCAAGTCGTATTGATGGAGGGAGCCGTTGGTGGTGTGCGCGTCGAAGAGGACGTCGATATCCCAAGCATCGAGAGTCCGCACCAGCGAGCGGACTTCTGGGCTCTCCAATTTGACAAAGTCCCGATTCAGGTCGAGACCCATGGCATTCTCGCGTGTTCCCATTCCCGAGGTCGGCCCGTCTTGCCCGGGACGGTGCTGGGCTCCCACCCGCTCGTTTCCGTCGGCGTTGAAGTTGGGCACGATGACAAAGACCATCGCTTCGAGCAATTCTCGTTTCTTTTCCGGTTTGGCCAACCAGTCCCTCGCGAGGCCGAGAATGGCTTCTTTGCTATCGCATTCGCCGCTATGTATGCCCCCCAAGATCAAAACCGTTAAACGGGGATCGCTCTCGGGTAGTGGTAGCTCGAGTTGAGGCTCTTTGGAAAGGACGATCGCCTCCAAGGAACGGCGCTCCGTCGTTTCGCCAAGCGAGACCAATCTCGCCTCCGGATGGCGTTCCGAAAGCAATGCTAGAAACTCCGCGACCTCCTGACCGGTCGCCGTCGAGGTGAAGGCTGATTTCTCTGCAATGGTCGGAAGCGAATGGGTCTCATTCAAACTCGCGTCGCTCTGGGCGAAGCAAGATACCGAAATTCCAATCGACCAAATCCAGCAACCGAGGGACAACCACGCCAGTAAAGGACACCGTGCGGGACCCAGATTCACTTTCATCTCGTTCGCCTTTGGGAAGGAACTAAATTGTTACGATAGTTCGACTGGCTATCGCGATCCGGACTGCTATCCTACTCACGCAGAAGCGTTCCTCCCAGCATCTAATTACTTTCGTACAAGATCGATGGTTAACGCCCGGCAGAATGAACAACAAGGGTACTACGGCATGATCTCAATCGGGTTCCGATCTCTGACTTCTTTCCGGTTCGTTTTTGGCTGGCAATTCACCATGGCTCGGTGGTTCGTCGTCGTGGCAGCAGCCCTCACTCCAACCCTGTGCCATGCGGACAAACCTCCCCAACCCCTCACCGTCGCAACATGGAACTTGGAATGGTTCTTCGACGAGGATTTGAGCAATAACCGAAGCGACGTGGCCAAACAACAATCCTCCCCAAGTCGCGAAGAATGGGAATGGAAGCTGAACATCGCAGCTGCCTCGATTGCGAAGATGCAGCCGACCATTTTGGCACTTCAAGAAATCGAAGATCGAAGCGTTCTGCAATCCCTCACGAAGGTACTGAAAGAGCGACACAATCTCTCCTACCGAGTCGCATTTATCGACGGGTTCGACAGCGGGACGGAACAGGATGTTGGGATCCTCTTCCAATCCGGCCTGGTCGAGTTTTCTCGCCGCGAACAGACCAATGAGATGTTTCGATCGAATGAGTTTTACAATCTATCCAAACATCTCTTTGCTCGTTTCGAATGGCAGGTAGGCGATCGCACCGAAGCACTTACGTTGCTCGTTCTCCATCTTCGTGCCACCGCCGATGCGGCCGATCTTCGAAAGCGTCAGTGCAAACTGGCACACGCCTGGGTGGGGGCTCGCGTGGCTGCGGGCGAAAATGTGATGGTACTCGGCGACCTCAACGTCGAAGAACGCGTCGGACAAATCCAGCCCGATGGCGATGGCATGCACATCATCCTAGGAAAACACACCCCCGACGAGAAAGATGATCTCATCGATCTGCTGGAATACGCTCCCTCCGACCAGCGTCAGACGCATCTCATTTTGGAAAAGGAGTTTGACCGCATGGTCACTTCCCCTTCCATGCTGAAGAAGGAAGGAAACGGAATTCTATTCAAGTCGATTGCGGTTCGGAGCGATCTCAACATCCGAGGTGAACAAGCGGACATGGACCACTGGGATACTCGCTATACGAAGGACCGCGCCGAGCGGGATATCAGCGATCACCACCCCGTCGTGGCCACTTTTGAGATTCAATGATGCCATTCGAACACGGCCAATGATGGAGCCAACGTTAGGAGATTTCGTCTGCCGGAGCATCGAACTCGAGTGCACGGCTCCTAAACTAGGAAATGTCTTCCCGGGGTATCCGTTCGAAGACATGACCCACGATTCCTTTCTCGCTGCAGCCAAAGCAATTGGAAATTGCGTCGATTCCATCTACACTCGCAGCGCAAAGAAACACATTGCTGCACCTGGGGATGCTGTACTTCGGTCCACCCAAGCCATGCTCGAGGCAGCGGGCTGCAACACCAGCCTAGGTACCATTCTGCTAGTTATTCCGCTCCTGGAATCATTCCACCCTGGAGTGCAGGAACCCAACGAACCTTGTATATCCTCCGAAAAGTGGCAGCGTTTACTCGACGCTGAAGTTTTGCAGAAGCTCAGCCTCCAGGACTCCGTCGCCATCTACGAAGCGATCTGCATTTGCAGCCCGGGAGGGCTAGGCACTAAGAAAGAAATGGACATCGCATCTCGGCCGCCAGACCGCCTTTTAGATGCCATGGCCTTCGCGTCCACTTACGACGACATCGCGTTGCAGTACGTTACTCGATTTGAATTGTGCTTCGCATTAGCACAAAGACTTTCCGCCTTGATTTCGTTGGGTAAGGACGATTCCATACTCGAATCCATTACCTTGCTTCAGCTCGATCTGCTCGCGAGACGCCCCGATAGCCTTATCGCTAGGAAAGGGGGTAGAGAGCTTGCCGAACAAGTCCGAGTGAAGGCGAATGAAGTTCTCCATCTTCGCATGCAACCATCCTCCGATTGGAGGGAAGCTTGGCAGCATCTAGACCACTGGATGCGTTCTTTTCGGAACGGGGAAGGGAAGCGAATTGCCAATCCAGGAACGCACGCCGATCTGATCGCCGCCGCCATCCTCATCCACCTTCTTCTGCAACGAACAGAATCTCCCGCGCCCGCATGAGCTTTCGTGATCATGTGAGACGATCCCCCTTTCTGTCCTCCGTCGATATCTAGACGCGCAACAAGAATTCTGCGCAAAACCGTTGACTCCCTTGCGCGCCATCACTACTATTAAACCAAATCTAACAAACCAAACATGAGGTAAGAAATGGCTCGACCTGCAGCAAAAGAGTTAACCGAGCGGGAGCTAGAGATCATGCATATTTTTTGGGATAAGGGAGAGCTAACGGCGCCCCAGATGAGAGATCATCTAGCATCGACGGGGCGCAACTTGGCTTACACGACTGTGGCTACGCTGATCAAGATCCTTCATGAGAAAGATTTTCTCATTCAGACAGGAGATCAACGCCCCTATTCCTTCAAACCATCTCGCCCCTTTGAAGATGTCTCAAAGAGCATGGTTGGCGATCTATTAGAACGGCTCTTTGGAGGTTCTCGTGAACAACTTGTTCTCCGATTGTTCGACAGCGGGAAGCTGACTCGCAAAGAGCGGGAAGCTTTAGAAAGGGTATTGAAGGAGAACAAGTCATGATCATGGACTGGATGTCGACCTTCGGCCCACGATTGCTTTCCTGCGCGTTTCAGGTTGCCATTTTTGCGCTCATCGTATCGCTTCTTTGCATTCGAACTTGGACTCCAAAGGGACCAAATATTCCACTGATGGGGCTGCTCGCAATCTTAGTTCTAACACTGGGAAAGTTCGTTCCACTGCCCGGTTGGACAAACAACTCACTGGACTGGGTAGAACGCAAGATCCTTGTAGGGAATACCCGCGATTCGACATCGCAATCGCGACCTCAGGTCCAAAACAACTCGGTTCACCGAACAACTCCTTTTCATGGTTTTGGTTGGCGTATTCTATTCCTATCCTAGCCATGCCATTCGGGCTATTTCGATTGATCGCCGGAGCGGTTAGCGTAAGAAATTTCAAGAAGAACAGTGTCGTCATCGACGATCCTCGATTGAGCCAGTTACTCGCTGAGCTACCCAACCCTTCGATACAGGGGATATTGTTCGAAACGCGCACTTCTCCCTATGTGTTGTCGCCCGCAACGACCGGAATCGTCAAACAGGTCTTATGGCTACCCATGGATTGGAGCGAGTGGACCGATCTCGAATTGCGAGGAATTTTGGCACACGAAGTGGCCCATATTCGCAACCGTGACCACCTGGCGCAGCTCTTCGCGAAGATGCCTTCCCTGTTCCGACATCCTTCCCAACCCCTTGATTCGACCACGACCGATTATGTAGTACTCGTTGGGGAAGAAACGGTTTTCCAACCGAACAAACCAAGCAAGATCTCCGAGATTACCGATGGGACCTCTACGACCCTTTTGGTCGTGGAGGCAAAGAGCAACATTCCGTGGACAAAACCGGAAGACATTCCTTGCGATCCAAATGGCCCTCTTCCGAAGCTGGGTGGGTTCACCGACGTTGGATTCAACGCCGCACGAGCCGACGGATCGGTACTGTTTGTGGAGAAATCAATCGATGCAGCAGTGCTCCGGGCAATGATCACCCCCCGTGGCGGCGAATGGATTGGTAGTAGATAATCCCTCCTTGTACCGAAAACGCATCGCGCAGAGCATCGCTAAGCAGATGATGCTCTATATTGGAAGGGGAAGTAGACGATTCATTCCCTCGAAGCGCTGAGCAAGGAACATGGTGCGGATCGCAATTGCTCACTGGAGCATCCATCACCACAACACGGAGGTGATTGCCCGGGCGATGGCCGAATCGGTCCAGGCCGAAGTCATCTCTCTCGGCGAAATAGCTAACCACGACCTGACGAAATTCGATCTGCTCGGAATTGGCTCGGGGATCTTCTTTGGCAAACACCACTCACGAGTGTTGAACTTTGCGAAAGAATGCAGGAGTTCCAGCAGGCTCGAGTCGTTCGCGAGCCCCCCGCCTGACTTTCAGGACCTTCCCATGTCCAACCTCCAACCAATATCCCCGCTCGTCTTCGGTTCGCTGGAAAGACGCCTCGATGAGATCCAACGAAAAGGTTCGCTGATCTCTCATGCGAAGTCGAAGCTCGGTGAACCTATCCACAACTTCCGAGTCGATTGCCGTAAAGGACTCGCAGCTCTGGACTTCTACCAATCGGTTGTCCCCAAGGGTTGCTTCAAGCGATTGCGATCCACACTCCGAAAATTCCTTCGCCAAAGCAACCTTGGACGCGATTTGGATGTCATCGTCCAAGCTTTGAAAGACGAAAACTCGCCGGGAACATCGCAGCTCCTTCGACGATTGAAAAAGGATCGAAAGCGAGAGTTTCGATCTTTTCAAAAGAGGGTGAGCAAACTCGCGTTTGGTCACCTTAAAGCAAAGCTGCATGCCAAAATGCTAGACGCTGCCGCTTCTTCTCCGATCGAAGATCACGATGGGTCCCTCGCGAATTGGGCCCACCACGGATTGCAAGTAATTGCTCAAAGGCTTTTCAGCGATGCCCATGTTGGCGACTGGAATGCAGAATCGGCTCACCAACTTCGGCTTCGAATTAAGAAACTCCGCTACAGCGTGGAGCTAGCGACCTCTCTAACTGGCAAGATTCCACTAGCGATCGAAGCACCGCTTTTAGAAAAAAGCCAACGGATGCTGGGAGAAATCAACGACTTGGCCGTTCGGATTCGAACGCTTCGCGCGTACCGATGCCGATTGAGGAAGCCGGAATGCCAAGACTTTCTCGAACACCAGATCTCGTCAGATAGTCGGGAGCTTGACCGACGCCTGGAACAATGGTCCCAATTCTGGACCCCCGAATGTCAAACCCGTTTTTACGGAGCCTTTGCGAAACGAACTTTTTGAATCTCGTATCTCCCTGTGGCACTCAAATCCCCTCGTGCCTGGTAGGGGGCCCAGCGGCCAATTTTGAACAACCCTTGGGTTTTCAACGTTTCCTTGACTGGAGGCAGATTTCGGCCATCGATGCTCGCGTTGGTTTCGACCCCGTCGGCGTGAAGGAGCATTTTGTGTGTCACCAGATAGTTCCAAGGTATTTCTGTCGAGGAAACTCCTTCCAGTTTCCCGTTGGCTTGAGGAAGGTGATCCAGCATCCCAAGCCTTCGTGTTCCAATCATTCGAAACAAAACGCCGTTCCCATCGAGTGTGTCTCGGGTCAACGGACCAAAAAGGAGCGCGAATCCGTACAGATCCACACTGGATTTGTCATAGCGCACGTCGATTTCCACCAACAAGGGGGGCGAAACTCGAAATCGCGGAATGATCACAGACGACGCATCATCCATTTTGACGCTCCAACCCATCGATCCCTTCGAAGTCACTTGAAAATCTCCGATCGCAAGCCACCCCAGCGCGTCGTTTCCGAAGTCCAAGATCACTTCGCCCTTGGTCTCCCAATCCTCACGCCATTGAAAAACCTTTTGGCAAAGGGTCGCTACCTTGTCGAGAGGAGCCGAATCAAGCTTTTCCGCTGCAGCGGTCAGCGCATCCAGTTCCTTGCGAACGCGAACCAAGGGGTGGGAGAGTCGGATCGTATCGTCGAAAAAAAGGCCCCTTTGAAGCGAAACCCAGTCAACCTTCGGGCCTGCAGCTGTCGCTGCCGCAGCGCAAAAATCCTTTGCAAGTGCCAAATCGAACTCCACACCGATTGCGAATTGGATCGAGAGATCCGCCTCAAAATGGGTCAAAAGCCAATGCAATCCTTCGAAATCACCGCAATCCCAGAGAAGTCGAGCCAGAATGCGGACCGAACTTGGCGGGAGCATCCAGTGATCTGCCTTTCCCACGTCGCTTCGAAGGTAATTCATGGCGGATTGGCAGATCGACTTCACCCGGTCCGAATCCAAAGTCGCACCGAAACCTCGTTCCTCGGCCCATTCCTCCAAAACTTGCAAAGCAAAGAGTCCAAGGGTTGGGGATTTCGGAAACGCCTCATGCAATTGATCTGCGTAACGAAGCAAAGACGCCTCTCCACCTCCCCACTTCGTCTCCCGAGAGGACAAAAATGTCCCGTGGGCAGGGAGATACTCGGGATCGATCGACAACACATAGCGAAACCAATGATCCGGCGTAACACCCGTGCATCCAGCGGAGCGTTCCAACCTCATCAGAGCATCCGCGACGGGAGCCAAACTTGGAGCCCGTCGCAGGGATTCCAAATAAAACCGGGTCGCAATCTCCGCCCAAACTCCAAATTGCTCCAAATCCTTGTCTTCGACCAAGTATGTATAGGAAGCTCCCCGATATTTGAACGCAATCTCTTCTGCAATTCGACCACGAAGTGCACTTCGGAACAGTTCTGAGCAACTTCCCTTTGTCTCGGAATCCAAACGATCGAGAAGAAATAGTTGCGAATGGACGTTGTAGCTACTTACCAGTCGATGGAATCGTGGAAAAAGGAACTCTTCGAGTTCCGGAAACTCGTCCACGGATTTCGCGCAATCCACGATCGCGTCGATTCCATCTTCAATATCCCGTCCTTGGAGCTCGGTTGCCATGCGTCCATAGATCTGGGTTCGATTTGCCGCGAGCAAAATTCGCAAAACGGGAGAACGATCGAAGGACTTCGCCCAACGCATCCCACTTTCGCTGGCTCGAACCAACTCTTCAAACGATTTCGCCGTTCGAACTTGGAGATAGGCAATGAACGGATCCTCAATCGATTCCTTTCCAGCTTTCTCGATCTGCGAGCGGGAGGGAAAATCCATTGCCCAACTATCCGCAAGGTACTCGATCCAATCCTGCTGACTATCTCCTAGTTTTGCGGCCCCAACAGGATTAGCACGATAGAAATCGTCAACGATCTCCTTCGATGCAGCAAGTAGGTGTTCACGTCGCGAAGAAACTTGCTCAGGAAGCAGAGGCATTTGATCTCCCCGAAGCAAAGCATCCGCAAAATGAGGTTGAACGCGAGCACGTTCCCCCAGCAAATCTACTGCGATATCGGTGGCGCTCCATTGGGGCGCGACGATTCCATCCAATCGTTTCCTCAGCTCCGCGGCCAATTCGTCTTTGTTTTGCGCATCAGCGCCGCGATAGAGGACGACCTTTGGTTTGGACTCCGCTGAACTGGCCAACTCGGCTGGCGGTGGTGTTGGAGTTGTCCACTTCAGCACTCCCCAGCAGCCGAGCAACAGAACGATGAGTACGGCGATTTTCAACAACCAAAAGGTTGAGGATGAATGGGGTTTGGGCATGGCATTGCTTGGGAGAGAAAGGAGAGAACTGGATCGGGGTCCAATTTATCCAATATAGCAAACCGCCGACGAGAAGTGGCCGAGCTGGCAACGGGATAGCAAGGAGGGGAATGAAGGGTGATGTAGGTACGTAAAAAAACCCTTTGTGGACGAATCCACAAAGGGTTTTTTAAAATCCGGCAATACCTACTTTCGCACTGGTGGGCACTATCATCGGCTCGAAAAGCTTAACTACTGTGTTCGGGATGGGAACAGGTGATCCTTTTCGATATAGTCACCGGAAGGGAGCAACGAGGGTGGTAACCCGTCGTTGCCCATGTTGGATTGGTAAATGTTATCTGCGTCTAGGATAGTTATCGGATCGTGCACGGTTAAGTGCAAGATACCGATGGTCAAGCGTTCGTCCGTTAGTAATGGTTAGCTTAACAGGTTACCCTGCTTACACATCCATCCTATCAACCTGGTAGTCTACCAGGGGACTCTCGCTACAAGTAGCTACGAAACCTAGTCTTGGAGAGGGCTTCACGCTTAGATGCTTTCAGCGTTTATCCTTTCCGTAGTTAGCTATCCAGCCGTGCCACTAGCGTGACAACTGGTACACCAGAGCTACGTCCAACCAAATCCTCTCGTACTAAGGTTGATCCTCCTCAAGTTTCGTGCGCCCACGGTAGATAGGGACCGACCTGTCTCACGACGGTCTGAACCCAGCTCACGTACCGCTTTCATTGGCGAACAGCCAAACCCTTGGGAGCTTCTTCACCCCCAGGATGCGATGAGCCGACATCGAGGTGCCAAACCGCCACGCCGCTGTGGACGCTCGGTGGCGATAAGCCTGTTATCCCCAGAGTACCTTTTATCTGATGAGCGATAACCCTTCCATTCGGAATTACCGGATCACTAAGGCCTACTTTCGTACCTGTTCGACTTATTTGTCTCACAGTCAAGCACCCTTTTACCTTTACGCTCTTTGCCTGATTGCCGACCAGGCTGAGGGTACCATTGCGCTCCTCCGTTACTTTTTAGGAGGAGACCGCCCCAGTCAAACTGCCCAACTGACAATGTCCTAAGCCCAGATTCATGGGTCAAAGTTAGAATTAAAGCATATCCAGGCTGGTATCTCAACGATGGCTCCCTGAGAACTTGCGTCCCCAGTTCAAAGCCTCCCAGCTATTCTGCACAGAACATACCTCAACCCAATATCAGCCTACAGTGAAGGTTCATGGGGTCTTTCCGTCTAGCCGCGGGTATGTGGCATCTTCACCACAACTACAATTTCACCGGGTCGGTGGTTGAGACAGTGCAGCAGTCGTTACGCCTTTCATGCAGGTCGGAACTTACCCGACAAGGAACTTCGCTACCTTAGGACCCTCATAGTTAGGGCCGCCGTTTACTGGGGCTTCGGTCGCGAGCTTCGCTTTCGCTAACCCTCTTCCTTAACCTACCAGCACCGGGCAGGCGTCAGACTCTATACCTCCTCTTACGAGTTCGCAGAGTCCTGTGTTTTTGATAAACAGTCGCTGCTGCCGATTTTCTGTGGCCTACTTTCGTAGGCGCCCCTTATCGCGAACTTACGGAGCCATTTTGCAGAGTTCCTTAACCACCGTTCTCCCGAGCGCCTTAGAATACTCTTCTCACCTACCTGTGTCAGTTTTAGTACGGTCGACCTTGCTTTAACGTTTAGAAGCTTTTCTTGGATATCCTTCCACACACTTCGGGATCTTAAGTGCCCTCGTGATCCTGTCTTGGCTTGTGCCCGGCGGATTTGCCAACCGGACGCCTCGTCAGGACCAACAGACATTTCTAGTCGTACTGCTGTATTTTCGGATACCGTCCCTCCATCACTTCACAAGGCCGGCGACGGAATATTAACCGTCCATCCATCGTCTACGCCTTTCGGCCTCGACTAAGGTACCGGCTAACCCTGGGCGGATTTACCTTGCCCAGGAAACCTTAGGTGTTCGGCGAACAGGATTCTCACCTGTTTAATCGTTACTCATTCCGGCATAATCACCTGATGGGGCCGACAACGCTCCTTACGGTACGTCTTGTATCTCCCCATCAGCGCTCTCCTACCGATCCTTACGGATCCCGCAGCTTCGGTGTTCTATTTACTCCCGTTCATTATCGACGCAGAACCTCTCGACCAGTAAGCTGTTACGCACTTTTTAAATGGTGGCTGCTTCTAAGCCAACATCCTGGCTGTCACAGAGATTCAACTTTCTTAGTGACTGAATAGAACTTCGGGACCTTAGCTGACGATCTGGGTTGTTTCCCTCTTGACCATGGAGCTTATCCCCCACAGACTGACTCCCGAGATAGTTACAACGGTATTCGGAGTTTGGTTCGGCGAGGTACCCAAGGAAGGGCCCCCGTCCGATTCAGTCTCTCTACCCCCGCTGCATAGTGGCTCGAGGCTATCCCTCAAAATATTTCGGAGAGAACGAGCTATCTCTGCGTTTGATTAGACTTTCACTCCTCCCCACAGATCATCCCATCGGTTTTCAACCCAAATGAGTTCGGTCCTCCACGCAGTTTAACCCACGCTTCAACCTGTCCATGGGTAGATCACGCAGTTTCGCGCCTAGCGCCCGCAACTTAGTCGCCCTATTCAGACTCGGTTTCCCTCTGGCTTCGGCCCGTAGAGCCTTAACCTGCTGCAAACGCTAACTCGCCGGATCATTTTGCAAAAGGCACGCCGTCACACTTTTAATAGTGCTCCGACCGCTTGTAAGCACACGGTTTCAGGTTCACTATCCTCCCCTAACAGGGGTTCTTCTCACCTTTCCATCGCTGTACTGAGTTCACTATCGGTCATTGAGGAGTATTTAGCCTTACGGGATGGTCCCCGCAGATTCAGACCAGGTTTCACGTGACTGGCCCTACTCAGGTACCACTCGGGAGGCGCTCAACTTTCGCTTACTGGACTGTCACCATCTATGGTGTGCCGTTCCTGGACACTTCAGCTAGTTGTCGCTTTGTAACTCCCATGTGAGTGGCCCTACAACCCCGAAGAGGAAACCTCCTCGGTTTGGGCTCTTCCGCTTTCGCTCGCCGCTACTAACGGAATCGATTTTTCTTTCTTTTCCACCAGGTACTAAGATGTTTCAATTCCCTGGGTTGGCCACGTATACCTATGAATTCAGTATACGCTAATTCGGGTATCTCGGGATCAACGCCTATTTGTCGACTCACCCAAGCTTTTCGCAGACTTTCACGCCCTTCATCGCCTCTCAATACCAAGACATCCCCCGTGCGCCCTTAGTAACTTGACCATCGGAATCTCGAACTCAACTCAACCCAACATCGTTGTTCATCCACTGCTTTCACAGCCAACAACCAACAACACTGCACCGAGCCGCTCGATCCGATCATCTTGCCAGCTCATGCGATTCACATCGCACCACTGACTCGCCTATCCTTTTTTGCGCTCGTTCAAAACGGTTCATTAAAGCTCAGCTGAATAATCAGCAAGCGTTCTTCTCAGAACCGGTTTAAACATATCAATCGTGCCCTCATCCTTAACCGGAAAAATCAAGGACTTGGCACGAGTTCAGATGCCATCTACCAATCCAACCAAATTGTCAAAGATCAGTTTCGCTTGCGACTTTCGTCACTTGCGAGGGGTCACCATCTTACTGAGGTCACTGACTCGCGTCAAGTGGTTTTGTAAGATTTTTTTGACCGTCTCGACTTTCGCGTTTCTTTCGGCGACTTGCGTCGCGTCCGATTTGCGTCGGTCGAGGGAGCGAGAATCATCCAGATTTCTTTGTCGGCCGCAAGGCCTTTTTTGAAATTGTTTTGGATGATTTTCGAGTGGAGGTGAAGGGACTTGAACCCATGACCCTCTGCTTGCAAAGCAGATGCTCTCCCAACTGAGCTACACCCCCGAACTAACCAGTGCGCACGCGTGGATTCGAACCACGGACCTCGTCGTTATCAGCGACGCGCTCTAACCAACTGAGCTACGTGCGCGAATCCAACTAGCGGGTTCCTGGCCGGAACCAGGAGCGAGAATCCTATCGATCTCTTCGCTCCTGTCAACGCGGTTTTTTCAAAAACCACACCGACTCGCTTTTTCAAGGCCTGCCGTGCATCCTTGCGGAGACCAGTTTATCGTTCCTTCTCATCCCGATCTTGAGCCGTCTACTCGAGAATTCCCAAGATTCCCATGAATCACGAATCGACAAGCGGCTTCTTCTTCTCCGTAATCACCTTGCTCTGTGGCGCTTGCTCCGCATTCATCGCGATATAGCTCTGCCACTCCGAAGGTACATTGTCCTCGTGGAAGATCGCCTCAACAGGGCACTCGGCGACGCACGCCTCGCAGTCGATGCACTCATCCGGATGGATATAGAGCATCTTCTCCCCTTCATAGAAACACTCCACGGGGCAGACCACCACACAGTCTGTATATCGGCAGCCAACGCATGGTTGGGTTACAACGTGCGTCATTTCCATTCCCTCTTTCTTTGTGCGAAACCTATCGAAAAGATTGTCGGGCAAGCCCAAATCAATCTGGTTTTTCCAAGCCGGAACAAACGCGACTCGCATCGTAGGGGCGAGGAATCCAGGTGTCAAGAAACTTGAATCTGCTTGCTGTCGTCCATCTCGCTACCTAATATTGAGTAATTCCCCCGCAACCGAATCGCTCCCGACGACTCGAATTCGTTCGCCCCTTTTCCCTGCAATGCCGTGGCACTCTCCAACCTCGATCGCGAACTGCTCGACAAGTGCCTCGCTAAGGACTCCGCTGCCTGGCAAGAGTTCACCGACCGCTTCCTGGCCTTGATCGTCCACGTCGTCAACCACACGGCAGCCTCCCGAAACATCCAAATCACCACCGAATCTCGCGATGATTTGGTCGCCGAAGTCTTTCTCTCTTGGATCGAAAAAGACTTTGCCGCACTCCGCCGATTCCGCGGCCGAAGCTCGTTGGCTACCTACCTCACCGTCATCGCTCGACGCGTGATCGTCCGAAGACTCTCCCAACTCAGAATCCCCAACGCGCACTCCAGCCTCCTGTTCGATGTCCCAGGCTCCTCACCCGCCCCGCATCTCCACGATTCTCTCGATTTCCAATCTGCCCTCGCCAAGCTCTCTCCCAACGAAGCGACAGCTCTGAAAATGTTCCACTTGGAAGGCTGCACCTATCAAGAAATCGGATCCCGAATCGGCATGCCCGAAAACAGCGTCGGGCCACTCCTGTCCCGCGCTCGCGACAAAATGAAGAGCTTGGTGTAAGCCCCGTCAGGCGAAACCTACTGAACGCTCGCGAGGGTCGGCTCGCATAGGGAAAGGTCCGACCGCAAATGCGCTCGCTGAATGCTCAAACAAATCTCGACCAAATCCTGAACCAGCGGCGCGAGAGACCCCCAATCCGCAACCGCCTTCCGCTCCAAATCTCCTTGGAGCTCCTCGATGATCTTGCCTATCCAAGGCATTTCGATCTTTCGCGCCAAAGCCTGCAAACTCTCCAACCGCGGCTTGAGCCCCACCAAATTCCCCGACTCAAAACAGTGGATCACCCGCTCCAACTGATAACCAACCATCAACGCGCTGTCGAGCATCGCCACGTCCCCGATTCCTGAAACCGGACGCCAACCGTAAGGCGAATCCGCAAATCGCTCCACCCACTCGGCGTCGAAACGACTCCCGGCACCTTGCCTCAACCAAGCAATGGCCTCGTCATGCGAACAAGGTGACTTGGAAAGCTCGGATGTAACCATGTCGTACGCATTGGCGATCGCCAGAATCTTCGCGCCCGCAATGACCGCGCTATCCTCCAAAGCATCCAACTCCTGGACCGATGCGATCTGATGCGTAACGATCCCCAAAAGCACCTTACTCTGAAACGCGGATCGCAGGATCTGAACCCCCTTCGCTACACGATCCGGACCGCTATGTTCCTCCGAACTCTCCCTGTCCAGCTCTGTCGCTAGACAGCCGATATCGTGCAACATCCCGGCGATTTCCAAGGTGTAGAGCTGCCCAACCGGCAGCGCTCCGCGGGCCATCGCCACGCATATCTCCGCCACGCGATGCGAGTGCGCGGCCAACACCGGAGACTTTGCGATCAACGCGGAATTCAACGTCACGACGGCATGATACGAAACCGGTTGCTCCTCCACGTCGGTAGACGCCAGCTTGGCCGCCTTCTTTCGCTCCTCTTCCTTGGACTGCTCCTCCAACTCTGGACTCCAAACTCGGAATCCATTTCGCCCACCATGCTTGGCCGCATAAAGCCCCTGGTCCGCTTGCTCGATCTGGGCCTCAATCGTCGGCGCCCCCTGGATACTACTCGATACCCCAAGACTCGCGGTCACCCGGTAAGGATTCGCAAGTTCGGTGGCGATTCCTCCTCGAATCTCCTCGGCCATCGCCGCCCCATCCTCCAACGTCGCGTTGGAAAGGACGACGCAAAACTCCTCCCCGCCGAATCGACCCAATACCGCTCGACCTTCGACAATCCGAGATACCGTCTTCACGACTTCCTTCAAAACGGCATCCCCAGCGGAGTGACCATGCTGGTCGTTCAGTTTCTTGAAATGGTCGATGTCCATCATGATGGTGACCAATCCGCGATCCCCCTGATTCCGCGTCCCCCACAGCGTAGCGATTTTTTCCAGCAAGGCCCTGCGGTTCAGCGCTCCAGTCAGCCCATCGCGTGTGGCCAACTCATGCAGCACCTCATTTTGCCTGCGAATCTGCTCCTTCGATGTCTCCAAATCACTCAACACCGTGAGCAAATGCCGCCGCTGCACCTCCATCAACGTAATGTCTTCAAAACTAACCAATGCACCGGAGATGTTCTCTTGAGCGTCAAACACCGGAGTGGCGTTCACCATAAACGTCCTCGGTTCATCGCCGGTCTTCAAGTGAATCTTCACCCCAGCCTTTTGGGATTTCTCACGAATGACGTACTCCCAAGGCCAATCTTCTTCGGAAGCCTCGCGCGACCATCCCAACTGATTGAGCCGCTGACGGGTGAGCTCATCGATCGATTGCGATACATACTTGGCAAACGAATCATTGACCAAAAGGATCTTCCCTTCGGCATCGAGAATCACCACCCCACCTACGATGGTGTCCAACGTATTGCGAACCCGTTTCGGCACCGCACTTTTCGGATCAAGCACGCTGAGTGCCTTGTTCAGAAACAGCGAAAAACTGCCGAAGTTCAAAGCAAAGCCAATCGCAGCCACTACCAACCAACGAGCCAGAATGGCAACCATATCAGGGGCAACCGGCTGAAACGCGATCTCCAACTCAGCAAAAACCGAGTTCCCTCGCATCAAGGGTATTCGCACTTGATCCAACGTCGAAGGGGACTCGATAGGGAGGGTCCAATTCTGCTCGTGCCCAGGGCTTGCATAAAGAACCAGCCCATCATGCCGCAGAATCCGAAGACTTCGCAAATCGTCAATTTTACGCAGCAGCTCTCGGCACCCCATCTGCAGCTTTATGCTGTCAACGTTGCCAAGTTGGGTCGAGCAAGCGGTCGCAATCAACCGACTTTTCTCCACCCGCTCCTTCTGCAACTCGACCGTCTCGTCTTGAAAAAGTCCCGTCAACTGCCCAGCCACCATCGGTCCAAACGACATCGTCGCGAGGATGATCGCCATCTTGTAGGTGATCTTTAACCTTGGCATGGAAGAAGAAACTTATGGTGCTTTGACAGAAGTAACGCGTGCTCGGATTTCCACCACGTACTCTGCAGAAGAAACCTCCCAACTGTTGAACAATTTCGAGGACACGCCCACCCAACCGTTGAAATTGCAATCATTTGCGGCTTATCGTCGTGAGAATAAAACGGCTGTGCGGATTATGTCGATCGCGTAAAACGGCCGCTCCCTCCCGTCCTCGCTGAGGTTCGCATTTTGACAACTGGGCAGAATTCTCCACCTGGGCAGACCCTGCGCTCCTTGCCTCGCAATCAACCGATGCATCAGGAATAAGCCGCACTCCATCCGGTTTGCGTTGAGGGAAGCGGTTACCCGAACGATAACGTGAAATGCGGGCCAGGAAGGTCCGCAACACCATCAAAGGAGTGTCGAGTGTTTTTGCGGGGCAAGATGACTCAAGGAGCCGTCGGGTGGGCGTTCATCGCTTCCGTATCGCTCTGCGCCCCAATGCTGCGGCCAGCTCAAGCCTGGCAGACACCCCAAGCTGGGCAGAAGTCCACGTCCGCCACGTCTCCACGAGAAATCTCCAGCGAGGATTTCGAACGCTTTCTCCAAGCCAATCCGCAGAAGATGGCTCCCCCCCTCGCCCCCGCCGCAACAAAGTCGCTTCCTGAACCGACCCAACAACCGATTCGCCTATCACCCCCCGTTGCCCTCCCTCAACCCGTTGCCCTCCCTCAACCGGTTGCGATCACTCAACCCGATGTCCGCCCACCTCTGTCCCGGCAACCCGCGGTCGAGGCTTACATCCCAGACGAAAAGGAGGATATGCCCTCCTTTCCATGGGGCGGAGCTTGGTGGGAGTCCCCTTCGAGCGGTGCCCAACGCCCCCTTTTGACCTCCCGCCAGGATCGCATTTGTTACGTTCAGTTGGACCAACTCATCTGGCTCTCGACCCAATACTCCAAACGCCTACAAAGCATCCTAAAAGTACCCCGAATCCAGCGGACCGAAGTCGATGTCGCTCGCGGCGATTTTGACGCTCGCAGCTTCGCGCAATCCACGTTCCGCGACACCTCGGACCCAGTCGGCAATACCCTGACCACAGGTGGCCCCACACGACTCAACGATTATTTCTGGGAAAACGCAGCCGGGATTCGCGATCGCAATACCTTCGGAGGCAAGACCGAATTCAGCCAATCCTTCAACGCGAGGGATAGCAACTCCCTGTTCTTCCAGCCGAATAACCAAGTCGACTCGAAACTGACCCTCAACTACACGCAACCTTTGATGCGAGGGTCCGGTGTCTTCTACAACACCTCCAGCATCGTCATCAACGAGACCAAGACGGCAGGGTCGATCGCCATCGCGAACCGGGAATTGCAAGATCAGACGATTCGGATCCACTCGATCTATTGGGAGCTGGTCCTGGCCCGATTCCAAATGGTCCAAGCCATCAATGCACGCGCTCGCTTCGAAGACCTGAAGACCCGTTTGCAATATCGAGAAGGCCGCGATTTGCTCGCCATGTACTTGCTTCGCGCCGACAAAACGATCGCGGAACAAGACGCTTTGATCGCCGAACTCAAAGCCAAAATTCGAGGGTTCCAAGCGGAACTCGCCGTTTTGGTCGGGGCCCCCGATATCCAACGGACGGTTTGCGATGAACTGATTCCGATGACCCTGCCCGTCGCTTCCCTTCCTCCGATCGATTCGTTCGAGGACGAATACTACAACGCGATCATGTATCGCGGGGACGTTCAAGCCATACGGCAGGAAATCGCGATCGCCTCGATCCAAAGACAAATGGCCTTCCAAGAACTCAAGCCGACCCTCGATCTGGTCCTGGAAGGCTACGTCCGAGGATTGGAAGGGGACAAACAACTCCTGCAGTCCTTCTTGAGACAATTCGATACCGGCGCGCCGAGCTACGCGGGAGGTTTCGTTTACCAAAACCCGATCCATAACCGCTCAGCACGCGCGAACCAATTGGGTAAGTCGCTCATGCTCGAGAAACTGGTGTGCGATTTCGAATACAAACTCATGGAAGCGGGCGCGCAAGTCTATCGATCGGTGGAACGGACCAAAGGAACCTACCTCTCTATCTTCGCGGCGCTGCGAGCCGCCGAAGCCGCAGCGGCAGAAGTCGAAGCCTACGATTCTCGACTTGAAGACTATTTCTCTGACAGCGGGTCCACAAGCTCGATCCTCAACGAATTGATCGATGCCGAAATGCGTCTGGTGGTCGCCGAACGCGAACTCGCAACCAGACAGGTCGAGCACATGCAGGCCTTGATCCAGGTCAAATACGAATCGGGAACCCTGATCACCCTGGCAACCGAAAACAACCCGCCAGAAGACATTCCTCTCCGCTAACCGTTTTTCATTTGCTTTCCAGTTCCCTACAATGCCCAGTCGGCGACGTCCCGACCAACACCGTTGGCGAGTCGTCACGTCTTCTCTTCCACTCCCTAGGCAGAACGAATGCTCCAACGCAAATACATCTTTCCCAATGTGATCGAACTGAATGTCCAAGCCGGACATTTGATCGGATGCAACGTCTACCTGCTTCACGATTCGGAAGAGTGGGCTCTCATCGACGTCGGATACGAAGATGATGTCGATGAGATCGTCGAGCTCATTCGAAATTTGGACTTCGGTCTCTCGAAATGCAAAACCCTGATCGCCACCCACGCCGACGTCGATCACTGCCAAGGGCTCGCGAAGCTCAAACAAATCCTCAAGACCACCGTCACGGCCCATCCGAAAGCTGCCAGCCTCCTCGAAGCCGGCGACCGCCTCAAGACATTCGCCGAAATCGAAGCCCAAGGAATCCATGAGGAGATGCCGGCGGTCACCGTGGAGAACCATGTGAACGATGGAGATGTCATCACCATCGGAAACCTTTCGCTCGAAGTTTGGTCCACGCCCGGACACGCTGACAGCCAACTCGCCTTTCGCTTCGGGAACCTCCTGCTGAGCGGGGACAATATCTATCGAGATGGGGGTGTCGGCGCCATCGATGCACACCATGGGAGCGATATTCCCGACTTCATCACCTCCCTGAAACGCATCCGAGATGCCGACGTCGAGTGGCTCCTTCCCAGCCATGGGCCTTACTTCCGTAAAGATCCCAAGATGATCGACCAAGTCCTCGCGAGATTGAATAGCTATCTGCACCTCTCCGATTTTGGAACCTGTGCCATCGGCTGGCCCTTGATCGATCAATGGGAGCAAGAAATTGCAGAAGGCAAACTTCCTTCATAGTCGGATCATGTCGTAATCGGATCATGTCGGAACCTACAACCGCCCCGCCACAGCCTACCCGGCAACCGCCCTCCAGCCGCACGCCGCTGCTCGATCGGCAGACGACTCGCGTGATCGTATTCGTCACGTTATTCGGTGTTACCGGGTTCCTCGGGCTTCCGCTCCTCTGGTTCAGCAGCGCGTTCTCGCAGCGCGAAAAAATAGTTTGGTCGGTGATCAACACGCTCTATACGCTCGCCTTGATCGGAATCACCGCGGCGATCTGCTGGTGGTCCTATCTTCAGTTCAAAGCGATCTGGTAGCGAAACATGAAACAGCCCAACCCACGACCTCTTTCACCTCCCATCCAACTCTCCGGTGTCTGGGAAATGGATTCCATCGAACAAGCCGATGGGATTCTCGGCGGAACCGGCGAAGGCTTCGTCTATCGCCGCGACGGACACCCCAACGCCCAAGATCTCGCCTCCCAACTGGCATCGCTCCATCGCTTCGAACATGGGATGGTTACCGCGCAAGGGATGAGCGCCCTGGCCGCCGCGTGCCTATCCCTCCTGCAACCGCGAGACACTGTCATCCTCGCTCAACCCCTCTACGGCAAGACCTCGTACTTGATCAAAGAGGAACTCCATCGCTGGGGTATCAAGTGGATCGATGTCGATGCGACCGATCTCAACGCTTGGGATGCAGCCTTAGCCCAACGACCGCAACTCGCCATTGTTGAAACGATTACCAATCCGCGGATGAGCGTCCCGGATCTTCAAGCCATTTGCGACCGAGCCCACGCATCGAATTCCGACCCCTGCCTCGTTCTCGTCGACAACACCTTTGCCACCCCAGCCCTTTGTCAACCAATCCGATTCGGCGCCGACCTGGTGATGGAAAGCCTGAGCAAATTCGCTTGCGGACACGGCGATGCGATGCTGGGCTTCCTCGGCGGAAACGCGGAGGTTTGGGGCCGTGTACGAAGCACGGTCAGCGCCTACGGTCTTGCAAGTAGCCCGCTCGACTGCTGGCTGACCCAGCGAGGCCTTGCTACCCTCGATGTCCGGATGGATCGGGCGGCGGCGACCGCTCAAGTCCTCGCGGAAAGATTCACCAATCACCCCGCTTTGCGATTTCTCGATTACCCGGGTCTTCCCACCGACAAAAGCCATCGCGTCGCCTGCTCGCAATTCGGCCAACGCTTCGGAAACATGATGACGCTGCACCTTCATGGCGGCCTCGACGCGGCGAATCGCTTTATTTCCCTCGCGAAGAACGCGATCCCCTTTTGCCCCTCTCTCGGCGATACCCGAACCACCCTAAGCCACCCCGCTTCCACGAGCCACCGCTCCTACTCGACGGACGCATTGCAACGGCTGGGTATCGACGGCGGAACGCTTCGGTTCTCGATCGGATTAGAACCACCCGATGCACTGATCTCCGCCATCGAACTGGGACTGGCGTAAAGCGGTCACTCCCAAACGATCGAATCGGCCGGAAAGATGGGACCATCCATGCAAGTCCGCTTGTAATCCCATTCGCCATCCTCTTGCCGGACCTTCGCCACGCACGTGAAGCATATGCCGATGCCACACGCCATCGGAGTTTCTAAAGAGACTTCACAGGGAACTCCATAGCGAGCGGCGATCTCACTCACGGCACGCATCATCGGCTCCGGCCCGCAACAAACGATCCGCTTGCTGCTGCTCGTATTCTCTTCCAACAACGGCACCAACACGTCGGTCACTCGGCCTGGGACTCCCATCGACCCATCCTCGGTCGCAATGTGGACATCGCTGCATGCCGACTGGAACTCCGGTACACCCGCTAAATACTCGCGATTCCTGGCGCCATAGCAGAGGGAAACGCGCTTCGCGTACGCTTCGGTGCAAACATCCGTTCCGAACTTTCGTTTCCCTAAAGCGGCGAGCGCGGTCGTCAGCATCGGCGTTTGGCCAACCCCTCCCGCTACCAAGATCAAATGCTCGACCGGGGATGTGGAAAAGTGATTCCCCAATGGCCCCCAAATCTCGACTTGGTCACCCGCAACACATTTTGAAAGGGCACGCGTGAATTTGCCCTTCACGGTATACACCACGCTGATCCCCTCCGGTTTCCCATCGGCGCCATCGTGCACATCATAAAGAGCAAAGGCTCGACCGATCAAAGGATCATTCGCCCCGGCGATGCGCACCATAAAGAATTGACCGGGCAACGTCCGGCGGGCAAATCCAGGAATCGCAAGGGTCAATTGCCAAGTATCTTTTGCAATCACCCGATGCCGCACAATCGGCGTCGACACGAATTCGAATCGGGGTGAGCAAACTCCCTCGGTACCGGCCGGGGCAACGGTTGGTCTATTCATAAATCCAACAAGGACAGGGGTATTTCATTCTAAAACGCAACGACATCCACCGTCACCAGCCGGAACACGCTAGGGGACGGCGGCTGATGGCTTCATTCGAAAGATTGGCACCAACTATTTATCTGAGTTGCGACCCAGCGACAATGCCTTTCGTCGGTGAGCAAGTGACCGCAGTTGGGCAAGGTTATCAGCGATCGAGGCCCTTCCGGTCGAGTTCTTGCATTGGCGAAATCGCAATTCCACAACGCATGCTCGTACGCAACCGTCTCATCCGTCGGAGAATGCAATGTCAACATCGGCTTTCGCAGCGCTGCGACAATCGCAGGTAGATCGACACTGCGGAAATCTTCAAGCATCTGCCGTTCGACTGGATAAGTAAACCCTCCAATCGTGACTTCCCCTCGCCCTTCGCGCACGATGGCTGGGTCCATCGATTCCAAGAGGGAGGCTAAATGATGGGTATCGCTCGGGGCAGCCAATGCAATCACGCCGATCACCGATTCGATTCGCTGGGTCATGGCCAAACTGGCGGCGCCGCCGAAACTGTGCCCCATCAGGAAGTCGGCTCCGTCGTACTCCCGCTCCAAGAACTCCGCAGCCGCCTGCAAATCCTGACAATTGGTACTGAAATTCGACTTGGGAAATTCCCCTTGGCTCCCTCCGAGCCCCCGAAAATCGTACCGCAGTACAATCCAACCGAGATTCGCCAACTCCCGAGAGATCCGAACGATCGCTTTGAGATCCTTGCTGCATGTAAAGCAGTGCGAAAAAAGAATCGTACCTAGCCGCTCCGCATCAGGTACCTCGAGGATCCCCGTCAACTCCAATCCATCCGACGTCGGAATGACGACCCGTTGCGAATGCCTAGCCATGTCGTTTCCTCCTGGTTACCGTACGCGTCGCATCGAAATCGTTCCCGTATCCTTGGCCGCTGCAAAGGATCCGTACAATCCATTTCCTATCACGAACGAGTCCATGCGGTAACTGCCGAGCATCGGACCCAATGGTTTGTTGGCCACCAACCGCACATTCCCGGTCGCATCCAACCTAGGTTGCATCGAAACCTTGTAGGTAAACGGAATCACTACAAAGAATCGACCGCTGAATCGAGCATCGTACCCTCCCTGGCCATTGGGCCGAATGGTCGCCCGCATGGGCCCCTGATGCCCCGTCGACTGGCTTTGCCATTGCCCCTTCCACGTTCCCACCGGACTTCCCGCCCAAGCGGCCGAGGTACTTGCACTCGCGAGCAACGCACCCACCACACCTACCATCCACAGGTTCTTGATCGACACCATCCCGCAATACCTCAACTCATGGAGCAAAACAAAGGGGTTTACTTACCAGCGACGCAAACCTGCCGACTACTTCGGCGGTTCGTAAAGCTTCGCCAAATCGTCCAAGGGCACAATCCAAACGTTCCGATACTCGGTAGGACTGTTGTGATCTTGCAAGAACACCGGCCCAACCTGTGTCTCTTTTAACTTAGGTGCAATTGCTTGTAAATAAGGAGTCGTGCCGAAGCGAAAGGGATGAAAGACGGAGCGGGGCTCTTCGAACGGTGTGTTTTCTTGGACCTTCGAACCGTTCAACCAAGCCGTGATGCGCCCGGGCTCCGTGATGGCCCCCGATTCGTTTCGTCGAGGAGCGCGATAGCGGATGTCGTAGACCTGCCATTCTCCGGCTGGTTTCGCGGCGTTCCTCAGAGGTTTCGCAAAGCCGTAGATCGAACCCTCGTCCTGCTGCGAAAGCTTGTCCTCCGGCCGGCCATGGCTGTCGAGAATCTGAAGCTCGTAATGGCCGTGGATGTAGATGCCACTGTTCCCTTCCCCCTTGGGACTGACCTTGAACTCGACGTGGATGTCCGCGTCCCGGAAATGCCACTTCGAAACGATATGGTTTTGATTCTTCCCTTTGGTTGACGTCAACACTCCGTCTTGGAAAGGCCAATTGGTTGGACCACCGTCCATCGCGAGAAACGCATGCTCCTTTTCCCCCAAAAGCACGATCGCCCTCTCGGGTGGCGCTGCAGGGATCTTGGACTGGTCGGGCTTGAACTCCTCCTCCCCCCTCACGCGATGGGCCGAGCCAGACCAACCCGTACCGAGAAGACAGACGCATAAACCGAAAACGGAAAGGGATCGGAACCAAGTGGGTGCGACGTAGCGGAGGGGATGGATTCGCATGGTGGAGGATGACGGTGCTTCCGGGGAAACAATGAAAGGTGGAATCAAGCGATCGAGCGGCAGGCGAGTTCCCCTATTGTACTCCAGCCTCGCGCCCCTTGGGCTTCCCTTCCCGCCGCGTCATGTGGAAAGAACCGTCGGCGGACCCCTGTCGAAGCTCGCAACGGAGTATGAACGAGCAACGGATCACTCCGAACGGGAACTCGGCTGGAAGGGACGAGCGTTTCCGATACACTTTTCGCAGCCCAAACCCCAGAACATCTTGAGGACGAAGATTCCATGGCCGCCAAAACAGCGATTACCCCCACCCGCGCCGAAGACTACCCAGAGTGGTACCAGCAAGTCATCAAGGGAGCGGACATGGCGGAAAACTCGTCCGTGCGCGGCTGCATGGTGATCAAGCCTTGGGGATACGCCCTGTGGGAAAACATGCAGCGAGTGCTGGACCGTATGTTCAAAGAGACCGGTCACCAGAATGCGTACTTCCCGCTCTTCATTCCGATGAGCTACCTGGAAAAGGAAGCGGAGCACGTCGAAGGTTTCGCGAAAGAGTGCGCTGTCGTCACGCACCACCGACTCGAACCAGACGGAAAAGGGGGCCTCCGTCCGGCCGGCCCCCTCGAGGAACCACTCATTGTCCGCCCCACGAGCGAGACGATCATCGGAGCGACGTACGCCAAATGGGTCCAATCCTACCGCGATCTTCCGATCCTTATCAATCAATGGGCCAACGTGGTCCGCTGGGAAATGCGAACCCGTCTCTTCCTTCGAACCGCGGAGTTTCTGTGGCAGGAAGGACACACCGTGCACGCCACGGCCGAAGAAGCAATGGAAGAAACTCGCAAAATGCTCGATGTCTACGCCGACTTCGCCGAGAACTTTATGGCCATGCCGGTGATCAAGGGCGAAAAGACAGCTGGCGAACGCTTCCCCGGTGCGGTCCACACCTTCTCCATCGAAGCCATGATGCAGGATGGCAAAGCCTTGCAGGCCGGCACGTCCCACTTCCTAGGTCAGAACTTCTCCAAAGCCCAGGAAATCAAATTCCAAGACCAAAACAGCGAGATCGCTTACGCTTGGACAACTTCTTGGGGCGTTTCCACCCGACTCGTCGGTGCCTTGATCATGTCCCACTCCGATGACGACGGACTCGTGATTCCCCCCCGATTGGCACCGATTCATGCGATCATCATGCCGATCTATCGGGATGCTGCGCAGCGAACCGAAGTTCTCGAGTACTGCAAATCTCTCCAACAAGAACTCCGCACTCAATCGTTCGGCGATGACAAAATCCGCGTCGATATCGATGACCGCGATCTGCGCGGCGGCGAGAAGAAGTGGTACCACGTTCGCCGGGGTGTTCCGATCCGTATCGAAGTCGGCCCCAAAGACTTGGCCGCCAACGCCGCTTTCGTCGCCCGACGCGACACCAACCAATCGGCTGGGATGCCTCGCGCGGAATTGGTTGCCAATATCAGCTCCATGCTGGAGGAAATGCAAACGAATCTCTTTAACCGCGCGCTACAAATGCGAGAAAGCAGAACGGTCGATCTCCACTCCGAAAAGGAATTCCGCGATTACTTCGCCGGCGATGAAGACAAACCGAAAATTTCCGCCGGCGGATTCGCACGCTGCTGGTTCGCCAGCGAAGAAGAAGTGCAGGGGATTCTCGATGAACTGAAAGTCACCATCCGCTGCATCCCACTTGCTCCAACAGGAAGCGACGCACCATCGAAGACGACCGGCAAGTGCTTCCTTACCGGCAAAGAAACGAGCACGATGGCGATCTTCGCGAAGTCGTACTAACGTTAGGGGGGCGAGCAGAAGCAAGCGGACGAGCAAAGCATTGCGCCGAAGCTGCTTGTTCGAAGCCGATTATCAGCGGCGATGGTCCATCCGAGTCGGATTTCGTACTCGCAATCGTACTCAGTGAAACGGTACTCGTACTCGACCAGAACACAGCTGGCCGAGGGGATTGTCGATCGCGCGATGTTGGCTGCTGAATTGAGGGAAGTCGTGCTGAAGTCGAGCACGAGTACGAGTACGAGTACGAGCACGAGTTCGAGTTCGAGTTCGAGTTCGAGTTCGAGTTCGAGTTCGAGAAGAATTTGCTGGCGGGGGCAATAAAAAAAGGTCATGGTATGCCGCTCCATCGTCACACCATGACCATTATGTCGGAGGATCCGTGGGTGCGAATGATCCGACTTCCCAATCCGTGTTAGAAAAGGTATCGACCGAACCAACTCGGAAAAAGAAGCGAAGCAGCACCAGGCGTTACAGCTTACCTGACCAGTGCGACCATTACCTGGCCAATACGACCGGCCCTGGTACGGTTGCCACAGGACTCAGCGTGGCTGTCTTGAGAGGATGTGGTTCCGATTTCAAGTAGGGACTTGTCGGACCTTCTGCAGGAGGAGCCGGTGTGAACGACTTCACGCTGATGGAGTCGGACCCGCTCGAAGCGCTTCCCCAACTCGGAAGCTTCATGCCGAACACACTGCGGTCGTTGGACTTCTTCGCCACGGCAGGTGCTGCCCCGTCGGACGGAACTTGGTAGCGATTGACGACGACCGAGTCGCAACCCGCTTTCGCATCGCAACCTGGAGCGCCGTGACAACCACCTACCGGCCCACAGCCTGCCGCACTGGCATGGCGATGGAGCAGGTTGCAATGATGCTTGCAGTCGCACTGCTGATTGACGTGATGCATGCAATGGGCAATCGCCGCAGCGCGTTCGGCGGGATAGGTCGCCCACAACATCGGGCTGCTTTCGTTGCAACTCATCCGAGTCGCGAGCGCCGAATAGGGTCGATCGCACCCCATAGGATGGAACGCCATAACAGGCCCACCACCACATCGAACACAGCCCGCATTCGCATTACTTTCTTCCCCGGCCAAGTTCGCGACGGGTGGAAGATTGGCTCCGTCAAGGAACTGCGGAGCAGGTTGAACAGGTGAAGGTGTCGTGGGCCCGACGATTTCTTGGGCCGGAGCGCTAACGGCAAATGACAGCGTTAGCAGAATTGCTTGCATCGTGCATCGCATGGTTTCAATCAACCTAGTTGAGGGTCGTCCGTGAATCAGAGCGAAGGGGGAGAATCACCCTTGTCGCAACGTGTCGTTACTGAGAATCGTTCGAGCATCCTAGGCTCGAAAACAAGATGAGAAGGGGCGAAGCAACCCTGTTAACGTGGCAACGTCTAGCCACTTTTACCGCGAGTCGTTGTCGCAGCGGGATTCGCCCAGGCAATCTCATTCGCCTTAAGAATGCGCTCTCAAATCGGCCGTGCAAGCAGCTTCTGGTTATTTTTGACGCTCGTTCCTGCCACCCGGTCGCTTTAAACGCCTCCTGCCTCACCCAACACCTAGGTAAAGTGTAACGGCCAATCCATCTGGTCCATTCGCCACCCCTCCCCCATAATGGCTCCATAAGGAGTTCCTCGATTGCGTCGAAAAAAACATCTCGTCTGGTCACCCGTCACCATCGCCCTGACCGGGGTAACAGCTACTACCCTCGTAGCCATCGCTACCGCCCCGATCCTGGCTGCCATGGGGAATCCTTGGTGGGCTCAACAAGTCCAATACACGACCTACTATGCCATGCTCTTTGCCTTCGTCGGCCTTATGGCGGCGTTGGTGCACAATCGTGTCAACTCCCCGAATGCGTCCTCTGTCCGTGTCTTCGACAATCGTCAAGACGAACGCAGTCCCGGTTTTGGTCTGATCGCCGTCGCGCCATGCGACTGCGACCAAATCTGGATCGCCGACCAAGCCTTCGCGGAACTTCCGGTGAAAAAGCAAATCCAGAAGATGGCGAGGATCGGATTGAACCGTCTCCAAGTCCTCGTGATGCGAGACCTGAAACTCCCCCCTTCGATCGCCGACCTCTGGGTCTATCTACCCAATCTCAAAGTTCTCGATATCCAAAACGCTTCCGTACCGGAGTGCTTCTGGAACGGTCTCGAGAAAACGATGGAGCTCGAACATGTTCTCGCCCACGGTTGCGAGCATTCTGCGTCGATGAAGGAGATCCTGATCTCCCTTCCCGAAATCAAAATCCACACTCGCCCCATGAATGTCGTTGCGCATGGTTGAACCGAAGAGACGCTCATCCTCCATGGGCAAGGTTTATTTGGTCGGGGCAGGACCGGGCGACGCCAACTTGATCACCCTGCGAGGTATCCAAGTTCTCGCAACCGCCGATGTCGTCCTCTACGACGGATTGGTCAATCCTGAAATCCTGCGGCATGCGTCTCCCCATGCGGAACAACTCTGCGTGGGCAAACATGGGCATGGAGGGATGTGGACTCAAAAGGAGATCGACCAACAAACGATCGCGTTCGCGGCAGCGGGCAAGTCGGTGGTGCGGCTCAAAGGAGGCGATACCGCCATCTTCGCGCGCACAGCCGAAGAGGTCGAGCAGCTCGCGGCACTTTCCGTTCCATTCGAGATTGTACCAGGTATCACGGCGGCGCTCGCAGCGACCGCCTACGCGGGTATCCCCCTGACCCACCGAGACTGGGCTTCAGCCGTCGCGTTTGTCACGGGGCAACTCCAACCGTCGGATGGAAGCCAAGACGCCGACGACGGGATCGACTGGCAATCGCTTGCTCAGTTTCCAGGTACTCTCGTACTCTACATGGGAGTCACCACCGCGCAGCATTGGAGCCAGCAATTGATCGCGTCGGGCAAATCCCCATCGACGCCTGTCGCATTGGTCCGCCGCATCTCGTGGCCTGACCAACAAGTCATCCGCTGCGAGCTGGGGAATGTAAGCGAAACCATTCGCTCTCTTCCGGGATTTCGTCCCCCAGTGATCAGCATCATCGGAGAGGTCGTGAATCTCGCGGCCACGATGAATTGGTTTTCGCAACGTCCCTTGTTCGGCAAACGTTACCTCATTGCAGCTACTTCTGATTCGGGGAGCAAACTGAGCCGCATGCTGAGCGAGCTCGGGGCCCATGTCACCTTGCAACCTGCGATGGAGACTTCCCCTGTCCAGGATTGGAGCGAGATCGACCCCCATTTGCATGACATCGCTCGATACGCGTGGCTCGTCTTCACCAGTCCAGCAGGTGTAGAAGCGTTCATGGGCCGAGTCTTCCAACTGGGCTACGACGCAAGGCATCTCGGTCGATCGAAGATCGCATCGGTTGGGACCGCAACCAGTGAAGCGCTGCAACACTACTCTTTGCGAGCCGACCGCACCCCTCAAATCGCCGGGATCGAAAATCTAGCTCCACTACTAGCTCCAGAGGCCCCCGGTGCATCGATCTTGTTCGTTCGGAACGAATCGGGGCGGACCGAAGGCATCGAGTTACTAGCAAGCCTGGGTGCGAAGTGCATAGGCGCCAACGTATACGAACAAAAGCCGGTGGCTGCTTGGCCTGCTGCCACGCTGACAGCTTGTGATCAAGGCGTTTGGGACGGCATCGTCGTCACCAGCGCTAACATTGCTGAGCAAGCCTGCGCATTGATCGCCCCATATCACGCCCAACAACGCTGGTATTCCATTTCCGATCGCGCGACGGATGTGTTATTAGCGCAGGGCTGCACCCAAGTCGCCACTTCCACATCCCCAAGTCTCGATTCCCTCGTCGATTCCATCTTGCGAGAGGCATCGATGGAAAATGGACGCTAGCCCCCGGTTGACACGCATCACGATCTCTCCCCTCTTTTGCGCCGTGGCGCCTTGGCGAGAAACCTCCCTCTCCCAATTCTGGGTCCCCCCGATCTCTACCGTTGCAAGCGGTCACTTTTGCAAACGGCTACTCCTGCAAACGGTATCGAAACCGGCTCGAGATTGTCTACTGGCTAAAACGGTCGATCTGTTGTCCTCAGATTCTTCCTTTTTCGCGTAGCGTGCAATGGCCAAGGTTATGCGTTCGATGGATAATGCGGTGCTCATGGATGATTTGTTTGCATCGACTGAAACCTTGGCACATAGGGATCCCCCGGAGGCACCTTGGACATTGCACAATTGCGTTACTTCCTAAAAGTAGCAGAACTCGGCAGCTTCACCCGCGCCAGCGAAGAGCTTGGCGTGTCGCAACCCGCTCTCAGCCGATCGATCGCTAAGATTGAAGAGATGCTGGGGCAGCCAGTCTTGGAACGCCAAACACGATGCGTGGTGATGACCGACGCGGGCAAAGTGCTTCAACAACGCGCTTTCCAAATCGTCCAACTCCTCGATGAGATCCCTCGTGAAATCTGCGACGATGGAAAGACGGGGAATATCCGCATCGGTGCAATCCCCACCATCGCCCCCTACTGCTTGCCTCTGATCTTAAAAAAGGCTCGCGAAACCTTCCCTGCCGCCACGTGGAATATTCGGGAAGACGTCACCGATCGATTGCTCCAAGCCTGCAATTCTGGCGAGCTCGATCTGGTGATTGCAGCCCTCCCGGTCGAGCTGGGGTATCTCGATTCCAAAACATTGCACGAGGAAGAGCTCCTCGTTGCCCTCCCCGTCGATCATCCCCTAGCGGCCAAACCAGAACTCAAACCACAAGACCTTTCGGGCGAGCCACTGATCATGCTAGGGGAAGGGCATTGCCTTTCCGACCAAATCGACGCCTATTGCCGCAGACGATCCATTCAGTCTGTCCAGCTCGATCGAACCGCGCAGATGGCCACGGTCTTGGAGTTGGTCGCGGCCGGACAAGGCCTTTCATTTGTCCCACAGATGGCTTGCAGTACCACCAAAAAGATCTTGTACCGATCGATGGTTGCACCTGTTCCCAAGCGCAAGATCGCGGTGATCTGGAATGCCTATCGATTCGAAAGCAAATTGCAACGTGGCGTCCGCACTCTGCTCGAGCATTTCGACTGGAACCTCGTCTGAACTTGATCCTCGCCACCAAGACTGCGATAACTTACACGTCATTACCCACCATCCTCTCATCGGAGTTTCCTCCATCCCATGCAGCACCACGCATATCTATCGCGAGTCGAGAACCTCCTGGATCCGAGCCAAAACATCCTTCTGAACATGGACTACGAGGAAGCCCATCGGAGAGTCGCTTCCGGTGATCCCGCATTGGTTGGCGAGATCGATGGTCAATTTGCGATTCTCGCGCAGGATGGGAAGATGATCCGCATGGCCCGTTCCATCGGCCGACCGATGCGCTACTTTCTCGCCAAGAGATCGGAGGGGCCCTGCTTGATCGTCGCCGAAAAGATGGCGACCCTCCGTCAAAAACTGAAAGAGATGGGACTTGAGGATCAGTTCCATCCCTCCTATACGCGGATGGTCCCAGCCCACTACTTGATGCAACTGGAATTGATCGGATGCCCTGATCCCAACCCGCAATACGATCGCTATTTTACCCCCGAACGAAACAAACTCCCCTGCGATATCGAAGGGATTGGTACGCAATACATCGAACGCTTGCGAGACGAATGCGACCGATGGCTGGATCGGATACCCAAGCGTGCGCCGATCGGCGTCCTCTTTTCGGGTGGCGTCGATTCCGGCGCCGTACTCCTCACACTCTATCACTTGCTATTGAAGCGAGGAGAGTCGCCATCCCGCTTGAAGGCGTTCACGCTTCGAATCGATGGCCACTCCTCCGATGCAGACCAATCCCATGCGTTTGTTCGCGCGTGTGGCGTTGAGGAACTGTGGGAAGTCATCGATCAGTCGAGCGAATCCCTCAGCGTTCGCGAGACCATTCAAGTCATGGAGGATTACAAGCCACTCGACGTGCAAAGCGGAACCATGGCGATGGCACTCTGCCGTGGAATTCGCCAGCGCTATCCCGACTGGAAATATCTCGTCGACGGCGATGGCGGTGACGAGAATCTCAAAGATTACCCAATCGAAGAAAACCCCGAGCTGACGATCCGAAGTGTGCTGAACAATTTGATGCTCTATCAAGAAGGATGGGGTGTTCATGCGATCAAACATTCACTTGTTTACAGCGGGGGGCAAAGCCGCGGACACATTCGGACTTGGGCCCCCGCCGAGCATTTCGGTTTCGAGGGATTCAGCCCCTTCGCATTGCCGCGCGTGATCGAAGTTGCCGAAGGGATTCCGTTCATCGACTTGACCGACTGGAACCATGAAAAACTTTATGAGTTGAAGGGGGCGATCGTTCGGAGCGGCATCAAAGCTCTGACGGGTATCGACATGCCATCCTTCCCCAAGAAGCGATTCCAGCACGGAGCGATTGAGAACTCCCGATTCCAAACCCTCTTCCCCAAAAGCGAAGCGGAGTATCGGAAGATATTCCTATCGTTATGGAGCTGAGCGAAGCGGAGCAAGCGATCTTGAGCCGCGCGACCCGCTCCGAGATCGTCCGCGCGCGAGGTGCTAAATCCTTGCTCTCGCCGCGAGAACCCGCAGGCTATTTCCTCCAAAGGGAGCCCGCATGCCGCGGGGAGGTCGTCGAGGTCGCAACTCTCTTTTTGACTGGAGCGGAGTGCCCCTTCGCCTGTTCGATGTGCGATCTTTGGAAGCACACCTTCGACACGGAAACCAAAGCCGGAGATTTGATCGCCCAAGTTGAAATCGGGCTTGCGAATCTCCCTCCTGCTCCATGGATCAAGCTTTACAACGCAAGCAACTTCTTTGACCCGCGAGCAGTCCCGGATTCCGATCGCATAGAAATCGGTCGCCGCGTGGCCTCCATGGATCGCGTGATTGTCGAGAACCATCCCCGATTGCTGGATCGAGAACGCGTGCGGACATTTCGGGATCTGCTGCACGGGAAACTCGAAATCGCGATAGGGCTCGAAACGGTCCACCCATTCGCCATGCAAGTCATGAACAAACAAATGCACCCTTGCGACTACGACGATGCGATGCGATGGCTCAGGGAGGAAGAGATCGATGGTAGGGCCTTTGTCTTGCTTCAGCCGCCTGGCGTGCGGCCTGAGGAGGCGATCGCATCGTTGATCGACACCGTGCAGTTTGCGGCGAATGCGGGAGTGCGCCATATCTCGTTGATTCCAACCCGGCGCGGGAATCCATGGCTGGATCGATTGATCGACGACGGACTATATCGATTGCCGGCACTCGACGCGCTTGAGACAGCGTTTCAACGTTGTTTGGAACTGTTTCCTCAACAGATCGTTGTGGCCGACACATGGGACTGGTCCTCGATTCCGGGTCAGTGCGATCGATGTTCGAAAGCTCGACTTAGGCGGATCGATCAAGTGAACTTGGATCAGTATTGGCGTGAAATTGATGAGGCGATTGCATGTCGATGCACCAAAGCGATGTCTTGATTGTTGGCTCTAGCTTTACCGGTTCGATCTTGGGATGGATTCTGGCCAAGCAGGGATTGTCGGTGACGATCATCGACAAGCAGTCTCACCCTCGATTCGCCGTGGGGGAATCCACGACCCCCACCGCGGATTTTCTTCTGGCCTATTTGGCCGACCGTTGGGGATTGCAGGAGTTGCGGCCCTTGGCCGCTTGGGGAGATTGGCAACGAACCTACCCCTCCTTGCGATGCGGAAAGAAACGTGGTTTTGCCTATTACGAGCATCGAGCCGGAGAGCCCCATCGCGACGACACCGATCACTCGGGCTCGTACTTGGTCGCCGCATCGGCCCAGGACGCGTGGAGCGATACTCAGTGGCTCCGGAGCGATGTCGATCACTTCTTGGCACAGCAAGCCACGCGATCGGGTTGCACTCTATTAGAAGAGTGCGAAGTCCTGCAAGTTCGACAAGAAGCCAATGCAGTAGGAGGGTCGGGATATCGATGGCAGGTGGAGTTCGCACCATCCTCAAGCCTTGAAACGGACCGAACGGTTCATCGCACTCGGTTCTTGGTAGATGCGAGCGGCGGCGGAGGTTTCTCGGCGAAGTGGCTTGGGAATGCCGACGCATCGGATCGGATGCGAACGCAAACCGGTGCCTTGTGGGGGCATTTTCAGAATGTGGGTTCGATGCGGGAGCATTCGAGTTCCTTCGACCATGATGCAAGAGATTACTTTCATCCTGACGATTCGGCGCAGCATCATGTTCTGGAAGATGGCTGGTTTTGGATGCTTCGGTTTCAACATGGGGTCACCAGCGTCGGGTTGGTGCTACCCACCGAGCGATGGCAAGCCCAAGGAACTCCTGGTCTCGACAAGAATCAACGGAGGAAGGTGTGGCAGCATGCTTGCGAACGTTACCCAACCATCGAGGCGATGATGGCCCAGGCGGTTTGGGACGCACCGGAGGGCGGGCTCCAATTCGCGCCGAGGCTTAGCCGGCGTATGCGGAAAGCTTGCGGTCCTGGTTGGGCCGCCATCCCTACATCCTTCGGGTTTATCGATCCCTTGCACAGCACGGGCATCGCACACGGGCTGAGCGGAGTGATGCGATTGGCGGAGCGACTGGCGCGGAAAGAATTTGCAATGGATGCGGAATGGGCTGATTACGATTCCCAACTTCAAAGCGAGATCGATTGGATCGATATGCTGGTCGCCCTGACTTACGCCGGACTCCCCAGCTTCCATCGGTTTCGAGCGCTCGCCAGTTTCTATTTCATCGCAGCTATCGCTTTCGAGCAGCAATTGATTCGTGATCCGCAGACTTGGTCCGATGGCTATCTCCTGTCAGGGAGCCGAGCGATGAGAGAGCAATCAGAGGGATTGTATGCTCAAGTTAAACAGGGAGCCTTTGCAAGCGACGAAATGCTTCTCCAGGCCATTCGTCAAGCAATCCAGCCATGGAACCAGGTAGGGCTCGTGGAGCCCAAGAAAGGAAATCGCATAGCTCACACGGCTCCCCCGAAGTATCTTCTAGCCCAACCGACCTCGTCCGTCGCCGCGCGGTAGCCCCTGGTTGCCGACGCAGACAGCCATTCCATCCAACCCAACCGGTCTCCGATGTATTTTTCCGAACACTCCTTCCAGGCACCCGAACGAAACGTCGCATGGGAGGAAGCGTGTGTCGAATTGGCCGATGAAGTTCTGCATGAGCAAGAAACCGAGAACAGCGGTCGGCAGGATAGCGCAGACGATCGATCATCCCTCGAAGTCTTGCGAGTGTGGAGTTTCGATTCGCCTGTCGTCGTCATGGGTAGAGCAAGCCGCGTCGGTGAAGAGGTTTGTTTCGAGCGATGCAACGCGGACGGGATCCCGGTACTGCGCCGCTCGAGCGGCGGATCCACCATTGTTGCGGGCCCCGGCTGCTTGATGGTCTCGGTGCAAATTTCGTATGCAAAGCGGCCGACATGGCGTTCTCTCGATATCGCCCATCGCGAGGTGATGGGTCGGACGAAAGACGCGGTGACGGCAGCTCTTGGTACGTTTGGAATCACCAAGGAGATTGCGCTACAGGGAACTTGCGATTTAACCGATGGTCCCTACAAGTTCTCTGGAAATGCGCTTCGGTGCAAACGGCATGCGATGATTTATCACGGCACGCTTCTTCTCGACATGCCACTCGAATGGGTTGATCGCTACTTGCTCGAGCCACCGCGCCAGCCCGAGTATCGAGAACGCCGTCCCCATAAGAGCTTTGTCAAAAATCTCCTGCAAGATGTCTCGATAGATCGAATTGCATTCGAGCACGAGCTGGGGCAGCAATTGCGAAGAATCTGGAATGCCGACAAGCCTTGGGAGGACTATCCCTACCAAGGCAAGTTATCGGATTGGGTCGAACAACTCATGCAAACCCGCTATGCCAACCCCGCTTGGCACCTGGAACGTTGAGCTCCACCATCCCCCTCTGCCACATCGCGGAACAGGTGCACTACAGTCCATTGACCAGTTCGGTGAGAACCGAGGAGAGGACTTGGCGTCCGACGCTCGGCGTGCTTCTCGCAGGGACGCGATTGGATTGATAATGAATCTCGACACGTCCTCCTGACGGAGGCGCTCCCCATACAGGTGGAATTCCGATCGGTCTATCCGAGGACGGCCTATCCCAAGATGGACGATCCCAAGATGGATAATGCGAAGGCCGATCTGGGTAGATGCCACCGCCATGATGACCGCCATCGTATCCACCGTGTGGACGATCGGGCGGGCAAATGGGCGTGGAGGACTTCGCATAGGCTTCTCGCAACTCTTGATCCAGTTTGTCGAGTCGTCGGTTGAGTTCACCAAAGTAGCTCATCAATCGTCGGTCTTCCCGAACATGGCGATCTGCTGCCGCGACGCGGTGCGTTTGACTGGAGAGCGATCGTGTTTGTCGCAATGCCGATTGAACTTGCCACCACGATGCACCTTGCTCGATCAACGATTCGAGTTGATTGGCAGATTGGTCCAGGTGTGCGGCGATGCTGGTTGCTGGGCAAAACGGGAACTTGTCTCGCAATCGCTCTGCGATGTCTTCGGTCTTGCTTTGAACAGCCCTCGCATCCCCCACTTCGCTCGACCACGGGTTTCTGGCCCATGAGCTGGTGGACATCGAAAGCCCCAGAATCAAACCGATCCAAGCCGTGAAGATCCCTTTGGATCTCATTATCTTCCAACAACTCATCATGCACCTTCGCACTTTCTTCCGTTCCGAGTCCAACCATCGACAACGCTTTGATGGAGTTAGATGTAAACAAACCGCGTGCCAAGAAGTAGCAAGCAACAGAACTTCACGCATAGAAGAGACGAATATGCGTCTTCGCCAAGAGAGATACGTTCCTTTCGATCACCAGCCGAAAACAGATCGCAAGTTACACGCCTGGATGCGTCACCAGTTTGATCGCGGCGCCGTCAGTTTGAAGATGCAATTTGCAGGGCGCACGGGGTGGTGCATGGGGAGTGCGAGTGGTTTTTCTCGCCAAGGCGCGAAGGCGCAAAGGTAGGGAGCGGAGTACGTCTGGCGGCTGACTGTTAAACGAATTTCCGGATGGCCTTTGCGACTTTGCGCCTTGGCGAGAAACCTCCCCCCACCTTATTCATCGGGGGCTCACAATAGGTGGCACCCACATTTTGGGTAAGGGGCTCAATAGGTGGCACCCACATTTTGGGTAATACGAGCTACGAAGGAGGGAGGATGCGAGGTGCAATAGATGAGAGGGGCAATAGGTGACACCCACCTTCTGGGGGGTAGTTGCGACTTTGCGCCTTCGCGAGAAACCTCCCCCGCACCTTATTCATCGGGAGATTACGGGCCTATTGACCCGAGCTACGAAGGAGGGGGGATGCGCGGTGCGCACTTCCTGCTGAGGCTGGCAGGCAATAGGTGGGCAGGTAATAGGTGGCACCCACCTTCTGGGGGGTAATAGGTGGCACCCACCTTTCTCTGGCAGGGCGCACGGGGTGGTGCATGGGGAGTGCGAGGGTTTTTCTCGCCAAGGCGCGAAGGCGCAAAGGTAGGGAGCGGAGTACGTCTGGCGGCTGACTGTTAAAGGGGCTCAATAGGTGGCACCCACATTTTGGGTCATACGAGCTACGAAGGAGGGAGGATGCGAGGTGCAATAGATGAGGAGCAATTGTAATAGGTGGCACCCACCTTCTGGGGGGGAACCTCGCCAGTCCAATAGGTGGCACCCACCTTTCTCGTTGCGACTTTGCGCCTTGGCGAGAAACCTCCCCCCCACCTTATTCATCGGGAGATTACGGCCCAGTGACCCGAGCTACAAAGGAGGGGTAATAGGTGGCACCCACATTTTGGGGGGTAATAGGAGGAGCAATAGGTGACACCCACCTTCGGCAATAGGTGACACCCACCTTCTGGGGGGGGAACCTCGCCAGTCCAATAGGTGGCACCCACCTTTCTCGTTGCGAGGGTTTTTCTCGCCAAGGCGCGAAGGCGCAAAGGTAGGGAGCGGAGTACGTCTGGCGGCTGACTGTTAAACGAATTTCCGGATGGCCTTTGCGACTTTGCGCCTTGGCGAGAAACCTCCCCCCCACCTTATTCATCGGGAGATTACGGCCCAGTGACCCGAGCTACAAAGGAGGGGGGGATGCGCGGTGCACACTAGCTGCTGAGGCTGGTGGTGGTCGCAAGCGGCATGGCGGGTGGATAGGAGGGAGGGGTGGAAGGTAACGTTGCGACTGCAGCGGGAATACTGGATTGGGGAGAGACGGTCCCCTCCGCGATGCAATTCAAAATCGCTTGGACAGCCATTTCATCCCAAGTCACACCGGATTCGCTGCGAAGGATCGCTTCGGCCTTTTCCGATGGCATCCCTTTGCGGTAAGGTCGGTCGCTCGTCATCGCATCGTAGGCGTCTGCTACGGCCAAGATCCTTCCTTGAAGTGGAATGGCTTCCCCGACCAGGCCTGCCGGATAGCCTTTTCCGTTGACCGCTTCATGGTGATGCAAGACGCCGGGTAGGACATATTCCAGCGGAGTGAGGTGTTTCAGGATTTGATAACCGATTTCAGGATGCTTCTTGACCGCTGCGAATTCTTCATCGGTCAATTTTCCTGGCTTGCCAAGGATGGAATCGGGAACACCGATTTTACCCACATCGTGCAGCAACCCCGACATATAGATCCGTTCGCATTCTTCTTGCTCCAGTCCCATTTGCATGGCGATGGCTTTGGCAAACAATGCCACGCGGTCGCTGTGACCGCAGGTATACGTGTCTTTGGCGTCGATGGCATTGATCACGGCGCGTATCACACCGGTCAGCAAATTCTCTTGCTCGCGAAACAGTTCTCCGTTCGTGGCGTGTCCAGACAGAACCGTCGCGAGAACGCTCAACAAACCGGCTTCAAAGGTTCCAAACTGCAAGCCGTTTGGATCGATGTTGAAAAAGTCCTCCGGACTATCACCCAGAAATTCCATTTTGCGATTGAGGGCAACCAAGTAGCCGAATTTTCGATTTTGTTTTTCCACACGAACCAGAATACAGTTCCGAATGGCGGGAAAGGGTTCGAACAGATTTGCTACGGTCTGAATATTGAAGACGAGCGTTGGAGCAGGACTTCGTTGTGAGCAGCTTCGTACAAACTCGATGATCTGTTCCCAATCGCAGGGAGGGGTTCCAACCGATGTAATGCGAGAGAGGCTGTCCTCCGTTGGATTTTCGATCAGATCGGAGGGGACCAACGCGATCAGCTCGCTACGGATGACGCTTCGAAGCATGGGAAGCTGTGAGGTTGCAACGTCGAGCATGGACGATCGAATGTCCGCGTTCCCAATCTGCTGACTCACTCCTCGCAGCCAAGTTAACTCCTCAAAGTCTTGCGTTACTTGTTGAACGAATGCGCGCCCCTGCATCTTGGAACTTTGATTCTCTTCCAAAGACTGCACCATCTTTAGGTGCGCGAGTGCAAGGCTTCGCACATGGCGTCCATTGGTCTCGAGCGAAACAGGGAGAACGCACGCGAAACGAATCCCCCAAATGGGAACGGACCCGACGTAACAACGTCCATCGATCCCTGGGCAATTGCATTCCAACAACTCAATCGTGTTTTCTTCGTGGCCAGCGATCGGTTGACCAGCTAATAATCTCAGCGCCTCCAATTGGCTTTCACTCAACGCTTCGGTAGGTTCGCACCATAGCTGAATGATCGGCTCGAATTCGCTCGATTGCTCGGAATTGAGCTGGTAGACGGACAAAAATCCTCCGAGCGATTCACTAAAGCCGCTTGCCCATCGATGTGCTGTAGCAAGATGTCGTCCTGAGAGCAGCGGCTGTCGAATTGGTATCATTTGTAACGATCGTGCGGAATGCGATAAGGGCTTGGGAAGATTTACGTAACCCTCCGTAGTTATCTAGCACGCAAAACCAATCATTCCGCTAGAAATCTGAAAAAGAAATTTGCTAAGCGCATTGCTCCGTCTTAGATTACTTCGCCTCGATGTCATGCCCATTACCATTATATGTACTCAGCAATGTAAGAAGTCGAATATGTCATTCCCCCTTGTTTCAGAACAATCGCCACGTGCCGCAAAGGTACTCATTGCCGAAGACAGCATTGTCATCGGCAATTTGTTGCGATTCAATCTCGAACGTGCGGGGCTTGACGCAACTTTGGCCGCCAATGGCCAAGAGGCTATTCATCTGCTTCAGCAGGAACACTTCGATATCCTCCTCACCGATTACGAGATGCCAATTCTCAATGGGGAGCAAATCTGCGACATGTTGAGGAACGAGCTTCATAACCACGACATGCACATTGTGATGTGTTCGGCGAAGACTCTCGAACTCGACACCGATGTCATGAGGCAAAAGTACGGTATCGAACGATTGCTGCAAAAGCCATTTAGCATGACTGAATTGGTCTCGGTTGTCCGATCCCTGGTTTCGGGACGAACCGATCTTCTTGAAATCGTCGTCTGACGATCAGCGGCCAACGCGATGCAACGAAGTTGCCTTCCTGGTAAACTCATTTCAGCACGCTGAAATTGTTTACCCAACACCAACCTCGCAGTCCGTCGCATGTCAACGACTTTTTCACCGAAGCTCTCCATGGGCTTCACGCTTCTGTGCACCTTGCTCCTTTCGTGGATCGGAGGATGTGGGCCAGCCCCTTCCGCAGGGAACAAATCCGCGAGCCAAAAGCTTTCGCCCGAACAAGCGCAGGCGGCAAAAGAGTTGTCAGGACAGGGTGGAACGGCCCCGCTCACGAAAGTCTCTCTGCTGTTGAATTGGTATCCCGAAGCGGAGCACGGTGGATTCTACGCCGCTCAAGTCCACGGGATCTTCCAAAAGCACGGCCTCGATGTGGAGATCAAGCCGGGTGGAAAGACGACCGTCGTTCGTGAAGAATTGCTGCTAGGCCGAGTCGCGTTTGGCGTCGCCAATGCAGATGATGTTTTGATCGCTCGGAATGCCGATATCCCACTCGTCGCCCTCATGGCTCCCATTCAAGATGGCCCTCGCTGCATCTTGACCCGACAAGACTCTGGAATCGATTCCTTTGACAAACTGAAGGGGATCAAGCTTCAAATCGATTCGACCCGCCCGTACGTTCCCTTCTTGAAGAGCAAGGGCTTCCTGCAGGACAACGTGGAAGTCGTCCCATACTTTGGCTCGGTCGCCCAACTGGTGGCAGAAAAGAATGTGGCTTGCCAAGGTTACAACTTCAGCGAGCCATTCATGGCACGTCAGCAGGGAGTCGAAGTGAATGAGCTGATGTTGTCGACGATTGGATACAATCCCTACGCGAGCCTCTTGGTCACTACCGAGTCGTACCTGGGAAAGAACAAGGAGTTGTGCCAAAAAATGACGCAGGCTTGCATCGAAGGATGGCAAAAGTATCTTGAATCCCCCGAGGAATCCAACGCGATTATCTTGAAGAACAATAAGCAAGGGCTGGAGAAAGCAGCCTTGGATTATGGTGTCATCGCGCTGAAGAAACTTTGCTACCCGGAAGGGGAGCCTGCAGTTTCGATGGGAACCATGACCGCCGATCGCTGGAAAGAGTTAGGGCAGACCCTACAAGATCTCAAGATCATCGATGCCTCGGTCGCGAAGCCTGATGCGGCTTACACGACCGAGTTTCTCAAGCCATAGCCATCCATTCCCAGTAGAGCGTTCCTACTTCGTGGTGAGTTCTAGCGGAGGCAACTCCGGATTCGAGCGACTCACCGTTACGGTCAATTTTGATTTGTCCCGCATCACATACCTTCCCTTGAGAAGATCGGGGGGATCTTTGGATTGCGATGCTCCGAACTGCAAAGTGCCGTCACCGCCACTCATCTTGGGATCGGGCCAAATCACGGTAACGCGATAAGTACCTTCCGCGATTCCTTCGTCCGTACCGGTGAGGGGAGCAAAGACTCCATTGGCGTCGGTGATTCCATTCGCAACCGCCGAGTTCGCCGGAGAATCGGGATGAAGAAGCACGATCGCACCTGGCGCGGGATTTCCGTCTACCAGCACTTTACCTTTGGCTTTGACCAACGCTGGGCCACCGCTTCCGCAGCCAACGAAAGCCACGAGCCCGAGAAGGAGTGACGCGAGAGTAGCCATCCTCGCGCAAGGAACATTCCCAAAACGATTCTCACCCACACACATGGAATTCACTTTCATCAAATGGAGTTGAAGACTCATCCGGTTCGATTGCCGTATGAAAAAAAGAAGGCGAGAGGATCGAACTCTCGCCTTGTAGTTAGACAAAAGAGGTGGCTGCTGCAGCCTAGTTCTCCGAAGAGACCACTTCCCCGCCGTTTCTGGAAAGAAGTGCCACGAAGACTTGGTTGTCCATGCTCTGGCTAAAGAACCCCACCGATCCGTCGCCGCGAACCGCTTGGATCCCACCAGTGTGGAAAGAATAGGGGTTGTTTTCATTGAACACATTGATCACCGAACATCCCTGTGCACCATTGGTTGCCGCCGGTGTGGGAACAACGCCTGTGTTGTATCCCCGAACTTGCCTGGCGATATTCCAGTCACCATAGAACGAGTTCAAACTGATGAAGTTTGGGGGAATCGCAATGTTCTTTCGCATGAAATACGCGTTTTGTTTACCTGCAATCTCCAAGAAGCAGAAGGTCGCGGACAACCCATCGGAAACCTCACCAAATTTAACGGTAAACTTGTTGATTGGATCGGTCGTGCCAAGCATCGCATTTTCGGTATTCGCGCTCGGAAGTCCAACGCACTGCGCGAGCCACGAATGGATACCGCGCATAGGAGCATAGTCCGTCCTTGGCATGTTATAGGCCATATTCGCTGGAAAGCCCAAGGGAGCGAAATAAGGACCGTAATTGGAGGGGGAATCGGGGGTCGACGGACAGATGAACGACGGAACAGTCGCCTGCACAGCAGGCGTATTGAGAGCTCCTGGGAATGGTGGAACATTGTTAATTGGGTCGAGCAAAGCCTTCTTCGTATCGAACAGATTCGTGATGTTGCTCTGTTCCATAAAGGGTAGCAATTGCCCGAGCGGACCATGCGGGCTGCGGGCATCACGGGTTAGGGTGAAATAGGGGTTCCCAGTCGCAGCGTACGTATCAGTAAGGGGGAACTCTCGGCGACAAGCAGGAACCCACTTGTACCCCGACTCATGGTTATGCAGCGCGAGTCCCAGTTGTTTGAGGTTATTGGAGCATTGCATTCTTCGTGCTGCTTCGCGGGCAGCTTGAACAGCTGGCAAAAGCAGCCCGACCAAAATACCGATAATCGCGATTACTACCAAAAGTTCCACGAGGGTGAAACCTTGTTTGAACGAAGCCTTTTTCATAAACCCAACCTCTTAAAGATAAATACTTACATGGACCATTATTTTCTAATCTCGTGAAGCAACCGGGTAGGTTTACTTGCCAGTACGCTCTTTAGCGCCATTCAACTCGGGTTCGTACCCAACTTTTGTAAGATCGACTCCTTCATAGGGTCGATTATCGGGTGAAATACGAACTGCCGTGGTCACCACGAGTGGGAACGAGGTTCCGACATCGTAGGTGAGCTCAATGAAGGTCGCAGTCCATCCTGGCTTTGCCTCCGCTTTCGGAGCGATATAAACTCCGGGACTTGATTCGGTAAGAGGTGTGCTCGTGAAAGCGGGACCGATGGTTTGGAGGCGGAAATCGCGAGCCTTGGGATTGTTGGCTTGCCACATAAGCACCTTGGAAGGCTTTGACTTTGTCGTCACGCGAATAGTTCCATCCTTCTCGAACGTCCAAGCGTATTCGGGACGTGGTTTGCCCATGGCGACGAGTTGGTAGAAGCTGGCAATGCTTTGAACGGCATCGGTGTTCTTCAATCCATGGTCCGCGTTGGGCACATACCGAATCAACTTTTCACCTTGCAACTGATCGTAGTAGAACTGCGATGAGTCGGGGACAAAAAATTGATCACCGCTGCCGTTGACGATGTACTTGGGCATCGTCAATCGGCCACGGTAGTAATACGGATCCACGATGGAATAGAGTTCTTTCAATCGTGGATGATCGAATCGCTGCATGATCTTGTGTTGGTAATAGTTTCCGATCGCTTCGGACCAGAAACCATACACTTCAGCATGATGACGCAGCGAAGGATCGACGTTCACCACATCGATGACGATGGGGACGATCGCTTCGACACGGTTATCTGCCGCACCGGTCATCCAAGTCGTCCAGCCTCGCTTCGATCCTCCTGCCACAATGAACTTCGATACCTTGTTCTTCCCCCCCGCTTCCGATGCCGCGTATTCCGTCATGCAGTCCATGGCGCGAACAGCGCTCTTCACCATCGGGAGTCGAGGCAGCCACGTCGCATCGCCCGATTCCAAGAACTGCGACCAAGCGTAGCCGATCAAGTCATCTTCAACGCGAGGCTGTCCATCTCCGTGAAACACCAGCGGTTGGTTTGGAACATTTTTGAGTTCGGCGACAATACCACCGGTGGCGAGCGCAATTTGCCCTGTGATAGCGTCTGGGCCTGTCGGTTGTTTGCTGTTGTGGCTACCACCACCGATCATCAAGAACGCGCGATCGGACGTCACCTTGGGAGGCACCGTTACCACCAACCAATGCTCCCACACCGGGCGGTCGACATCCTTCTCGGTTCGCCACGTCTGCGACTTGAGTTGGATGATCGCCGTCTTGAATCCGGCATTCTCGACCGTTTCTTCCACCTTCCACTCATAAGTGTTATCTGGTTTGGCGACATAATCATCTAACGCCGTGCGCTGACTTCCAACGGGTGGTTCAGCAAACAACGTTGCTGTCGACAAGTAAGACGGCGTGACAGGCGAACCTAAGAGACTTAAAGCGAAACCGAGCACCAGCAAGTTTTTTCGCATGCAGGAATTCTCCAGAACTGGAAAAAGACAAAGGGAAGAGGGAGAGGATGACATGTAGGGTAAGCCACATCTTTTACCATTTCTTCACCATACCGCCCCTGTGATCGCAATTCCACTAGGGTACGCTTAATTCTTGACGAAGATTCCTACCCGATCGATCGATTGAATTACTCAACAACCACAAAGGCATAAAATGTCACGAGAATCGTTTAACCAAGCCGTTCAATACTACCGAGATCGACGCGCCTTTTTGCTCTCGGGGGGATCCCTCGCCGTGTTGCCTTGGGTCAGTCAGATCGGTTTCGGTCAGACCATCACAAAGCCAAGTTTTGCGAAGGATCCTTTTCAGATCGGCATCGCGTCGGGGGATCCGACGCCGGACGGGTTTGTCCTCTGGACTCGACTCGCCATGGACCCTGTAGCAACCAACGGAGGCATGGATGACCGTGACTACGAAGTGACTTGGGAGCTCAGCGACGACGAATCGTTCAGCAAAGTGCTGCGATCGGGTAAAGCGTTGGCTACCGCCAAACTGGGGCATTCGGTCCACGTCGAAGTCGAAGGCCTTGCTCCCGACCGCTGGTACGCGTACCGGTTCCAATGTGGCGATGCGATTTCGCTTGTCGGACGTGTCCGAACAACTCCGCGCCCCGATGCGATGCCCGATTCGCTTCGATTTGCATTCGCCTCTTGCCAGCACTTCGAGACCGGCTACTACACGGCCTTTGAACACATGTGTCGAGAGCCGCTCGATCTGATTCTACATCTCGGTGACTATATCTACGAAGGTGCAGGCAAGGAGAACCGACTTCGCGTCCATGCAGGTCCGGAAATCATGTCCCTCGCCGACTACCGTACGCGCCACGCTCAGTACAAATCCGATCCACATCTGCAAGCCGCACATCGATTGGCTCCGTGGCTCGTCGTCTGGGATGATCATGAGTTCGATAACAACTACGCGAACTTGATCTCCGAAGAGAAAGGGATCGATCCAGCACAGTTCGCGCTCCGGCGCGCGGATGCTTATCAAGCCTACTACGAGAACATGCCACTTCGCGCTTCGTCGATGCCCAAGGGGCCCGACATGCAACTCTTCCGACGCGTACCATTCGGGCGTCTGGCCCAATTCGATATGCTCGATACAAGGCAATACCGAACCGACCAACCCAACGGCGATGGCAGCAAGCCGATTACGGACGAAGTCCTCAATCCCAACGCGACGCTCCTGGGCAACGCGCAAGAAAAATGGCTCATCGATGGATTGGCCAAATCCAATGCGCGATGGAACATCCTCGGCCAGCAGGTCATGATGGCCCGAGCGGATCGCGCTCCTGGTGCGGATCGCAAGTTCAGCATGGATCAATGGTCAGGGTACGACGCATCGCGTACTCGATTGCTCCAAGCCATATCGGACTTGAAACGAACCGGTACCGTTGTCCTGACCGGCGATATCCATAACAACTGGGCAAACCATCTTCATGTCAATTTTGACAAACCGGACAGCCCTGTCGTGGCGACCGAACTCGTCGGAACCTCCATCTCCTCCGGTGGAAACGGCGCCGAGAAGCCAAAGTACCTAGAGACACTTCTCTCGGAAAACCCGTTTGTCAAATTCCATAACGCCGAACGAGGCTATGTCAGCTGCACCGTCACTCCGAGCGATTGGAAAGCGGAGTATCAAACGGTCGCATTTGTGGACAAACCAGGTGCACCGAAGCAGACGCGAGCTACATTCCATATCGATCCAACCCGCCCCGGGTTGAATTCGTAATATTGACTACGTAATACGGCACGGCGCTCTGGCTCGAGGGTTCAGTTGGGCTCAATGAGCCGGGGGCCATCGGCCAAACGGACTGGCCCGCTCAGGACGTTGGGGGGCGACAGCCTATGGCGTTTACGGTGCGGGGCGCCAGTCAGTCGTCCCGTCTCGATCGATGTCGATCTTCGACAGGTCGAGATGCAAATAGGGACGCTGGTAAGCCTCTTTGCCTTGGCCAGCGTAGCTAACCCATAGACGCATCCCGGTCGCATCGAACACCGCGTTCATCACGTTCCCTCCCTTGATTGGGATCTGATTGGCCAGAGCGATCAGTTTCTCTGCATCGAGTTTACCTCGGTTCGCAGCCAAGGTTGGAAATGCTCCACGCCCTTCGTCGTGATAAACAACGCATGAAAGAACATTGGGGGCTAGTTCATCTTTCGGGTCATTGTCCTTCCAAAGATCGATCTCCGGCTTCGCGCGTCCAGCGCCGGTCGCCGCGCGAATCTTGGTCGATCGCTTGTCCGTCACACCATCTCCAAAGACGAAGTGATAGCTTTTGGTCGGCTTGATTCCTTCAAACAGACGAATCGCTTCGCTCAGCGAGCTCGCGTCGTAGAGCAGCGTCCGAAACCATGCGGTGAAGTGGGGGGCATGGGTTTCGTAGGGCATTTCTTTTGCGGACGCGTCTCCGATTTCCGATAGAACAATCCCGGATGCGTTCATGCCGCAATGAGCTCCGATAAACCCGGCGAATGAAGGGGAGACATGCGGGGTCCCTTTGTCCGGGAAGTAAACGATCAAAACAGGAAACTCATGCGCCCCGGCTTCCAGGGACCAGTCCAAGTTCCGGGTTTGGTAAAGGTGACCATCCACCGTCGCATCCCCCCACGCAGCGATGCTGCTGCAGGAGTAGGGCATCAAGAGAGGTAAGCAGTGCACATGCTGGAGCGTGCGAATGGGAATTCCACTTCCCTCCGCGAGCCCCACGAGTTGCTGCAGCAACCTGGGATCGGTGTAGCTCGATGTCGTTGCCCAAACGTGATCCAGATGTTCTTCGGTTACCTTCAATTCCGATCGGAAGCCAGCCACAAGCGGAGGAACGAGGCGATGCATTTCCTCGCGCATCTGCGATCCGAGTTGCACCCCCATCTCATAGGGAGTTCCGCGAACCGCGACGACAGGCATTCGAATTCCATCTCCTTCGATATACCAACGAACGCCAGAGAATTTTTCCGAAGGGAGCAGGTCCTGCTTATCTCTGTCCGATCGTTCCACCGACGGGGGTTTGCCGGCAATCGCCGCCTCTTTTGTCGATCGCTCTTGGCCATGCACCTTGTCGATCGAAAGGAGGAAGCCGTTGAAGGCCCCGAGGAGGAGAGCCAACGCGGCAGGAACTAACACTCGTTTCATCGCAATCTCCAAACATCTCACAGAAAGTCGGTACGTTGATTTGTTTATTTCGTCGCATCCGCCGCAATGAACTTCTTCAGCGCTTCGGAGGCTGGGTCTTCGGGTAGCCCCAAGTCGTTATTGAGTTTGCTGTGTTCCGAGTCCTTGGCCCCGAACAGGGTAGAGGGAATGCCCGCATCTTTGAGAACGGCATCAAGCCGCTGGGCTTGCGCGGTGGTATCTGGATGGCTGGAGACGTAGAGAATTAGGAAGGGTGGGATCCCCTTGTCCTTCGCGACGTGTGTGACAGCGGAGAAATCGATATGTTTCGCAGGGTCGTTTCCAAACTTTTCACGATGACCGAATTTCGCTTGCGGCTGTTTGTGGACGCGTCGGCGCGTTTCTGCGGTTTCGATGATCGCGGGGATGTCATACGTATCACCGTCGACCGGAACGCAACCTTTCAACGAGGAGAACGGAACTCCTTCGGCGGCCAGGTATCGATGGTCGATGCAGACGAGTGCGGCCAATTGGGCACCTGCCGAGTGCCCCATCACATAGATTCGTTTTGCATCGCCACCGAAGGAACCGATGTTCTTGGATACCCACCCCAGCGACTTGGCGACATCCTGAATGATCGTCTCCATGGGAACGTTTGGAAGAAGTCGATAGTTGGTGGAGACAAACACGAATCCTTGATCGACAAACCATTTTGGTTTGAGTTGGACCTGCGATTTATCCCCTGTTTGCCATCCACCCCCATGAATCCAGAAGACGACCGGAGCATTCTTGGCATTCGCAGGGCGGTAGATGTCCAGGACTTGTCGTTCAGCCGTTGGCTCCGCGTAGGGAATATCCTTTTGCAGAGCCGGTTCCGAGATCGTGCCGTTTTGGCCCTGAGCCAAAGCCGTAGCAACTGGAGCCCACGCGGGGAGGGATGTCATCAAGGTGACCGCACAGAAAAAGCGAATCGATCGGAATGTCTTCATGGCAAACTCGCAGGTGGGATGAAAGAGGCAGCGGTGGGAAAAAGAGCGGAATCGTTAGGATACAGCGATCCGCACCAGGAAGGGTATTCTGCAGTCGGAAAATCGGATTGGTGCGGGTGACACCCCGACCCCCTTGCTATATGCTCATAGTAGCGTTGCTTCTCCCATTAATGCATGGGCGGGGGCATCGCCTGTAGCAGCCGCGAGTTGCGATCCTTTTTAGTGCTCGGCCCCCGAAAATTCAGTTACATTCCATGGTAGATATCGTCGTTCCGTCGGTCGGTGAGAGTATTTCTGAAGTCCAAATCAGCAAATGGCTTAAGAAGGAAGGGGACTGGGTCGCTGCAGGAACCGATCTCGTCGATCTGGAAACCGAAAAGGCTTCCGTGCAGATCTCCGCTCCGGAAGATGGGATCCTGTTGAAGATCCTCAAGAACAACGAGGAATTCGCATCGGTAGGGGACATCCTCGCCACCTTCCAGCCGGCGGCCAAAGGGGCTTCGGCATCCTCCAGTCCAGCGCCTGCACCCCAGCCGGCGTCCGCTCCCCAGCCGGTACCTGTACCCCAGCAACATGTATCCTCCGCGCCGGCTTCAACCTCCGCGGACCCTCGCGTCATGCCTGCCGCGCAGCGTGCTTTGGACGATCATCAGCTTCAGGCCTCGCAGGTACCCGCCACAGGTCCAGGCGGCCGACTGCTCAAAGAAGACGTCGCTCGCTACGTCAGCCAAACCGCCCCAGCGGCCCCAGTTCCTCCTGTTCCCGCGCCGGCTGCACCCGCACCGGTCTCACCGGCCACTCCGGCTCCCACGAAGACCGTCACAGGGACGTTGGCACCGCCGGTTACTGCACCCACCGCCTCGACCGGAATGGTCCAACAGGGAAGCTCGAATCGATCCGAGGAGATCAAGCCGATGAGCATGATCCGACGGACCATCGCGTCTCGGCTTGTTCAAGCGCAGCACACAGCGGCCTTGCTCACCACCTTCAATGAAGTGGACATGCAGCCGGTCATGACCCTTCGCAACAAGTACCGCGACGCCTTCGCCGAGAAGCATGGTGTGAAGCTAGGCTTCATGTCCTTCTTTGCGAAAGCGGCTTGCGAAGCATTGAAGCGATACCCGTCGGTCAATGCCGAGATTCGCGGAAACAATATCGTCTACCGAAACTACTGCGACATCGGGATTGCCATCGGTGGCGGAAAGGGCTTGGTCGTCCCCGTCCTTCGCAACGTCGAAAAGATGGGCTTCGCAGAAATCGAGCGGACCATTGGTGAATTCGCGTCGCGAGCTATGGCCAACAAACTGATGCCAGAGGATCTTGAGGGTGGCACCTTCACCATCAGCAATGGTGGTATCTACGGTTCGCTGTTGTCCACGCCGATCGTCAATCCACCCCAAAGCGGTATCTTGGGACTGCATTCGATCCAGGAGCGACCGATTGCACTCAATGGGGAAGTCGTCATCCGCCCCATGATGTACTTGGCCCTGACCTATGACCACCGGATTATCGATGGTCGCGAGGCGGTCACGTTCTTGAAGACCATCAAAGAAGTCATCGAAGACCCCTCCCGTTTGTTCCTTGAGATCTAGTCCGGCTCCTGTTCCGGTTCAAAGCCAATCATGATGCAACTGGGATTCGTCAGCGCCATCCTTCCTGAACTGGAACTGGCGCAGGTTCTTCAAACCGCGTCGCACATTGGATACCGATGCGTCGAGGTGATGTGCTGGCCCCCGATCAAAGCGGAGCGCCGCTATGCTGGGATAACCCACATCAATGTCGACGACCTATCCGACGCGTCGATGGCTTCGATCGCTCGATTGCAGCAGGAGACGGGAGTCTTCATCAGCGGATTGGGCTATTACCCAAACTGCCTTGCACCGGACGAGCAAGAAGCAGAGCGATGCACCGAACATTTGAAGAGGGTGATCGCAGCCGCTCCCAAGCTAGGCATCGATCGCGTCAACACCTTCATCGGGCGCGACTTCACGAAGAGCGTCGACGAGAACTGGCCCCGCCTCCTGAAGACCTGGAAGCCTATCGTGGATTTAGCCGAGAAACATGGCGTCCGGATCGGCATTGAAAACTGCCCGATGCTCTTTACCCAGGACGAATGGCCGGGTGGAAAGAACATCGCGACCAGCCCTGCGATTTGGCGGCGTCTATTTGCGGACTTGGGGAGTCCTAATTTGGGATTGAACTACGATCCATCCCATATGGTCTGGCAGTGCATGGACTACTTGAAACCGCTAAGAGACTTCATCGATCGTATTTTTCATGTGCATGCGAAAGACGTTCGAATCGATCGCCATCGTTTGGATGAGGTAGGCATCTTTGCGCATCCGAAACTCTACCATTCCCCGAAGCTACCAGGTCTTGGGGAAATCAACTGGGGTCAATTCTTCTCGGTGCTCAGCGATGAAGGATATGTGGGCCCTGTTTGTGTGGAGGTCGAGGATCGAGCCTACGAAGCGACTGTGGAGACTCGCACGGAGGCGCTGGCCCAAAGCTTCCGATATCTAAGCCAGTACGCGCCCCAGTAACCGCTGCCTCAATTACCGCTGGCCTGGTAGACGATTTGACCGTTGAAGACAGTCGCGCCGATTTCAGCCCGGTGAAGTTCCGTGGGTGGAAGATCTCGCAAGTCTTTTTTCCAGACCACGATGTCTGCCAACTGTCCCGCCCGGATCGATCCCTTTTCGGCCTCCTCCCCTTCCGCGAATGCGGCACCATAGGTGTAAGCAAAGAGAGCCTCCTCCAGCTTCAATCGCTGCGAGCGAACGAAGGGTTCCTCGGGCTTGCCATCGAGCGTTTGTCGCGTCACAGCGACTTGCAGGCCAGCGCGAGGGTCGAGCGAAACCACGGGCCAATCGGTACCGAACGCGAGCCGTCCCCCGCTCGTGAGGATCGACTTCCACGCCCAAGCCCTCTCGGCCCGTTGAGGACCAATATTGGCGACCCAAACGTCGAAGATATTGCTATTGGGTTCAGCATGACGAGGCTGCATCGAAGCGATCACCTCCAAGGGCTTGAGACGAGCGATATCCGATGGATCGATGGTTTCGACGTGTTCGAGTCGATGACGGCGCGATCGCTTTCGGTCCGGATTCGATTGCAGGGCATGCTCGAACGCATCGAGCGTCATCCGCACGCCCCCTTCCCCGATTGCGTGTACCATCACATTCCACTCCTCTCGATCCAGTCGAGCGATCAAACGCTGCAGCTCGGCGGCGTCGCAGGTCGGCAACCCAAGGGTGTTTTGGTTTGCATAGGGAGAGAGTAGGTAGGCCGTATGCGACTCGATGACACCGTCGATAAACAGCTTCACCGATCGCACGCCGATCGACTCTTTCGCGCGTCGTGTTGCGGACAAGCGATCGAAATCCGACTCGCTCATTCCCACTTGGCCAGACAACGCAAAGTGAGTGCGAAGCGGAAAGCGGCCAGATTGCAAAAGGGAATCGAAGACCGCTAGTTCGGAATCATCCACACCGCATTCCTGGATACTCGTTACGCCGAGCCGATGCGCCATCGCGATCCCCTCCAGCAACGCCTCTTTCTTTTCATCGAGCGTTGGGACCGGAAACAGGGGATCGACCATCCGCTGTGCGGACTCTTTCAGGACCCCGGTCGGTTCGCCCGTAATAGGGTCCCGAACGATCAGTCCTCGCGGCGGATCGGGGGAGTCGCGGGTGATTCCCGCTTGGCGGAGCGCGACGGTATTCACCCAAATGGTGTGTCCGTCGTAGCAGCGAAGAAGAACCGGTTTGTCCGCGACGACCGCGTCGAGCATTTCGCGAGTTGGCAAACCGCCCGCGAACGCGCCATAGAGCCAGCCCCGTCCGACGACCGTTGGCCGTTCCGGATGTTGTTTCGCAAAGGACTTCACTCTTTCCAGGATCGTCGATGCATCGTGAGCGTCGTTCAAATCGATTTGTTGCAACCCTAGGGAACCGGATAGGAAATGGACGTGGGCGTCGTTCAACCCAGGAGTGACCAGCCCCCCTTCGGCCTCCAGGATGGTCGTCGCGGGCCCGATCCAGCCGTTGGAATCTCGATTGAGACCGACCCAAACGATCCTCCCCCCGCGAATCGCGATCGCTTCGGCATCGGCACCGGACCATTGCAAGACGCGTCCTCCTCGGATTACCAGGTTAGCCGGGCTAACTCGGTCAGCAGGGCTTAGTGGGGGCGCAGGGGGAGTTGGCAGGTCAGCCGGGGGGGGATTGGCCGGCGGCTGCGAAGAGGCGTCGGCGGGAAAGCCCCAGGAAAACAGTAAGAAAAGGATGCACGGAAGGGTGCTGGAGTCCCGAAGGCGGTTCCGAGAGGGAGCGGTGGGTCGAAGATTCATAGCCGGTCGCAGGGAAGGTCGAAGATGAGGTCCCCACATCCTACCATCCGACGCGGTCACTTTTTCATAAATCGGTTCGAACGGACTTGCAGCGAAAGGCGGGATTCCTATAATCGGCGTCCCGCATCAGCGATTGCGCATCTTGCCATGAGTGCTGAACAAGCGGAAATTCGATAGACGCAGCGGGCATAACTTGACAGGTTCCCCTGCGGGTGTAGCTCAGTTGGTAGAGCACAACGTTGCCAACGTTGTTGTCGTGGGTTCGAATCCCATCACCCGCTCTTTCTGTCTGGTTGTGCCCTTTTTTCTTCTTTAAGAGGACGTTTTCAGGAAATGTCAGCTGTCGACACTCAGGCACCAGATTCCAAGCTTCAACTGACCGTCAAGATTGACAAGCCGTCGAGCTGCCTCCGGCACGTCGTCGTCACGATTCCTCGGGCTGAAGTAGATCGTTATTTCCGCAAGACGTTTGACGAGATCGCTCCCCGCGCGGATCTTCCCGGTTTCCGACCTGGAAAGGTTCCCCGAAAGCTTCTCGAAAGCCGTTTCAAACAAACTGCCTTGGACCAAGTCAAGAGCGGGCTGGTGATGGACTCGCTTCAGCAAATCACCGAGGGTGGTGAGTTCTCGGCGATTTCCGAGCCCGATATGGACTACGGAGCCGTCGACATTCCCGACACCGGCGACTTTACCTACGAGTTCAAAATCGAAGTTCGCCCCGAGTTCGACACACCGAACTGGAAGGGTCTCGAGCTCACCAAGACCGAATACAAGCTGAGCGACGAGGACGTCGATAAGCAACTGATCAGAACGTTGGAACGCATCACGGCTGGGGAAGCGTTTGACGGCGAAGCCCAATTCGGCGACCGCGTGGTCACCAGTATCCGATTCAGTTTGGACGGCAAAGAGATTAGCTCGATCGACGGAACCGTGGTCACCCTCCGCAGCAAGCTGAGTTTGGCCGACTCCATCATCGAGAACTTCGGCGAATTGATCACCGGAACCCGTGAAGGGGATGTCCGCGAGACCAAGGTCAAGATTTTCGAAACGTCGCTCAACGAATCGTTGCGTGGCAAGGAAGTCGACGCCACGATTACCGTCGACGAAATCCGTCGCGTGAATGTCGAAGCTTTGAGCGGCGCGACCCTCGAGATGCTCGGATTCGACAGCCCTGCCGAATTGCGGGATTTCGTGCGAGCCGAGCTAGAGCGACAAGCCGAGTATCACCAAAACCAACTTCTCCGCGAGCAGGTCACGGCCAAGCTCACGGAAGGGGCGGATTGGGAATTGCCTCAAGCGGTTGTTCGCCGTCAGGCAGATCGCGAGCTCCATCGCCGCGTGTTGGAATTGCGACGCAGCGGCTTCACCGACGATCAAATCCGCTCGGTCATCAACGGCGTTCGACGCAACATCGAAGGGACCACTCAGGATGCATTGCGACAGCACTTCGTCCTTGAAAAGATTGCCGAAGATCTCGGTATCGAGCCAACCGAAGCGGAATACGAATCCGAAATCGAACTGATTGCGACCCAAAGCGACCTGTCCCCACGACAAGTCCGAGCCAAGCTGGAGCGAAGCGGGCAGATGGACGCCCTCCGCAACCAAATCCTCGAGCGACGCGTCATCGAGACGATTGTCGGCGAAGCCAAGCTCACTTCCGCCGATGGTGGTTCGATCCTCAAGGCGGAACCAGATGAGTTCGCTGTCGAATACTTGGTCGCCCCGGTAACTCAATCCCTTCCTGAAGCGAAGTACGATGAGAAGCCAGAGGATGGCGTCGAGAGCAAGTCGGTTAAGCCGACCTAGTCTCCCACCCTATTATCCCATCGATCCAAAGGCCGAGCTTTTACGCTCGGCCTTTTTTTATTGGCTCCAACGTCTTTTATTGGCGCCAACGTCCGCCTTTAAATAAACGACTGCCCTTAGATAACCGTGCAGCTGCAAGTGCTTTGGCAGATGAGTCGGCCTCGCTCATCGACGATGCGGCATTGCACAAATCCGACGCGGAGGCCGCGCTGGATGAGTTCGCCGGTCGCGATCAATTTTTTGCTGACCACCGGTCGCATGAAGTGGATGTGCAGATCGATCGTCGAGAAGTCTTGTCCTTCATCCAGGGTTCGACCAAATGCGATCCCCATCGCAGCATCGGCTAAAGCAGCCAAAACTCCACCGTGAACGCGTCCCATAGGATTGTGGAGTCGATTGTCGACCGGCAGCTCCACCACGGCCCGTCCAAGCTCCCGATCCGATTCGGTAGCGTCATGAACATCGAAACCGAAGAGGACAGAGATGGGGGCTTGGGAAAATCTATCGGACATTCTTGCGGATGGTTGAAGGAGTCGGCTCGCTCAGATTGAATTCTTGGAGAGCGAAATCCGCGTCCACCTTGCGGACGCTTTTCAGTTGGATATCACCCGACGAGGGGTCGACATGATAAACCGCGATGGTGGATTTTGTTTGATCAAACAACACAACTTGCTGGAAACCATTGGAGAGAATGGCGCTGGCCATGACGGTGGACCCTGCGGACGCAGCGTGGGCCGGAGCGATCGCCGAGATTGAGAGGGGAGTGCTCGCTGCAGGAATGGCTCCTGTTTGGCTCCAGCTCCTCTGCGTCGTAGCGCTGCACGCGTAAAGGAGGCCGAGAGCGAGAGACGTTGCAGAAAGCCCGCGGAGTAGAGTCTTCATGTCGGCACCTAGTTGGCAATGGACAGACCTAGTTAGCAATGGCCAGGCCGTATCGTAAACGGCCCGACGTAGATCGGCTTGAGGAGCAAGGCAGTTCGTTGGACAATCGAACGGGATTGTTCTACCTCTCTGGAGCGGGTGAATGCCAGTCCAATTGCATGCCAGCTCGCATGCGGACTTCAGCATAATCCGCCGCTTCGATGTCGCGTCCTTGTTCGGGATACCGTATGATCCTGACCATTCCACTTCCCATAGCTCGCCCCACACGTTTCCTTTGTCCCTCTCCGCAACTTGATACCCAGACTCCGAGCGACGATTGCGAACAATTCCAATTCCTTGAGCGACATCAGCATCAGGGCGGCATTGTGGTGCGCGAGTCAGCCGTATGCGGCGGCGATTTGGCTCAGGAACCTTTCCTTTGATCGGGGCATTCAGAAGAGCCAGCGAGTCGGCGTCCCCGTGATCTCCGTTGGGAATCTGACAGCGGGTGGAACGGGCAAGACCCCTACCGTCGCGTGGCTTGCCCAGTGGTTTCGCGACCGGGCTGTGCGAGTGGCGATCCTATCGCGAGGCTATGGAGCCGGTCCCGATGGTATCAATGACGAAGCCAAAGAATTGGAGCTTCGATTGAGAGATGTCCCCCATCTGCAATCTCCGGATCGGGTCGCGAGCGCGAAGATTGCGGTGGAGGAGCTGGACATGCAAATCCTGCTCTTGGACGATGGCTTTCAACATCGACGCATCCATCGCGATTTAGAAATCGTTCTCTTAGATGCTCGAGAACCGTTTGGGTATGGCCATCTTTTACCTCGAGGGCTTCTGCGCGAGCCACTGCGATCGCTCAAACGAGCTGACATCGTGATCGCCACCCGTTCGGATCAAGTCGATGCACAGAGGTTAGCGAGCATTCGCACCAAAGTGCAGCGATACAATCCCAAGGCGGCTTGGTTGGAGAGCCGACATCGGCCGCTTCGGCTGAGAAACTCGCAAGGTGCGATCCTCGACGTCGATTGGTTGCGAGACAAGCGAGTCGTGGTCGTCAGCGGAATAGGAAGTCCGGAAGCATTCCATCAAACCACCGAGTCGCTCGGGGCAATTCTCGCAGGAAAAATCACCTTCCCAGATCATCATCTCTACCACGAAGGGGACATCCGCGAGATAGCCAGTCGCGCGTCCGATGCGGGAGATTGCGATGTCATTCTCTGCACAGGCAAGGACTTGGCGAAAATCGCCGTTCCGGCCATCGAGTCGGTCCCGGTATGGAGTCTCGACGTCGATTTAGAGATCACGAGCGGGCTCGAAATCTTCGAAGACCATCTCAAAGAGATCATCCGCCAAATCAACTATCCATTGAAGTGATGACTTGCCCGCAGGTGTGATCACACGTAGTTCGGAGTCGGTGGACGGTAATGATCGAAATCGATCGACCGGAACCAATCGATTGTCTTTTGAAGGCCTTCTCGCAGGGGAATAGTCGGCTCCCAGCCTAGATGTTTCTTTGCCAAGGTGATATCCGGTTGCCGACGCGTCGGATCATCAGGAGGCAAAGGACGTTTCTCGATCGAGGATTTGGCCCCGGTGAGTTCGACGACCAGTTCCGCCAGTTCGCGGATGGTGAATTCAGACGGATTGCCGATATTCATTGGACCGATGACATTTTGCTCATTGTTCATCAATCGGAAAATGCCTTCCACAAGGTCGTCGCGATAGCAGAATGATCGCGTCTGTTCTCCTTCGCCAAAGATTGTGATCGGCTCCCCCTGGATCGCTTGCCGAATGAAGTTCGACACCACCCGACCATCATACGGGTGCATGCGAGGACCATAGGTATTGAAGATACGGACGATGCGAATGTCGACTTTGTTCTTGCGATAGTAGTCCATGAAGAGTGTCTCAGCGACCCGTTTCCCTTCGTCGTAACAAGACCTTACACCGATGGTATTGACGTTTCCCCAATACGACTCGGGCTGAGGATGGATCAACGGATCGCCGTAAATTTCGCTGGTGCTCGCTAGAAGAATCCGGGCTCCACAGCGTTTGGCCATGCCCAACATGTTGATGGAGCCCATGACCGACGTCTTGACGGTTTTGATGGGGTTGAACTGATAATGCCCTGGCGCTGCGGGGCAAGCCATATGGTAGATCTGATCGACTTCCAGAAAAATGGGGAGCGTCACATCGTGGCGAATCAATTCGAAATTCGGACGACCAAGAAGATGGGCGACGTTCGACTTCTGCGAAGTGAAGAAATTGTCGAGGCAGATCACATCGTGCCCGGCTTCGACCAAGCGTTCACAAATATGGGATCCGAGAAATCCCGCCCCACCCGTCACCAGTACTCGATTGATTTTCGACACGTTCTTACCCCGTTTTAGCTTGTCCATCGACCCTTTCGATTATTCCACACAACCCGTGAACCGGCCCACTCCAGCGGGCCATACCGATGGATTTGGGCTACTCGCAGCAAACTATGCCGACTGGGCAGGTTGTAGGGTGCAACTTCCATGGGTGCAGGGAATCTCGTCCAAAACGAGGAACCCGCCGGTAAATCCTCGTTGGCTCTTGCCATCCCCTCCGAATCAGCGAATATGATGGGGTGTCTGCAGCCCCATTCTTCCCAACCAACCTGGATCCCTTGACCGCAATTCCTGGCCATCAATCGAGTTTGTTGACCCCCGAGTCCCCGCATTTGGCGGGTCGGTCGGCGCTGTGCAAATTGACAGGGCACACGATCGCTTTGGCCGCGAAGCTGGTGAGCGGGTTTACCGTGCGTTGGATTGGTGCCGAGCCGGATACACGCCAGCGAGTCTATTTCGCCAATCACACGAGCCACTTGGACGCGGTCGTATTGTGGTCGTGTTTGCCCAAGACGCTTCGGCAGTTGACCCGTCCCGTTGCCGCGCAGGATTACTGGGGATCTTCTTCGTTTCGCCGCTTCCTCGCCCAATCGTTCAATGCGATCTTGATCGACCGAAAACAGATCAAAGTGCATCAAAGTCCGGTCGATGTCATGATGCGAGAGATCGGGGACATGTACTCCCTCATCGTCTTTCCGGAGGGAAGCAGGGCATCGGACGGCGAGATGGGAGAATTCAAAAGCGGGCTGTATTACTTGGCGAAGAAGCGACCGGACTTGGAATTGATTCCGGTCTACATGGACAATCTCAATCGCATTCTCCCGCGTGGAGAATTCATGCCGGTTCCTCTGCTCAGTTCGATCACCGTCGGGCACCCTATATTCTTGGAACCGGGGGAGGCCAAGTCGGAGTTCCTGTCGAGAGCTTCGAAGGCGGTCAAGGTTTTGAAGGAACGGTAGGCGCAATTCCCAATTCGCAGTTACTCGACGAGGCGGCCACGTGTCTCGCTATTTCTTTTCGCTCCGCCGCTGAGCCCAAACAGCCAACTGCTCCCGAAAAATCTTGGAATTGTGCCGAATGTCGGTGGGGAGTTTGGTGGGATACACCACGACCTTCTCAACGGAGTGCGAAACCTCCGAGCCTTTCAACCGCTCGGTCACTTCGTCGACCAAACAATCCGGGTGGGAGCTCCGGTTCCAAGGCTCGAGGATCACCCAAGGGACCTGATTTGGCGCCGGTCCCACTCCAACCAATGCCGATCGATAGATCTCCGGATGTCCGTTTGCGATCGCTTCGATCGGCTCGGTAAAGAGAACCTGATCGCGTGTCACAACGCGATGCGCTTTGCGTCCACAAAACCAAAATCGCTCTTGCTCATCGAGATACCCCACATCCCCCATGCGGTGCCAGACGCGCTCGCCATCGAAAACCTTATGCAACGGATTTTGATCCATGCGGGTCACGTACCGCTGCGAGACGATCGGACCGGAGACCATCAGCTCGCCGATTTCTCCGCGACGTAGCTCTTCCGTCTCGTCGATTCGGTGCATCGCATCGTCACGGATTCGAATCACTTTCCACTCGATGGTTGGAAATCGGCTCCCGACACACGTCCCGCGTCCTGCGGCGGTTTTCGCCGCGGTTTCGTCGAGAACTTCGCGAGACTCGATCGATGCAATGGGGAGCGCTTCGGTGGCTCCGTAGGGAGTGAAGACGCGTCCGTTGGGGTCGATCCCATTTCGGATCGACTGGAGCACGCGGGGTGGAACGGGAGCGCCTGCTGAGAGCACCAATTGCAGGGGTTTCATCGTTCTACCCGAGGCTTGGCAATAGTTTCCCATGCGAGTCCATAGGGCGGGCGAGCCAAACGATTGATTGATATTCCACTGTTCAATCGCATCGAGCAATCGCGGCGGATCCACGTCCGCCGGACGGGTTGGATCCATATCGGGAAGAATGGTTGCTGTTCCCATCACGGCATTGAAAAGGCCAAAGAGGGGAAAGCAACTCAAATCCCTACCACCGGGAACGATACCGAATCGCTCCGCCACCAAATCGACTTGCGCATGAAAGGTTTGATGGGTGTAGAGGACACCTTTCGGTGGTCCCGTGCTTCCTGTGGTGAAGATGACCGCCGATTCGGCATGCACGTCTTCAATCGGGTTTCGGTAGGCAGATGGCGAAATACCTTCCAGGCGGCTCAAGGTAACGGAGGGAAGTCCCGGAAACCAACGCCCGACGAGCACATTGTGTTTGGCTTTGGGGAATCTCGATTGCAGCATTCGAACAATGGCGTGCGCCATCGGAATCGCGATGAAGCCATCGGGCTCCGTCGCTTCGAGACAGCGAATGAGGTTCTTTTTACCCATGCCTGGGTCGACCAAGACCATCGTGGCCCCCGCTTTCAACAATGCGAAGACGAGGGTAATAAAGTCCTCTCCAAACCGGACCAGCAACGCGATACGCTTTCCGGGCCCGATCCCCATCCCTTGGAGCCCCGCCGCGATCGAAGTCGACCGCCGATCCAAGTCCGCGAGACTCAATGTCGAGTAGCGTCGGTTGGTCCTCTGCTTCCAGCTACCAACAGGGGAAGCAATCGCGAGAGCATCCGGTCGAACCGCAGCCTGCTGAGTCAGCCGATCCGCGATATTCATGAAAGAGACTCAACGCGATGCCGAATCCACTCGACCAACTCCTCGCTAAAAACATCCCCTTGAGTCAGGAAGTCCGAATCCATGTCTAGCGTTTGGAACGCTTTCGTTCGATCCCAATGTCCCTGAACAACAGGAATCACCGAACCGGAGTCGATTTTGTCTCGCGAAGGGAGAGGAGTTTTATTGTGGATGCCATCGATCATCGCCATAATCGTCGCCGCGCAGGCCAAGTAATGATTTCCGGACGCTGGTACTGCATGGAGTTCGAGGACAGACTCGCGGGGAGACGTCGCATCCGGTGCTGGTTTGCAGAATGCAGCAGGCGAATTGGGTTCGCAATCTTGAGAAAAAGGAACGGTCGAAGGGGACTGCGAACGATCGGATTCGGAGAGCCAGAAGATGCAGGTAAGCGTTGCAGCGTGTTGCAGAATCCCCCCCAAGGCATGTCGCCCCAAATCGGAAAGGCCTTGATACGCACCGCTCGAGAAAACGGGTTCCCCCCCTCGGACGAAACTCCATTGGGTCGCTGCCCAGTGGGATGCGATGTCGAGCGATGAACCCGATTGCGCACCGGTTTGCTCGATTACGTAGCGAAGCATGGCGCAGTCGTCGCACGCCTCCAGAACGGACTTGGGCTGGATCGCAAACTCCGAGAGATTCTTCGCGTTTAGAAAATGTCGATCGACGGCTACGCCCGCTTCTGCGGCGAAATCCGCTATCCGGGAGCGAATCAAGTACTGCGAATCGGTCCCTCGCGACGCGCGCGTCTCCTCGAGAACTTTCACCGTATTCAGGGTGAAGGGGAGCGAAGTACGGATACGCACATCGTCCGCGATCCCGGTCGACTGCAGATATCGCAACGACTGGGCAGCGACGAAGCGAGAATCGAAGGGACTCTCCTCCCGCTGCAGGATGTCTTGAATCGTCGCAATCAAAACCAACGCAGGCTGTTGCGTGAATGGGTCGAGATAGTGGGCATGGCTCTGAGGCACGAGAATCGAATACGGGTGATAGGGCATCTGCGGGTCCACGACCACCTCGTGGCCTAACCCTTCCTCGAAACTCGTCTCCGACAAATTGGCGATCGGCAGGGTTACCTGTCTCCAGCCTCCCTCCAAGTCCGTATACCGCAAATCAAAGCTGCGGATACCTTTTTCGCGACAGTAAGCCAGCACCGCCTTCGGTTTCACAGAAAATCCTTTCATCCTCTAGTTAGCGCAATCTCTTCTCCATTGTAGGGAAAATCCCTCGCCCCTCTCGAGTTTGCTTCAGAAAGTTATCGAAACCCATCGAAAAGAATCGTGATGGGCGCGCCGCATGGGGCTCCGCTTCTTGCCTAGCTCCGAATAATTCATGGAACGCACGATATTTCACAACAAATATTGTGTAAACTCCACTTTCCGAAGAACTTGGAAACCGAATAATACCGGGCGACTGTGAAAACCAGCCTTCCCTATTAAGAACGTTTATGTTGCGACAACAACCCGATCCAGGCCAGTCGAACGACCAGGTCCGCGAATTGATGCGACTAACGCTTTGCGAGTTGGCCGCCAAACTGGATATTCCGATTGAGTCCAACGAGATCCAGCGGTCGCTGGCCGATTCCGCCGTCGACATTGTGGACGACAGCTGGGACGCGATCACTCTTTTGATGATGCGATCGGCGCAGGGGATCGGGATCCGTCTTTCGCCGGTGGAGTTGCAGGCCTCGGACGTATGGGAACTGCTTCTCGAGGGGTTCGCCATCGTTCAGATGCAGCGAGACGGCGATGGAGACATCTCCTATGTCTATTCGAATGTCCACATCGGCAAAATCGACGAGACTCGGCTCACGATTCGCAATAAGCAATCGGACTCGACGTCGAAAAAGTCGCTGGTGCGACGCGTGACGGCCAGCTCCGAGCGATCGATTTTTTTCATTGCCGAGCGGGCGCTCGTTTGCGAGCCGACCACAACCCAAGCCAACGCGTCTGCGGATCGCGTTCGCCGCGTGGCAGCGGACCACGCGCATCACGCTCCTCACCAACACGACCATCATCCGCACATTTCACCGCAGCAACGGTATCTTCGATTCCTGAAATTTGACTCGCGCGACATCTGGACCCTTGTCATTTTCGGATTCGTCGTCGGGGTGTTGGAGCTTGCCACTCCCCTCGCCGTCGAGCAAATGGTGACAACGATTGGTTTCGCCAGCTTGACCCAGCCGCTGATTTGGCTAGCGGTACTTCTCTTTGCCATCCTGTCGCTTTCGGCTGTCATCAAGGGTATTCAGTACTTCGTCGTCGAGATTTTGCAGCGGCGCATGTTTGTGCGGATCGTGGGTGACCTGTCGGAGCGGTTACCGCGATTGGAACGGTCTGCAATGGATGGACTTCATGGTCCCGAGCTTGCCAACCGGTTTTTCGACGTCATGACTATGCAGAAGTCGACAGCCATGCTTTTGATCGATGGTCTATCGCTCGTTATCCGCACGGTCACGGGCCTTTTGCTGTTGGCGATCTATAGCCCCTACTTGCTCGCGTTCGACGTCGTATTGATTATCTGCATGACGATTTTTCTTCTGCTGCTGGGCCGCGGAGCTGTTCGGACCGCTATCGAAGAGTCGCTCGTCAAGTACCGGATCGCGCACTGGCTTCAGGATGTGATTGGCAATCCTGTTGCATTCCAGGTGCACGGTGCCGGCGAACTGGTCACCGACCGCTCGAATCGATTGACGGTTGAATACCTCGGCGCCCGGCGCGACCACTTTGTCGTCCTCATCCGACAAACCCTTTTCTCGTTGATGCTTTACGCCGTCTCGATCACGGCCATCTTGGCTTTGGGTGTGTGGTTGGTTTTCTCGGAAAGTCTGAACATCGGGCAACTCGTGGCTAGCGTATCGGTCGTCGCGGTCGTGGTCGGTGCATTCGCCTCGATCGGAAAGTCACTTGAAGCGTTCTATGACCTCATGGCCGCTACCGATAAAGTAGGACACTTGCTCGACCTGCCGACTCTTCCCCCCTCGCGATCGTTGGACGCAGGCATTGGCCCTGTGGAGGTACGATTGCGAAATCTTACGGTCAGCGGTTCGGGCAATCTCCATTTCAACATCGGCGACTTGAAAATCGCCAGCGGAGAACGCTTCGCCCTCCACGGAGAAGGGGAGTGCGGCAAGTCGCTGCTTCTGCAGACCCTTTCCGGATTGCGTCCTCCCACTGAGGGGATGGCGGAAATCGGTGGAATCGATTCCCGGGAAGTCAATCGCTTTGCCGAAGGCTCGATGGTATCCGTTGCCGGGTCGCCCGAGATATTCCACGGAACCATCTCCGAAAACATCTCGTTGCGCCGACTCTCTGTTCCTTCCTCCGAAGTGCGTCACTCCCTTATCAACACCGAGCTGTGGGATGAGGTACTGGCGATGACCAAGGGGCTCGAGACGATGCTCCAAACCGGTGGCTACCCATTGAGCCACACTCAAATGGCTCGCCTCACCATCGCCCGCGCGATCGCGACCAAACCACGTCTGCTTTTGATCGACGGAACTCTCGACGTTCTACCTCCAAAAATGCGGTATGCCATTTGGGATCATTTGCGAGACAGCAAGCAGCCTTGGACCCTGGTCGTCATCACCCACGACCCGGTCATCATTGAACAATGCGACGGACACAAGGATTTGTCATCATGCCTAGTAGCACACAAGTAGAGACCGACCTGACACCGCTTCCAGCGTTGCAAAGCCCTCCCAAACGGAGGATGGTACGGTATCGCCCCACCGAAGCGCTCGGCACCCGCTTCCCCGCCATGCACTTGGTCCGCTCCAGTTGGTTCTGCCGGGTCATCGCCCGTTCCACCGCATTCTTGATGGTCGTCTTTCTCTTGGCCGCCATCTATGTGCCTTGGCAACAAACCTCCCGATGCGAAGGAGTCGTGACCGCTCGAAATCCCAATGAGCGTCGCCAAGTATTCCTCAGTACCGCCAAAGGAATCATCGCCGAACAAAAACCTGGCTTGCAAGAAGGATCCCATGTCGATGCAGGGGAAACCATCATGGTCCTCGACACGCTCGCGAAGGACCAGATCGAACTCATCCAGAGCCAACAGAAGCAGTTGGAGGACAAGAAGTCCTTCACCCGATCGCAGCTCGATTTTGCCGTCACCCAAGTCGAGAACACTGAAGAATCCGGTCGTCAAATGATTCGAGCCACCCAAGCCGAGATCGACGCGGCCCATGCGAAGTGGGAGTCGGCCGAGGCGGAGGTGGAAGCCCAATTAGCGCGACTCGCGCAAGCGGAATTCGACGTCAATGCGTACGAACCTCTCGCGGGAAAAACCGTCAGCATTCAGAAATACCAACAAGCGATCAACGATGAAATCGTCGAGGCCAAGAAACTAACTCGCGCCGAACGCGCCAAAGACGAAGCTGCAAACTTCCTAGAAGCCAAACGACGAGACCTCGATAGCAAACGGCAAGAAATCGACAAGAAGGTTTCGGAGGCTAGGCAAAAAGTCGATGAGTATCGCAACAAGCTAGCGGATATCGAAAAAGAGTCCCAAGACATCAGCGTCAAACTCGGCGAACTTGAACGACTTCGTATCGTCAGTCCGACTTCCGGACGCGTGCAGTCGATCCTCGGACAAGTCGGCAAGGCGGTCGACGTGAAGGATATGCTCTTTGAGCTCATCCCCGACACCGATGATTTGTGGGTTGAACTGAGCGTACGTGGCATGGACCAGCCACTCATCCAGAACGGCGACAAGGTCCGTCTGCAGTTCGAAGGATGGCCAGCAATCCAATTCGTCGGATGGCCAAGCGTCGCCAAAGGGACTTTCGGTGGCGTCGTCAATGCTATCAATCCAGCCGATGACGGAACGGGTAACTTTAAGATCTTTGTTGGCCCAGACCCCGACGATCCCGCCAAAGAAAAGTGGCCCGATAGACGATACCTTAGACAAGGTGTTCGCGCGAATGCCTGGGTTATCTTGGACAGTGTACCACTAGGCTTTGAGATATGGCGTCAACTCAACGGATTCCCACCAACCCGCGCCGGCGCTGGGCCCGATGGTGGAAAATCGAAGGAGGTCAAAGCTCCCAAGCTCAAGTAATCCTGCAAGCGTGCCTACTAACAGGCTTGGCTTTTTCCCCCCCCGATCCGGTATGGGGGCAAGCCGAACCACCCACCCCGGCGCCGATGCCGATACGGCCATCGCGACAGGGTGAATCGATCCGGGATCGGCTCAATCAGCAACTTCAGGGGCCGAACAAACCGCCGAGCGACCCCACCACGCTCGACATCCCGAATATCCTCCAGTCAAAGCCGACCCCCGGTGCGCCCTCTGACAATGCATTGGACGTAGATCCCAATGCAGCGTTCGTAGAGCAAGATATCCTCACGCTTTCCGACGTCGTCGCCTCGACCTACCGCGGGTTCCCTCTCATCGAGATCGCTCGGCAGCAAGCGGGGGTAACGAGCGGTGAGTACCGATCGGCCTGGGGGGCCTACGATACCAAGCTCGAATACTTTTCGCTCAATCAACCGCTGGGCTACTACGAAACCTATCGCAACGGAATCGGCGCCGCTCGACAACTATGGTGGGGGGGATACCTAAGCACCGGATACCGCATCGGTCGTGGCTATTACGAACCCTGGTACAAAGAACGTCAAACCGACGACGCCGGCGAATTCAAAGTTGCCTACCAACAGCCCCTTCTGCAGGGTCGCGCCATCGACCCACAACGGGTTGAGCTCTTTCAAGCCAATTTGAGACGGCAATCGGTGGGTCCCGAAGTGCAGTTCCAACTCTTGGTCGCCACGCGGGACGCAGCTTTTGCTTATTGGCAATGGGTCGAACAAGGAAACATTCTGCGTGCCCAACGCAATTTGCTCCGGTTGGCGGAGCTTCGCGCGGGACAATTCGAGGAAGCCTTCGAGCGCGGCGTCGCTACCGAGTTGACCGTTTCGCTCAACCGGCAAGAGATCCTTTCACGGCAATTGAAAGTAAACGACACGCAGATGAAGTTTCGGGACTCCGCGTACAAGCTATCGATCTTCTTGCGAGACGAAAACGGCCAGCCACTTCTGGCCCCCCCCGAATGGCTGCCACCTCGATTCCCCAAACCGGTCGATATCGCGCTCGCGACGTACGAGCAAGATTACTCAAGTGCATTATCGGCTCGCCCCGAACTTCGATTGATCGAGCTTCAAGCCCAAGAAGTACGACTCGACCTTCAGCTCGCTCGCAATCAAACATTACCCAATGTCGACTTCACCATCCAAGCCGGGAAGGACATTGGCGAACCAGCGACGAGCTCCAATGACAAGCGCGAGTTCGAACTGGAAACTGGCATCGTTGGTGGTGTGCCTATCCAACGAAACAAGGCCTTCGGTAAGATTCAAAGCACCAACGCCAAACTGGTTCAGATCGCGCAGAAGCTGGAATTTCAACGGAATAAAATCAACGCCGAATTGCTGATGGCCCGCAATCAAGTGGAGATCGCACAGCAAAACGTAAGGATCGCTCAGGACTTCCTAGCGGAAACACAAAAGGTCCTGGACCTGTTCCGACTCGCTGTCACTCAAGGGGACTTCGATCTGCAACTCTTCTTGCAACAAGAAGTCAAAGTCACCGAAGCAGAGGTCAAACTTCTGGAAGAGGTTCGAACCTACTACCAAGCCATCGCAGCCCTGCAAGCTACGCTAGGCTTGGACCCTCTCGATCAATCCACCCTTCTCAACACCACATCGGTCTACGAGCAATAAGCTGCTCTGTCGGCGCGACCATCTTTTGCGTGTTAATTTTGAGGGAATGCCCCCTCGTTGAACGGCTTCCAGGGAATTGCCCGTCCACGTTTCTTGTTACACTAGATGGGATGCTCGAACAAAAGCTAAGAGCATCGGACCGCCCGACTTCCCCGCCTTCCATTCTCGCTTCCCCACGATCCACCTCATGAAATCGTACTCCCTCTGGCGATTCGCTTTTGCCACCGCTTCGCGTTATGCACTCCCCGCATGCCTCACTTTGGTCGTTTCCGTCTCCAGTTGTCTCGCCCAATCTCCAGCTTGGTACAAAGGGAATCTTCACACCCACTCGTTTTGGAGCGATGGGAATGATTTCCCCGAGATGATCTCGGATTGGTACCGAACGCGCGGATATTCGTTTTTGGCCATCTCCGATCACAACGTTCTTCAAAGCGGTCAGCGATGGATGAAGCAATCGACGGTGGAATCGCGCGGTGGCAAAGAGGTCATCCCCAAATACATCCGACGGTTCGGCGAGTCGTGGGTTGAAACTCGCGGCGAGTCGGGATCCGAAAGCGCTGAGATTCGCTTGAAACCCCTGGATGAATATCGCTATTTGCTCGAACAAAGCGAGAAGTTCATCCTCATCCCCTCCGAAGAAATCTCGGACAAAGCGGAGGGGAAGCCTGTCCACATGAACGCGACCAATGTCGCGGAAGCGGTGAAGCCCGTTGGTGGCGCGACGGTGCGCGAGGTAATGGAGAACAATCTCCGCGCCGTGCTCGAGCAAGAAAAGAAGCTGGGCCGAGAAATCATGGTGCACCTCAATCACCCTAACTTTCACTACGGAGTCACCTTCGAAGATCTCGCTGCCGTCATGAGCGAGCAGTTCTTTGAGGTCTACAACGGCCACCCAGGGGTCAATCACCGAGGGGATAAAGATCACCCGAGCGTCGAACGCATTTGGGATTTGGCCAACCATCTCCGCGTCAACAAACTCGGCGGCTCGCTCCTCCTAGGGATCGCGACCGACGATAGCCACGAGTACCATGGCAAACCAGGAAGCCGGCCCGGAAGGGGCTGGGTGATGGTCCGAAGCCACTATCTGACGCCAGAACACTTGATCCGCGCGATGGAGTCAGGTGATTTCTATGCGTCGAGCGGAGTTTCTCTCCAAGACGTTCAGTGGAACAAAGCGACCTCGACCCTCTCGGTGGCAATCCAATCCGAACCGAATGTGCAATACACGACGGAGTTTATTGTCACCTCAAAGGATGCGGAACTCGATCAAATCGGGCGCGTCGCAAAGACCTCCCAAGACCTTCAATCGAGCTACACACTCGCACCGGGAGAAACGATCGTGCGAGCGGTCGTGACAAGCTCGATTGCGCCAGTCGATCCCGTCTTCGATGACCAAAAACAACAGGCTTGGACGCAACCCTTCACGATTCCGCCACCCGCTACCAAACAATAGTCGACCGGACTGAATCAGCCCATTCTCTCTTGGGTGTGATCGGCTCATCCTCGGAATGGTCGCTTTGACCGAGGAATGCTGCTACAAGATATTGCGCGAGCATTTTTGGGGTCGGCGTCTAAATGCTTTCGCTTCTCGCATCCAGGTGGATAATAAGGGCAAGGCTCGGTTGCTACGAAAAGGAGAAAGGCGACTGAAAATGGAGGCTTGTGCCGTGACTCATGTAGGAACCCAACATGGATCAACAGGCTTAAATGGGTCGCCCTAGCTGCTGCGCAGCAGCTAGGGCGTATTCCTTTCCAAATCCCAGCTGGTGGGTCAATTCCTACTTGCTCGGTACTGGGTCAAAACTATTTGCCCGCTGACAAATCCCTCGGACTAGCTTCGTTTTTGACGAGTACGAGTACCGTTTCACTGAGTACGAGTACGTTCCTGAAAGAGTTTAGGATTGTTTCGTGCTTTCTTCGTTTTTTTCTTTGGTGATGGGCGTACAGCTCTAGTCTCGCATTTAGCGAGATTTCTTCATTGCGTCGGCTTACGTAGGCGTGTTTCTTCGTTCGGTTGGTCGTTGTGCTTGATTGAGTCAGTACAGGATCTTTGGTCAGGTCATTGCAATCGTTCTTTTCACGGCGATTGCACCTCATACATTCCTTCGTGGGGGCACATGCAGAATTGCTTCTGAATGCTCGAGTCCAACGTGACTCGACACTGGATTTAGCGATGCGATCCATCCACACAAGGTGCTTCCAAATCAAGTACTCGTGCAGCTATTCAGGCAGTCGTTTCTCTTGTGAGAGAATGATGACGACGAGGCTGCATCCACGTGCTCGTACGGAGGGGCTTGCCTTGGTGAATAGCCTAGGTTCGCAACGCCAAAGTCTGCAATCGCAGGCTCGGGCAGCCGAGTCTAGGCTGGTACACTCACTCATAAAGCGTGTTTCGTTATTACTGCTCCTTCACCGGTTCTTTTCTAAGGGGCTGAACGCCTGACTACGAGGCGATATTGTGCGTTTTCGATCCTGGTTTTGGCTTCTTCTTGATCTGGTTTATACGTCGGTTCATCATTTCAAGCCTAGCAGTGCAATAGTCTTTGTCCTCGACGAGCATGTGGCGTATCACGGTGCACAACCGACGCATCACAGCGACTCTCGCTATCTTGCTACCACGACGATCGCGAATCGACTTATACCACTTCTTCATCGCTGGATCTTTGCGTAGAACATGAAGGACCATTTGCCCTAATAGATGACGTACTACCGTGCTGCCCGCTTTGGTGATGTGACCTCGGCGACCTGTTCCCTCCCCACTATCGCTCACCGTTGGTGTTAGGCCAAAGTAATGCGACAGGCTTCCTCCACGGAGAAATCGCTTGGGATCGCCAATTCGGCACTGGATTGCCAACGCGGTAAAGTTACCTGCACCTGGTATGGTGCGAAGGAGATCAACCGATCGGATTCCTTGGCAACGTTGAGCGATTTTTGTATCGAGGACTTCAATTCTCTTGGGTAAACGATCTAGCTCTTCGAGTAGCCAATCTATCTCTTCGCGATCCCAACTAGAAAGCTGCAATGTTTTGAGCCAGAGGAGTGCCTTCTTGGATGGGAAAGTCTTGGTCGGCATTGCCCACTGAAGATTGTAACGTCGCAAAATATGCTTGACTTGATTTACCGTCTTGGTGTGTTGTCGAGTGATTTGTTGTCGCACAAGTGTGAGACGTTGATTCTCCATATCCAGGGGAGATGGCATCACAACCTGCCGTACCCCTCGTACGGATTGGTTTAGCAAAATACGTTCACGGTTTGCCCATAACAGCTCGCTAAGCTCCTTGGCATCGCGTCGATCCGTCTTGATGCGACGCTTCTTTTCAGGCTGTATCACAACCACTCGCTTGCATCCATACTTTGGCAACAAATCTAAGAGCCAATCGTTGAAGCCGCAAACTTCGACAATGGCGGTAAAGCCATCCGTAGCGAGCTTTGTAACGGACTCAAGATAGTCGCGTACTCTCGAGGGTTCGGTGCTGACTTGGCGAGCCTGGACCACATCTCCTGCTTCATTTCGCAGAGAAACGGTCAATTGCTTTGCGTGCTGATCGATTCCAAGGTAAAACATGAGTCGGTTCTCCGAGAGGGACTTTGCATAGTTTGAGTCCGGCTTCATTCCAGTGATGAAGACGATCACTCGTCTCCCATCATCTCGGAGAACCGTTTCTCAAACCACCCAACTCTTTCATCGCCATCGAGTACGAAATCCGACTCAGATGGACCAACGCCGCTGATAATCGACATCGAGGAATAAACTCCGTCCGAGTCGAAAACGTTCAACCGATCACTTCGGCGCAATCCCTTGTTCGCTTCACTCTCTCGTACTCGTACTCAGCATCGCGGTACTCGTACACGTACTCGATCTCGACACCTTACACTATGCGCAATTCAACTCAGCAGCCAGCATATCGCGATCGACAAATCCCTCGGACTGGCTTCGTTTTTGACGAGTACGAGTACCGTTTCACTGAGTACGAGTACGAAATCCGATCAAGTACCGTCGCGGGGCGACTGAGCATGAGGGCTGAGACGCAGAACCTTAACGTCCGCGGCACAACTATTTGTTTAAAGTCTTGCGAATCAAATCGGGGCGATTGGTGGTAATCCCCATCGCTCCAAGCTTCTGAAAATAGATCGCGTCGTCCGGTCCATCGACGGTCCAAACGTGAAACTCGCGGAGCCCCTCGCTTCGCAGCTTGGCGATGAAGTCCTTCGTGACAATATCGCGATTTCCCTGGGTCCCCAACCCATCGGCTTGGGTGCGACGAAGTGTTTCGATCACTTCATCGAGTTGCGGCTTCCACTCACCCGTCTTTTCGTTTTGTTTGTACCCGGTGAGCCAGTGGACCTTGATATCGGGCAAGGTTTTTTTGCACGCGATCACGGTGTCGGCATTGAAGCAGATGATCAGGAGCTTTTTGGGATCGGTCGGGTATTTTTCCAGCTCCGCTTTAAGAAGGGGAACGATCGCCGGCCCTGTCTTGAGCTCGATAATGAACTTCTTGTCCTCAGGGATACTTTGAAGCACCTCCGCAAAAGTCGGGATGGGCTCTCCGCGGAACTTCTCGCCCTTCCACGAGCCATATTCAAGTTCGCGAAGCTCTGCGAGCGTTGACTTCGACACGTCCAGGTTCTCGCCCGAGGTTCTCAGCGTGGTCTTGTCGTGAATGCAGACGATCTGCTTATCCTTCGTGTAATAAAAATCTCCTTCCACTCCATCTGCCTGCTGTTCCCACGCCAATCGAAATGCGGACATTGTGTTTTCCGGAGCATCAAACGATGCTCCGCGGTGGCCAACAATCATCTGCGCGTCGGTTTGCGATGCCAGCGTCGCCAACGCGACGAGCGAGAGTCCTAGAACGTTACGGAGCATGGTCTCAAGTTGGGTGAGTGTGGGAGGCAGACGCAATAGCCCATTGCTATTCCAAAGGAGGGTGTGCGTCGTTCGATTCGCAAGTATAGACAACAGAGCTATTGGAGTCCGCTCCTACACGAAGAATTCACGCGGGCACGCGATATCGACTTTGGCCTGCAAAATTAGTGATCGGAAGAGAGCTTCATGGCGACAACCCCCGTCGTGATCAATATCGCAGCGACGATACGCAACCAATGGATTGGCTCTCCCAACAGAACCAGCCCGACTAAAAACGCTCCGACCGCACCGATCCCCGTCCAGACCATATAGGCCGTTCCCAACGGCAGCGACTTCATCGACAGCGAGAGGAGCGCGAAACTCGCAATCATGACGACAATTGTCACGACCGAGGGGACAAAGCGCGTGAAGCCCTCGGATTGCTTCATCGAGTAAGCCCACACGACTTCGAGGACACCAGCGATGATCAAATAGAGCCATGCCATCGGGAAGCCTCTCTCGTGTTAACGACCGACAGCAAGCCACAATGCTTGGGTGCCGCTGGAGCCATGCCCCATCCCCTGAAGCTTGCGATACAGATCGATCCCAAGCTCGACACCCGGCAATTTCAATTGCATGCGAGCAGCCTCTTCGAGCACGATCCCCAAATCCTTCACAAAGTGATCGACGAAAAAGCCTGGGGAATAGTCCTCTCGCAAGATCCGAGGGGTGAGATTCGACAACGACCAACTACCCGCCGCGCCGGACGATACCGACTCGAGAACCGTTTGCGGATCCAACCCGCTGCGAGTCGCATAGAGCAACGCCTCGCATAGTCCGACCATGCTAGAGGCGATCAATATTTGATTCACCATCTTGGTGTGCTGACCACTCCCTGCGGCCCCTTGGTAGACATAGGTCTTGCCCATCAGTTTCCAAAGAGGCTCCATCGCGTCGAACACTTCTCGATCGCCGCCGACCATGATGGAGAGCCGTGCTTCTTTCGCTCCGATGTCCCCTCCGGAAACCGGCGCATCGAGCGCATGACAACCCCGCTGCTTGGCCTCGTGATAAACCGTCTCCGCCAAGGCGGGGCGGCTGGTGGTCATATCGACCAAGAGTCCTCCGGCTCGCAATCCCTGTAACGCGCCAGACTCTCCCAGCAGGACTTCCTCGACATCGCTCGGGTACCCGACCATCGAAAAGACGACGTCGCTGTTCTGGGCCACTTGCAAGGGAGTTTCGCAACGACGCGCTCCCATCTGGACAAGAGTTTCCGTCTTCTCAGGTGTTCGATTGTAGACGGAAAGGGAGTAGCCAGCCTTTAACAAATGGGTGCACATACTGCGTCCCATCACTCCGGTCCCGATCCAACCAAGCCGCGTTGTTTCCGGGTGGATACTGATCATAGCTGGGCTACTTTCCGCTGCGATTCTTTTCGTATTCGAGAACACCTGTAACCAAAGCAGTCAAGCGTGGCTCCGCATCATTGGCAATCGCAATGATCTTGGAGACATCGGCTGCCTCGAGGGCATCGGGGAGACACATATCGGTGATCACCGAGAATCCCACGCAACGCATCGAGGAGTGGACCGCTACAATCACTTCCGGAACCGTCGACATCCCGACCACATCGGCCCCAATCATGCGCAGGAAACGATACTCGGCTCTCGTTTCCAAATTCGGACCCGCCACCGCAACAAAGACCCCGCGATGCGCGACAATGTCGTTCTTCCTAGCGACTCGCATCGCAGCTTCGATCAACTCGGCATCGTAAGGTGCCGACATGTCTGGGAAGCGTGGCCCGAGTCGATCGTCGTTGATACCGATGAGCGGATTATCGCCAAGCAGGTTGATATGGTCGTCGATGAGCATAATGTCCCCCGCTTTGTAGAGAGGATTCATCCCCCCGCAAGCGTTCGAGACCAGCAGCAACTCGGCACCAAGCGCCTTCATGATCCGCACCGGGAGCGTGATCTCCTGGAGCGGGTACCCCTCGTACATATGGAATCGACCTTCCATCGCCATCACGGGTAACCCGCATAGCATTCCGCAAACCAATCGGCCTCGGTGCGACGTGGCGGTCGACTTCAAGAAGTGAGGAATCTCGGCGTAATCGATCGCCGCTTCCACTTCAATCCGCTGCACCAAAGGCCCAAGACCTGTTCCGAGGATAATCCCTGCGTGAGGTGTCCGACTCCAAGCCTTGCGGATGAAGTCGGTCGATTCTTGGATCTTGTCGTAAAGGTCTAGCATGGTGCAGTCTCAAAGATAATGGGCGGGAGTTCGACGCGATCAAGTCGCCGGGGGTTCGACACGTGGCATCGAATCGATGACTTTGTCGATCAAACCGTACGAAACCGCTTCTTCCGGATCCATAAAGCGGTCGCGATCGGTATCCTGTTCGATCTTCTCAAGCGATTGACCGCAGTGCTTGATCAAGATCTCGTTCAACCGTCGCTTGGTTCGTCGGAACTCTTGAACGTGGATGGAAATCTCCTCTGCCGTTCCCTGCATCCCTGCCAAGGGCTGGTGGATCATGATGCGGGAATTCGGAAGCGAGTAACGCTTATTCTTCGCACCGGCGGTCAGCAAAACCGCACCCATCGAAGCCGCTTGACCGATGCAGTAGGTCGCCACATCGCACGAAACGAATTGCATCGTGTCGTAAATCGCCATCCCGGCGCTGACGCTGCCGCCAGGGCTGTTGATGTACATATGGATGTCCGCCTTCGGATCATCGCTCTGCAGGAACAACATCTGGGCAACGAGCGCATTGGCGATCTCGTCATCCACCTGCTGGCCCAAAAAAATGATCCGATCTTTCAGCAATCGGCTGTAAATGTCGTAAGCGCGCTCTTCGCGTCCGCTCTTCTCGATGACATAAGGGATCAAAGGCATAACTGGTGACTCCTGGGAATGGATCGTAGTTCGGTGGTGCTAGCGGGACTAGGTGCTCTCTTCTTCGCTCTGCTGTTTGGTGAGCAAGTGATCTACAAGTCCATAATCCTTGGCCTCCTGCGCGGTCAAGAAGAAGTCGCGTTCGGTGTCCTTGGCAATCTGGTCCACCGACTTGCCGGTGTGCTTGGAAAGAAGCTCGTTGAGCTGGGACCGCATACGAAGAATCTCTTTGGCCTGGATTTCGATATCGGAAACTTGGCCTCGAACCCCGCCGTGGGGCTGGTGAACCATCACGGTGCTGTTGGGCAAACAATATCGCTTTCCTGGGGAACCACCTGCGAGCAAAACGGCGCCACCGCTGGCCGCTTGACCGACGCAGTACGTCGCGACGGGGCACGAGAGCATTTGCATGGTGTCGTAGATGGCCAGCGTCGACACGACTTCACCACCCGGCGAGTTGATGTAGAAGTGAATGTCCTTGCGACGATTCTCGCTCTGCAAATACAGAAGCTTCATCACCACTTCATTGGCGTTGCCGGTGTAGATCTCTCCTTGGAGGAACACGATGCGGTTCTCCAAAAGAAGATCTCCCAACGTCATCTGACGCTGGCGCTGGTAGCTTTGGTAAGCATGCGAATCAAACACTGGCGGCATGTTTGGAAAGTAACTCAATTGATCTTTCCTCGTTCTTTAAGTAAGGCAACGTTCGAATGTGTACATCTTTTCGATATGCACCCATTTGGCAAGGGTACTTATCGGACAGAATCTACCGGCAAACGAGCCCGTTATAGCGTCCCGAAGCGGTTGCCCCTAAAATCAACCCCTCCTTTTACCGAAAATCCACTTCCTCCCAGGCTCCCCTCGTCGAACTTCCTATGCCGATTTCAACGCAAACCGCTCTCGCCTTAATCCAGTCCGCTCACGAACAAGCCAAAATCAGCGCCGGAGCCGTTGAAAACTTGAAATGCTGGCTAACCGAAGCCCGGTATGCCCAATACGTGGACTCGGTCTGCCAGCACGTCGAAGAAGAGAAGTGGCAAGCGTTGGACGATGCCTTCTGGACGATCATTCCCTTCGGCACCGGCGGACGTCGAGGAAGGATGTACCCCATCGGATCCAACGCGATCAACGACCGGACCATCGGGGAGAGCGCCCAAGGCTTGGCAGACTATATCTTGAGCCGATCCGATATTCCCAAGCCCCTCTCGTGCGCGATCGCTTACGACACCCGACACAATTCTCGCCACTTCGCGGAACTCTGTGCGTCGGTCATGGTCGCGAATGGTTTTCATGTCTATTTCCTGGACGACTATCGGGCAACACCCCAGCTTTCCTACGCCGTCCGAACGAAGAACTGCAGCTGCGGAATCATGGTCACCGCCTCGCACAACCCGCCGAGCGATAACGCAGTGAAGGTTTACTGGTCGACCGGCGGGCAAGTCCTGCCGCCACACGATGCGGCCATCATCGACGGAGTCATGAACGTCCAACAGATCAAGACAGTTCCCTTTTCGGAAGCTGTTAGTGCCGGAAAGGTGACCGTCGTCACCTCCGAGATCGACGAGAAGTACTTGGCAGCCGCCTCGCAGTACGCTTGGCCTGGCTCGCGTGATGTCCGCGTGATCTATTCCCCCCTCCACGGCGTCGGTGGCTTTGCCGTTCTGCCTCTCCTGTCGGCATGCGGATTCCAAGACGTTTCCGTCTTCGAACCCCATGCGAAACCGGATGGTGACTTTCCAAACGTTCCCGGACATGTCAGCAACCCCGAGAACAGCGCCGTGTTCGATGCGATCATCGTCGAAGCCAAAGCGCGCGGCGCGGACTTGATCCTCGCTACCGATCCGGACTGCGACCGCATGGGATGCGCAGCACCCCTCACTCCCGCTCCTGATTCCCCCTGGGGCACCATCAATGGGAACCAATTGGGAGCTCTCTTGACTGATTTCGTCCTCGGCAAAATGAAAGCCGCAGGAACCCTCTCGGCCAAAACGTACGTCATCAAGACCTTGGTGACCTCCGAACTGACTCGCCGCATTGCGGAAAGCTACGGAGCTCGCTGCGAAGGGAACATCCACGTCGGCTTCAAGTGGATTGCCGGCTTGATGGATGAGCTTGGACCAGACAACTTCGCATTCGGCACCGAGGAGTCGCACGGCTACCTCATCGGTCAATACGCTCGAGACAAAGATGGCGCGGTGGCATGCTTGCTCATGACCCAACTTGCTGCGGATCTGAAAGCGGAGGGACTTACCCTGCATCAAAAGCTCGAGCAGCTTATTTCCACTCACGGCTGCTACCTCGAGGACTTGATCAACGTCCAAATGGAGGGGAGTGAAGGGATGGCGAACATGAAGAAACTCATGCAATCCCTCCGAGACAATCCACCCTCTACGATGGGTGGCCTCTCCGTCGTCGCCGTCCGCGACTACGGAAACCTCACTCGAAAGATTGTCGGCGGTGGCACGGAACAACTTGCTGCACCGAAGAGCAACATGCTGATTCTTGATTTGGCGTTACCGGGAAGCTCGCAACCGTCGGGCAACGCCATCGCCGTCCGGCCGTCGGGAACCGAGCCGAAAGTGAAATTTTACTTGTTCGGCTACGAGCCGGTCTCGCAGGGCTTGGCCGCCGCCAAGACCGCCGTTCTAGATCGCTTGGCTGCCATGAAAGTCGACGCAAAGAAGCTAGGGTCTTGATGCGAATTACGGACGAACTACTGCTGCTAACGGATACGTTTGCTCGCCATCGAGTGAACTACGCTATTTGCGGTGGTTTGGCCGTTGTCATTCATGGCCGTCCAAGGCTTACCTTGGACATCGACTTTTTGGTTCCGGCAGACGAGATGGAAAGGGCAATCAACGCGGCAGCATCTGCTGGGTTTAATGACGTTGCAGGGTGGATTGTTCTACCAAGCAACGATCAAGGAATCGACCGATTGTTTCGAGTCAACAAAATCCAAAATGGTGATTTGCTATCGCTTGATTTGCTTGAAGCAAACCACGCGGACAATCCGATTTTCAAGGATCAAGAATCGTTCGAGATGGATGGCCATCCGATCCGACTTCTATCGCGAGCAGGGTTGATTAAAATGAAACAATCGTCCACTCGATTAAAAGACAAATTGGATGTGGAACTACTCAATGACCAAACAGACTAGCGTTGAAGTTGCGAAACGCCAGAGTCGCGGGTGGTCGGATGCGATGGATAGCGATTCGATTGCTCATCGGCTGGCCAAACTTCAGGAATTGCACGATTGCTGGAGATTCTTTCAAGGGGGTACGAAAAGACTGCCGGCAGAAAACAGCGAGCCCGCGTCGCTTTCTGAATCACATCGCGAATCAGGTGCTTGAGCCTACTTGATTCCTGATTACCCTTTGCGTGCTTTGCGCCTTGGCGCGCGATTTAAAATTAGGACTGAAGAAAGTCGCGCGCCAAGGCGCAAGGATCGCAAAGGAGTGGAAGAAGAAGGTGAAGAAAAAGTGTAAGGGTGAGTGGTGGAGGGAATTTTCGACGAGGGCTTTTGATTGCATGTCCCTCATCTTATTGCCAATCTCACTCATCTCTTTCGTAGTCGAAATCGATGGCAGGAAAATGGGGGCATGTAGATAGGAAGGAAAGAGCAGACCTGCAAGCAATCTCTAACCACAATCCCCTCTGCGATCTTGGCGCCTTGGCGCGCCATTTAAAATTAGGACTGAAGAAAGTCGCGCGCCAAGGCGCAAGGATCGCAAAGGAGTGGAAGAAGAAGAAGGAGAAGAAAAAGTGTAAGGGTGAGTGGTGGAGGGAATTCTCGACGAGGGCTTTTGATTGTATGTCCCTCATCTTATTGCCAATCTCATTCATCTCTTCCGTAGTCGAAATCGATGGCAGGAAAATGGGGACATGAAGATAGGAAGGAAAGAGCAGACCTACAAGCAATCTCTAACCACAATCCCCTCTGCGATCTTGGCGCCTTGGCGCGCCATTTAAAATTAGGACTGAAGAAAGTCGCGCGCCAAGGCGCAAGGATCGCAAAGGAGTGGAAGAAGAAGAAGGAGAAGAAAAAGTGTAAGGGTGAGTGGTGGAGGGAATTCTCGACGAGGGCTTTTGATTGTATGTCCCTCATCTTATTGCCAATCTCACTCATCTCTTCCGTAGTCGAAATCGATGGCAGGAAAATGGGGGCATGAAGATAGGAAGGAAAGAGCAGACCTACAAGCACTGCACCTCCCATCCCGCACCCCCTTTGCGAGCGTTGCGCCGTCGCGCGCCACTTGAAACAGGACCGATGAAGAGTTCTCGCAAAGGCGCCACGGCGCAAAGAGGCTAAATCCACTTCCTCGCAAAGGCGCCATTACTGTCTTGCGGGTCAGGAGACACGCAAGACAGACCTACCGAGCGATGCGTCAGCGAGCGATCTTGACTAGGTCGTCGAGACGAGTGCCGAGCCCATGGTGAGGCCAGGGGCTGGGAGGGTGCTGTGGCCTCGCAGGTAAATGTCGATGGCGCGTGCGGCACCACGACCTTCATTGATCGCCCATACCACCAGCGATTGCCCGCGACGGCAGTCACCCGCTGCGAACACACCCGGGACGGACGTCGTGAACTTCCCATGCTCCGCCTTGTAGTTGGAACGCGGATCCAGTTCCAGGCCTAGGACCTCGCTGACGTAGCTCTCAGGTCCTAGGAAGCCCATCGCGAGGAGGACCAAATCGGCGCCGATGATCTCTTCGCTCCCAGCAACCTCTTCCATCGTGAACTTGCCGTCCTTCTTCACCCACTGCACGCGGACCGTCTTAATCCCGGTGACATTCCCCTTGCCGTCATCGACGAACTCCTTGCTCAAAATACAATACTCGCGAGGGTCCTTGCCGAACTTCAGCAAAGCTTCTTCATGCCCATAGTCGCTTCGGAAAATGCGGGGCCACTGCGGCCAAGGATTATCCGCCGCTCGGCTCTCGGGTGGCTTATCCAGCAATTCGAAATTCACCAACTCGCTGCAACCATGTCGCAGACTGGTTCCGATGCAGTCACAACCGGTATCACCACCACCGATGACAACGACTCGCTTCCCCTTCGCGGAAATGTACTTCCCATCGGCATGCTTGCTATCGAGCAAGCTCGCGGTGTTGGCACTGAGAAACTCCATCGCGAAGTGAACACCCTTTAACTGCCGACCGGGGATCGGCAAATCGCGAGGCTTGGTCGCACCTGTCGCCAAGAGCACCGCATGATTCTCCGCCATCAACTGCTTGGGATCGACCGTGCGACCGACGTCCGCCTTGGTCACAAACTTGACCCCCTCGGCCGCCATAAGATCCAGCCGTCGTTGCACGACATCCTTATCGAGCTTCATGTTGGGAATGCCATAGGTGAGAAGTCCACCGATTCGGTCGGATCGCTCGTACACGGTTACCGTGTGCCCCACCTTGTTCAACTGATCGGCTGCGGCCAGCCCTGCAGGACCGCTACCGATGATGGCCACGCTCTTCCCTGTGCGAGTCTCAGGGGGCTTCGGGTGAATCCAGCCCTCGGCATAGCCGCGATCGATAATCGCGTTCTCGATATTCTTGATCGTGACGGGCGGATTGGTGATTCCCAATACGCAAGCTCCTTCGCAGGGAGCCGGACAAACGCGACCGGTGAATTCCGGAAAGTTGTTCGTCTTGTGCAGTCGATCGAGAGCGTCTTTCCATCGACCGTTATAAACCAAGTCGTTCCATTCGGGAATCAAATTATCGATAGGACAACCCGTAGCAGATTGGCAGAACGGCACCCCGCAATCCATGCAACGCGCTCCCTGCGTTCGCAACTGTTGCTCGTCAGGTTCCGTATAGATCTCGCCGAAATCGCCCAATCGAACTACCGGCAGCCGCCATTCCACCTTTTTGCGATCAAACTCTTTAAAACCGGTTGGCTTGCCCATGCTTCTATTACTCTCGTATCGGATATTGTCTTCGTGTTTGGATCGGCAAGGCTCACATCAAACAAGCCTCGCCGCGATGGATTGAACAAAAAAGTGCACCGAACTAGGCCTTCGCCATCTCTCGTTTGGTTTGCTTCATTTCGTTCAAGACTCGTTTGTAATCGATCGGCATGACTTTCACGAATCGTCGAATGCTATTCGACCAATCGCTGAGCAACTCCGTTGCGACCGTCGACCGGGTCAACTCTGCATGCTTGGAAATCATCGCATGAAGTTCGGCGATGTCTTCATCCTCTTCCACGGTCTCCAGTTCCACAGTCCCCAGATTGCATTGGATACGGAACGCCTCCATGTCCGCGAGCACGTAAGCGATCCCGCCGCTCATCCCCGCTGCAAAGTTTCGACCGGTCGGCCCGAGGATCGCCACGCGCCCCCCGGTCATGTATTCGCAACCATGGTCGCCGACCCCTTCGATCACGGCTTGGCAACCTGAGTTTCGAACAGCAAATCGTTCTGCCGCTCGCCCGCGAATAAAGATCTCACCACTGGTCGCACCATACAGGCAAACGTTTCCAACGATGATGTTCTCTTCCGGCTTGAACGAAGCTGCCCGATCCGGGAAGAGGATGATCCGACCACCGGAAAGCCCTTTACCGACGTAGTCATTGGCGTCCCCTTCCAATTCCAACGTCACGCCATGCGCCAGGAACGCACCGAAACTCTGCCCAGCAGCACCTCGGAAGCGGATGCGGATCGTGTCAGTTGGCAATCCCTTCTGGCCATGCACCTTGGCGATCTCATTGCTCAAGATCGTCCCAACCGTTCGGTTGATGTTGATAATGGGCAATTCGAATCGTACCGGCTTGACCTTCTCGATCGCTTCACGGCATCGTGGCAGGATCTGGGTCAAGTCAAGCGACTTTTCCAATCCATGATCTTGTTTGTCCACGCATCGAACTTGCACGTCCGGGCTCAGCTTCTTGGCTGGTGCCAAGATAGGCGTCAAATCCAATCCGTCCGCCTTCCAATGCTTGATCGCGGCATCGACCCGCAAGAACTCGGTTCGGCCGATCATTTCATCAATGCTTCGGAAACCGAGCGATGCCATGATCTCTCGTGCGTCCTCGGCCACCATGAACAGATAGTTCACAACATGCTCCGGCTTGCCAGCGAACTTGGCCCGCAATTCAGGATCCTGTGTCGCAATGCCCACGGGGCAAGTGTTCAAATGGCACTTGCGCATCATGATGCACCCGAGGGTGATGAGCGGCGCGGTTGCGAACCCAAACTCTTCGGCTCCGAGCAACGCTGCGATGATAACATCGCGGCCGGTCTTCAGTCCGCCGTCGGTCTGCAGCGTCACGCGACTTCGCAAATTGTTCAGTACAAGCGTCTGATGCGTTTCGGCGATTCCAAGCTCCCATGGTAGCCCCGCATGCTTGATGCTCGTCAAAGGCGAAGCCCCCGTACCACCCGTATCCCCGGAGATCAAGATGTGGTCGGCGTGCGCTTTGGCAACACCGGACGCCACGACCCCGACCCCGACCTCGCTCACCAGCTTCACACTCACGCGAGCCGCACGATTGCTATTCTTCAAATCGTGAATGAGCTGCGCCAAATCCTCGATCGAATAGATATCGTGGTGGGGTGGAGGGCTGATGAGTCCAACCCCAGGAGTGCTGTAGCGGATGCGGGCGATGTAGTTATCGACCTTTTTGCCAGGGAGCTCTCCCCCTTCGCCTGGCTTCGCACCTTGCGAAATTTTGATCTGAATCTCGTCGGCGTTGGTCAAGTATTCGATCGTAACACCGAACCGCCCCGAAGCGACCTGCTTGATGGCCGACCGCTTGCTATCGCCGTTGGGAAGAGGCTGGAAGCGGACAGGATCTTCGCCCCCTTCTCCCGTGTTGCTCTTGCCACCCAGTCGGTTCATGGCGATTGCCAACGTTTCGTGCGCTTCGGAACTGATCGATCCGAGACTCATCGCCCCCGTGCAGAATCGTCGCACTATTTCCTTCGCGGGCTCAACTTCCTCGATGGGAATGGGGCCAGTACCCGCTCCTGCGTTGAACTCGATGAGCCCCCGCAGCGCGTATCGCATCTTCGCATCTTTGTTGATGTGATCCGCGAAGCGACGGTAAGCATTCTTGTCACCCGCTCGCGCTGCGACTTGGATATCGGCAATCGCGGCAGGATCCCAGCCGTGTCGCTCCCCTTCGGCTCTCCAGTGGAATTCACCCACGTTTGCCAACATGGGCAACGCATCGGATTTGCTCTCTGGGTAGCCCAACGCGTGGCGTCTCATGGTCTCTTCGGCCAAGATGTCGAACGAGCAACCTTGGATACGGCTATTGGTTCCTGCAAAGCAGCGGGCAATGACTTCGTCTTGCAAGCCGAGGGCTTCGAAAATCTGAGCACCCTTGTAGCTAGCCAAAGTGCTGATGCCCATCTTGGCCATCACCTTCAGCATGCCTTTGGCAACCGCCTTGCGATACATGGCGACGATCTTGTCGTCATCCATCCCTTGAAGCAACCCATCGCGGCTGGCTTGCCACAAGGATTCGAACGCCAAGTACGGATTGATCGCATCGGCTCCGTACCCAACGAGCAAGCAATGATGGTGCACCTCTCTGGCTTCACCGGTCTCAAGCACGATACCGATCCGAGTCCGCTTGGCGGCGCGAACCAAGTGATGGTGGACCGATCCACATGCGAGCAAGCTGCTGATCGCAACACGATGCTCGCTGAGGGAACGATCGCTGAGAACGACCATGGTAAAGCCGTCGTCGATCGCCTTCTCCGCTTCGGAGCAGATTCGATCCAGCGTCTCGAGAAGCCCTGCCTTGCCTCGAGCCCGATCGTAGGTCATGTCGATCGTCTTGGTCTTCCAACCGCGATGCGTCATGTGTTGGATCGCCGCCAACTCTTCATTGGTGAGGATTGGATGAGGGATCAACAACCGTTCGCAGTGGGCTGGCGTCGCATCGAGCAAGTTCTCTTCGGGACCGACATAGCACTCGAGGGACATGATGACATCTTCGCGAATCGAATCGATCGCCGGATTGGTCACCTGTGCAAAGAGCTGCTTGAAGTAGTCATAGACCAAGCGAGGTTGGTCGCTCAAACAAGCGAGCGCGGAGTCGTTCCCCATCGAGCCGATCGGATCGACTTGATTCTGGATCATCGGCAGCAGCATGAACTGCATCGTCTCGATCGTATAACCGAAGGCTTGCATGCGAGGAAGCAACGAATCGGGATAGAAGCCGTGGGGCTCTTTGTCTGCGGACAAATCCCCCAGGGTGATTCGCTTTTCTTGCAACCAATCCTTGTAAGGTTCGGACTTGGCAAACTTCTCCTTGAGCTCTTTGTCCGGGACCAAGCGGCCCTCTTCGAAATTGATCAGGAACATACGGCCTGGCTGGAGACGTCCTTTTTCCTTCACGATCGATGGCTCGACAGGAAGGACACCGACTTCGCTCGCCATGATGACCCGGTCATCGGTGGTCAAGTAGTAGCGGCTGGGTCGAAGACCGTTTCGGTCCAATGTCGCACCGATGGTTTGGCCGTCGGTGAAGACAATCGAGGCAGGGCCATCCCATGGCTCCATCATGCAGCTAAAGAATTCGTACATCGCTCGCTTCTCGGGCGACATGGTCTCATGCTTTTGCCAAGCCTCAGGGACCATCATCATCATCGCTTCCTGCAACGTTCGGCCGTTGAGGAGCAAGAACTCGAGCACGTTGTCGAATGTCCCCGAGTCGCTGCAGTGGGGCTCGACGACGGGAAACAGCTTCTTCAATTCGTCGCCAAACAATTCGCTGGCTGCGTTCCCCTCGCGTGCCCGCATCCAGTTGATGTTCCCTCGCAACGTGTTGATCTCACCGTTATGGCTCATGAAGCGAAGCGGTTGAGCGCGATCCCAACTCGGGAATGTGTTGGTGGAGAATCGCGAGTGAACCATCGCAAGGTGCGTTTCGAAATCGGGATCCGACAGATCCAAGTAATAAGGAACAACCTGCGCGGGAGTGAGCATCCCCTTGTAGATCAGTGTTCGAGTCGAAAGGGAGGAGACATAGAACAGAGTCGCCTGCTTCAGATTCGAATTCCCTCGCAGCTTGTGACTCGCCTGCTTGCGAATCAAGTAAAGCTTGCGCTCAAACTCGAGCGTCGAAAGCCCCTTCGCCGCTGCGATGTAGACTTGCTCAATCTTCGGTTCAGCCATGCGCGCCGTCGGTCCAATATCGGCGAAATCGGTGGCTTGGGGAACTTCGCGCCATCCGAGCAACGTCTGCCCTTCGGCGGCGATCAGCTCATTGAAGACCTTGCGACAATGCTCGCGCTCTGATTCATCTTTGGGAAGGAAGATGTTGCCGACCGAGTAGAAGCCTACCTGCGGTAGCTCGACATCGAATTCTTCTTTCGCGATTCGCCGTACGAACTTGTCCGGCATACCGACCAGAATCCCCGCGCCGTCCCCCGTATTGGCTTCGCAACCGCAAGCACCGCGGTGATCCATATTCTTCAGGATGGTGTCCGCGTCGACGACGATTTGGTGGCTCGGCTGACCCTTGATGTGCGCGACAAAGCCGACACCACATGAATCCTTTTCGAGTTCTGGATCGTAGAGACCATTCTTTTCTGGGAAGCCAAAAGGTGCGTTCATGTGTCGTGTGCCTATCTAGTGGAAAGAGTGGTTCGAGGTGAGTCACCGCCGTCCGAAGAGAGCGGTGATAGGGGGTGGCGGTTCATTGCGAGTTCGCCCGACGCATGTATCAAGAAGCTTGCGCCCGAGCATCCGCCGTTACATCGGTTGAATCATCCTGATCCCACACCCGATTCTTCATGACCAAGTCCATGAAATTGCGAGCCGCTCGACTCATCGACACATCCCTTCGCTGGATAATTCCAAGCGGTCGAGTCAATTCGAGCCCCTCGCATTCGATCATCGTCAGCGACCCTGCGGCAAGCTCGCTGGCAACCGTAAGTTTCGGTAGAAATGCAACACCGCTGTTCACAATAGCGGCATGCTTTACCGAATCGATATTATCCAATTCAACGACCACGCGCATCGTCACGCCGAGAGCCCGAAGCTCCTTGTCGATCTCTTGACGGATACGCAGGTTGCTCGCAAAGGCGACCAAGCCCACCTGAGAGAGAGCTTGCGGGGAAATCTTTCCCATCGAAGCCAAGCGGTGGCGGGGCGAAGCGACCAATACCATCGGCTCGTGACGCCACAATGTCGTCTGCAGGGTCGCATGATTGACGTCGGGATAACTCACCATCCCAAAGTCAACCGTTCCCTGCTCCACCATGCGGTATACCTCGTGCGGGTGAGCCAGCTGATACGCAAAGGTTGCCGACGGAAACGCTTTCTCGAATCGCTCCTCCAAGATTGGGAGATAACTCAACCCCATCGAATAAATCGATGCGACCACGACGTGACCCGTCACTTCTCCCGAATCACTTCCCCCCAAACGGACTTCGTCAACCAAAGCGTCGAACTGGCGCAGCACCCCAGCTAACCCGTCATAAAACTTCTGGCCTTCTGCCGTCAAAACAAAGGGCCTCTTCGAACGGTCGATCAACCGCACGGACAAAAAATCTTCCAAATGCTGAACGCTCTGGCTGGCAGCGCTCTGCGTCATTCCATGTTCGATCGCGGCGTGTGAAAAGCTACGCTTACGTACCACGTCGTAAAACACCTTCAAGGAGCGAATGTGGACTGCCCCATGCGTGCTAGCGGCTCTTCTATTATTTTTGTTAATGGCAAAACTCCTCTATTAACAACCACGATCGGAGTCTATCGCCATCCCGCATGACCGTCAAGAATTAAAATTAAGAACTTTTACTCTCGACAAATGGTATTAGATTCACAAATAAAAACAGGCCAACTATCAGATCCTCCTCGAAATGGACACGTATTCTCGCTTTAATGGCGAGTCAGGGGATTTTCTTCACCTTTAGCGCAAGAGCCGGGTAGGGCAAGCAGGCGCAAATCCGGGTTTCCACCGAGAACCGTACTCACGAAAATTCCCATTTTCTTCATCGCCTTGCTATTCTATTTTGGCCGTGTGGGAACTTTTTCCGTCCGCGCGTACTCGGAGGAGTTGAACTACTCAATCTCCTTGGTGAAATCATGAATCCTCAACCTCCAGACAACGAAGAACTGCTCAGCGGCTTGCTGGATGGGGAGTTGTCTGGCGCCGATGCGCGTCGGATCGAGCAAGCGATGCGAGCGGATCCTTCGCTGCACGAACGCCTCGATGAACTCACCGCGATGCGATCGTCGTTATTGCGAGGTCGTCCAACCGGCAGATTGTCGAAATCGTTCGCGTCGCAAGTCGTCGCAGCGGCCCAACAACGGGCTGTCGCCATGGAACTCGACGCACCACAGTGGATTCCCTTATCCCGCGACTCCGTCGATTCGAGCAGAATTGGCGGAACGGGAGCGAGGTCCAAACCGGAACCAACATATCGTCAACGCATGTGGATCCCGCTCGGGGCCCTCGCTTCGGCCTGTGCCATCGCCTTGTTTGCCTTTTTCACGCTCCCCAGGCCTGAACCCCAACCGATTGCCGATCTCCCGCCGTTTAGCAATTCCCTGGATCCCAATCAACCATCCACTCCCCTCGACGCGTCCGTATCGCCATCGGTCCCCGAGCTTCCCGCGAACGCAGTTGCTTCGAATACTGCAGGCCCGGTGGGCCCAAGCGATATCGACAATGCCTTGCCTCGCAACGATTTGTCGCCCGATCGGACCGACCGGCGAGTGGCCGAATCACCTCCGGCACCAGCGACCGAAAAGGTCGAAAATGAAAAGGTCGATAATACGGAGAGGTTGAAGATTGACACATCCTCGATGGCCAGCGCGGAAGCAGGCAACAATGCCAGGTCTGCATCCATTCCTGGCGAAGCGAGCAAAGCACCTTTTATGCTGATGGTCGTTTCGGTATCGATGGATCGCGTGGCTCGTGAAAACAACGCGCTGAACCGAATCCTGAACGAGCACGGAATTGCCTCGGTGGAGGATCTTGCACTCTCCCCTGAGCAGCTCGATGCACTTCTCTCAACGGGTATGGCAGGTTCGGTGAGCCAAAACGGTGCCGGTGTCTATTTTCTCAAGGGCTACGCAAAGAGTTTGTCGAGCGCTCTGGATGACATCTGTTCCCAGTACAAGGACTTCCCTGAGTTCGGGCTCAATATCGCCATGGACGATTCGGCGAAAGCGTTGATCGATCAGTTGGACGGCATCCAAGTCGCTGCCAACAAAGGGGTCGCAAGAAGGTTTGCTGCAGAAACCCCTGAGGGCCTGATCTCTAGCTTCGCCCCGGGTGCAAAGCGATCTGTACCATTATCGAGCAAGCGACGCGAAGAGTTCCGCTCGCAAGCCACATTGCCCAAGTCAGATTTGAATCCGATCTCCCATTTGCTGCTGATCGTCCGAGACGCGGAATAGGTCTTGGATCGCGACGGTGGTGCACGGAAAGAGATTCACGGCCGGTGAACCAAGCACCACACCGAGGCTGGACCGAGTACTATAGTTGGGCGACTCTTTCCCTCCCAACAGGCTATCTATGCTCGCTAGCTCCATCCCCAACGTTCCCCTCCTGCAACCCTGGGATCGTTGGACCAATCGCTATCTCACCCATCTCGACCCCAAGCGATGCGGGCACTTCTTTACCGATGTTCTCATCATTGGAGGAGGATTAGCTGGCCTGCGAGCAGCGCACGAAATCGATCCCGACCTGCGAACACTGATCCTCACCAAGGACAAACTCGAGGAATCTAACAGCACCTACGCACAAGGCGGGATCGCCAGCGTTTGGGATCCCGAAGATCGATTCGACAACCATGTGCAGGACACCCTCGTAGCGGGTGGCGATCTATGCGAACTGCAAGTTGTCGAGACCGTGGTTCGCGAGGCGCCTGATCGCGTGGCCGAATTGATTCGATGGGGAACTCGATTCGACCAGCACGATGGGCAAATCGTCTTGGGACGCGAAGGAGGGCATTCCCACCAACGGATCCTCCACGCGCTCGGGGATGCGACGGGCAAAGAAATCATGCGAGCCATGATCGCGCACACCAAGGAGCGACCGAATACTGAAATTTGCGAAGAGACCTTCACAATCGACTTGCTCACCTATGAAGGTCGCTGCCATGGAGCGGTCGCATCCACGCGAGGCGGCAAGCCCTTTCTCATCTGGGCGAAAGAAACCATTCTCTGCACCGGAGGGTGCGGTCAAGTGTTCCGAGAATCCACCAATCCACGTGTCGCGACCGGGGATGGTCACGCCCTCGCCTTCCGCGCGGGTGCGGTCATGCGTGATATGGAGTTCATGCAGTTTCACCCGACCGTTCTGTACATAGCAGGCAGCTCGCGAACTTTGATCACCGAAGCCATCCGTGGCGATGGCGCATATTTGATCGATTCGCAGGGATACCGATTCATGGGCGATTACGACCCCCGACTCGAATTGGCCCCCCGCGATGTCGTAAGCCAAGCCATTGTGAGCCAGATGGAAAAGACGCAATCGTCGTGCGTCTACCTCACCATGAAACACTTGGATGCCCAGCATGTGCGGGCTCGATTCCCCGGGATTGCAAAAGTCTGCGAAGGGTTTGGATTGGACATCGCCGTCGATGCGATTCCGGTGAGACCGGGCGCCCACTATATGATCGGGGGATGCGAAGTCGATACGCAATCGCGCACATCGCTCCCGGGGTTGTGGGCGGCCGGAGAAGTTACCAGCAGCGGATTGCATGGCGCCAACCGCCTCGCTTCCAACAGCCTCCTGGAGGGACTTGTGTATGGCGCTATCGCGGGGCGCAATGCATCGCAGGGCGCCAAAGAGAATCACACGGACGAACTCCGAGTCCTCCCCATCGCATCCCTTGGTCAAAGCCGCTTCGACGGCACCTTCGATCTAGGCGATATTCGAAATGCGGTCCGGTCGGTCATGTGGCGCAATGTCGGCGTCCGGCGGCGTGAATCGCAACTCGCCGAAACCGTCAGCGCGCTGCAGCAATACTGCAGCTACGTTCTCTCACACGATTTGGCGAGCGTAGAAGGTTGGGAGCTCCAAAACATCTTGACGGTCAGTTTGCAGATGGCGATCGCCGCGCAAGCGCGACAAGAGTCCCGTGGCGTTCATTTTCGAAGCGATTACCCCCACGTCGACAATGCCCAATGGCGAAAACATTTGACCATCCAGCGTCTCGAGTCTTGAGGGTTCCAGCGGGGGCGGGTGTCATTTTCTAGGTTTTTGATAGAATGCACCTAAACTGGATTGCAATTCAACGTAACCACTAACTCATTAGCGGAGTCTCCAACATGGCCCATACATTGCCACCACTTCCTTACGCCACGAACGCCATGGAACCGCACATCGATGCGATGACGATGGAAATCCACCATGGCAAACACCATCAGGCTTACATCACCAACCTCAACAAGGCGATCGAGGGGACACCACTGGAGGCGAAGTCCGCTGAAGACTTGATCAAAGACCTCAGCGCAGTTCCAGAGGACAAACGAACTGCCGTTCGCAACAATGGCGGCGGACACGTCAACCACACCTTCTTTTGGCAAATCATCGGCTGGAATGCCGGTGGCAAACCCAGCGGGGCTCTGCTCGCCGACATCGAAGCCACCTTTGGCAGCTTCGACGCGTTCAAAGAGAAGTTTGCCGCCGCCGGCGCAACCCGCTTCGGCAGTGGCTGGGCATGGCTGGTCGTCAACAACGGAAAACTAGAGATCGGTTCCACCGCCAACCAAGATAGCCCCCTCATGGGCAAAGCGGTCGCGGGAATCGAAGGTACCCCCATCCTCGGTCTCGATGTGTGGGAACACGCTTACTACCTCAAGTACCAAAATCGACGTCCTGACTACATCGCAGCCTTCTGGAACGTCGTCAATTGGAACGAAGTTGGCAAGCGATACGATGCAGCCAAAAAGGCCTAGTCGGAATCAGGAACTGGACCGCTAGACACAGAGATATCATAGACGGGCGAAGGGAATTCTCTTCGCCCGTTTTATTTTGTCCCATTTTGTTTTATGGTGATTCTTTTTCCAAATCCTTCTCCATTCCTTCCCTGAGAGGAAAGTTCGACTGCCTATGGATCGAGAGTCTGCTTTGGCACTGATGCACCAATACGTGCAGAGCGTTTCCCTGCGCCGCCACATGCTCGCCGTCGAGGCGGCGATGCGCACCTACGCAAAAAACATGAATGAGGATGAGACCGAATGGGGAATCGTTGGCCTTCTGCACGACTTCGACTACGAACGATGGCCCGACGCCCCCTCGCACCCGCTCGAGGGGAGCAAGATTCTTCGTGAGCTTGGCTACCCCGAAGAAGTCATTTATGCCATTCTTTCGCACGCGGATTACCTTAATGCCTATCCTCGAGTTCATTTGGTCGATCGCGCCCTCTACGCATGCGATGAACTATGCGGGTTCCTCGTCGCGTGCGGGCATGTGCGACCGGACAAACTCGAAGGCCTCGAACCGAAAAGCGTTCGGAAGAAACTGAAGAACCTCAGTTTCGCAGCAGCCGTCAACCGCGACGACATCCAGCGAGGAGCCCAAGAACTCGGCGTCGATCTGGACGAACATATCGCCACCTGCATCGAGGCGCTGCAAGGAATCCAAGACCAACTCTTCGATCGCTAGCCCCCGGTAATCGCACTCCCGCTACCAAAAACCAAACCACCGATCGCCACCTCTGCATCCACATACGCATCCGCCATGACCACCACCGCCATGAACCTGGAACAAATCCAACAAAAGATCCCGCACCGCAAGCCGATGCTCTTGGTCGATGAAGTCGTCGAGCAAACCGAAAAGACCATCCATTGCCGCAAGACCTTTCAACCGGACGAGTTCTTTCTCCAAGGTCACTTCCCCAACTACCCCTTGGTACCCGGTGTCATCCTCTGCGAGGCATGCTTGCAAAGCGGAGCGATCTTGCTCAGCCAGTTCACCCCGCAAGACGGCACGGTGGTTCCTGTGGCGACCCGCATCGACGGAGCCAAGTTCAAACGGATGGTGCGGCCCGGTGAAACCGTCGACATCGAAATCACCTTGAACGATGTCGTCTCCACCGCTTATTTCATGACAGGAAAAGTAACTGTCGAAGGAAAGCTGGCTGCCCGCTTGGACTTCGCCTGCAGCGTCGCTTCCCCCGGATAGCTTCGCAGTCTCCTCCCGAGGATCTGGCTCTGGCCCCCAAGCATCCATCGAAAATGACGCTTTAGGCCTGCACTTTTTGCTTTTCATGAACTATTCTTAGACGAACCGCAACGTCGTGAGACGCTGCCGATCGCTATCTCGTCGATCGATAATTCTTGAATTCGTTATGCCATCGTTCCCCCTGTTGCGAGAACAGTGCTTCGATCGCTGGCATCGCTCCCTCGTGAGCGGATTGGTCTGTCATGTCAAAGCCAAAAAGAACTACCGATGCTACCCCTTCGTTTCTCAGCGGGGAGCAGCGGATCAATAAACTCCTTGCCGCAGCCGGACTCGGTTCTCGTCGACAAGTCGACGAATTGATCACCGAGGGTCGCGTGGAAATCGACGGCCAAGTCATCTCGCAGGTAGGTGTCAAAGTCGATGCCGACAAATCGAAAATCCTCGTCGATGGCGAGCCCTTGAAGAGGCACCGCCCCGTCTACTATGCCGTCCACAAACCAGCCGGCGTCCTGTGCACCAACAGCGATCCCGAAGGACGCCCTCGCGTGATCGATCTGGTGCCAGCCCAAGCCCGTTTGTTTCCTGTCGGCCGATTGGACGCCTCGAGCACTGGACTGATTCTCCTGACCAACGATGGAGAGCTTGCACAGCGTTTGGCGCATCCAAAGCATTGCGTTCCCAAGACCTACTTCGTAGTCGTGGCCGGACAAGTCGAAAAGGAGGCCATGCGAAGGCTTCAACGAGGTATCTATCTGGCTGAAGGGGTCGCGCGGGTCGACGGCGCCACCATTCGCAAAGTGCGCAAAGGTTGCACCGAAATCGATATCACGCTGAGCGAAGGAAAGAACCGCGAGATCCGCCGCGTCCTGGCTCGTCTCGGACACAAAGTCGTCGTCCTGCGGCGCACTTCGATCGGCCCCCTCAAACTGGCCGATATGCCCGAGGGTGCGTACCGACCCTTGCAAGACAAAGAAGTCGCAGCCCTATACCAAGCCGTCGAAGAAATCAAAAAGGCTCGCAACCAAGACCGCCGGGAACGCAAGAAGCGAAACACCGAAAACGAACTGGCTCCCTCCTCCCCGCGATCTGGCAAACCACCTGCCGGTAATCCATCGAGACCACCTGTCTTCAACGAGGATGGTGGGGACTGGAATGAAGATGATGAATTCGAGGCGGATTCGATCATGGACACCCTTCCTCCCATGTCCAAGAATCCGTTCCGCACCGCCGACGATGAAGACGCGGAAGAGGAAGGGTTCGATGACGCCATTCTCGTCACCGACTTCAACGCTCCGGAAGTCTATTCCAATAAACGAGGCGCTGTCCTCTCGTACGACGATGAGGCAGGACTCAGTGAATTTGTCGAGGATGGCATCGAGGGATTGTTGGAATCCTCCGACGAGGATTCCGGTGATGAGACGGCGAGGCCCAAACGTCCTCGCGGAGGAAACGGAGGAAGAGGTTCCGACAGGCGACCCACCTCGAGAGGCCCCCGCGAACGATCCACCGGTGAACGATCCACCCGTGAAGGGGACTCCCCCTATCGCCGCAGTTCGGCAACGGCTGGCCGGGGAGCACCCCGCTACGGCCAACGTTCCCGCTCTTCCGATGGCCCTTCGGAAGGCTCCGCGGATGGCCGCGTAGATCGTCGACGCAAACCAGGACCGGGCACCGCAAGCCGCGGTGGACGAGGGCGTGGAGGACCCGGAGCGGAGGGCCGAAGCGCTTCGACCGGTAGCCCCTATTCCCCCCGGCCAAGCTCCGGTGCCAGCCGGCCCGAATACGGAGCCGGAGATGACCGCCCCCAATTCGGTGGCGGTGGACGGCGACCACCCCGCAGCGGTGCACCTCGCAGCGGCGGAAGCTCCCCCTATGGAACCCGACGTAGCGCATCAGGAACAAGCGGTGAAGGCAGACCAGCCCGCGGACCAGGCGGTGGCGGCAGGCCAAGCAGCGGGGGCGGCAGGCCAAGCAGCAGTGGTGACAGACTAGGTGGTGACAGACCAAGCGGTGACAGGCCAAGCGGTGACAGGCCAGGCGGTGACAGGCCAGGCGGTGCCGGTAGACCCGGAAGGGGTGGCAAGCCAGGAAGCAGACCGAGCAGACCGACCGGAAAACCGGGCGGAAAACGATTCGGCGGCGGCAGCGGCGGTCGAGGTGCATCGGGGGGACCTGGAGGAGGCAAATCCTTTAGCAAGAAGCGCCGCCCCTAAGCCTTCTTTCCAAGAGGCCCCTGATTCAAGGACGCCTGCTTGTCAAGGACGCCGGCTTTCAAGGAGGATCGTATCCGCCGGGATGAAAAGGGTGGCAGCGTCCGATGCGACGCAACCCTTTCCATATTCCCCGCAACGGTCCGTACTTTTGGATCGCTTCGATCATGTACTGCGAGCATGTCGGAGTAAATCGACAGGAGGGGCCCAGGAGCGGACTGATTCCACGTTGATAAAAACGAACCGCGGCGATGAGCGCGGTCGAAAGCCAACGTGTGATCATGATTCGACTCCGGTTTGCATCGCGATGGTACGGGAATCGCTCGATCAAGCCGTACCGATTTGACTGCAGACCCAGAGAAGGTACCCCAGCCAAATCACGAGAAGGACCGAGGCTGCTGCCAGGAGTGCTAGGTGTTGCGTTCGAGTCATCCGATCAGCTCGCATCGCTAGAAAGTTCGAATCTCGGCTGAAAGGCGTCGTCGAAGTCGAATTGATCATCGAAGTCCTCTCGCCGATCCGATTTGCTTTTCCGCATCTCGCGAATCCGGATCAAGTTGTACACGATCTCGCCGAAGTCACTGGTGGAGTAGATACCCCAATTGTTCAGGACCGTCTTGGCCATGAAGCCATATTGATCGAGCGCGTATTCTTTGATGGCCTGACAAAGCTGCTGACCAGTGAGGTGATGGTCCTGGGGATTCTCGCTCCCTTCCTCTTTCGTCGCGGGGAGCTTCATCACCTTCTGAGCATAGGCGAGCCCTTCGCGGACGAATTGATACGCCTCCAAGTGATAGCGTTGATCCTTTTGCAGCAATTCGACGATCGCGAGGACTTGTTCATTCACGATGCATAACCTGAACTTCCATAAACGGGCGAAAGTGACTTGTGGCGAAATTAAAATTCTTGCCCACGCTTGAGCACGGTCAAGCACTCGGAGGCGGGAATCAGAAGACGGCGATTGTCTTCGGTTTGGATCAACAGCTGCTGGCTGAGAATCTCGACATTGAGAACCCGACTGCGGCCGTGGGGAGTGACGATCTCGCTACCAGCAGGAGGAATGGCAGCCGCCAGCTCCTCGTAGGTATCGTTTTCATAACGCAAACAGCATTTGAGCCTGCCGCATCGTCCCGAGATTTTATTGGGGTCCAAGGTCGCTTTTTGTAGCTTGGCCATGCGCATGGAAACCGGCGGCATCCCGTGAAGGTGGGTGTTGCAGCACACCGGTTTTCCACAATCACCGAAGTCAGCCAGCAGTTTCGCCTCGTCGCGCGCCCCGATCTGTCGCATTTCGATGCGAGTTTGGTACTCGCCGGAAAGGCGTTTGACCAGCTCTCGAAAATCGACGCGGTCCTCGGCCGTGTAGTAGATAATGATCTGCTCGCCACCGAAGATTCTCTCGACGTCCACGAGAGTCATCGGGAGTTTCATTTCCTGGATAAACCGTTTGCAAAGCTCGAAATCCTTGGAAATACGGCTCTCCAAGTGCCGGTAATCGTTTTCATCGGCAGGCGTCGAGTCCCGCTGGATGCTTCCCGAAGGTGGATCCTTCATCTGAGCGATGACCCGTTCCGTCGCCTCGCAAAGGACTTCGCCCCGTTCAAGCCCTCGATTGGTGCGTGCGATTACCATTCTGCCGCGAGGATGCTCGCTCTTCGAGCTCATCACGAACAGCGTTCTCATACGACCGCATCGAACAACAAAACGTGACATGGACACCTGGAAAAGGAGGTTGGGAGGAGACGATCAAGGCTCGGGGAGTGATCGATTGTACCCAATCGATCCCGACTGGGTGTAGACGAAACATCCAGGGAAACACTTCGTCGTTGATCATTCCTGCCCCGCGAGTTACCCTAGGAGGTTCGTTGCAGCGAGTCTTTCCCCATAGGCAAAGCAATTCCATGAATAAATTGACGGCAACTCTGTTTGCATCCCTCGCCTTGGCCTGTTCGATCTCCCGGGCCGAGACACCTTCTGCCGATGCCACCCTCGGCGTCAGCAAGACCAAACCGGCCTCGGGGCCTTTTGTCGAATTCGAGGGCGTTTTCTTGGTCCCCTACACGCACACCATCGAACGAACCAATATCTCGTTCGAGATGATCCCCATCCCAGGCGGAGAAGTGACCGTTGGATCTCCGGCCGCGGAAGAAGGCCGAACCGAAGACGAAGGTCCCCAATTCACCGTTCAAATTCCTCCGTTTTGGATGGCCAAAACCGAACTGACTTGGGGTGAGTACAAAACCTTCATGCGGAACTACGATCTGTTCAAGCGGCTTCGATCGGACAACATCCGGCTCGTCGACGAATCGAACAAAGCCGATGCGGTCACGGTTCCTACCCCTCTCTACGACCCGAGCCACACGTACGAACACGGAGAAGATAACCAGCAGCCCGCAGTCACCATGACCCAGTTCGCCGCAAAGCAATACACCAAGTGGCTCAGCGGCATCACCAAAGTCCAATACCGACTCCCTACCGAAGTCGAATGGGAGTACGCCGCCCGCGCCGGTTCGAAGACCGCCTACGCGTTCGGAGACGATCCAGCGGAACTCGAGAAATACGCAACCTTTAGCGATAACGCATCGAACGGTGCATCGAAGGTCGGTACGAAATTGCCGAACCCATTCGGCTTGCACGATATGCACGGGAACGTCTGGGAATGGACCATCGATCAGTTCACGCCCGATGGATACGGCGATCGCGGCGGTAAGAAACTTTCCTGGCAGGACGCTATCGGTTGGCCAACCCAGCCGGACTCGCGAGCCGCCCGTGGGGGTGGATGGGAAGATGCAGCCGATCGACTCCGTTCCGCAGCCCGATTAGGGTCCGTCGACGAAGATTGGAAATCGGAAGATCCAAACGTTCCGCTGAGCCCATGGTGGTACACCAGCGATCCAGCTCGCATGGTGGGTATGCGTTTGGTCCGCTCTGCAAAGGATCTCCCCAAAGACGTAATCGGTCGGTTCTGGGACGCGGACAACGAAGGTATCGACGAAGACGTACAGTTCCGGCTTCGAGAAGGACGCGGTGCTATCGGTCTGCCCGTACCAGAACTCATTCCCGAGTTCCAGAAGAGGCAGTAACGCATGGCTCGGTTTCGCGACTGGGCACAGCTCGTTCGCATTCCTAATACCTTGACCGCTAGCGCCGACGCGCTAGCGGGATTCTCCATTGTCGCCGGCGTCTGGCAATGGTCCGATACACCACGTCTGATCTTGATCTCCCTCGCCTCGATCGCGCTCTACTGGTCGGGGATGGTCCTGAATGATGTCAACGACATCGCAAAGGACAAACACGAGGGACGGAAGGGTCCTTTGGTCGACGACCGGATTTCGTGGAGCACGGCTCGGAAAGTGGGATGGGGTCTTCTGATGACTGGGATCCTTCTGGCGACCGCATCCGGATTCATAACAACAGGATGGACCGAAGAGAAGGGCAACCTTTCCGAACCATGGCGTGCGCTCTACCCAGCTGTGGGTTCAGTCCTCTTGGCGATTTGCATCGTGCTTTACGATAGCCCTTGCAAGAGCACCTTCCTCGGTCCTTGGATCATGGGTCTCTGCCGCGCATGCAATTTTGTTATGGGAATGGCCTTGGGTTGCACCATCGTACCGTCGTCAACCGTCGCTCTTTCGTTGCTTGGCCACGCCGCTTGGATGCTCCCCCTCGGACACGGTGTGTTTGTCGTGGGGCTGACCTTGGCAGCTCGAAAGGAAGCGAAGCTTTTTCAATCCAAGCCTCTTTTGGCAGCCAGTTGGTCTTTGAGCGTACTGGGCCTTGTGCTTCTCGCCATCGCGCCTTGGATGGTCGATTCAAGAACTTTTTTGCGGCTGGAGCCGGCGACCGGGTTTCCGATCTTGATCGCACTCCTCGCTGCCCCTTGGTTTTTAAGAGCCGTGCGATCGGTGCAAGCCGGGACTGTTCCGTCGTTGGTGGCTGCGATCAAACAAGCGATCCTTACGATCCTGTTTTTGGATGCAGCCATCGCGCTCCAATTCGCAGGCAACTCCGCCGGCTTGCTCGTCTGCTCCCTGGCCATCCCCACCTTCGCCCTCGGTCGCTGGTTCCGCATGACCTAGCCCCTATGGTTGAACCTGTCTCAGACCGAGATTCCTTAGGCGCTCAAAACCAGTCCGCTCGGCTTGGCCCTGCGCGCCTTAATACGAATATAGGGCGGTACAAAGCGAGCTCGATGAGCGGCCGTATCAAGTGCCGCCGATGGATTCGCATGCTCCGGTTCCGATAGGTCCTCGATATGCATTCCGCTGCGACAGATCCCTCCCAGAATCGACTCCAAGGAGTGCGCGTATTCTTGGGAGTGGGATTCGCGCAGCGAGCTGCTTTGCCCCGGCTCCACCTTCTTCGCGATGGCGCCCACCTCGGTTTCGACCCAGTAACGGCCCCGATCGGTCGACAGAGACGTCTGCAAATTGAACGGACTCTTGTGCTGAGAGATGTAGAGACCTCCTCCTCGAAGAACCCTCGCTACCTCCAGAAAGACCGAGCGAATGTCCTGCACATAGCAAGTGCTCACGGGATGAACGACGAGATCGAACTCGTTATCGCGCAGCATCGGCATCGACACCATCGACCCTGGAATCAGCCGGACATCGAAGCGGTGGCGATGGCACACGACCCGATCGAGTTCCAACATACCGTCGCTGATATCGACCACGGTAACCTTGGCCCCTGCCGCTGCGTACAATGCACTATGTCGACCGCCCCCCGCGGCGAGACATAAAACATTCCATCCTTGTATTGATCCTCCCAACCAGCCCCTTCCATCGACGACGGACAAAGGATTAGCAAGCTCCTCATCGCGTACCGGAGTAGCCAGGACATGTCCGGCGCGCGCCATGCGATTGTAGGCTTCCGCGTTGATCGACTCCGCTTCGGTGCGTCGATTGGTTTCTTCGAACGAAAGGCTCACGGCGACAGCTTCACCTGGCGGAGCTGCCGAAGCATGGTCTCCATGTCGGGGGTCCGCTGATCCACATTCGCCTTGATGGCGTTCATCACACAACTGGCCAAGGTCTTGTCCAAGTCAGGTTTCCATTCGGTGATTTCAATAGGTGGAGCCGTATCGTGTTGCAACGCCGCTTTGCCCGATGTGTCGGTCGTGTTCCAAGGCAGTTCAAATGTGATCAGCTGGTAGCAAGTGACACCGAAGGAAAAGATATCGACCCGTTTATCGGTCGCTCGCCGGCGCACGATCTCGGGGGCCATGTAAAGAGGAGTGCCGGTTCGATTACCGGGCACCATGAATGGTTTGGTGGCAGGAAGTGTCAGCCCGAAGTCGATCAGTTTGACGGTTTGGATATCGTTCGAACAGATGTAATTGCGAGGGCAAATGTCGCGGTGAATGAATTCCTTCTTGTGCACGTAGTCGAGGGCCTCTGCCATTTGCAGCATCAGATTCAGCCGCTTGCCCCGAAGCGATTCCTCCATCTTCTCTAGCACCAGGACTTGCAAGCCCGGACCGTCGACATATTCCATCACGATATAGGGCTGCCCCTTGGTCGTTAACCCAAACTCCAATGTCTTGGCGATGTTGGGGTGAACCATTTGCGAGCCGATCTGGCCTTCGGACGGTTTGTTCAAGCCCTTGAAGCGACTTTCAAAGAAGTCCACCTTGTCGATATCGCAGAGCTTGACACCGACGATGCGATTGTCGAAGTAGCGGTCTTTCGCGACGAAGAAATTGCTCATCGTGCCCGATACGGCGGACCGGATCCGTTCGAAGCGATCCCCTACGTCCACTCGTTTGCTCGATGCTGCTGCCTCGTTCTTTTTAAACAGCTTGTCGAAGAATCCCATAGGTATTGTTGAAGATGACGAGTAGTGCGAATCCGCGAGAAGAAGGACGAGACGAGCGGGTATGGCCAACATCGCAGCGCAGCCTTCCGAGGTGCTCTGCTGAAACCGATTCCAGTATAGCTCGCTCCCTATCAATCTGAATGGATATCAGTCCATTTGCCTTGGATCCAGCGCTGCTGTGGACGAAACCTCCCTTTGTAACTGAGATGGCGATTGGCGGCGACGTACATACCCAAGTAGACAAACTGTCTTTGCGTACGTTTACAGAATTCAATTTGTTTTAAGATCGCATAGGTCCCCAACGAAAGCTTGGTGTGCTCGGGCTCAAAATAGGTATAAACGGCCGAGACGGAATCTTTGCCACAATCGATCACGGAGATAGCAATCAAATTCCCGTCCAATCGGAATTGCATCTCGAGGGTATGTTCGCAGCAACTCTCCACAAGGAAACTTTCGTAATCGTCCAGCGCGTAAGGATTGTCGTCGGTCGCAAGATCCCGCTCTCTTCGATGCCGATTGAAGAGCGCTAACTTCTCTGGGGTCGTGCTAGCCGGCGTCAACGCGACTTCCAATGTTTTGTCCCCCCGATTGCGGATTCGGCGCCAGGAATCCGTCCACTCAAATCGGTTCACATCCACGCGGGACGGTTCGCAAGCTGAGCATTCTGCGCAAGCTGCATGGTAGAGAAATACACCCGCTCGGCGCATTCCCGCCGCGAGCAGGGCATCCAGTTGTTCGGGCGTTACCCGCTGCCGAGGCAATACAAGCGGCAAATTGGCTTGGCGATCGGGCAAGTAGGAGCAGGAATGGACGTTGGCGATCACCGAGGCGATCGGAACATCGCTCGGCACCGGCCCTCGATCCAACAGGGAGGGGGGAGCCGGGCGGTTCAAGCTGTCCGATGATTCCATCCCTTTTTCTCCCCACAAGTTTCCAGGTCCGCCCCCCGAAGCACGACAGTTTCTCCGAAGCACTACACGGCTTGAACGGCTCCCGTATGAATGGACGAGCTGCGGAGAATTGGCAGGGGCCAAAGAATTGGTAGGGAGATTGTGAAGAAAATTCCAATCGAGGTCTACTCTCGCTTCGGTTATTTGCAAACACTTCTAAGACGGCTTGCTTCGCGAAAATGAGTTCGATGTTATACTTGTTCGAAGTGGTCCGCCGACCTTTTCCGAGTACCACTGACATGAAACCTGATCCGAACAAGCTTGGAGCGAACGCGACGCCCGGAAGTAGCCTCCAGAGAAGAAAAGCGAGACAGCTCGAGATGAGTTCGTACAAGGGGCTCGATGCCATCCTACAGAACTGGGAATTTGATCCGCACACTCTCTGCGTTCGATTGGTGAAAGGGGACGACGGACGGGACGTTATCCAAATGCGAGTCGACCTTGGAGTCCTCCAGATGGAAACCAATGGACGCCCCGATGGCCTGCAACCCAGCGGCTTCCCCACTTTTCTCGATGCCATGCTCGCCGTCGAAACCAACGATCCCGACTTCGTCATGAACGAAGACCAATGCTTCGAGGCAGACCGCGAATTCGTTCAGTTCTATCACCGCCGTATCTCTTGGCTACGTCTCGAACACTACCACCGTGCAGTCGAGGACGCCGATCACACACTGGCTTTGATGGATGTCTGCCGTGACCACTCCCCCGAAGACGAATGGACAATGAGCCACGAACAGTACCGTCCGTTCGTGTTGTTCCATCGCACCCAAGCAGCCGCATTGGCCGCACTCGACGAGTCGACCCCCGACGCCGCTGTCACGGAAATCAATCAAGGCTTAGAGGCGATTCGCGCTGTATTCGAAGAACATGAAGCGACGGAAGACTTCGAAAACGACGAGATGGTCTTGCAACTGATCAAGCTTCGAGAATCGATTCGCGATGAGTATGCGGTAGGGGACTCACTTCAAGAAAGACTGGCTGCCGCCGTCCGCGACGAACAATACGAACTGGCCGCAAAGCTCCGCGACGAGCTGGCTCGCCGACAAGAGCACTAGTTTCGACGGAGGACTCGATTCATTCCACGGAGCTTGGGCCTCAACCGAGCAAGAGTCGCGACAGGCGATCCGGCGTCACAGCAGGCTAGATCGCCTACCAGTTGACGTCCCATCGCAAACCAACGATGTCCGATTCGGTTGCACCGAAGATCGCATCGTCGCTTGTCATCGGATGGATCCAATCCAACATCATCCGAACTCGGTCGCTCCAGTACCAGTTCACTCCGACACTCAAATCGTTGTATTGCCCCCGTTGGAGATTATTAAGATCTAGATGGGACCAACGGGCTTTGAGCTCCCAAGCCCCAGGCTGCCAAGCGCCAGGACGAACACTCAAGTTGCGCGTTGGCTTGTTTCTACCAAACTGAGGTCCATGCTGACCAAACTTCTCAAAGATCCGATTCTCGCCGGTCAAGAACCAGCTGACATGAACGTAGGCACCGTTCGCACTCCCCTCGGTCCCGTTGTTCATCGCAATACTCGACAGAAACGCTTCCGATTGAATCGTCACCCTTCCTATCACCACGGCACCTTCAAAGTTTCCGGTGGTATAGCGATCGGCGTCGAGAGCACCAGAATCGATGATGCGAGGGCCTTCGTTGATCTGGGGACGCGCACGGAATCGAACCACATCATCGCTATCATCGGTATGCAGGACACCTAGTCCAGTGTGAACCAAGAAGCGACCATCGCTCTCGTCATCGTAGTAAGGAAGAAAAGTGAGTCTTCCCGATAATCGATAGCCTTGATTGTCGTCGATCTTCTTCTTGGTCGACTCGCTCACGCTGTCGACGAACAACCCTGATGAAAACGTTAATCTGTCATCCCAAGCCGATTGGTAGAGCGCTATCCCTAACTCCCGATCCGCAGCAAAAACCGTCTGCGTCGGAATCGATCGCTCCAAAAAGATGTTGTTGGTGTCGTTCGTGACTTGCTCGAGACTGAATGGTACGAAGAAGTGACCGATGCGGAAGCGACCCAACAACGGAATCTCGTTCAAACTAAAATACGCATCCTTGACCAACCCCGTCGTCGTCAGCGAATTGTTGGTCTCCGAATCCGGCTCTAGCGTCATCTGAAGCCGGAAATCGTATTGATCGTACCCCTCTCCATTGGCCACCAACCGCAATCGCCGAAAGTTGGTGTAGTTCTGCGTAGCCGGTATCGCGGGATCGGCATCGGCCCAATAGATCGAATCCAACTGCATATGACCGCCCAAGCTCACCTTCCACTTATCCTCGGGCAACTTATCCTTCGCAGGTCCCTTGGACTCTTCCGGCTTGGCGGCGCTCGATGGCTTGCTAGACGAGGCCTTCTGCCCCGCTTCCAACTCCTTCACCCTCGCTTCCAACTGCTCCAACAAATCGCGCCATTCCCCCGGTTCAACCGCTGCGTCCGCTGCGAGCACCAGCGGAGGCTGAGACCCCTGAGCGACAACCCCCTCCTGACCGAAACCGTTCGATGCACCGCCGACGAAAAGAATCGCCGCCAGGAGAGCCCCAGAGCGCAATGGCGAAACGCATTTCCATCCCCAAACCTGATTCATTGCTAGCTCTCTTGGTGAACTCCCATCACGAAAGAGCTATCGGACACCCATCTCAACCGCTTCAACCAATCCAAACAGATCCGTCAACCTAACTGGCAAACCCCAGCCAAGAAGCCTCATCCCCCTAGACGACCGCAAATATCACGGTCATAGGTAACGGGTGCAGGTAACGGGCGCACGGGATTTCCACAGCACAGGATTCCACCGCATAGGATTCGACTCCGCGATCACGATGCGGCCGGACGGGGCAGATTGGTCCAATGCCCGCGAGGATCGGAACCTCGGACTTGAACCCCCTTTTCATTCCAGCCCAACGCAGCATGGACTTCCGCCGCGCAATACCGCAACGTCAGCGCGCAGCGACGACGATTCGAACGATTTACCTCGGAGCCGTGCAGGAGCAAATCGGCATGGATCGACGCCGAGCCAGCCGGCAGGGGATTCCAAACGATTTCTCCGAACTGCTCCGGATTATCGATGGTTTGGTTGAGCACGTTGTGATCATCCGAACTGCTCGGTCGATAAGTCATATGGCCGTGATGATGACTCCCTGCGATGAACTTCATGCAAGCGTTCTCTGGGTCGGCATCATCGATCGCCAACCACACGGTTACCGCTTTGGAAGGGGAAAGGGGCCAGTAACTTGCGTCTTGATGCCAAGCCACCGATTTGCCATCCCCCGGCATTTTGCAGAAGAAGTGGGACCCCCAACCAATCACGTCATCTCCCAGAAGATCGCTGACGTAATCCACAATCTTTCGATTCGTCAGAATATCGTAAACCGGTCCATACTTCATATGCGCGGAGCTGATGGAATAACTATCCCCACCCGCCTGAACGACCCGTTCCAGCAATCCATCAAAGTACGATCGAATCTCGGTGATCTCACTTGGCGAATAAACCTCGAGCGGTGTGACATATCCGGATCGATTGAAATGATCGACTTGCTCCAGCGTGAGCACCTTGGGATTGCGATTGGTGCTCGGATAGAACCGCAGATCCCGCTCGAGCGCTAGCAGTTCCGATTCGGTAGGAACGATGGCAAAGTTTTTCGTGTTCAAGGTGTAGGTCCTTTCAAGGGGAACATGACTAGACGGAAGAATCGATCGAAGAGGAATAGGCGTGTTCATTTCGTACCGCGCGCAACCAGTACTGCACCGAAGCGCGAATATGTCGAGACATAGCAGCCCTGGCTTGGGTCGCATCTCGCCGCAACAGCGCTTGGACAATGGCGAGATGCTCTTCCAGCTCTTCGCGGAGCCGGCTCCCATCCGGCCCCTCGGAGGCTTTCACCCACGACGCATCGCGAAGCGACCGAAAGAGTCGGGATAGCCTTTGCAATTCCCGCTCCAAGAAGGGATTTCCACAATGGTTTCGAATCAGCTCGTGCAACTTCGTATCCGCTGCACGCGCCTGCTTGATCGGCTTCGAACCCTTCTTCACTTTGGCATCGAGCTTGGCAAGCTCTCGTTCGAGCGATTGCAGGGATTCCAAAGGAATGCGAGAGGTTGCCCAGCGCGTCGCCTCGCACTCCAGCGATTTGCGAACTCGACAAACTCCCGAAATCTCGCGCCTCGTAAACCGATGAATCACCGCGCCACGATTGGGCAATAGATCAACCAGCCCTATACCAGCAAGCTCTGCGAGCGCCTCGCGCACGGGCGTCAGACTCACCCCGGTCGCGCTGGCGACCTCTTGCGCGACCAACCGATCCCCGCCCCCCAGTCCGCCCGATGCGATGCGATCCAACACCCAAGCCACCACTTGCTCGCGTTTGTCCCCGTGCACCGCCATGAACGCTCTCCATCCGACCGCATCGCCCCACAACCCATTTTATATACAATTTCGCCAGATTGTATACAATCTTCTCCGCTCTGTCCAGGTTGGCAATCCGCCCCCACCCGAGTAAGCTTGGACGGCATCCTCTCGCAACCATCATTCCCCCCTCCTTGGCGTGCTACCCCAACAAGGCTTCTGACGATGCCACAAACAAAGCGGCTTGGTTTGGTGCAACTATTTGTTCTTACTTCGATCGCGATGTGTACGGGCGCAATCGTTTGCGAAGGTCGTTGCGACGGCTCCGAACCCTTGACAGATCTTCGCGCTTTTCTGAAGCAACCTCGCGCATCGCGAGGGGATTTGGCCGAACAACCCTTCGCGACACAGCCCCTATCCCGAGAACAAGCGCAGTCCGCTGCCGAGCTTTTGATCGAGGACTGGAAGGAATCTCAGAGATCCGACCGAAAGCAGGAACTGGAGCAGCGGGAGATCAAGATCGGGGAGTGGTCGATGCCTTATCACGTCGAAGTCTTCGGCGAGGCACCTGCGACCGGCAGGAGTTTGACCATCTCCATGCACGGTGGTGGTGGCGCACCCAAACGGGTCAACGATCAGCAGTGGCAGAACCAAAAGAGGCTTTACCGCTTGGAGGAGGGCTTTTACGTCGCCCCGCGCGCTCCGGGCGACACATGGGACCTATGGCACCAACCGCAAGTCGACCTCCTCTTCTCCCGCTTGATCGAGAATTTCATCTTGATCGAGGGAGTGAACCCGGATCGCGTTTACTTGATGGGCTATTCGGCTGGGGGTGACGGCGTCTATCAGCTGGCACCGAGGATGGCAGATCGATTCGCGGCGGTGGCCATGATGGCGGGGCATCCGAACGAAACCAGTCCGTTGGGATTACGGAACTTGCCCTTCACCCTCCATATGGGAGAACTCGACAAAGCGTACGACCGCAACCGCATCGCCAAGGAATGGAAAGGCTTGCTGGAAGAGCTTCGCACGAACGACCCCGCCGGATACACACACTGGGTGAAGATCCATGAAGGGAAGGGGCACTGGATGGATCGCCAGGATGCCGAAGCGATTCCTTGGATGACCAAGCACAGCCGAACCATCACTCCGACGCGGATCGTCTGGAAGCAAGACGACGTTCTTACCAACCGCTTTTATTGGCTTGCGATCCCCGAAGGGACCCAGCCGGCCGACCGAGCGTTGATCACCGCGGACGTCCAATCCGACAATGCAGAACAGACCGTTCGTGTCCAAACCGACGACGTCGAAAGCCTTCTCGTTCGACTGCGCGATGACTTCGTCGACCTGAACAAGCCGATTACGGTGATCTGGAACGAACAGGAGATCTACCGCGGTCCGGTCGAGAGAAACATCCGCACGCTCTCGTCGACACTTCGAGAGCGATCGGACCCGCGAGCCCTTTTTAGCGCCGAGCTCAAGATCGCGAAGCCAGGCAAAACCGCGACGCCGAGCAACGAGTGAAAAAGCCTTGCAAGCCATGACGCGCCCCTGCGACAACGGGCTTCCGAGAGCCCTTGCAGGAGCTTCAGCGCGCGTCCTTGGGAGTTGACATATCAACCCATTTGCGATAGCCTTACCCGATTCCAGCGAAAAATAGGGTCGGTAGTGAAAACGGGGGTTCTGAGTTCACCGCCACCCCCGAGAACGACTACAAACCTACTGACACCTAATGAATCCTCAAGAACTGCTCCGAATTGTCGATTCGTTGCATCGCGAAAAGCAGATTAGCCCAGATCTGGTCATCCAGGCGATCGAATCGGCATTGATAACAGCTGCCAAACGTCAATTTGGCGAGGATGCAGAGGTGGCGGTCAAGATTGCCCCAGAGGGTGGTCAGATCAGCGCGTCGGTAGATGGTCGGTTATTGAGCCAGGACGAGATAGGTCGGATCGGTGCGCAGACCGCCAAGCAGGTCATCATTCAGAAGCTGAAAGAAGCGGAGCGAGATGCTCGTCTGGATGAATTCTACGGTCAGGTCGGTCAATTGGTCACTGGGATCGTGCAACGAACCGAACGGGGCTTGACCATTGTCCAGCTTGGAAATGTCGAGGCCATTTTGCCTCGCAGCGAGCAGATCCCTGGAGAGTCGTATCACAACGGATCTCGCGTCCGCGCCGTCATTTACGAAGTCAAGGCGGCCGGCAACCGGGTAAAGATCATCCTTTCCCGCTCCCACCCCAGCTTCGTCCAGCGACTTTTCGAGCAAGAAATCCCGGAAATCGCCGACGAAGTCATCAAAATCAACGCCATCAGCCGCGAGCCAGGCTACCGGAGCAAGGTAGCGGTCAGCAGTTCCGACCAGCGTATCGATTGCGTGGGGGCTTGCGTGGGCATGCGAGGCAATCGGATCAAAAACGTCACGAGCGAGTTGGCAGGGGAGCGAATCGACATCGTTCGCTGGAGCGACGACCCCATGGTCCTCATCCCCAATGCGTTGCAGCCTGCCGAAGTCGAGCAAGTCTTGCTTTGCGATATGATCGGTCGCGCGATTGCGTTGGTCAATGAAGAGCACCTCTCCCAGGCGATCGGTCGCTTCGGGCAAAACGTACGATTGGCTAGCAAGCTCTGCAGCTGGGATATCGAGATCATGACCGCCTCCGAATTGGAGCGTCAGATTGAGCGAGCGATGGAAATGTTCATGCAACTGGAAGGCATGACCGAAGAGGTGGCACAGCAGTTGGTCGAGCAGGGATACCTTTCCTACGACGACCTATCGGTCATTGAACCCGATGCCCTCATGGAGATGGGCAACTGGAGCGAGGACGAGGTCAACGCGATTGTCGAGCAAGCCGAAGAGCGAGCCGAGGCGTTGGAAATCGAAGAGGAAGAGCGAAAGATTCACGAGAAGGCGGAAAAAGAACGACGAGCCACCGAAGAGCTTGAAAAGAAAGAGCGAGGGCAATTGAAGCCCGCAGCGGCAGACGTCGCTGTAGCAGTGGCCCCTTCGGCCGACCCCACAACTGCGGCCGACACAACAGCTTCGCCCCAGTCAGCTGCGGAGGAATCCCCGCAGGCCGTGTCAGACGAGCCAGCACTTCAGCAACCAGCACCTCAGCAATCTGAGAATAGCCAGCCCCCCGAAAATGGAGCAGAATCGCAAAGCTAATCCATGTTTGAAGACTGACGCGAATGCAAAACATCCGTTACCATCATAGCAGAAGGTGTGCAAAGGGTTTTCTTGCATGGTCAGTCGAACCGATTGAGGTCCTCGCAGTCGTCTGCGAGGAAGCAGAGAGGACCCACAGCACGCTTCCTGGGGAGCTTTGTGGGGGCATCCAAATGAATTAATAGTATTGTGAAAAAACGCGAGACGGAGCCAAGGCTCAGCCCATTGCTTGCGTTTGGACAAGGGTTTAGAACCCGGAGAAAGTTGCTCAGTGGCAGTTAGAATTTATTCGCTGGCGAAAGACGTTGGTTTAGACAGCAAAGAGCTGGTCGATCTCTGTGCGCGATTGGGAATCCAAAACAAAGGCAGCGCTCTGGCTAGCCTGGAAGACGACGAGATCGCGAAGATCAAGAAGCATCTCGATGAGAAATCATCGGCGACGGCACCTCCACCCCCGGCACCCAAACCCGCTCGCGAGCCTCTTAAAGAGGCTCCCATCCGCGATCTGAGCGGGAAGTTGGGCGGCGCGAAACGGGATCTCTCCTCCTCCCGACGTGCGACGGCAGGTTCCGGTGTCTCCTCCGATGCGAGAGAGGATGCGGATTATCCTGCAGAAGATGCGGCCAAAGCCGAACAATCCGTTGCACCGTCCGGTTTCCAGGACGCGGATTCTCAGCAATCCGATTCGGAAGACATCGCCTCCGAGCCGGCACCGGCTATGGTCGCGGAATCTTCCCCGAACACCGCTCCTGTTGCGGAGTTCGAAACCGACACACCTGCTGAGTCCGACGCCCCTTCCGATAAGGAGCTTGCAGATTCCTCCAAGCCTTCGGGCTCGGGCGCGTTGCGACGCGACGAGTATTACGCACCCGCACAAACAAGTGGAAAAGTTCGAGTTCTGGGTCGTCAGCGTACTGCCGCACCGACTGGGGATAGCAGCAAGCCGTCGGTAGATCGCACCAAGCGATCGCGCGAACCCGTATTGAATTTGGCGCGGTTCCCCAAGTCCGCGACCCCTCCTCCCTCCGCCAAACCCCAAGAGCAGGCGACGCAAAAGCCGATCGTCAAGCTCACCCCGGATGTGATCCAAGGGGTCAAGAAGGGGATGGAGAAGCCGACGGAGAAGCAGCCGCTGCCCGGCAAACAAACAGGCACAGGGGCTGGCAGCAATCGCGCTGCGACACCGAGCCAAGCCATGCACGCAGGGTTGGCCGACTTCAAGGCGAACGCAGAAAACAAGCTCAACCTGAAGAACAAGAAGGCTGCTGACGAGGAAGAGGCAAAGGCCCAGCTCAAGAAAAAGGGTTTCAACGACGGCAGAAACGATCGCCTTCGCAACCCCAAGATCCATTCCTCGAAAGATCTGGCTCTGATCGAAGAGGAAGAGAACAAGCGGCGTGGCAACAAAGGGGCCAAGATCAAGAAGCAGCACACGATCGCTCGAAAAGAGAAAGTGATCCTCGAGCTTCCTTGCTCCGTCCGCAGCTTCTCCGAAGCAGCGGGTGTTCCTGCCGCGCGCGTGCTCCGTTCGTTGATGATGATGGGAACAATGGCCAACATCAACTCGACGCTGGCTCAGGAGCAAGCCGAGATGGTCGCAACCGATATCGGGGTCGATATCGAATTCAAGCAAGCCGAGTCGCTTGAAACCAGTTTGATCAACAAACTGGAAGCGGTGGAAGACAACCCGGAAGACATGGTCGCGCGACCGCCGATCGTCACCTTCCTCGGGCACGTCGACCACGGCAAGACATCCTTGCTAGATTACTTGATCGGTACCAAGATCGTTACGGGCGAAGCGGGTGGTATCACCCAGCACATCCGTGCTTACCAAGTCAAGAAAGATGGACGCGCGGTAGCATTCGTCGATACGCCAGGTCACGAAGCGTTCACGGAAATGCGAGCGCGCGGTGCCAACGTAACGGACATCGCGATTCTTGTCGTCGCCTTGGATGACGGCATCATGCCGCAGACCGAGGAAGCCATTTCGCACGCGAAGGCAGCGGGTGTTCCGATCGTCGTCGCAGCCAACAAGTGCGATCTCCCTGGAGCCGATCTCAACCGGCTCATGACGCAGATGACCGAACACGGCTTGACCCCGAGCGCGTGGGGCGGAGATGTCGAAGTTGTCGAAACCAGCGCCATTACCGGTAAAGGAATGGATGAGCTGCTCGAGACCGTATTGACCGTCGCCGAATTGCACGAGTACCGAGCCAACCCCAAGCGGGCGGCGGCGGGCGTTTGCTTGGAGAGCGAGCAAGCCTCCGATCGGGGCGTGATCGCGAAGGTGATGGTTCAGAACGGAACGTTGCGCGTCGGCGATATCGTCGTCTGCGGATCGACGTTCGGCCGCGTCAAAGCCTTGTACGACACACTCAAACGAAACAAACAGCTCACCGAAGCGGGGCCTTCCATGCCGGTCAACATCACCGGTTTGGACAAAGCCCCCGAAGCGGGCGAAAAGTTCTTCGTCCTCGACGAGATCGGCCAAGCGCGTCAGCTCGCTGCCGACCGCGAAACGGCCTTGCGAGCACAAAACCTCTCCGGAACCTCTCCCAAGGTTTCGTTCGAGACATTCCAAGAATTGCTTCAAACGGGCAAGCTAGGGGTCAAGGAAGAGAAGGTTGTTTTGAACTTGATCATCCGAGCCGATGCACGCGGTTCGTTGGAAGCCATCGAAAAGGAATTGACCAAACTCGATCACCCCGAAGTCGAGATCAAGATCCTTCAGAGGTCCGTGGGTGGTATCACGGTCGCCGACGTGACCCTCGCGAGCGCATCGCAAGCGGTTATCGTCGGGTTCAATGTGATCCCCGATGAGGCCGCTCGAGGCTTGGCAGATGATCGAAACGTCGAAATTCGCCGCTACGACATCATTTACAACTTGGCACTGGACATCAAGGCATTGATCGAAGGCCGATTGAAGCCCGAAGAACGAGTTGTCGAACTGGGTCGCGCGTTGGTCAAACAAGTCTTCGCCGTCTCCCGCGTCGGAACCATCGCCGGTTGCTATGTCGCGCAAGGAACGATTGAGCGAGGTTGCCGCGTTCGCGTGAACCGCGAAGGACGCAAGATCGGTGACTATGCCTTGGATACCCTGAAACGCCACAAAGACGACGTGAAGGAAGTCCCTCGCGGCATGGAATGCGGTATCAGGCTCGGTGGATTCAACGACATCAAAGTCGACGACATCCTCGAAGCCTACCGAATCGAAGAAGTCGCGAGAAAATTGGAGACTTCGAGAATTTAACGAGCCTCCGCAAAGCATGTGAGCTTGAACGGAGACACGGGAAAACATCGAAGAGAATCTATGACGGCAAGAAGACTATTGAAAGCAGGGGAAGCCATCCGCGAGGTGGTTTCCATGGCGATCCTGACGGAACTGCGGGACCCTCGAGTGAAGAACGTCACCGTCCTCGGTGTCGAAGTAGCACCTGATATGCGCGAAGCCAAGGTGATCGTCAGCGTGATGGGAAACAAAACGCAGCAATCGACCAGTTTGCGCGGGCTTCAGAATTCGGCCGGCTTTTTGCAAGCCAAGATCGCCGATCGAATCGACACACGCTACACCCCAAGACTGACCTTCGTCCTGGACGATGGTATCAAGAAGTCTCTCGCTGTCTCTCAGATCTTGGACCAGATCGCAGCCGAACGAGCTGCGGACCAACGAGCCAAAACCGGCGACGAAGAAGTAGTCGCCGAAGAGGAATTGCTGACCGACTCCGAGGAAGGCTTGGACACCAGGGAAGCCTCCGGCTCCGCAGAGAAACGCGAAGCTGCGCAGGACGAGTAACCGACCAACCTTCCATCGAATCCATTTGAAATATCCCCATGAGCAGCCGAGCCGAAAAGTTAGAACAGCTTCACAAGTCTCTCAAGAAGCATTTCAAATACCAAGAGGATTCGACCGAACGTTCCGTACTCGAAAATCTCCTTTATGCCTGCTGCCTGGAAGATTCGAGGCCAGAGCAAGCCGACGAAGCCTTCGCCAAGCTCCAGCAAACCTACTTCGACTGGAACGAAGTTCGCGTTTCCACCGTAATCGAACTGGGTGAGGTGCTTGGAAACCTCCCCAACGCCAATGCAGCGGGCCATCGCATCAAAAGATGCTTGCAATCCCTCTTCGAAACCCGATATCAATACGACATCGATGATTTGAAGAAAGCGAACTTGAGCAAAGCCACCGAGGAGCTGCAAGCCTGGCCAGGCATGACTCCCTTTGTGCTCAACTATGTCTCCCAGCACGCCCTCGGGGGACATGCCATCCCCGTCGGAACCGCTTCGTTCGACGCTTTGCTCGCTGCCGATATCGTCACTCCTGCCGAGGCCGAAAAGAAAACACTTCCAGGAGCAGAACGAGCCATCACCAAAACCAAGGGGGCCGAGTTCTCGAGTCTTCTCCACCAGTTTGGAGTCGAGTACGCAGCCAACCCCAAGAGCGCTGCAGCCTTGGCCGTCTTCAAGGACCTGGGAGTGACTCCGAAACCACCCATCGTCGTCGACACCTCCAAAACCAAAAAAGCCAAAGCCTCCCCTCCGGAACAACTCGCTGCACCCAAGCCGACCAAAGGGGCTCCCAGCAAAGATGCCTCCAAAGGGGCAGCGTCCGTAAAGCCCGAAGCGGCTCAGGCCACCAAAGTGGAAACCAAGAACACGGGCGCGAAAGAAACCGCGGCGAAAGATTCGGCTTCAAAGGAAGAAACCAAAAAAGAGTCCAAGCCCGCTGCGAAGGGAACGGAAGACAAGTCCAAGGAAGCGAAACCGAAGGCGGATTCGGGCAAAATAGCAGGCAAACCCGCCGACAAGAGCAGCAAAGCAGACGTAGCGAGCAAATCGGTTAGCAAACCCGCTCCCTCCCCAAAGAGCAAGCCTGCAGAAAGCAAATCCTCCGAGGGTAAAACCACCGAAGGCAAAGCAGCAGAGGGCAAGGGAGCCGAGAAAGCGGAAGCAAAAAAACCAGCCGCTGCACCTAAGAAACCGACCAAGATGGCAAACAACGTGAAGATCACGAAGAAGAAGCCCAAATAAATCGATAGTTGAAACGAAACGAACGGGAGAGTTAAGGTATGGCAGGTCACTCGCAGTGGGCCAATATCAAGCACCGAAAGGCCGCGGTTGACGCAAAGCGAAGCAAGCTCTGGAGCAAACTTTCGAAGGCGATCATCGTCGCAGCCAAACTCGGAGGAGGCGACCCCGGCTCGAACATTCGACTCCGGACAGCGATCCTCGATGCAAAAGCCGTTTCGCTACCCCGTGATAATATCGAACGAGCTATCAAAAAAGGGACTGGGGAAATCGAGGGTGGCGATGTCGAAGAGATTCTCTACGAAGGCTACGGACCGGGGGGTGTAGCTGTCCTGTGCGACATCCTTACCGATAACCGGAATCGAACGGCACCTGAGGTTCGCAAGCTGTTCGACAACCATGGCGGCAAACTCGGTTCCACCAACTGCGTCGCCTATCTGTTCGAGCGAAAGGGTGTGATCTCGATCAAACAATCGACGATCGACCTGGAGAAACTCATGGAGCTCGCGCTGGAAAACGGCGCCGAAGATGTGACCGAAAGCGGCGAATACTTCGAGCTGGCTTGCCCTCCCGAAGCTTACAGCGGTTTGGTCGAAGCTCTTGAATCGAATCAAGTTGCGATCGAAACCAAAGAAGTTACGCGAGTTCCAAGCACCACCGTTGAAGTGGATTCGGAAACTGCGGTTTCGGTGATGAAGCTCCTGGAGAAGCTTGAGGACCACGACGACGTGCAGTCCGTCGCCTCCAATGTCAGCTTCACCGAAGAACAGCTCGCTTCCTTTCAATAAATGACTGCAGTCTGCACGACATGTCACAGCTCTCATCCTCCGCCGTTCGCTTGGAACGGCTCGACGCATCCAGTCCAGATTTCGCTTCTTCCATTGCCAGGCTACGAAAGAAGCTAAGCCCCGATGGATCCGTTGTTTCTCCTCGAGGCAGGGAGCTGACACTTCGAGTCTTCGGCGAACCCTTGACGCCCGGCCAAGTCGTCCAGCGCATCTGCACCGATGTACGAGAGCACGGAACCGAAGCGGTCATCCGATACGCCAAACAGCTGGATAACCCGGACTCTCGAGCAGACAACCTACGTGTACCGCTGGAACAAATGCAGGCCGCGCACGCCGCAGCCTCCGACTCATTCCTCCAGGCGATCCGTCGGATTCGCAAGAATATCGAAACGTTTCAAAAAGGGATCCTCCACCAAAACGTCTCGATGACCCCCGAACCAGGGGTGGTACTAGAACAACGCTACACGCCCCTTCGACGTATCGGAATCTGTGTCCCAGGGGGCGCGGCAGCTTACCCCTCCACCGTCCTGATGACCGCCGTACCCGCCCAATGCGCCGGCGTTTCAGAAATCGCCATCGTAGCGCCACCCACCCCATTGGGCGCGTACAACCCAGATATGCTGGCCGTCTGCTACGAACTAGGCATTCGCGAAATCTATGCGGTCGGGGGCGCGCAGGCGGTCGCATCCCTCGCCTACGGTATCCCCGAGATCCCTGCCGTCGACAAAATTGTCGGACCCGGCAATCTCTTTGTCGCCCTCGCCAAACGATTCGTCTACGGACATGTGGATATCGATTCCATCGCCGGCCCTAGCGAAGTCGTCGTGCTCGTCGATGCAACCACCCAGCCCCAATTCGCCGCCTCCGATGTGCTCGCACAAGCCGAGCATTCCCCCGGCGCAAGCATCGTTGTTGGATGGGATGCTGGAATGCTCGATCGCGTCGAACAATCGGTAAACGATCAAGTTCGAAAATTGGAACGTGCCGATCTGACAATCGCTTCGCTCAACGAATTCGCCGCACTGATCCTTTGCCGTGATGAAGACGAAGCGTGCAAAGTCACCAACGAAATCGCCCCCGAGCATTTGCAAATCGCCATCGAGAATCCTCGCAGGCTTCTCCCAAAGATCACGAACAGCGGCGCAACCTTCCTCGGCCCATTCTCTCCCGTCGCACTAGGTGACTACGCCGCAGGACCCTCGCACGTCCTCCCGACAGGTGGTACCGCCCGCTGGGCATCCGGTCTGTCCTCCAATCATTTCCTTCGATCAAGCAGCGTCATCGAGTACAACCAAAACGCGTTGCAAGGTATCGCGGACGAGATCGGGATACTCGCCGACAAAGAAGGGCTCACGGCCCACAAACACAGCGTCTTGGACCGCGTCTAGAAACAACCTTGCTCCTCGCAAAAGAGTTCGCCGTAGGGCTAGCAGGATCGGTATAATCGGAAGCCCGTCATTCCGGGCTAAACCGAATACCACTGGGGTAGTCGGTTCCTGATTACTACATCCAACCCATTGGAGTTCTCTTATGGTTTTGCGATTCGCACTTTGCGCTGCTTTCGTCGTCTCTTCCTCTTTGGTCGGTATCTGCCAAGACACTCTCAAACTCGATAAACAAAAGTCTAAGATCGAATTTGTCGGAAGCAAACCCGCCGAAAAGTCTTCCCACTCGGGTGGCTTCAAGGAATTCAGCGCGGAGTCGACGGTCGATTGGGAATCCCCGGAAAAAAGCACCCTGACCATCGAAATCAAAGCCGCCAGTCTTTTCTCCGACAACGATAAACTCACCGACCACCTCAAGAACCCTGACTTCTTCGACGTCAAGAAGTATCCGACTATCAAGTTCGAATCGACCAAGATCGAACCTAATGAAGAAGAAGGGGTCATCACCGGCAAAATGACCATGCTTGACAAGACGGTGGAACAGCAAGTTCCTTACAAGGTTGAAGTCACCGATACCGAAGTCGTGCTCAAGGCCGATTTCAAGCTTGATCGAACCAAGTGGGGCATGAAGTACGGCCTTCCCAAAGTGAGCGAGCAAGTCGAAATCAAAGCGACCCTCACCTTCAAGCGCAAGTAATCCTCGCACCGGTCCCGCGCGATAACCATCCGTAACAACCGTTTTCCAAACGGCGTTCCTGTACTAGCCGTTTTCCAAACGGCGTTCCCCGCGCTATCGTTCGCAAACGCCGTTCGCAAATGCAGCTCGGAAAAGCAGCTTGTAGAGCGGTAGGAACGTACAACACCGCTGGGAGAACGGTTATTGCATAAAAAAACCGAGGAGTGGCTTTCTTGCAAAAACCACTCCTCGGCAGCCTTTTCTCTCTCTAGCCCCACACACACTACCAAAAAGCTAGAGAGAGAACGTTTCCCATTGCTGGGGGCGACTTCTTCAGCTCGATCATCTCTATTAAATATCGAGCTTTTGAATACTTACCCATTTCGTTTTCGAACCCGCTCCACCGACGTCGGCGCGATTTTCCGCCCCATCTGCAGCTGGAACGCTATTCGTCGGTGCGCCATTGGTCGGTGCGCCGTTCAATCCAGCTCCATCCCCTGCGGCCGGTTCCGCAAGAACAGGCGGGACAACGGGAACTTCCACCGGTGCAGCAGCTTGTTCCAACCTTTGCATAACAGGTAGCTTTGCCTCAGCGTCCACAGATCGCAAAAACTCTTGCGCCTCGATGTACTGCTCGGCCGACATGGTCTGCAAATTCTCACGAAGCAATGCCGCAAGCGATTTCACCAATTGTGCGACTTGCAGTTGGGTCGGACTCCCATTTCCGCTGTTCTCCCATGTTCGGGATTCGAAGATCGCATCGATCTCCTTCTTCAATGGAGCGTACTGCGATTGCCGGAGAATATGCGGCCAAGTAATCGTACCGGAGTCGTGATCGAACTGAGACGCCGAAAGCTTCTTTGGCTGGTAGTACTCCACCATGCGTCGACGCGCTTCACCCACAAAAGGTTTGCTGCCATAGCGTCGCAAGAACTCCTCGCGTAATTCGCGGCGCTCAAAGTAGGCTTTGGTGTAGGCAACGCTATTGTCGATCGCTCGCCGCTGCGCCTCTTGGTAGTTGATTGCCGCCAAACTGTTCATATACGAGAGCTCTCCGACCGCACCGATAATCGATGCTTGGCCTCGCATAAATCCTTCGTCTACCGTACTCGATCGCTCGGTAAACGACCAACTGTTCACTGGGTAAGCAATCGCGGGCCCCTGCTGGGCTTCCAAAGAACCGGTTCCCAGCCATCCTACGGCGACTGCAGCAACTCCCCATTTCCATCCCATTATCTTCAATCGTGTGTGCGTGATCATTTTTCTTTTCCCTTTGTTACAACAAACTACTATTCCCTTGTTCGTCGCATTCATCCGTTTCTTTCCTATCGACGTCTTGATTCTTCTAAGAACTGCAATGCAATCGATGTGCCAAAAGCGACAATCTCTGCCAAGCATCGGCTTCACCCTCAAATTGCTTGGTCCATCGTAGACGGGTCAAGTCCCCATCTCGTTCCAAGTTTGTATCCCTTTGGCCTAACATGTCTCAAAACGAGACTCGGCGATTCATTCAGGTTCACAGCTTGCAGTAGAATGAAGCCTGATGAAATCTCCCCACCCACCCTCCGCTCCATCCCTTCCTGCCATGAACACCTCTGCCCCGAGAGCTTGGTTGACCCCTCCTCTCCTTCTTTTTTTTGCCACCACCTTCCTGTTCGCTTCCCTAAACGGACGGGGCTTGGTCGCGCAGACGGCAAACGATCGAGGTGACCCTACCAGCGCTATGGCCCCTGAGACCGCGGCGCAGAGCTTTCAGATCCCCGATGGCTACCGCTGGGATTTGGTCCTCCACGAACCCTTGATACGGCAGCCCTTGATGACTGCGTTCGACGATGATCGGCGTATGTGGGTGATGGAATACCGGCAATACCCGGAACCTGCCGGTCTCAAACCTCAAAGTCGCGACGCTTACTGGCGCATCGTTTACGACAAACAACCCTCTCCTCCGGGCCTCGGCGGCGTCGAAGGAATCGATCGCGTCTCGGTCCACGAAGACCGGGACGGGGATGGCCAATACGAAACCCATCACGTCTTCTTGGATAATCTGAACATCGCCACGGCGGTCGCTCCGGTTGCCGATGGTGTTTGGGTTCTCAATCCACCCTACCTGACGTTCTATCCCGACCGCGATCGCAATCTGAAACCAGATGGACCTCCGGAGATTCATCTCGAAGGCTTCGGACTGGAGGACACCCACTCCGTCGTGAACAGCTTGTGCCTCGGCCCCGATGGCTGGCTCTACGCCGCGCAGGGGAGCACGGTATCCGGGCAAGTCAAACGATTCGGTTCGGCGGATCCTCCCATTAACACGATGGGGCAAGCGATCTGGCGATACCACCCTCAACTTCGCCAATACGAAGTCTTCGCCGAGGGTGGTGGCAATGCCTTCGGGGTGGCGTTCGATGACCGCGGGGATATCTTCTCCGGCCACAACGGTGGTGACACACGAGGCTTTCACTATTTACAGGGGGGCTACTACCGAAAAGGTTTTTCCAAACACGGCAGTCTTTCCAACCCGTTTGCGTTCGGCTATTTGATGCCGATGAAACACCCTCCGATCCAACGCTTCACCCACGCGATGTTCATGCTGGATCGCTTCTGGAACTCCGATGCGACGCCCCGCATGTTCGCCATCGATCCCTTGCACGGAAAACTGATCGACACGGTACTTGCTCCCGACGGCTCCACCTACTCGACCAACGATGTTCGCGACATCGTCTCGAGCAGTGACAAATGGTTCCGCCCCGTCGCCCTCACGCAAGGCCCCGACGGGGGTGTCTACGTTTGCGATTGGTATGACTTCCAAGTAGCCCACATCTACGCCCATACCGGGCAACTCGATAAAGAACGAGGTCGGGTGTATCGACTTGTTCGGAACCAAGAACGCAATTCCATAACGCCCGCTTCCATCACGAGCATCGAAGAGGCCTTGCAACAATTGCGAAGCCCCATTCGCTGGCAACGGGACCAAGCTCGGCGGTGGATCGCTTCTCAGCCCAATAAAGATCGATGGCAGGAACGGCTCGCGTCGACTCTCGAATCCGAGACCGGCGATGTGGCACTGGAGCTTCTCTGGACGATTCACGCGTGCGGCTGGATTCCTGGAACGATCCCTCACGCCAATTCCCCAACACCTCCATCCCTTCCGATCGAACGAGTTTGCCATTGGGTGGAGCATCCCCATCCCGATGTCCGTCGATGGCTGATTCGGCTTGTGGGTGATAGCAAGGCATTCCCAGCCCCCTTCGAAAAGGCCGTGCAGCAGTTGTCTGCGAAGGAAAAGGATGTGCGAGTCGCCTGCCAAATCGCGTCTACCGCAAGGCGTCTTCCCCTCGATTCCTCGCTGGCGATCTTGCCCCCGATGTGGACCGAAGCCTTCCCAGCCAACGATCCCTTCCTACCCCATTTGGTTTGGTGGGCGATCGAGGCGCATGCGAATCAACCGATGAAGACTGTCACCCCCATCCTGACCGTGGCGGAAATCGAACAGCAGCCTTGGGTCGCAGAATTCTTGTTCCCCCGATTGGTCGAGCGGTTCAGTCGAGTCCCTACCGAAGAGGGGTGGAATGCCGTCCTCGGTGTTCTTCGACGAACCGCACAACTTTCAAACCCTTCGCTCCGCACAGCCTCCGCCACCAAGTCGATCGAAGCCTTTGAAAGAGCGTTTCAAAACAGATCCCTCCAAAGCGTCCCCGCTGCAGTGGTCGATGCCCTCGCAGGACTCGGCGTCCCCTCGCTCCCCCTTGCTATCCGCAGGGAGGATCCAGCCGCCGTGAAAAAGGGTGTGGCAATTGTGCGAGACTCCAAAGCGAAATCGGAACAACGCGTTGCACTGATTCGATTGGGTGGAGAGCTGCGCATCCCCACATTCCTTCCCGCATTGCTCGAAGAAATTCGCAAAGACCCGGCCGATGAAAAGGCCCGGCAAGCGGCCTTGGCCGCCCTGGCGGGTTTCGACAGCCCCGCCATTGCGGAAGCCATCCTCGCCGTGTGGCCGAAGCTCACGGAAGAAAGCCGGTCGATCGCCGGAGCAACCCTCGCGCGACGCGTTGCGTGGACCGAGCGATGGCTGAAGGCATGCGAGAAGGACCAAGTCGACGCGAGTACCCTGCCTCTCGATGCCCAGCGCGCCATGCGATGGCTTGAAAACGAAGCGCTCCAAAAGACGCTCGAGAAACGCTACCCAGCCCCTTCGGGCATGAATCTCGTCAGCGCCGACCAAGCGGCCGAGAAGATGATCCCGCTACTCGACGAAAAGCCCGGCGATCCCTACCGAGGAAAAAAAATCTACCGAACCCAATGCGGTCGCTGCCACCAACTCTTTGACGATGGAGGTGGCATCGGCCCCGACTTGACCGGTTACCAACGTGATCAGCTCAAGACGCTATTGAGAAACATCATTGCACCCAGTTTGGAGATCCGTGAAGGCTATCAGACCGTCGTGCTGATCCTCGACGATGACTCGACGGCCACTGGGTTCATCGAATCGGAAACCGAGGATCAACTCGTCCTGAAAGGTCTCGATGGCCAACCACAGACGATTGAAAAATCCGCGATTCTCACCCGAAAGCAACAGAGCCTTTCGATCATGCCCGAGAAATTGCTCGACGCTCTCTCCGCACAGGAATTGAGCGATCTGATGGCCTATCTGAGGACAACCCAACCACTCAACGATTGAGCTTCTTCGCCATTTCCTTGACGCACATCCCTACCGACGGCATGATACAAAGAGAAACGTCAACGGCCGGCCCGTTGACGACCCCACGCCCTATCTAGCCGAGTCCACGCCATGAGTCGCGCCCCCGATGACGCATTGCTTGCGCAAGCAGAATTAGCCTTGGAAACGCTCCGCTTCAAAGAGCGCGCTGCCCTTTACCACGCCGCTGCCCAATGGCTCCAAGCGGCTTTACGGCAAGCCGAACACGGAAACCGTGAACCCCTGGAGCACTGGTTTCTCCAACATCGAGACTTGATCGACCTACCCCTCTCGCCGAACGATCCATCACCAAGTCCAGGTACGAGCCAAGACCCGATTCCAGGGTACGAACCGATTCCAAGGTACGAGTCGGTTCCAAATGAATCTCCATGGGCGGAGATGGAAGCGGCCATCCTCCAGCGGAAACGAGAGGAACAGCCGGTTCCCGACGGTGAATCGGAGCTGACAGAATCGCCATCGCTCGTCCCGGAGACCGAGTCCTCCGAAGAAGAGATACCATCCCCCGGCATCGACTCACCTTCGACGTCATCGGATGTGACCGACATCGAAGCCGCAGCCGTCATCGCTAGCCCCTTTCACTTGGATCACGAAAGGGCGCCCACGCACCGATCAAAACGACCTTGGTGGCGCGCATCCCATGTCTGGATCAGCGCTGCAGTGCACGCATTCGCCATCGGCCTATTGAGTTTGGTCGTCATCCAGCAAATCAGCCAACCACAAGTCTTAGCAATCGTCTCGGCGACCGTCGAAGCGGAGGAGGTACTTGTGGAAACTCCCATGGAATCACCCAGCGAGTTAGAGGCGGAGCCCGTGGAAACCTTAGCGATGGAAACGCCGAACTTCGATCCCGACATCCCCGACATTCCCGATCCGACCATGTCCGAACTCGATCTGTCGGGGCCACTCTTGACACAGGAGAACAGCGCCCGAGAGGTCGCGAAGGCCCTTCAAGCCAAACCGGTCTCGGCGCCGGGAAAGAATTGGGTTGCCGGAGCGGAATTCTTTGGCGTGAAAGCCACCGGCAATACGTTTGTCTACATCGTCGACTGCTCACCGAGCATGAGACGGGATAACGCATTCGACTTTGCCAAGCAGGAGATCACGCGATCGTTGCAAAGCATGAAGCCGTCGCAGAGGTTCTCGATCCTCTTCTTTGGAAAGGAAGTCGAACGGCTTGAGTTCAGTCCCGGCCAGCCCGAGGAGTTTCCTGTCCCCGCCACTCCTGAAAACGTTGAAAAGACACTCCGTTGGATGGCTCGTTGCAGCATTCAAAAAGAGGGGCTCCCTCCCAACGACGCGCTCGATTTGGCCATCGCCATGCAGCCGGATGGCGTTTTCCTCTTGTTTGACGGAGATACTCGCGTCGACGTCCCAAAACACCTTGGACAAGCCAACCGCTCCACCGATATACTCACATCTGGGGAGCCTCGGGTCCCGATCCATGTTGTCCATTTTTTCCTCGACGAGTTTGCACCCGCCATGCAACGCGTGGCCGCCGAGAATTTAGGGACTTACCGATTCATCCCTCGACCGGAGCGGGGTTCGAAATCCAAGCGATAGTGGGAATCATGAATAAAAATCAGCATGATCGAAGCCCCCCCTCGCTCGCGTCTTGGATTTCATTCTTAGTCAGTTTCTTGGTCCACCTCACCGCCTGCCTGGCGCTTGCCGTTTTGCTCATCGGCGGTCAAGGAAACTCGGGTAATGACATCGTCATCTCGATGTCCTCCTCGTCCGACTCCGAGACGGAATCGCTCGCGCTGCTAGAACTCGATTCCGTTCAACCAGAACTCACAGAAGAAATCAACGAACCAGTCGAAATCACCACTCCCACCCTCGATGTCGACGTCCAAGTAGAAATCGATGCGTCGCAGGTCGTTGCCTCCGACCTGTCCGCAGTCCGTCAAGCCTCAGGGGTGCGCGCCGGTGTTCAAGACGCCGAGGAAGAAGCGTCCCAAAAGACAGAGGGGCAATCCAAGGCTCAATTCTTCGGAGCGGAAGCTTCGGGGAATCGTTTTGTTTTTGTGATTGATTCCTCGGGTTCGATGCGAGGGCCGCGATGGGAAGCCCTTTGCGTGGAATTAGAACGAGCCTTGAAAAGTCTTTCGACCGATCAAGAGTTCTTTGTCATTAGCTTTGACTCCATGCCCCATCCCATGTTCGATCAACCACCCCCTCAGGGTAAATTCCTTACAGCCGTTCCCCGTTCGGTTCGACGCGTTCGCAATTGGCTTCGCAGTTTGAACCTAGGCAGCAACACCTACCCTGCGTCCTCGCTCGCCATGGCGCTTTCACTGCAGCCCGATGCGATCTTTCTCCTATCCGATGGTGAAATCATGGATAACACCGTCAACGAGCTTCGAACCTACAATCGGGTACGGTCTGAAAAGGGATACGAGGTAGCCGTCCCCATTCATACCGTTCTATTGCATAGCGTCGTCGGCTTCCAAACCTTGGAAAGAATCGCCGAAGAGAACGACGGAACGTTTACGCCCGTCCCCTTTGGAAATCGAGATTGATCCGAACACGATCGCTTCATGACCCCCATCACCATCCGAACCACACCCATCCTGAGAAAACCATTTCGATCCACCGCGACCCTATTGGTGTGCAACGTTGCATGTATCGCAGTTTGGCTTTCTGTCTGGGACCGCTCGGGCGCCGCATCTGCTCAGGAGCCCGCACCTCCCGTCGTCGCGACCACGGATCGATTGCTCCCTACCGAAATCGATGACTCCGTCCAACGGGGCATTGCGTTTTTGATAAGTCAACAAAAGAGCAGTGGCGCGATTGTTGACCGAGGCCACGACAATGCGATGACCGCTATGGCGATTATGGCGATGGCGGCCGTTGGACATCAACCGGTCGACAACACACCGGAAGGGCTCTCGATGCGCAAAGCGCTGCAGTATCTCCTGGGGGAGAACCGGCAAGATCGATCGGGATACTTCGGTGCAAGCGATGGTTCACGCATGTATGGACACGGCATCGTCACCTTGATGCTCACCGAGATGCTTGGCATGGGACACGACCCGAGCATGAACGAGAAGATCCATGACAGCTGTCAGAAAGCGATCGACTTGATCGTCCGCAGTCAAAAGATTCGAAAGCCCGGTTATGCCAAAGGTGGGTGGCGGTATACACCCGATGCCGCCGATAGCGATCTTTCTATCACGGTGTGGCAAGTCATGGCGCTCCGGAGTGCGAAGAACGATGGACTCGAAGTCCCCTCGGAGACGATTGATGAAGCCGTCGGATACTTGATCCGGTCCTACACCTCCCCTGTCGATGCGAGCGGAGTTCCGAAGATTCGCAAGAACGGGTTTTCGTACGAAGCCCACAACGACAATCCGACGTTCTCGATGACGTCAGCTGGATTGCTCGCGATGCAGGTTTGTGGGGAATACGAATCGGAATTGGTCCAAGGGGCGACGGAATGGTTGCAGGAGCATCCCCCCACCTGGGCCGACCGCTTCGTTTTGTATGGCGTTTACTATTACGCGCAAGGCATGCATCAGCGGGGAGGCAAGGTTGCCGAAGAGGCCGAAGAGGTCGTCCGCAAGCTGCTTCTCGACAAACAACAGCCCGACGGAGCTTGGAATTCCTCCAGCGGGGAAGAGCAAAACGCAGGGAAGGTTTACTGCACGGCTTTAGCGATCCTAAGTCTGTCGGTAAAGTATCACTTCCTCCCGATCTACCAAAGGTAGAAACGGATCGATTCGATGGAATGGTTTGGCGTTATTCCCCCCTGCATACATCCCCGTGCATACATCCCCGTGAGAGTTTGGTGGTTCCATGCAATGTGTCCGCTCCCTTCCCAATTGGCTTGGCTCCCCCTGCGACGCGATCGTCCTCGCCACTCCCGAAAACTGGCGAGCTGCCGCTCATCTCACGGAGGCCGATCAAGCGACCAACGGACTCTTGTCGCGATTGCTGGAATCGGGTGAGGTTTCGACCAAGCCTTGGAAGACGACCCTGCTGCAATCTCCTGCGGGGATCGCGACCAAGCAACTGGTCTTGGTGGGTATCGGCTCGGCATCGGATTGGAATCCCCTCACGGCCGGCCGCGCAGCAGGGGCCGGCATGAAGCTCCTTGCAAGCAAATCGCGAGAACTCGTCCGGTTCGTCGGATTCACCGGAAGCGGGGAAATCGAACGGGCCGCGGTGGCCGGAGCGATGGTCGGGTGCGTTGGGCAAGACCTCTTCCGAAAGGAAAAGTCCCTCTACGAACCAGAAAGCTTGGAATGGCACGATCTCCAAGAAGAGAACCTTCGCAAGGGACTTGCCATCGGGGAATCGGTGAACCTCACTCGAAAGCTGGTCAATCTCCCCCCGAACTACCTGTACCCCGAAACCTTCGCGGAGGCTGCGCAAGGAGTCGCGCATCAACACAAACTGTCGATAGACATCTGGGACAAAACCAAACTGGAAAGCGAACGATGCGGCTCCCTTCTCGGGGTAGCGCGAGGTTCGGTCAAGGAACCCCGTTTGATCATTCTCCAGTACCGGGGCGACGAACCAACCGTTGCACCCATCGCATTGGTCGGCAAAGGAGTGACGTTCGACAGCGGTGGGTACTCGATCAAACCGACCGACGGGATGCTCACCATGAAGTGCGACATGGCTGGTGCAGCGACCGTGCTGGGAATCATGCAAGCTGCGGCACGCCTTCAAGCCCGATGCAATTTAGTAGCCGTCGTCGGATTGGTCGAGAACTTGATCTCCGGAGATGCATTCAAGCTCGGAGATGTCCTCACCGCACGGAGTGGCAAAACGATCGAGATCCATAACACGGATGCCGAAGGACGGCTGGTGCTCGCCGATTGTCTGGACGTGGCTGCCGGATTCTCCCCTTCGAAGATCGTGGACTTCGCCACGCTAACCGGAGCTTGCTGCGTCGCGTTGGGGAACGATATCTCCGGCCTGATGACCAATGCGACCCAGTGGCAATCGGAGATCCAGTCGGCGGCAGAGCGCTGCGGCGAGTATGTATGGCCACTCCCCATGCACAGTTTCTTTTCCGAGCAAATCGCCGGAAAAGTCGCCGATATCAAGAACGTAGGCGAGGGACGCTGGGGCGGAGCCATCACCGCTGCGAAATTCCTGGAAGAGTTCGTGCAGCAGATCCCTTGGACCCATATCGACATCGCCGGCCCCTCCTTCTTGGATAGCCCCAAAGCTTGGTGCGATGCGGGAGGGAGCGGAACATTGGTTCGTACCTTCGCAGAATTACTGAGCAGCTCGTGAGCGTTCTCTTAGCATTGGAGACGAGTGGCAAATCAGGCTCCGTCGCCATCATCGATCGCTCGGGAGATCCTGCTTCGGTGCAATCGATTGTTCTTCCAGACGATATTGGTTCGGGGCAGTCGCTGGCGCCTGCTATCCGAAGATTGCTGGATCAGAGTGGGCTTGCCACGTCCCAGATCGGATGCATCGCCTTGCTCACAGGGCCAGGATCGTTCACCGGTCTTCGGGTCGGAGTCGCGACGGCCAAGGCGATGGGGTACGGGTTGGGATGCCCGATCGTGGAGTTGGATACGCTCGATGCGATTCATTGGCAATGCGAAGCGTTGGTTCCCGATCGAGTCCGTTGGACCCATGTATTGCTGGACGCGTTTCGGGGTCAATTGTTCTGGAAACAATGGGGAGGAGACGTTTCGAGTCCCCATGCCGGGACGCAAGCCATCGACATCGAGGATTTTTTGATGGAGTTGCAGCGGTTAGGTCCGAGTAAGCACCATCGATTGGCCGGGCCCGGCTGTGATCGGCTGCGCAGGTTTTTGGCCAACGAAGAGGGGATGGACGCGTGGAGTGCTTGGCTGGAAGGGGTGCAGTGGCTGGAAGACTCGCGATTTTCCCCGCAAGCTGTGACGGTCGCGAGAATGGGTCGAGAGAAATGGGTGCGGGGAGAGTTCACCGAGTTGTTCGCGTTGCTACCCCATTATTACCGGGGGAGTGCGGCCGAAGAGAAAAAGAAGAAGCTGTCATGAAATTGCCGCGGCGGTATAGTATGAGCTCTGGCACCGAAAACACTTGAGAAGCCCCATGGACATCCAACGCAATCCCACACGTTCCGTCAAAATTGGTTCGATCTACGTCGGTGCGGAGCATCCCATTGCGGTGCAGAGCATGACCGCGACCCACACCACCGATATCGACGCCACCGTCGCCCTCGTGAACGACCTTCACCGAGCCGGCGCCCACGTGGTCCGCATCGCCGTCGACTCCGACAAAGACGCTGCGGCACTGGCCGAGATTCGCAAGCAAACCGAGGCCAACCTTTCGGTCGATTTGCAAGAGAACTATCGGCTGGTCGAGAAAGTCGCACCGCACGTCGACAAGGTCCGATACAACCCCGGGCATCTGTATCATCATGAGCGGACCCGGCCTTGGCAGGACAAGGTGAAGTTTCTTGCTGAGGTCGCAGCAGCGAATGACTGCGCCATGCGTGTTGGAGTGAATTGCGGGAGCGTCGACCCAGCGCAAAAAGAGAAGTTCGACGAATCCGATTCCATCGGCCCCATGTTAGCGTCGGCGTTTGAGCATTGCGAGCTTCTCGATTCCATCGGGTTCACGCGCTACGTCGTATCGTTGAAGGATAGCGATCCGACGAAAGTGGTGGAGGTGAATCGCCGGTTCGCCGAGGCGCGGCCTGACATTCCGTTGCACCTGGGAGTGACCGAAGCGGGACTTCCTCCGGATGGGATTATCAAGACTCGGATTGCGTTTGAGCAGCTATTGGGTCGGGGCATTGGAGACACATTGCGAGTGAGTCTCACCGTCCCCAACCTAAAGAAGTCGATGGAGATCGAAGCGGGGATGCAGATCATTGACGACATCCGCAACGGTCGGCTCCGCTCGGTCGTCGCATTGGATCCGACCAAGTTGAACATCATCTCGTGTCCAAGTTGCTCGCGCGTTGAGAACGAAGCGTTTGTGGAGTTAGCGCAAGACGTAAAGGCGATGACCGAGTACGCCAAAGACTACGCGATCACGATCGCCGTCATGGGATGCAGAGTGAATGGACCTGGTGAAACCGACGACGCGGATCTTGGGCTATGGTGCGGCCCGAATCGTGTGAATCTCAAGAAGGGTGGCGAAGCCTTGGGCTCATTCCCGTACGACGAGATCTTGAGCAAGCTAAAAGAAGAGCTCGACAAGTTAATCATAGAAAAGTCGGGCCTCGCCAATCTGGCATAAGGAACCACGGAACACGCTGAACACACGGAATGGGATCTCAAGCTCTGACGGCGTTTTTTCTGTGTATTCTGTGTATTCTGTGGTGAATGAAATCGAGGCACCATCGAATGGTGCGCTGACAATGTCGATCTGTGGTCCCCAACAGATCTGGAGCGCCTCACGCATTACCCAGTTCAAAAACCTCTCCCCATAGCACAACGCTGCGCAGAAGGCTGCGGGGCCGGTAATGGAACAGTAAGTTGTTTGATAGCCGCGTGGTCTTGCGCGCAGAAACGGTCGAGGACGACCGTTCGACGAGATTCATCTCAAGTCTTTACATTTGCAACGCACCTTGCGTTGTGCCCTTCACCCCATATTGACTTAGGGTGGTGTATCGATTCACAATGGTAGTCAGTGCCCCTGCCATGCCCTACCGCCCCATTCACTGCCCCGTTCACCGCCCTTCGCTCGCCCATGCACCCCAACGCTTCTATCTTTCGATGCCATCGTATATGGGCATCTTCCATTCCGAACCGTGGCGGAAGCCTGCCAACCGCTTTAGCACGACTGCGTTGGCCGATATCCAAATATCTGATGAATATTTTTTTCATCGGAGTGACCGTTGGTGTCACCGCGTTGGGTTTCACTGTTTGCTACTGACATCACCATCGAAGATTGAAAAGAAGTTGTATGACACAGAGAAACTTTTCCGATTGGTTTCGCCTCCTATGCGGCCACTCGGCTCATCTGGTGTGTGCCACTGCGAGTTCTTGTCCGACAGGCATTTCAAACGCCAAATGGATCGCCAAGCCCTTGAACAGTGCGATGGAGACGACTAGCACACTCTGTTGGATCGACTGGAAGTTACTTGATCCGGAAGTCGACGGATAACAGCTCCCTTTTCGTCAGGTCCATTCACCGAGATCAGTCAATGTTTGAACCGTCATCCAGCAAACCCCGTGAGATTCTACATTCGCAACGTGGAAACCTTGAGTATCTCGAACATTGTCGCGTCATGGTTAAGGACGACCGAGTTCTTTATTTGAAGGCAATGAATGACCAAAAGGTCGACACTTTCTGGAACATTCCGATCGCAAATACGACAGTGGTTCTACTCGGAACAGGTACGTCGATCACCCAAGCTGCTGTACGCAAAATGGCTGAGGCTGGCGTCATGATTGGATTCTGTGGTACTGGTGGTACGCCACTCGTATCGGGAACCGATGTCGAATGGCTCTCGCCGCAGTCTGAGTATCGGCCCACCGAGTACATTCAACAGTGGCTATCTTTTTGGTTTGACGACACGAAGCGAACGAAGGTGGCCAAATTCTTCCAAACAAAACGCGTCGAGTATATCAAAACAATCTGGGCAAAAGAGGTTACGTTTCAGGACTATGGTATTGACCCATCAGAATTCGACGTAAGCCGAGCCATCGATTCCTTCGTCGTGACCAACCGCAATGCAGAATTGATTCAGGATCTACTGGCTGCAGAGGGTCGGTTGACAAAAGCCTTCTACAAGTATGCTGCTAACGTCACAGGTCAAGACAACTTTCAACGCGAACCGACAAGTACGGACGATGCAAATCGATTCCTTAACCACGGAAACTACCTCGCCTACGGCTTGGCAGCAACATGCTTATGGTGCCTCGGGATTCCTCATGGTTTCGCGGTGATGCACGGCAAGACACGTCGAGGTGCACTCGTTTTCGATATCGCAGACTTAGTTAAGGATGCTATTGTGCTGCCACAGGCGTTTGTTTCTGCAGGCGAAGGGCGGAATGAACGCGAATTTCGGGAAACCGTTCTTGAACTTTTTCTCAAACATAAAGCACTAGATCGCATGTTCAATGTCGTCAAGGAGGCAGCCACGTTCGGTGCGAATCTACCATGATCGTTACATTCGTCTCGGAATGTCACAAGAACTCCCTAAAGCTCACTCGAAAAGTTCTCGATGCCTACGCGCACCGTATTGGACAACGAACGTGGCAGACAACTATCACCGAGCAGGGGCTACAAGCAGTTCGTGAACGATTATCCAAAACGGCTAGAAAATCGACATCCGTCGCATGTCATCGAATCCATAGCACGCGTCGAAGTGAGTTGCTTTGGGTCGTTGGTAATCGAACTCCATTCGATTCATCCGGCAATGTCGCTGTCAACTATACGACTCGCGACATCCTGAAGATCGATGACGAAAACGATTGGCGATTCCTAGAGCTACTACAATCGATGGTCGCAATTGCTGCTTTGTTTCATGACTTTGGGAAAGCATGGGATCCTTTCCAAATGGCGCTTAATTCACCGCCGAGCGGCAAGTTCACTCCCTTGGATCCTTGGCGGCACGAATGGGTATCGGTTCTACTGTTCGTCGCGTATGTCGATGGCAGGGATGATGCTTCTTGGCTTGATGAATTAGCGGGAATCAACGAGCTAACGAGCGAATCGCTATCGCTTCTTTCCAGTCAAACGATTGAAAAAGCGGCAGAAAATTCAAGGAGAATTGCCCCGTTAAGTGAGAGGCAGACGACATGGTTGGTTCGATGCGTGTCATGGCTCATCGTATCGCACCACCGCGTTCCCTTTTTGCCAGGGATCTCTGCATCTGGCAGCGAAGAGAATTTGATCAAGCAAATCAATCAGAACTGGGGCTACGTAAAACTGACGGGAGAGTCACTGGATTACGATAGGCATTGGCGATTCTCTCAGGGGCTTCCATTTCTATCGAACAGTTGGCGTTCTTCCGCGGCCAGATGGGGGCGAAAGCTAAAGCTAGCACGTGAGAACACCGCACTATCAGAAGCGGAAGCATGTCAGCGAATCTTGCTCACACTTGGCAGAACTGCACTCATGCTCGGTGATCATCAATACTCATCGAAACCGGAATCGACTCATTGGAGAACAGATTATCTCCCATACGCTAATACATACAGCAAGGATCAATCGCCAATAACCGCGACGTCCAAGAAGAAGCGGGACATGCGACAGCGGCTCGATGAGCACTTGGTGGAAGTGACAAATGAATCCGTTCGATCCGTACGATTGCTTCCAGCCCTGGAACGTGCCGCGCTAAAAGTTCAAGACAATCGCCCTCTACGAAAACCTAGCAAAGATTCAAGGTTTCGTTGGCAGGACAGAGCAGTCGAAAAGCTAAAAGCATGGCAATCTGAGCAGGGAAGCGACCTCCTTGGATTCTTTGCAATAAACATGGCGAGCACCGGGACAGGGAAGACCTTTGCCAATGCAAAGATAATGAATGCAATTTCACCTAAAGGGCTTCGATATACGCTTGCCCTCGGTCTCCGAACCCTTACGCTCCAAACAGGAGATGAATACAAGTCAAAATTACGACTTGATCCAGCCGAGCTGGCGATCTTAGTCGGCTCCAAAGCAGTCCGTACATTGCATGAGCAAAGAAGAGCGGGCTTCGGGACCTCATTAGTCCCATCAGAGCAATCTGACAGTTTCGGATCAGAGTCAGAAGAAGATCTTGATTGGAGTTGGGACTTTCTCGATAGCGACATGATACCCGACGATGCAGTGTCGACAATCGTGAGCACGCCAAAGCAGCGACAGATCCTCAAATGTCCGATCTTAGTTTGCACGATCGACCATATCATGCCTGCTGTCGAGAATGTTCGAGGTGGTCAGCACATCTTGCCGCTTCTCCGCCTCGTATCTTCTGATCTGGTTATCGATGAAGTGGATGACTTCGACCTTCTCGATATGCCTGCGATATCGAGGCTCATCCATTTGGCAGGAATGCTGGGTCGGCGTGTGATGATCTCATCTGCCACCATTCCTCCTGCTATTGCCAACGGACTATTTCATTCATATTGTACCGGCTATTCTCAATTCGCTAAGTTGCGTAACCGCCAGCCGCGAATTGCAGCCTTCTGGACGGACGAATTTGGATCCATCGTTCATCATCCCGATTCCGAGAAGACTTTTTCAGTGCACCATGAAACGTTCGTCACAAAGCGATGCAATAAACTAGTTGGCATCGAGCCACCCGTTCGTTCGGCAAGCTTGTTCTCCGTCGGAGGAAGTGAAAATGTCGAATCCGCAACTGAAGACCGTAAGCTGGTTTGGTTTTCTGCAATGAAGGATGCGGCGATCACATTGCATCGCCGACATGGACTACAAGACGAAGAAACGGGAAAACATTTTTCCGTTGGTGTAATTCGCATGGCTAACGTGGATCCGTGCATCCAACTATCTCGCTACCTCCTGACTTGTGAACTACCAGACGATATCGAAGTACGGGTCATGACGTATCATGCAAGGCAAGTCATGCTGTTACGGTCTTATCAAGAACGATATTTGGACGAATTGTTGAATCGAAAACAAGGCCAATCTCCCAATTCTGATTCAACCGTACGACAACACCTGTCGGGCTCAACAAAACCGAACGTCCTTTTTATAGTCGTGGCGAGCCCAGTGGTGGAGGTTGGTAGGGATCACGATTACGATTGGGCTGTCATTGAGCCATCTTCCATTCGTTCAATCATTCAAATGGCAGGAAGAGTCCGACGGCACCGATCGAACTCAGACTTGGATAGTGGTCCAAATCTGGCACTCGCCAACTTAAACTATCGTGCATTCGTTCGAGGCGAGAAGATCGCATTTCGACGACCTGGATTCGAGGGTGGTGACAAAGCAAACGGTGGGGGGATCGTTCTGACTTCCAAAAATCTTGTCGACTTAATCGATGCTGAGGCATTTGCTAAGCGAGTAGATGCAAGTCCACGAATCAGCTGCCCACCAAATCTGAAGCCGGAATGCAGCCTTTCGCACCTGGAGCACTTCGTTCTGCAAAAGGTGTTCCAAGATGAAGACATTGGCCCTTCTGGAGTCAGAGCGTGGACAACCGGGAGTCTTTATCTAACACAAGCATGTCAAGTTTCTTCCCCGTTTAGGGCATCAAAAGGTGATTGGCCATTCAAGTTATTTGTGAGTTCCGAAGATGAAGTTTATTTCTGCGAAGTCGATCCCAAAACCACCAGACTCGATTACCCATCACCGACAAAGGCAGCACGAGTCAGTGTATCCGATCTCAATAGCACCGAACGGTCACGCCTTTGGTACACGTTGGATGTCGTGTCTCTCGTACAACATCAGCAGGAACGACTTGGCCGCTCGCGATTCCATGTTTGCGACACATTTTGTGAAATTAGGCTTTGGGATCCCAGCGGCCAAAAGCAATTTCGCTGGTGCGCTGAGTTGGGTGCCTTTTCTTAGCATGTCTATTTTAACACCAAAAAGGTAGACCAAGAAAACAAGAGTCGTGCTACGCCAATCATTCGCGATGTCTGTCTTGTGATTTCGAATGTCGACGCACCAGAAAGTGTGCCGAACCGGATGAAAACCTGTAATTACTACATTCCGCACCGTTATTGTGCCCCAACAACCTACCCACTATAGGAAAGACGAGGAAAGATAATGCCCAATGCGATAGAAGCGTTTCTTGCAAGCCGGAAGGCTGCGCGTGAAAAGAATCCGGCAGGAAGGACGCAGAACCAGATCGACGAAGAGTTCTATCCACCCACTTGGATCGGAAATGCTGCAAAACGAATCGGGAAATTATCTCTTGTCACTCATCCACCGAAATACAGTCACCCCACCGCGGATTCCACTGCGATTATCGTCGCTGGCTCTCCGTCTCCCGATGGATTCTTGCGAACTGGTAATGTCCCCGACGTTCCGTCAGATGTATATGGTGACGCGGCCCTGCTAGATGCGTACGCATTCGTGTCGACCCAGTTAGAGGATGGTCGATCAATACTAGATCATCTCCGCAATAATACGAAATACATCCAACACTTATTTGGATTTGATGATGTAGCTTTCGAGGAGATTCGCCAACAGTTTCTCGTACTAGAACATAACAAGAAAGGCAACCAAACCGATGGGAGAATCAAGCAAGTCTATTTTCCAATAAGTACCGGAGTATCAGATTCAGCGTACCACCTCCTTTCGATCGTAACGCCGTCGGGTCTTGTTTTTGTACATCGCGAGCGGCTACTTGCCTCGAAGTTTTCCGATGACGCGAAACAGGCAAGAGAGGCGAGAAAAAAAGACGAGAAAAGTATCGGAGGATACGATGACTTCCCAAATATTCTGAAGATGCGATTTGGTGGTAGTCAACCGCAAAACGTCAGTCGCCTCAATAGTAGCAATTCCGGTGAAGCTTGGATGTTACCTTCATTGCCACCGAATCTCAGCAATAGCTACTTGCGCGTTCCAAAAAGAGACTTTTTCAATGAACTTCGTTGGGACGACGAGTTCAGGTCATACATCGACTCCGTTCACCGCCTCTTCACGCTAGATTACAACAACATCAACATTCGCGATGGGCGCAAGTACTGGTTCACGCAAATGTTCGACTGGGTCTTCGATCGAGCACTTGTTTTCCAAAGTCTTGATCCGGGATGGTCGCTCAAGGACGAGGTTCAGTTGCCTACTTGGCAAAAACAATGGCTTGATCCGGAATCATATACCGAATCAATTTCTTCGACCGATTGGCGGGAGGAAGTGGTAAAAGCTATTATTCGTTGGATATTAGCAACTTATCGAAAGTTGTATGCAAAGCGAAATGACGCCGCCATTTTGGGGGAACTCGACGAGAAGCAATTCATTTCGGAGATTGATGAGTTTGTCCGCGAAAGCGATGGAGTATTGTTATGACCCAGTATTTGATCGTAAGAAAAATACAAGTTCAAAATGCGAACGCAGTCTCAAGTCCATTCACTTATGGATTCCCTGCAGTCACTTCATTCTTAGGATTTTCCCATGCCTTACAGCGTCATTTCAATACGATGCAATCAGGTAGTCTCAGTATCGAAGGTGTTGGGATTATCTGCCATCGCTTTCAAATGCTTGACCATCGAGATGGCTATGATCGATTTTTTTGTTTGACCGGAAATCCGCTTAACGAAAAAGGAGAACGTGCCCCCTTTGTCGAAGAGGGGAGATGCCGAATGACAATAAGCCTTGTCCTAAAAACCCGTGGATTAGAACAGGTATCCATCGACGCAGTTACTCTCGCAGACATCATCGAATCCAGAATGAAATTGGCGGGAGGAGATATCCTTTCGATGCAAGCTGTTGCGCCAGTATTGGATGATCGAAAAGCCATCCGAATGCTGATGCCAGGCTATGCACTTGTGGAGCGTCGATCCCTCCTCAAGCAATGCATGGTCGAGGGCCTCGATGCTTTCCAAGCATTGCATCAGTACCTAGCCATTCAACATCGATGCAGTGTTGATGATGATGGAGCGGTAACTTGGACATCCGGTCGTCGATCCCCCGGATGGTTCGTTCCCATCGCGACTGGGTTTCAGGCGCTTTCGCCGATTGGGAAGCCAAAGAACGCGAGAGATACATCGACTTCCCATCGCTTCGCGGAAAGTGTTGTAACGCTTGGTGAGTTTGTGATGGCCAGTCGATTCCATTCATTGAGTGATATCCTGTGGCGTTACCGGCATGTAAATGACCTCTACTTGTGTGAACAAGAGATGCAGGCGTAGGTGACGTGTTTGGATAGTTCCCTTTTTGATCTTTGTGGTACATCGAAGAATTCAATCGCAAACAGTGGCTTTGCAAAATCCCACTATGGCGTTTTATGTCGGTCGTAATTTTTGTTTGAAGTTGTCCGTTCCTTTTGGAGTGATTTCTATGGCTAAAAATGGCTCAGGTATCGAGTTTCCATCCGTGCTCGCGTACGAGAAAAAGTTGGTTCCTTCGGATGGGAGGATGTATGCCGTGATGTATTCCGATCGGAATAGTCCCGATGCGATTCCGCTCAAGCTACATATAAAGGCAGTTCGTGGAACCATTTCCAACCGTTTGGCAAAGAAGCTTGAAAATGACCCTGCAAAAATTGATGCAGAGGTAGAGAAAGCAAACCTGCAAACCGTTGACCATTGTGCGTTACCGTCCGATTGCGATACATTGCGACTCCACTTCACTCTGAAAGTCTTGCCAGGCGTACAGAATCCATCCGCGTGCAATGTTGCCTCATTTCAAGAGACATGCCGGAAGGCGATTGACATGTACGCTGAGAGGACCAAATTCGAGGAGTTGGGAAAGCGTTATGCGACCAACCTCGCCAATGGTCGATTCTTGTGGCGGAATCGATTGGGTGCGGAAGAGTTGGAGATCACCGTATCCCAACTGAAAAGCGGTGCGATTGAGAAGTCATGGGTCTTCGATGGATGGAAAATCGGTCTCAAGAACTTTGAGGTTGAATCTGTCAAGGAACTCGGTGAGTTGATCTCCAAAACGCTCACAGGCGAAAACCCATTCTTGTTGCTCGATGTGAAGGCTCATGCCAAGATCGGTTTCGGCCAGGAAGTTTATCCAAGTCAGGAGCTTGTCACGAAGAGCGATGACAAGAGCAAGGTTCTATATTCCGTGGATGGAATAGCTGCGATGCACTCACAGAAGATTGGGAACGCCATTCGCACGATTGATACATGGTATGAGGACGGTACGGAGGTCTCACCCATTGCCGTGGAATCGTACGGCGCGGTTACGAATCTTGGTGTGGCATTTCGAACGCCGAACAAAAAGAATGATTTCTATAGCTTGTTTGATAGCTTCGGGATGGGGAAACCGATTTCTCCGGAGCAAGAACACTATGTGGTTGCGATGTTGGTACGTGGTGGCGTTTTCGGAAAGAGCAGTAAGTAGCCATGGTAGACCAACAAAATCCGGACATTGAGCTGTTCTATCAGGAGATCCATGTTCCTTTTCATGTTGGGCTAAGCGTGGGGAGTCTTATGAGTCTCGCAATGAATCAAATACATTTTGATTTGGTTCGCATCGCAAAGGGCCAGCAATCATGCAACGTTGGAATCAGTTTTCCTGGTTATGCAGACTTTTCGAAGGACAATCCGAGTGGTCGGGCCGACGATACGGTTGAACCCAAGTTGCCGCCGATTGGAGATCGGATCCGATTATTTGCCAAAACGCAATCCGAGCTAGAGGAATTGGGCATTCCGGGGACGCTGACTCGCTTTTCGGACTATCTTGATATTAGTGATATACGTCCGTTGAAGCGGAGAAATATCAGTTGGTCGATTTTTAAACGAAGTCAGCCTACCGGGTCGCCTGAGCGTCTAGCGCGCCGTCGCATGAAGCGATTTGGGGGATCGGCAGACGAGGCAATGGAGCACTTCGCAGGCATGGCTCCGACCATTTTGCGGCTTCCCTATCTGGACATGCAAAGCCATAGTACTAAGAAGCGATTTCGCCTCTTTATTGAGAGAAAACCGCAATTAGGAATGTCGGGTCGATGGGAGTTTAGCACGTACGGGTTGAGTGCTAGCATTGCCGTACCCGATTTCTGACCCTTTTTTTCTTCCCCCCAGAGACCTAGCACTTTCTCTGGAAAATGCGACGCTGAATTGTCGAGACCGAAAAAGGGATGAGTGGGGTTAATCGCCGGCTAGATCCATGATTTAGCTAGGAAATTGGGCCCCCGGTTCTAGTTCACTGCCGCACAGGCAGCTTAGAAAAGCAAGGCGTTCCAGGTCGGCAATACGATCGGGTTCACTGCCGCACAGGCAGCTTAGAAAATTGTACGGTGGAGAAGCCACCCTTGCCACCCGTTCACTGCCGCACAGGCAGCTTAGAAAGGCATAGCTTGCTCCTTTTCGTGAGAGTCAGTGTTCACTGCCGCACAGGCAGCTTAGAAATGCTGAGCATCGAAAAGGACGCACGCGAGACCGTTCACTGCCGCACAGGCAGCTTAGAAATATGTCGATCGGAGCAATGTCGGCCTGTGTTCGTTCACTGCCGCACAGGCAGCTTAGAAACAAAGTCGACGATGGCAAGATCGATGACAAGCGTTCACTGCCGCACAGGCAGCTTAGAAATTGGGCGGCAACGGGATGTTCAATCCGCGAATGTTCACTGCCGCACAGGCAGCTTAGAAAACTCAAGCTGTGCTTGTGCGGTAGAGCTGTTGGTTCACTGCCGCACAGGCAGCTTAGAAATTCGAGTCAATCGCAGCCCACCAAAACAAATCGTTCACTGCCGCACAGGCAGCTTAGAAAGCGATGCAAAGCGGCTCAGCGATTTCGTCGGGGTTCACTGCCGCACAGGCAGCTTAGAAACAGCCTTGTGTCGCTTCAAAGCATTGTAAATCGTTCACTGCCGCACAGGCAGCTTAGAAATCGAATCTCGATGATCGTTATGAACACGTCATGTTCACTGCCGCACAGGCAGCTTAGAAAAGCGGAGCAATACCGGTCTTTGCCAGCAAGAAGTTCACTGCCGCACAGGCAGCTTAGAAAAGTCTGGACCGATTGCGTCGTAAATGTAAATTGTTCACTGCCGCACAGGCAGCTTAGAAAATCGACATGGGCAATGCTTCGCAGTTTCGCAAGTTCACTGCCGCACAGGCAGCTTAGAAATTCGCGATACAACTGCTTCACACGACGCAGCAGTTCACTGCCGCACAGGCAGCTTAGAAAATCTGTTCTTTAGTTAAGAATCCATTGTTGTGGTTCACTGCCGCACAGGCAGCTTAGAAAAACACGATTAACTGACCGTCTCGAAAGCCGCCGTTCACTGCCGCACAGGCAGCTTAGAAATTTTGAAGACTACTCGACCGCCTCGATTATGATGTTCACTGCCGCACAGGCAGCTTAGAAAAACAGGTCAGCCGAATCTATGACAGCTTCGCCGTTCACTGCCGCACAGGCAGCTTAGAAAAACATGGATGCCGCTACGGACTGGGTGGCGGAGTTCACTGCCGCACAGGCAGCTTAGAAAAACTTGGTCGAGCATGGGGAGCAATAAATCGAGTTCACTGCCGCACAGGCAGCTTAGAAAGACAACCGTCTGAAGTCGGATAGTCGAATCAAGTTCACTGCCGCACAGGCAGCTTAGAAACGAATTCAAGGTAGAGGATTGAATCGGCATTTGTTCACTGCCGCACAGGCAGCTTAGAAAGCCGCGATCAATCGTGCGTTGGCTTTGTGCTCGTTCACTGCCGCACAGGCAGCTTAGAAAAATCTCTGCCCTCACGAACAGCAATGCAGCACGTTCACTGCCGCACAGGCAGCTTAGAAATCAAGCGAGCAATCGAGCAGATTGACGCGGAAGTTCACTGCCGCACAGGCAGCTTAGAAAAAGCGAGCTTGGGCGAAATACCTGTTTGCTCCGTTCACTGCCGCACAGGCAGCTTAGAAAGAATTGCATCGATAGGGACGATATTTTCGTCTGTTCACTGCCGCACAGGCAGCTTAGAAAAATGGTACTTGCGAAACGCATCCACCAATTCAGTTCACTGCCGCACAGGCAGCTTAGAAATTCCGTGCTTCACCCTTCGCATTGTCGGTCGTGTTCACTGCCGCACAGGCAGCTTAGAAAATGCTGGATGCTGTTCGCGCTCATCACTCCCCGTTCACTGCCGCACAGGCAGCTTAGAAAATCGTTGAGTGCGAGAGTCGCAGTGGTGCCGGGTTCACTGCCGCACAGGCAGCTTAGAAATTGGATGACGACAGCGAGCGCACGAGACTATTGTTCACTGCCGCACAGGCAGCTTAGAAAAGCAAGAATACGAAAGGCGGGTGAGGGAATGTGTTCACTGCCGCACAGGCAGCTTAGAAATCCGGACGGTTTGCCTGAATGCAGAGAGGACGGTTCACTGCCGCACAGGCAGCTTAGAAATCTGGCCGGAAGTCGAATCGATCGAGGGGATCGTTCACTGCCGCACAGGCAGCTTAGAAAAACTGATCTTGTGCCATGATCTACCTTTCGTTGTTCACTGCCGCACAGGCAGCTTAGAAATCAGATACGCAGTTTGCTGCGCCAGGGTGCGAGTTCACTGCCGCACAGGCAGCTTAGAAATTGTGACCCTTGCGCCGATGTAAATAATTTCCGTTCACTGCCGCACAGGCAGCTTAGAAATCAAGAATATTCGGTTGGGAGACTATTCCTCCGTTCACTGCCGCACAGGCAGCTTAGAAATGCGAACGATTCGCGATCATTCCAGCAACCTTGTTCACTGCCGCACAGGCAGCTTAGAAAAATGAGTTCGTCGCTCGCGCGCAGCAGTTGCTGTTCACTGCCGCACAGGCAGCTTAGAAAGAAGTGTGCCGCAATTGGGAGAGTTGAGTTATGTTCACTGCCGCACAGGCAGCTTAGAAATGAGCATGTTAGATCACTGGTGATTATGAATCGTTCTCGCAACGGCGCGAAGCTCGCAAAGGGGGGACAAAGAAGAGAGAACGTTCAGCCGATCCATTTCCAGCTCTTACCACATCCAAGAAACGAAAGTGCTAGCCTCCTGCGTCGCGCAGCACCATGCAGTCTCCCCTTCTTCCTCCCGTTTGCGCCTTTGCGCCGTGGCGAGAAACTCTCCGGTCCTACTTCAAGTCGATCGACCCGCGCCCATTCAAGCATGGCCTCATTGAAGTATCAATCTCGACAAAGCGATCTAAACTCTGCGAAGGTGCAGTTTTTTTGGAGATGAAAGATAGCTTGCACTTAACACGACCCCTGTTTCCCGCTGATCTCCGTCGACTTCGATGAGCAACTTGGCTTGAACGTGGCTCGTACCGAAGAAGTCACCGGAAATTGGCTCCCGAAGAATACAGAAATCAGGACCTACTTGAGCAAGCTCATGCGGCACTCCGTCAACGACCAGCCATCCGCGAACTTGCGACGAATAACCATTTGATAAAGCGTTGTCGAGCATGCCCAAACTCCGACAGCAATTGTTGGCAATTGTAACGAACTACTTCGCCATAGCCTGGCTCATCCATCTCGTTGATGCAAGACCATTCGTTGGAATCGCGATGCTACACTTCGATCACCCAGGAACGCTCTTTCGTCCCTACCGGGACTTCTCACACCGGGCGCAACCGACCCAGCCTTGAAAGGCTGGGCTATTCTATGCCGTCCCTACCGGGACTAAAATCACCATCCAGCGGAAGGCTGGTTTTAGAAATCGCCTAACGCCGGGGGGAAGCTCTCGCAACGGCGCGAAGCTCGCAACGGGGGACAAAGAACAGAGAACGTTCAGCCGATCCATTTCCAGCCCTTATCACATCCAAGAAACGAAAGGTGCGAGCCTGCCTCCGTCGCGCAGCACCATGCAGCCTCCCCTTCTTCCTCCCGTTTGCGCCTTTGCGCCGTGGCGAGAAACTCTCCGGTCCTATTTCAAGCTGTGCGCTCTACGAGGTTTTGAGATGCCGTCGAACGATGGCGGCCTTCTGCTTCTCGGTAAATTTTCTACGTGGTTTGGCCATCGGAATCCTCCTGGAATCACGCTATGTTAACCTAATCAATGAAAAGTCCACTTTTTAGAGAGACAAGACACCCCCATGCTGGCGGTGGATTGCTTTTTGTTCCTGAGGTTTGGTTATGTTGCCAAGTACTTTTTTCTTGCTTCTACTGCTTCTCACGGACAGAGAGTTTGACCGCGAGAAGACATTGAGAATCGAAGCAGGGAAAGAATTCCTGAGCAGCGCGAGAATCAATAGCTGGGACGAAGTTCTCACGAAAGGAGTCGAGAGCTTCGGCAAGATCGTTTCAAAGAACAGCAAAAGGAAGATGAGCGAATGTTGGATTCAGCCGGATTTTGTATGGTTTAAAAGCTACGACCGTGCTGGAAAAGTTACGATCGATATTGTGAACCCATCCTACTCTGCAAGGATTCTTCTGAAGAATGGTGTTTATAGTATTTCACACGTTGGCGGCCCAGTTCCAGAAGAACCCATTCTTCCTATAGCTGCACTTCCGTTTGCTATTACTTCCTCTGTTTGCTATTACAAGAGTAGTACCGCTTTCTATCTGAAATCGGGGAAACTCGACATTCGCGACTATCGCAAGGAGGGCCCTAAACATTACGTTCAATTGGGTTTCAACGATGATAGCCAGCGGGAGGATTTTGAGATTGTTTTTGACGACGACACCCGGTCGCTACTTCCGTCTGAATTGCGATTCATGTACCTGGGTAGCGAAACTCATACGAAGGTGTTTGACTTTTTTGAAGTCAATGGATACATGATTCCGCGAAAGCTAACCGAGGCAGGAAACGCCGAGGTTGCGGAAATAGAAGTCTTTCCCGATGAGCGATTGGACACGAAAACCTGTTACTTGAGTTACTATGGTTTGCCTGAGCCGCCAGCTTTGAAAACAACAGATTTCGGTCAGTCCGGTAGTAATGCCTACTTGTACGTGTCAGCGGCATTGATTACCGCTGGAATCACGATTTGGCTTCTTCGTAGCAGATATCGGGCTTAGAACAATGTATCGCTCATGCACTTGTCGGAGTGGCCTTACCTCCATTGAATTGATGGTTGTTGTATCCATCATCGCTGTTCTGATCTCGTTATTGTTGCCAGCAGTACAAATGGCTCGCGAGACAGCTAGGCGAGTCAGTTGTTCCAACCATGCAAAACAGCTTGCGTTGGCTCTTCACTTGCACGAGGATGCTATGAAGTCGCTGCCCCCCACACTTTCAGTGGGTCACAGTCCGAATTCAGTGGCTCGCAGTCCAAATTTCTTGCTTCATTGGCAAGCTAGAACGCTTGCGTACCTTGAGCAGCAAGATTTGCTAAACGCCGTGCAGGAGGAAGTTCTACTCGGTGTTCATGTTTATAGGAACTCCAATCGGACTGTCACGATCCCGAGTCTTCAATGCGCATCGAATCCCGACAACGGTTTCTTAGTCAGGCCCGATTTGGGATTTCTGTTCTCGCATACGGACTATTGCGGTGTTGCAGGTGCGCGCGAAGACAATGGGGTCTTCCGTCTGGATATACGACAACTTAAAGGTCGGCGGTTTCGCGATATTACCGGTGGTCTTTCCAACACTCTCATTTTTGGCGAACGACCTCCAAGCGACTTGTTTGCAGGATTTGGTTCTTGGCTAGGAGGGCAGGATTCGACAGGAGCGGCAACCTACCTCGATCCGACGGATTTAACACTCAACGTTACGAACGAGCTGAGTGAGTGTGCAAATAGAGTCCAGCCATTTGGTCCTGGAAAACGGGGTGGACGCTGCGACTGGACCCATCACTGGAGTTTCCACCCAGGTGGGGCCAACTTCGCGATGGCGGACGGATCGATATCCTTCCTGTCTTACCGTATTGATAAACATGTTTTGGCCGATCTCGCGTCGATTGACTAAGCAACCCACCCAGCCTTGAAAGGCTGGTTTTAGAAATCGCCGAACGCAGGGGGGAAGCTCTCGCAACGGCGCGATGCTCGCAACGGGGGACAGAGAACAGAGAACGTTCAGCCGTTCAATACTAAGCCCTTCTTAATTGCGAGAAGGAAAGGTGTGAGCCTGCCTGCGTCGCGCAGCATCATGCAGCCTCCCCTTCTTCCTCCCGTTTGCGCCTTGGCGCCGTGGCGAGAAACTCTCCGGTCCTACTTCAAATCGATCTCATCGGATTTGTTATTGAACCAATGAATTATTCCAGGGGGAGATACCGAATGGCCGAGGTGCGATTCCTGTGAGAGCATTGCCCAAGCGAGCGAGTATTCGCTTGGACCACCGATCCTGAAAGGATCAAAGCGTGTAGCCGGGGGTTGAGCGCAGCGCCACCCGCGCCCTCTTCTATCCCGAAGGGATTACAGATCCGTCTTGCATCCCGCCGGGATGCGCACACCTTGGGAAGGCCACCGGGGGTATCGCTAGCGCTCAACCCCCGGCTAATGGCTCAAGTCCTTTCAGGACAAAGGAGGACGACCGTTCGACAATGTCGATCTATTGTTCCCAACAGATGACACTTCAAGGCAGTTCCGGTTGTCGGAAGGCTTTCACTAACCGGCCGCCATTCTGACTGATCGCGAATCGCAGCGCGTCGATCTCCTGGCGATGCTCTTCCAACTCCTGCGGATCGATCTTCGACGGATCAAGCTCCTCACCTGGCTTGCTCTCCAACACCTCTACCAGATGCTCCGTCGCGTGCTCCAGCAATTCCAGCTTCTTGCGAAGCAAATAGGTTTGCATCCGCTGATAAGGGCGCAGCTCGTAATGCCGCATCGCATATCCCACCTCCAACTTGCGAGACCACTCTTCCAAAATGGGAATCCAATGCAACACCCGCTCGTAATCCTTGCTCGCAACTCCACTTAACAACTCTACCCGCGCCAATCGCATCTCCTCCAATACCTCCTCCGGCGCCGGATAGTACGCATAACACCCCACAATGCTAAACGCAAACAAACCGGCTACACCCGTCATCCCCACCACCACAGGGGGGACATCGCGGTCCAAACCCCCTCGCGCCTGACTCCGCACCCGACTGGGCAACGTCTCCAGAAAGCGATCGATAGCTGGCTTGCACGGCTTCGTTACCACCCAGCCTCCAACGACCATCGCCCCTAAAATCCCTAACCCCAACGCGTCAAACAATCCAATCGTTTTGCGAAACTCCTCTCGCAATCTCGCAATTCCTATCGGCTCCCCCGAATGGAGCGGGTTGGTGTAAATATCAAACGCATGCGTATGCCCCGCCGGCTCGACCCCCGGGGGAATCAATGGCCTCTCCATCGCATACGCACATCCCACCACCACGACCATCAACACACCAAACCACACCGCCGTCGATCGCCAACCGTAATTCCTGCCAATCCAAACCAGCGTCGCGAAGTTCATGCCAGTCCCTAACAAGAGCAAACAAAAGGATGCACCTGGTGAATTGCCGTGATCGAACATCATCCCTAATTGACTCATCGTCAACATCGGGGGCGCATAAACCGGAATGGAAACCATCGCCATCGTCAAAGGTGCCATGGGATCCAATTGCTCCACCGAACTTTGCAGTGCACCATGCGGCAAGACCGCACCCAACAAAAACAAACCGGAAATGGCAATCAACGCATAAAGCCCCGACGGACCAAACAACTCGCGCGCCATGTGGATCGCGCAAGCGCCCAGTCGCCCCAAGCCTACGGGAAGATCGGACTCACTCAGCGGAGGACTTTTCCAAGTCGTATAGCGATCCCAAACCGTCCCCAAAACCGTGACCACCGCAAGCGAACCAAACGCGAACCCGAGAATGACATAAGGCCTCGAAAGCGTTAACCCATACAGCAACGAAAGGGGATTGAACAGCGGAGCGGACAACGCAAAAGCGGTGATCGCACCCGGACGCAACCCCATCCGCTTCATCTCTCGCAAGATCGGTATCACTCCGATCGAACAAACCGGCAACAACATGCCGATCAACCAAGATTGAGCCAACGAACGCAACCCATCCCCGCCAAACAATCGCCTTGTACCCTCCGGGCCCACATAGTAGCGAAGCAAGGCCGCCACAAAGAGCCCGACAACCAAGGTGGTCGATGCCGCTGCGACCCCCTGAATCGCCCGAACAAGCCCGCCGATTAGCACTACATCCATTTCTATTTCCTCGCTGAGAAGCGATTGAGTCTTTCTCGTTATCCGATCGAATTCCGTTGATAACCACAGCCATCGCCCAATGCGGCGGATGGTTATTGGGTGGGTTCTGGTTCTGAGGCTGCCGGCGGGGCCGCTTCAGGCATTTGCTTCTTCGCGTCCAATTCCAACTGCGAGTCTCTCAGCAGACCAAACAAACGGTCAAAGTCCTCTTGGTAGGCAGCGATCTCCACATCGCTCTTTTCCAGATGCCGTCGCAATGTTTCGCATATCCGGTAGATCGGAACCCACAACTCCTCCGGCAAATCGGTGTCTCCGGCTATTTCCGGAACCCATCCGACAATCTCAACCAATTCCATGAGGGTCTCTGGCGACCGATTCGTCGATTTTAAAGTCCCAATCCGCTGCTCCATCTTCGATATGGCATCGTGGAAGTCGGCTGGCCAGTGGGCGGGAATCTCATGCTCCATCTCATGCAGCGATTCCTTCTCCCCGCCGCACCCGACCAAGATCGCGAAGAGCCAGGGGACCCAGCAAGCTGTCGTCTTCATCAACAAACTGGAAAGTTGGTTATTCATCGGTAGTCTGGAACCTTGCTCTCTTGAAGAATCGAATCGATGATCGACGCGACGGGTTGACCTCGTGTGATCAAACGCACGCCCAAAACGGGGTGTGCGACCGATTGAATATCATCGGGGACCACAAAGTCCCTCCCTTGCAATACAGCCCATGCCTTGGCGACTTGCTGCCAGATCAACATGCCACGAGGACTGACACCGAGCCGAACGGCTTCATGCGTCCGGGTCGCTTCGCACAACGTGACGAGGTACTCTTGCAACTCGGTGGTGATGCGGCATTGGTCAACAACCCGTTGCAGGTCGCGGAGGGTGTGAATCGACAAGGGACTATCGGGCGACGCTTGGTCCCGACTCTTGGATTGATTCAGGATCGCTAGTTGAGCCGCTCGGTCGGGGTAGCCTATCTCCAGCTTCATTGCAAATCGATCGAGCTGCGCTTCGGGGAGCGGATAGGCACCATGGCTATCGATCGGATTCTGCGTGGCGATCACAAAGAATGTTTCGGACAACGATCGTGAGACACCATCGATCGTCACTTGCCTCTCCGCCATAGCTTCGAAGAGCGAGCTCTGCGTGCGCGGGGTGGTTCGATTGATCTCATCCGCCAGCAGAATATCGGAGAAGACAGGCCCGCTATGGAACTCGAACTCTCGCGTCTTCTGATTGAAGAGATTGAATCCCGTCACATCGCTCGGGAGCAAATCGGGCGTGCATTGGATCCGAGCAAACTTTGCCCCGAAACATTCGGCGATCGCTTTTGCTAACGTCGTCTTTCCTAACCCAGGCAAATCGTCCAGCAGCAAATGACCGCCCGCGATCAAGCACGCGATTACGAGCTCGATTTTCTCTTCTTTGCCTAATAAGACATGATTCAATCGCGTCCGCAATCGGGACAATGCGATGCTCGTGTCTACAGCAGTTCCATCGGTGATCGTCATCCCCTCATCATCCTATCGTTTGGCGAAATGCAGTTTGAATGCGTCGTGTTGTAAGCCGTGTCCAAAGCGTTTGCAGGGCGAGTCGCTCGTCCCTATCCATCGTCGATGCCCCGCCAAAGCAGATGCGATCCGATGCGCGAAAGAACTGATGGAGCGCACCCCCCAAGTCCTCTCGCATCGAACTCAAGGCTCGGAAATGGGCTTTCGGCACTGTTCCGACGCGTCGAGGATGCCCCGCCAACGAGGCTCGTGTATCCAACAGCCAGGCCATCCACTCGATGCGAGCACGATCACGCAACAAAAGAAGGACCGGTGAAAAAACGAGAATGGCCGCCTCGAATACGACGCTTCGCAACCCATACACCAAAGCACCCACGACCCCGGAAGCCAACAGGCCCCAAACGATCCACCACCGGGCTTGATAAAGCCGATACCGAAGGCTCGCCGTGTACGAAGGCTCGTGGTAACCGGGGGTCGGTTCCAGCGGAATCCAATAATCGTGCCCCGCGTGGATCTCGAGCCACACATGCACATCGCTGGGCAAAATAGCAATATCGCGTTCCGGCCCCAAAATATTTTTGGATCGAGCATAAAACCCTGTCACCAATCGCGTCTCATACCCCAAATGCTCCAGCATCAATGCGGTTGCGGTCGCAAACAGATAGCTTGGTCCATGACCACTCTTCAAGAACCGATCCAACGCTGACGAGGAACCGTTCGCGGTGGTCCTCTCCTCCGTCCCAATCTCCAAACGGAAATTTTCACGAACCCCTTGAACAACTCCTTGCACCTGACTCCATCCGCGAGGATTTCGTGCCGCATAGCGATGGGCCAATCGATGGATCGTCGACTGGCACTCCTCGGGAACATAGGCATGCGAGCGTCCGGGGGCACAATTCTCGAGGAGGTCTTCCACACGTTCCATATCGATCCAACTATGAATCAATCGAACCACCGTATAGTCTGGGACATGCTGTCGCCCCGGCATCGATAAGCAATCGTCCATGCCGTAGTCAAAGAAGTCTCCTCGTGTGATATCGTCGATGCACCAAAGTTGCGTTCCCGATCGAGTCGGAATGACGGGCGAGCTGTAGCGTGTGAATTTGATCGATTCGGAAACGGCCCCGACGAATGGACTGATGGAACTTCCCATCCTCTTGGTACCGGGTGCAAACCAAAGCTGACCATCGATCTCGACTTCCTTGGGCTCGACGCGAACTCCCTTTCGTTCGGGTTGAAGACTGGATCGCCAAACTTCACCATCGAAACGATCCAATCGCTCCACAGCCAGATGGCTGTTCACGGCCCCTTGCCAAAACATCAATGCGTTGGAGGCGATGTCGTCGGTCCTAGGTCGCTGGTCGGGGACATTGCGCTCGATACTGAACTCACCACCCTTCGGGGATTGGTTGGCTTCCGAGACATTCCCTTCTTGGTCTTGAATCTCCTTCGGATTGAGGGCTTGCGTCTGTTCGACCCGATCCTTCTTTTTGACTTCGCCGAACTCATCGCTGAACAGATCAAAGAGACTCGGCTTATCCGAATCTAAGAACAAATCGGTGTCGACGGCGCCAAACGAAGAAGGGCGACTGCGAGCCGCCACCAGCTGATCCCCGTTTCCGACTCCGCGCTGGGCCGATGAGTCCTTTCCGCTCGTGCCGCCGCTGGTGGGCATGATTTCCGCTCGCAGCTTGCGAAGGACCGGAATGCGATCGGCGACCAAGAACGCACCCGCTCCGAAGGCGATGCACCCCACGGAAAGAAATGCCAATCGCTGCCCCCAGCCTGACTGGATGTCATAGGCTGCATTCTGTTCCACTTTCTCCCAATGGTTCGAGACCAACCACCACAAACAAACCGCTCCCCACGCGTAGGCGAACCAAGTCGTCGAGAGAGAGTCGGAGATAAACGTGGTGAACAACGTTAAAAACCCGCTGCAAATGACCGAGAGCCCAAGGGTACGGGTTGTCCTCGCCAGCAAACTGCAAGCCACCGCGCCCCACAGCAAACTGCTCAACATCACGATCTCAAATCCGTTGCCATAGCCGAGACCGCGGGCGAATGGATCGACTACCCATGGCATCGCGATGGCAGCGGCCACGAGCAGCGCAGTTCCTTTACCGTACGATCCCGATGGGGTGGCAGCCGTTCGCCGTTCTGTTACAACGAACCCACTCGACTCGCGCTTTACGAATCTCTGTTGCGTCCATAGGGCCGCGCCGAGCAGGCTTCCCCCTAGAACCGACTCGAGCACCATGATCCATGGGCTCTCATATTCCGAGCGGCGTAAAGCGAGTATCAGAATCGCGATCGAAGCCATCAGCACTACGCTGGGCCGACGCCCTTTCACTTGAATTGCCTGAGCCTCGTTTCGATCCTTTGGACGGCGTCGCACATACTGTACTCGGCTGGGATGTTCCTGGCTGGGATGGTCATGCTGAACAAGATTCACGACTTACCTCCATCAGCATGTTGTTCACTTGCGACGCGATGTCTTCGTCTAGATGGATCGAGCGCGATTGAATGGCATCGACCGAACGAATCCCAGCGCCTCCTTGTTCCACTCGTACATGGACTTGGTGCGCATCGAGAGGCAGACCGTCCTCGCCGAGAGCCGAAATGATCCATCGACTCGCAGAGGAAGGCCGTCGTGAATTGCATGCTCTCGCCCCTTCTTTCGCATTCCCGCCATCCAAAGGGATCTCCGCCAGGAGGTCGAAGCAGCATACTCGAGCGTGAGCACCCGTAGCGACGGACCGTTGCACCCCATCGATCCACAATCGAAAGGGAACATGATGGGCGACCAAGACATCGACTAGACTGGCCGCGATGCGAACCCGCCAAGCCAGATTCTCACGCTGATCCTCTTGGTGACCGAGCGATGGGCCCGTCTCGAGCCGCAGTTCCAACGTTTCTCGCTGGGGCCCCCCTCGTTCGCATACGATCCATTGATCCATGCGAGCGGATTGAACCCAGTGAATGCTTTTAAGCGAATCTCCATGTCGAAAGTCGCGAACCCCCAAAAAGTCGCCGGACGTACTGATCCGTTGACCGAAACCGGAGTCCGCACGCTTGTCACCGGATATCTCCACATCCCCTTGAACGGGAATCGCCATCGGCCAAACGGTCACGGGCTGTACCGCTTCGATTTCTCTTCGAGCCGTCCAAATCCCAAAGGGGAATGAGCATGCAACTCGAGGCGTTCCCTTCGGATATCTCCCTCGATACTCCGGTTTGTAAGGCAATCGATACGACGCTTTGCTCCAGGCAGGAACGCGAGCTAGTCCGACACCGTTACTCGATGGTGCGGCCCCTCCGACTGCATCCTCGTCTGTATCCCAGCCTTCGATCGTCAGCCCCATGATGGGAAACGGAAGCCTATTGGCAATCTTCACAATCAGAGTGCTTGCATCCCCTTCGTAAACTTCGGTGCAGTGGGGTGCTAATTCACAGCGAATCGATCGAGTTGCGATCCAGGGAAATCCAAGTCCTAGAATCAAAACCGCGACGAGCCCCATCGCGACCGTCCATCCGAGCGGGCTCAAAAATGCTCCGACGAGGAGGCTGCATAGGGTTGCGAGAACAAACCAACCCACAGGCTCCTTTAACCAGTACACGTAGCGGTTCAACCCGGGGCAGAAGTCGTAGTTTGCCCAACGGGACCAATCCCAGCCACCCAGTTTGCTCGCACGCATCGCGATTCACCCGGTTCCGCATCGGCCGCTTCGTACCAACCTTGGTCGAAGAACCTTAGCGTTAGAAGTAACAATCGATCTGAAAGGTCCAGAGGTCGATGCCCTAGCGGCCGAAGCGAGTGTCTCCCATGCGTGTCACTGAAATGGTTTGTACTTTGACGAAGCACAATCCAGTGAAGGACTCATGGAGGCAGAAATATCGAGAAGCGATTCGCGCGACCTAAGAGCAGGTGGCGATAGCGGGTGGGGCGCGAGCTCGAAGTAAAGAAGGGGCGAGACAATCGGCGGAGTCCGCGCGCGAATCGATGGTGAAAACAGGATACGCGACGCCATCCAATGCGATAGACGCTCCCGCGAATGGGCTTTGTGCTTGATGCAAACAGATCGCGCAGAGCCCACAATCCTCCGGTGCCCCTGACCATCCATCGGCACTGCCAGTTCCCTCGGAAACGGATTGCGACGAATGGGAGTTATCGGATCGATGTTCCTGAGTCACCACCCCTTTTCGGTAGGGGGATTCGCGATGGCAGCAGCAATGGTTCGCGGTCGCTTTGACAGAGCTATCGGAATCTTCGTGGCACGTTCCGTGGGAATCCGACTGCGAACAAGCGTTGGTAGCGCCTGGCGCATCGACGTGCTGGCAAGAACGATCGTGATGGTGCCAATGCGGCCCCATCGCAGCGGGTACTCCATAAATCAGGAGGACCAAGATCGTTAGAATGCGGTTTGAAAACACAAACAATGCCCTTGAAGAATCCGATTCGACTCCTCTCCACTCTATTCGTCTGGGAAAGGGCCGTCAACGATCCGGTGGAAATCTTCGTCGTGAACTACGTGCGATCCTCGATCGAGTTCATCACCGCCCACGCGGGCAAATGATTATTCCATCGATTGCTGACGCCTTTCGCCCATCCCATCGGGCAATTCCGCCACCGCGCGACATGCCAACCGTCTCCTTCCGCCTCCCCAGGTTCCTCGGCGGACCGAACTCCAATCCCAAGGTCTGGCGACTCCCCTCGTAGCGCGACGACTTCCCCTCGCAGATAAACGCTTGCCCGGTCCGAATCCAATTCGACCGATCGCTTGGGTTGGAACCACGTGGGGCGCAACATGGCCAAGGCATGGGAGGGGAGCCAACGCGTTCCTTTTCGATACGCGGCGGTCATCGGGGCACCCAACCAATGAAAGCGGTCTAGCAGTCGCCAAACATCCGAAGAGGCCGCGGATAGTTCGCCGCTCCAGAGCCGTAATTCCAAATCGCTCGACAGGTCTCCCATGGGTGCGATGGTTTGGAGGACGTCGCGCTCTTCTTTGGGATGCCCTCGGAGTCCCTTTCCTTTGGCAACTCGCTTGCGTTCGCCGTTGCCACCCTCTTCCCAGTCGGTCGCGGAATCCTTCAACACCAGACCGCCGGCGAAACCTCCCGCGCATCGATCGCGATGCGGCCATAGCCGATAACATCCCTTCGCCAGGGGAGATTGCCATGGGGTCAGGCCTACCGATTCGAGCGGCTCGAATCTTCCTGGCCAGGTTGTTGTCAGTCGTGAAAGCTGGTCTTCGTCTTCCTCGACGGCGAAGGTGCATGTCGAGTAGACCAGCCTTCCTCCCGGTTTCAACATCCGCACGGCGGCATCGAGGATCCGGTTTTGCCGCTTCGCACTATGAAGGACTTGCTTTTGCGACCAAGCGTTTTCATCACGCTTATCGCGCGCGACCAGCATCTGTCCGCTGCAAGGAGCGTCGACGAGGATGGCATCGAATCGCCCGGACAAGGCCTGCGACAGATCCTCGGGATCTTGATTGGAAACGACGTAGTTGGCATGCCCCGTTCTCGCGAGCATGTACTGGAGAGAATCCAATCTACCCCGTATCGTTTCGTTGGCGACGAGCAGGCCGCTTCCCTGCATGGCCTCGAGAATCGCGGATGCTTTCCCACCCGGTGCGGCGCAGAGATCGAGAATCCATTCGCCTGGTTTGGGATCGAGCAGCGCGATGGGCAGAAAGGAGCCTGCGTCCTGGATGTAATAGTCCGCGATGCCGTAGTTTAAGAAAGTCGCGGGTCGGACCTGGAAATCGCTGAGCCATCGGCCACGTGCATACCAAGGGACTTGTTCGGTCTCGAACGGTAGCCCCGTCTCAATTCGGTCATCGCGAATTCGGATAGCGCGCGACGGGTAGTTTTGTCGAGCGCCATGGAACAACTCGTGCTCGCTCGGAGGGAGCACTTGGGCCAGTTCGATCAAGTTCCCGTTCCCGATGGGAGTGGAATCGCAGCCTTTGGCTTCGCGTCTGGCTTCACTTCCGGCTTGGCTTCCTGCTTCTCTCGCCAAGGCTTCTTATCGCGATAGCTCTTCAGCTCTTCCTCCAATTGCTCGAGCTGTTCGTTTCCATCTTTGCGGCCAAGCTCGACCGCTTTCTCGGAGAACTCGATCGCCTTTTCAAAGTTGGCTTGCTCGGCATAAGCTGCAGCGAGGGTGCTGAGGATGTGGGCTTGGCTGTACTGGGTAAGCTCGCAGGCTTGAAGGCCCAGTTCCAGAGCACGGCTCCCATCGCGGACGTCGTCGAGAGGGCTGGTTGCGAGCAGCCATGACAAGTTGTTGAGGAGAGACGAACGAATCTCGCTATTCACCGCCTCGGGCATCAAATTAAGGGCCTTTTCGTAGGCGACCACGGCGTCTGCATGTTCCCCTTGGCTCAGCAAAATCTCGCCTTGCAAACGATGGGCTTGCCAGTTGGCATCGTTGGCCTGAATGACTTGGTCCAGAATGCGAAGGGCTTGGCTATGCCGATTGCTTTGCCAAAAGACGAGGCCCAGCTTCATCAGCAGCTCTTCGCGTTGTGGAGTCCCGGCAGGAACCCGCGCGATCAAGGAGCGGTAGTCGGTAATCGCAGCGTCAAACTCTTCACTCGCCGAAGCGATGTCCGCGCGAAGCAATATCGCATCTGCATTCTGTTCGTCGAGGTCCAAGATCGTTTGGATATCCTTTTTGGCCTCCTCCATGTTGTCCATCTCGACCGACAATCTCGCCCGAAGGAGCATCGACGGGATATTGTCTTTGGCGAGTTCCAGGGAGGCGTCGAGATCCGCTTTGGCGAGCTCCTTATTTCCAGCGATTTGATGGAGTAGCGAACGCTGTCGAAGCAATCCCGCTTTCACTTCATCGTTGGTGCTCTGGTCGATGGACAGCGTGCTGAATGCCATCGCCTCCTCGGACTTGTCCAGACGCAGCAGGACGGTGATCTTGCTTAGCAATAAATCCAGAGTATCGGGGTTGTACTCCAAAGCCATATCGAGAACGGCCAGGAGTTTATCGAACTTCTGTTGACTTTCCAAAAGTGCAAGGAGTTGTTTGACGATGTTCGGGTCGGCCGGGTTGGTCTCGACTGCCTTTTCCATATCGGCGACTTGCGATGCCGGCTCATCCTGAAGGGTTGCGCGGGTGATATAGAGTTTGGCGAGATTCTCGCGAAACGCTGCGCTCTTTGCATTCCGTTCTAGACGGGGCTCCAATTCGGCGATCCCAGCGTTGATCACGTCCAGCGCTTCACCAAATTCTTGTCGATCGCGAAGGATTGCGACTTTGATCAAATACGATTCCACCAACCCGGGATCCAGCTCGATGGACGTGGTTAGATCGTCGAGGAGTTCGCCGAGCAATTTGCTTACGGTCGCGCGATTGCGTGGCCCCTGCATCAATTGACGCATCGAAATTTCAACGCGTTGCTTGTAAGCGGATGCCAGGAAGACCTTGGCCGATTCTTCGCTCCCGGCGCTCAATCCCTTTTTGAGAGCCGAGTCGGTCAGTTCGATGACTTCGTTCAATTGTTCCAAAGTTTGAACGTTAAGACGAAGCTGGATGGCTTTGTCAAAATCCACCTCCCCCGGCTTCTGCTCGGGAATGACGACTTGCGGTGGCTTTTTCGCTTCGGCATCTTGGCCGATCGCGGTCGCGTGGGAAGGAATCAGCGAGGTCGGTTGGAACCAAAGGCCAATTGCTAGGAGGGCCGCGAATCGCGCGCGTGCAATCGGACGAGTCGTGACTGCTTCAGAAATGGTTCGGAAGGATCGTTGCATGGTGGGTCTATCTCTAGCAATTCGATGGTTCGATCGAGCGGGGGGGGACGAAGCCGTGGTCATCATTTCACTCGTTTGTATTGTACTGGTTCGGCACCTTGCAGTCCTAGCTCGATTCCTTCACTCTTCGGCAAAACTGCGAGGGACCTTGCACATCGGATCGGGCCATTGGCAGACCCAGTACCCTCCCGCTTCCATCCAGACCTCCATCCGTCTGGCGGATGCGAGTCGATGTGGTTCATTGTAGAAGTAGGTCCAGGTCGCCAAGGATTGGGACGGGGGTTCGCAAACCGCATCGGAAGGGGCAAGGTCTGCGAGGGTCTCGACCTGGATCACTCGCCGAACGTATTCCCCTGTGTTCTTGACCGGATCGAACCCTTCGATTCGATCGAGCACCACCAACGTCTCCTGCAGATCCTCGGGATGGAATCGCCAGACTTCCCCCAATACCAAATTGTCTCCCTCCACCAAGCCCGGATAAGACCCCAAATCATAGAGCGTTCCAACGGCAATGGCGGGGGTGATGGAAATCGCGGGTCGAGGCCAAAGACTCCCACGCAGTTGCTCCCGCTTCAAGGTGCCATAGACGAAAATCGCGTGTGGATCCTCTTCTTCATACCGTCTCGGTTCGATCATGGTTTTGCGTCGATCTCCTCCAACGTCCAACAACTGACCTCATCCTCTAAGACCACGACCATTCGCAGCTTCTGGCCATCGGCTAAAAGAGTCGCGCCATAGACTCTTTTTCCAAACGACATCTGGTCGGGAATGGCATCGACCGATTGAAGATGCAACACGCGATTGGGGGCGGTCGCGAGCCAGTAGAATTTGCTTTGGCTCGTCTGCGTCGCGGCGAGGAGTTTGCATTGTTCAGGACGAACCGAAAGAACTTGTCGAAACAATGGCTGATACTGTCGGTTCATCAATACCGCTCCGGTCTCGCCGCTCAGCATTTTCTCCAACCCCACCAAATAGGACTCGGCAGCCCCCTTACCCCAGACCCAGTTCCCAACTTCCGGGATGAACGCCAACTCATCGGTCTCCACTCCCGCGATCGCACCCGCACCCGAATCGGGTGCCTGGGAAAGGGTCGGAATGTCTTGGACCGCGCGATCGGACCAAGTCGTCTTCCAGGATTCGAAAATCCCCTTCGCATCGACCTTGGGAACAACACCGACGATCGATGAGGTTGAGGAACTGGATGTCGAGCGGGAGATGTCGAGCTTCGTCGTGGCAGGATTGAGTTGCAAGAAGCGTTGACGGTCGGTGATGATGCACAAAATCGGTACCCCCTCTTTGCACGCCCAAGCGGCTCCGATGGCCGACTCTCCAGCATCCAACGGGATCTGTGCCGCATCGGTCGGAGTCCAGCTGGGCGTCGAACTGACCGGCGAAACACAATACCAGAATCGGGGCAAGCCCTCGGGGATGATCGCGACGTAATGATGGGTCCACGGATCGGTCAGGACGTGGATTCGTTTGGCATCCGTCGCCTGCGCAATCGAAACGCTCGAAATCATCGTCTTCTTTCCAGCTTGATCGACGCTCCAAATCTTTCCTTGGTCATCTAGCAAGGTAGCGAGTCGGTATGCGTTGTCCGGTTTTTCGAACAAGGATTCCGCTCGCAGATACGAGGAGATCGATTGATTGGGAAACCATTCACCCGCTGCCGAAACGGTCGGATGTTCTAATGCAGTGCGCCAATCAAGCGCGATATTGTGAAAGCTCAAGGGGAAGGGAGCGATCTCTTGATGCTCGGGCTTCATCCTGCCGATTTGCTCTTTGTCTAACACATTGCGATGCAGCCGGGAGGCATACCGCGCCTCATCATCCACGGCGACTTTCAAGAATCGCTTCGCCAGATCCTCTCCCTCCTGGACGGATTGAACCTTGCTGAGCAACATTCCGAAATCGGTGACTGGGTCGATCGATTGGATCGACCCATCCGGTCCGAGGATCACGCTGGTCAAGTAATTCGTGACTCCGCATTGCCCGCCCAACTCCCCGTTGCTCTCGATCGCGATAGGCAGATCGCAATTCCACGATTTCATCGTCACCGCCATCCGATCCGCTGGTTTATCGGATATCAAGCAGATTTCGCAGAATGCAGCGAGCCCTCGCTCTTGAAGACTCTTTTGAAACTGATAGACGTTATCGATAAACGCGCGGCTGGTCTCACTGTCATCGATCCAATGCAATACCGTTATCCTTTTGGCCCTCGCAGACGTGTCCAAAACATCTTGGTTGGCCGGACCTCGGAGCAATACCGGTTTGGGTTTGGTACCAAGCTCCTTCGGGATATTGCGCAGGGGTGGATCGACGAATCGACGCACGAGCAAATCGGAGTTGCTTTCGGGCAATGCCCACCCGCTCCAATCGATCGCATGGTTGATCCGCGCATTCACCAAATCGATCGTAAATTGGCACTTGGATCGATCCAGATTCTCCGGGAGCGGCTGGGGAAGGGGAAAGACCGTTTCGATCGGCATCTCCACGCGAAGGATCAGGTTCCTTTTCCCATCGATCCAAAGCACGAAGGGTCTTTTCTCCAAGAGGACTTCGATTCGTGTGCATAGGACGCTGTCGAACGTGTCGTCCTCCAGCTTTCGAAACTCGCCTTGATCCAGCCAATCCTGCAGAGGAGTTCCCGCGAGAAGCAATTCGATCGTGATAGGGATTCCCCAAGCTCTCCGATTGAGGAGGACTCCTAAATGATCGTCGAGCAACCAACTCCAAGTAACGCGATCGGGCAGGGGGCGAACGACGCGCTGATTCTCAAACGGCTTGAAGTCGTCGTCGCCAGCGATGGACTCAAACGTTTGCGGTTTCCAACTCGATCGCAACTGCGGCGTCCGGAGCGCAAGCTTCCTTGGTCGTTCGAAAGCTACGGCGAGAGGCCTTGTCTGAACAAGCGGTTTGTCTGGATAAGGAATGGAAAGCTGCAGCACTCCTTCGTCTTCATAGGACTTCAACGTTTGGTAGGTCGCGATGCACTGCTCGATCAAACGCTTCAACGCAGCGGAGTCGGCCGAGGGGGGAACCGACGGCGCGGCGGACGGACCAGCGGCGGACGGCCCAGCGGAGGAACCGGCTTGGCTGGGGGTTGCGGAACTCGATCCGTCTCCAGGCACCGATGCGTCCTCGATCCCCTTCTTCTCCCCGGAACCAGTCGCTGCACCGGTGTTCTCTTCGGTCTTATCGGAGTTCGGATCGCTGGGATTCTTCGACGCGGAGTTGGGAGCGCACCCGATCCAACCGACCAGGAGCGCTAGCATGAGAAGTCGATAGATCGCTGGCTTTCGCTCGGAGCGTCGACTCAGGTTGAACAACATAGAGGTATCATCCCAACGAGGAGGAATAGAAATCTGTTCGCGTGAAGCTAATCCTTTAGCTTCTCCAGCCGCCCTTGGGCACGTTCGACGAGGGAAAGCATTTCTTTGTTTCCGTTGTACAAACTGACGATTCCTTCCCAAGTCTGCTTGGCACTCAGCAGATCCCCGTTGCCGTATTGCTTGTCCGCTTCGTTGAGTTTCTCTTGTAGGAAACGGCGGAGTTCGTCAGCATCGGGTGGACTGCTTTCGATCTTGTCAATCTGTCGTCTTGCCAGGTTTACAAAGGGGCGTTCTTTCTCCTCGTTCTTGAGAAGACTGACGATCGCCTTGTATTTGTCGAGCGCGGTGACTCGATCCCCGAATTGTTCGAATCGATTTGCCTCGACAAATTTGCGTTCTCCTTCGCTCGATGGTTCCCGTCCGAACCTTCGATTGCTTTGCATCTTTTGCTCTGCGTTGACCATTTCGATTTCGATCAACCTCTCTTCAGCCCAAGTCGCCGACTCGCTGTCTGGAAACCGTTCGATCAACGGTATCAAGTATCGATCGCGAGCTTCGTTGAGAGAACCCACGTCTTCTTGCGCGAGGAAGAGTTCGGCGCGATAGCGAAGCGTTTTCTCGCTGAGGGGCATGAGGAAGTAACCGATGGCAGCAACGATGACGAGCAAGATTCCAAAGAGGACCAGCGGTCTTTCAAGCAACGCCGGAGAATCGTCGTATTCGTCGTCGCGCCGCGTGCGCTTTTTCTTCTTCTTGCGTCCCAGGACCTTTTCCGCTTCGTCTTTGTCGACGTTCATTTGCAGCGGGCTGAAGCCTGAAACAGCATGTTGCACCACACCGGCCCCAGATGCTGCCCTTTTCTGGGCTTCGCGAAGAGCGAGCGACGCGGCTGTTGCGGAATAGGGGCGCTTGAGGGGGTCTTTGTTCATCAATTGCTCGACGATGGCGCTGAGCCAGACCGGGCAATCGAAAACTTGGGCGGCCACCGGTTCCACTTCTTGCACCAAGACCGCTTGCCGAACCATCCCGGCGTTCGCGCCCGTGAACGGGGGCCTGCCGGTGAGCGCATGATAAAGGGTTGCACCGAGGGAATACAAATCGCAAGCGACCTCGAGCTTTCCTTTCCCCTCGACTTGTTCGGGGGATTGGTAGGTCAAGTCCTCGGGGCTAGGGGGGTGGGTCGCGGCCGGTCCCTCCCACACTTCATTCAGTTTGGCGACCTCTCCGCCGAGGGTCAGGAGTACTTTATCGGGACGGATACGTCCGTGGATCCAACCTGCCTCGTGGGCTCTTTGAAGGGCTTCGCAAAGCTGCAGTCCGTAATCGAGAACGGTTTCCCATGGCAATCGATCACGCCGCTCCAACGCTTGATCGAGCGATTCCCCTTCGACCAATTCGTAGACCAGATACGCGTCTTTGGCGTCGAACCCGCCTCCGTAACAACGGACGATCCCTGGATGTTTGAGCGCTTTGATTTTGTCGAGGTTGGCAGCAAACTCCTGCTTGCTCTCCGGCGTCATGCCCATGGGCATGGAGAAGACGCGAACGGCCACTTGCGAACGCTGCTGCACGTGGATCGCGCGATAGATATGGCTGTTCGGGCCCCCCAGCGGTGCCTCCAATGCCAAAGGACCGATCCGCGATCGCGTCACGTCAATCGCCTCCTGTGCATTGACCAGCGAATTTCAATCCGTTGATCACGCAATCCTTCACCGCCTCGACATCCACCTTGGTAATGACCTCCATCCCACGATGCTTGTTCGCGTAAGGACGCCGGTCGATGATCGTCGCCCCGCGTGTCAGTTCCCCCAGCTCCTCGACTTCGACCGAGTACTCTTCCGAACCGAATAGCATGGGCTCAACCAGATAGGCGACTCCGAGCACAGCATTGAGCGCGATCGTCTCTTGGGCTCGATGTTGACGATAGCTTCGGAACAAGTGCGGAATCATCGCATGCAGCATCCCGCCTGCCCGAGTGTACTTGGGAGGCAGACAATCCAGGAGATTGAAATCGAAAGTGACTTGATGTGCGATCTCGAGTGGGATCAAGGTCTTCGTTGTCGGCGAGCGGAAAATGGTCGATGCGCTGGTCGGATCGAAGTGCATATTGAATTCAGCTGCGGCCGTGACATCGCCGATGCCATTGGTCGCTCCACCCACCATGATGACCTTGTCGACCTGCTCGACGATGGAGGGGTCTCGCGCGAAGGCGCGGGCCAAACCGGTGAGGGGGCCAAGGCAAAGCACGCTGACATTCTCAGGGTCGGCTTTGATTCGATCCGCGATCAGCTTTTCGCTGTGCATCAAGTGCTGTCGCTGGACGGGAGAGAACCCTACGTTTCCCACGCCATCTTCACCGTGAAGAAATCGATTGTCCGACACAGGAGCATCCTCGGGATCTGTCCCTCCTCCCACACGGGGTAGCCGAGGAGGATCCAGCCGTTCAAGGAGCCCTAACACATTCTGCGTGCAACGATCGGATTCGACGGTCCCGCCGCAAGTCGTGATCGCGACCACCTCCAGACGAGGGTCGCACAGGGCCATGATGAGCGCGACGGCGTCGTCGATCCCTGGATCACAATCGATGATTACTTTTCTTGCCATGCTGGACAAAAACCGTTCGAGGAATTCAACTCGTACCGTTACGCAAACCTAATGTTTTACGTGACTTAGCCGTCAGTTACTAGCCGATTCTCTTACCTGCATCCCATCAATGCTCGAAGATTACTTGGAAATCGTTCGCAGAAAGTCGGATTTGACCGCGGATCAGATGCAACTCGCGATTACTTGGATGCTGGCCGGCCGTGTCGAGGACGATCTCATTCGCCAATTGCTCCTGGCTCTGCGGGAGAAAGGGGAAGCGGTCAGCGAGTTGGTCGGAGCCGCGCGCGCCATGCGGATGATGATGACCCCGATCCGAACTCAACGCACGGATTTGGTCGATACCTGCGGCACCGGCGGCGATGGGGCTCGGACCTTCAATATCTCGACTGCCACAGCGATCGTCGCGGCTGCTGCAGGGGCATCGATCGCCAAACACGGCAACCGCAAGATCACCAGTGCGACGGGATCGGCCGATGTGCTCAGCGAACTCGGAGTCCATATCGATGCTGCGCGAGAAACAGTGGAACGATGCTTGGAGTCGCTCGGCCTCTGCTTCTGCTTCGCTCCCAAACTCCATCCAGCGATGAAACATGTATCGGAAGTTCGCAAATCGCTCGGCGTCCCCACCTTGTTCAATTATTTGGGCCCCCTCTGCAATCCCGCTAGCGCCCCGTTCCAAATCATCGGTGTCGGCAAAGAAGATCTGCAGACCAAGATCGCTGCCGCTCTCCTGCAACTTCCCGTTCGAGCCGCCATCGTCGTTCGAGGGGAAGACGGAATGGACGAAGTCACCCTCAGCGCGCCGACTCAGGTGCAACATATTGCTTACGGAATGCTGACCCAAACGACTTGGACTCCGCAGTCGTTCGGGCTTGCCCCAATCCGCGTCGACGATCTGATTGTCGATGGCCCCAAAGAAAGCGCTGATGCGATTCGGGGAATCCTCAACGGAGAGAAAGGTCCCAAACGCGATATCGTCGTCGCCAATACGGCGGCGACTCTCTGGGTAAGCGAGCATACGCACTCTCTGGTCGACGGCGTGGCCAAAGCGCAGCAAGCGATCGATTCGGGGAAAGCTGCCAGCGTCCTACAGGAGCTTTCGCAACTCTCCAATCAACCATTGCCTGTTATCGGCGAAGGAAAAACCTAAGCAGCACGGCTACCGACAACCCGAAGTCGGCGAATTCCTCGATGGGATTCGGCTGCAAAGAAATCGAGAAACCGATTTGCCGACTCGAAGGTTGCAAGTTCGGTGGCAATCTCGAGGGCCTGCGTTCGTGGCATGTCCGATCGGTAGATAAGCTTGAACAACGACTTGAGCTCCAACCTTTCCGCCGGGGTGAATCCAGCTCGCATAAGACCGATATTGTTGAGTCCAACAATCTCCCCAGCGTGGTTCGTGAGCGTGAACGGTGCAACGTCTTGACTAATCATGGCGACCGCAGCAACCATCGCCAATTCACCGATCCGAACGTGCTGATGTACGCCTGAATTGCCCGCGATGATCGCCCGCTTGCCGACATGCACATGCCCGCCCAGGAGCGCCCCACTCACGAGGGTGACTCCCTCTTCCAAGACACAATCGTGTGCGACGTGGGAGTTCGTCATGAGGTAACATTGGTCTCCGACCACGGTCGCGCCTCCAGCAATCGAAGCCCGATGAATCGTGACTCCCTCTCGGATGACGCAGCGATTCCCGATCAAACATCGTGTAGAACTCGCCCCGAACTTTTGATCCTGCGGCACATCGCCAATCACCGCGTGGGAATGAATCAGGCAGCCTTCGCCAATCTCGGTCTCTCCGAGAACGACCGCCGAAGGACCTAATCGACAATTCGCTCCAATTTTGACAGGACCATCAATGACGACGTTCGGCCCTACCTCCACAGACTCGTGAAGAGTGGCGGCGGTATCGATCCATGCTGTTCGGTGAATTGCCATCTGCAATATCCTCGGAAATCAAGCTACAAAGGCCCGACGTCAATTCACAACGAATAACCACCAATCGTCCACTTAGCTAACTTGCGAGCACCACCATCCAAATCTGACCGAACGATGTCAAGATCATTCCATCACTCCTGTCGGATCCAAGAGAACCGGACGAGAGCGCGTTCCGGTTGCTGGTGTCAGCTGATACTGTCGGCTAAAACTGTAGGATAAAACAGCTGGGTGACGCGTGCCTGCATCTAGTCCAGGACGCGGTATTCCCATTCTTTCACTTCGGTCACCGACTGAAAGGCGCAGTAACCCAACGGGCGCGAGGACATCACTTCGGCGCGAACGGAGAAACTCTTTCCTTCGCGATCCACGCTCACGACCTCTTCCTCGTCGATCCATGCCTTCAAGACTTTGTTTTCCACTCGGATGCGAAAGGAATACCACTTCCCGTTCTTAAAATCTCGGAAGCTGGAGGACTCGTTCTCCGAGGCATCGTTTCCATTGATGCTACTGATCCCAACCAATCCACCTCCCCAACCACCGCAGATAAACGAGCAATGCTCCTTGCCGACGGGAAAGGTGACGCCAGCAAAGAAGTCGGTTCCATCTGTTCGCCGTGCCTTCCATCGCATCTCATATCGATCGGTTGGCAAGTCCTTTTTCTTGGTGTGGACGCCCGTGAGGGGATCACCTCGGCCCAACGTCAACACACCATCCTTGATCTCGACCGCTCCTTCACCACCGAAGTTTGTTGCTTCCCATCCTTCGAGAGAATCCTTCTCAAGGAGCGGAATCCACTTCCCTTCTTTCTTGGCGGCGGGGGCGTCTTCGATATCGATTTGTGCGGTCACCGCCGCTTGTTGCGGTTTGGCAGGTGGAGCTGTTTTTTCCTGTCCAACTCCATCGGTTGCGATTGAGCTGAGGCCCGCGAGGGAAAGGGATGCGATGAAGCTGGCTGCTCGTATACGTTTCATAAGGAATGGTCCTGGTTTAAGTGAGGAATCCCAAACAGGATAACCCCCAACAGGATACACAGTGGAGTGCCCCGATGGACAGCATTCCCAATGTTAAAAGTTGGCATAAAGTTTTTAACGCGCTGCCAGTCAAGCTTTTGACATGGGAACGATTCGTCTTCGGACGCTATCCGTTCTTGCGAACCACGAGCTGCTGATCCTTGGCAGCAACGACGACCACTTCCGTATCCTCGTCGATCCAACCTTCTTCGCAAACAACGTTCCACATCCGATCGCCAACCATTGCCCTTCCATGAGGATTGCATCGCGTGGTGGTCATTCCTTTCCAACCGACGAAGGCGCGGACTTCCGCTTCGACCTCTTGCTTTTTCTCTCGATCGACATCCCTTGCAGGAGGGGGCAACACCATCCATCGAACAAAGGGGGAGTTCGCAATCTGCTTTCGAAAGAGAATGCCTAGAGCCAACAGGGAAAAGGTAACCAGACCGATCTGACCGAAGCCTTGCACCAACCGACCGCGTTGGTAGTCATTGGTCGGCCACACAAACGTTTGTCCGGCCAGGACCAAACCGATGGCCAACATCCCGAGCCCGGTGACTCCGAAGACACCGAATCCGGGCAGTAAAAAAATCTCGACCAGCAAACAAGCGATCCCGCCAAGGATCAACATCACTTCCAGCCACTCGACGGTCCCATCCAAAAACCGAAGCCAAAAGAAAAGTCCAAAACAGATCGCTGCGAGAATACCTGGGAATCCCACTCCAGGTGAACTCAACTCGGCGCTCAATGCCGTAATGCCGATGGTGAATAGCAAAAAGGAAATCCACAGCTGGCTCGCCAACCAATCGATGAACTGCTCCGTCGCATTGGTCTTGAGCGGCACTGGAAGCGTCTCGACTCCATATCGGCTTCCTACCAATTCGATCGACTCAGGGCTATCAACCACCAATCGCAACTCGCGGGCTTCATCGAACGTCAATCCACCTTCAAACGATACCGGAGCTCCTTGGGTCCATTGCGCCACCTGCGGATCGTCCACTAACCATTCAGGGCTATTCCATTGCGAACGGCCATCGAATGCGGTGTACTCGAAAATGGGAATCTCGTTGGAAAGGCAGCCGAGAAGCTCGCCGACACTCCGACCGCTCGAACGGGCCAGCGATTCGATCGATGGCCGCTGCTCCAAACATTGCTCGGGGGAAATCGAAGCTTCTCCCGGACCGCCCAGCACTGCGTTGGGATGCATGAACAACGCATCGCACGCGAGAGCGACCAACGCTGCATCCCCGCGCGCCGCATTCCGGATGTAACAGACCACCTCCGCCTTGGTCGCAGGTATCTCCGCCAAGTAATGCGCCAACCGCAGGCTCTCGACCAAGCTGCCTCCTGGGGTATCGAGTTCGATCAATACGAGGTTCGCTTTGCCATCGGCCAGCCCCTGCTCCAGAGCTCGCAACATGCGATCCACGTGGCGAGGGCTGAGAATGCCAGACAACTGCGTTCGGACCACCACGCGCGGGCCGTCAAACGTCGGCTGCTCGATCGGCGGCTTTGTCAATCGCAGGGCGCTAGCCAATTGCTCGCGATCGCTGGCCGCGTAAGCGATCCACCGCCAACTCCGAAGCTCTTGGCCCCGGAACCATCCAAGTTGATTGTTCGGAACCAACTGCTCCTCTTTCCATTCACCCGCTTTCCGCTCGCGTTCTGCGAGTTGCGAGGCGGTGACGTATTCGATCTTTCCATCGACATGGTCGATGCGAGTCAGGGGCTCGCTCGGGTCGAGCATGGAGAGGACTGCTGCGGCCGGAAGGACGTTGCCGCGACGGCTTGCGATGTCGAGATAGGCTTGCCGAACCGTCGCGTCGAGCGTGACCTCCTCGATTCCCGCTTGCCCGAACTCGGCGTCTAAAGGCATGGCAATCTCCTCACATCCCAAAGCAATCAATACCGCGTGTCCAGCGATGGACTCGGGAAGAAATGCAACCGTTTGAAGACGAGCACCGCGCGGCCCCGCCAACCACCGCGCGACCGACAGCGCGCGCTCGAAGGGCGTTCCACGCCCCAAGACGGTCTCCTCTCCTCCCGCGGCCGATGTCGAAACGGCTCGCCGAAACTCGAGGACGACAATCTGCCGATCGGCCCCCGTCGGCCGGTTTGCCAAGCTTTCCAAGGAAGATAGAAGTCGCTGCTCCCCCCCTGCGTCGAGGGGAAGTTCCACCGGTAGCAACGTTGCCGACCGATCGCCGACCACTTCACCTGCCCCTTGCCAACCCTGCGCTTTGGCGTCGAGAAAACCTCCAGACAGCCAAAAAATCCCAGACAACCATGTCAGCACGATCGCCCACCAGCCGGCCGAGACGTTCCGGAGCCGGCGAGCCGCAGCCGTTCGATGCCGCGCGGACAAGCGGATCATGGGAACGGGGGATACGGCAGGCAGTCTGATGGGGGCTTCGTTTTCCATGATTTCCAAAAAATAAAAGTTTTCCTCCGAACCAAACCTACGATACCATAGTCTGATCCCGCACATGGCCGTCAAGCCGTGGCGACAGGTGACCTGTAAACAAGTAATCATGGTCACCTTTTTTGTTTCGAGGAATCTCTCAAAGTGCGTCAAACGACGACGGGAGGATGTCATGCGTCAAGTGAATATTGCTCAACGATGTGTCAATGCAGTCGCCGTAGTGCGAGATTGCGCGTTGGTAGCAGTGGTCAACGCATCGCTCCTTTTGCGTCATCTCCATACACGCACGCTTGGTACGACGAGTAAATCGATAGGGCTAGAACGCCCCGAGTTTTACTCTTGGGGCTCCGGATGGCGGATGCGCTCTGGCATGCAATTGCAGCCAGTCCATCAGCCAATTCCTTATCCGACCCCCAGTAACCGCTCTCGGTAGAGCGGTTAACGGAATGCCAGCAATCGATCGCCAGAGCTGAACATTCCCCACCGTACCCAACGGCGACACCGCGAAGAAGCCAACGGCTCGCAGCACCCTATTCGGCAGCACCCGATGTTCTGGCTTGTGTCCAGAGCAGCGGCACCCTCGCCGACTCCGCTTCGATCCCGTTCCGCTTGGATAGAGCCATCTCACTGAACGTCGACGGATCCCTTTCCGCCACGTCCAAGGAATGAGCTCTCTGAGCGCCTGGTCTCTCTCGCGGCCATCCCAACAAGCACCCCTTTTCGCTTCGATTGCTGAAGATCCCTTCGCATCGCGGGCTCGAAAAGGCTAATAGAGAGATTCCAATCGATGTCTATCGCTGAATGTGATTTCGAACCAACCACTTGCTCTGTCCGAGAATACACCGTCCGAGAATTGGTACAGGCTGCCCAATGCGGCGACCGCGATGCTATGGACCAACTCTATAGCCGATTCCAACAGCACATCCTGTCGATCGCTTACAAGCGACTCGGAAACTGGGATGAAGCTCAAGAATTGTGCCAAGATGTTTTCATCCAAGCCTTTCGACGGATCGACCAATTGCAAACCCCAGAGGCCTTCGCCGGATGGCTCCGACAAATTGTGCACCGCATGGCTATCAACCGATTGACCCGAAGACCCAAACCGACGGCGATCGACCATGAAGTCCTCGAGGCAACCTTGTCCGATGATCGGGAACCCATCGACGCCGTTTTGTCCAACGAGCGAACGACCCAGGTCCACGTCGGATTAGACCGATTGGGAGAACTGGATCGAGCGACCCTGATCGCGTTCTATCTGGATGGTCAAAGCCTGGTGGAGATGGCCGATTCGTTCGATGCCCCGGTGGGAACGATCAAGCGTCGATTGCACGTCGCCCGAAAGCGATTGGCGAAAGAATGCGGTTTGCTGATGGGGGCATAACCAAACGCTGGGCTCGATAACCAATCGGGACAAAGCTTGCAAATTTCTGGCTTGGGTGGTGGATCGAAGACCACCCAAGCTGTTATCTTGAAGAAGGTGAACTCATGGGTCGGCTCTCGCTGGTCCCAACACTTTCTCAAAGGCGATTGCGATGATTCTTTCGGGCCAAGAAATTCGTAACCGGCTGGACAGCGATATTCGGATCACTCCTTTCGACGAGGAGTGTCTCAACCCGAACAGCTACAACCTTTCGCTGCACCACGAACTGCTGGTCTACGAAGAAGTGGTCCTCGACGCCAAGCAGCCCAACCGATTCCGTCGAATCGCTATTCCCGACGAAGGGATCATTCTCAGCCCTGGCCAAATCTATTTGGGCCGGACCATCGAGCACACCGAAACCCACAACTTGGTGCCGATGATTGAAGGTCGCAGCTCGATCGCGAGATTGGGACTCTTTGTCCATTGCTCGTCCGGTTTCGGCGACGCGGGCTTCTGCGGCCACTGGACCATTGAAATGTTCGCAGTCCAACCGGTTCGCATCTACGCTGGCCTTCGCATCTGCCAGATCTTCTTCCACGAAGTCACCGGCCAGATCCACGAGTACTGCAGCGAAAAATACCAGCACAATCACGACGTTCAGCCAAGCCTGCTCTACAAGGAGTTCAAACACTCCCGGCCCAGCGAACAACTGGAGTTCAGCTTCGAGTCGCTCGCTTCCAAATGCTGTGCATCCGCTTCAGACCAGCCAGATGAAGCCGGGCAGCTTGAGCAAGCCATCGTTTAAAAAGCTGGCCGTTTGACCAATGGATGGTCTCACCAGGCGACCGATTGGCATTCTGGCTGTGTTGCCATTTCGAGTCTATCTGAAGACCACCGGAAACCGCGACTGGCGTCAAAGCAGCGAATGGTCCTCGGTAAGACTCTTACTTTGCGGAAGTCAGATGGACCTTTTCTTCCGCGGCAGGTTGCGACTCGACGATTCGGATGCTGTGAGAGAGCCGATCGGTGCGGTAGTACTGGAGACGGTTGGAGTAGGGCTGATCCTCCGGACGATGCAGGACCCGTTTGTCGATCCCCCACTTGCTCTCGGCGATGACGGTACCATCTCCCAACACCGCTTGCACGAGAGCCGTATGCAAGATCTTTCCGGTCACATCTCGGTAGATCACGATATCGTTGGCTTGAGGCTCGGTCACCAAGCGATATTGGTTGGATCGCAGGATTGTCTCCACGCCGGTCCCGCGAAGCAGAAACTTTCCGTTTGTGAAAACCCATCCATGGCAATTGGCTTGTTTGTCTGCGTCCGCCGTTTGAATCAATGCGTTTTCAAACCGGGCATAACGGATCGAGAATTGGGAAGCGAACTCCGAGAAGACGCGATCGTCGGTGTTAAATTGAAAAAGCTCGACTTCCTCCCCGTTGTCGGCGTAGCCCTTGAACGCATCGGATGGCATCACCTGGCCGATGCAAGCATCGATATTGAACACGACAAAGTGATTGAAGAGCCGTGAATATCGCTCGTACGACCAGATCGACACGCCGCACCCGATCAGAATCATCAACGCAGCGCTCCCTCCCCAAACCCAGTTTTGGGTTGGCTTCCCCAGGAGCGTTTTCGCAGCAGCCAGGACAGCCCCCATCCATGCGACGAATCCAAGGCTCCCGAAGATCGCTCGTGAAAGTCCAGTCCGCATCAAATAACTTTCCCCCAACCATTCAAAAGCCATGAAACCGAGGGAGATGACATACAACCCCAAGGTCAGCTTATCCAACCACCCCCCAGCGACGGCACTCTTCGAAACAACACGCCATGTCCCCCGGGCGGAGATGAACAGGCCGGTTGCAAAGACAACGAGGAGCAGATAAACGCTGGTTTGGTCAAACATAGATGCAGAGACTTGATTTCGGGGAGACGAGGGACCGACCGAGTTGGTCAGGCCTCTCGTGAACACGGATACAAATCGATGGTATCGCTGCAGCGAGATTCAATATTTCAAGCAACGAGGTATCTGCCCTCGAAACCGAGATTGAATAGATCAACACGAACAAGTCGATTCACCGACTCATCACGCCTCCAATCGGGCCGATCGAGCCAGAAACCTTGTACTGGTTGAATCTGTCTACCGCGAAAAGTTGGCGGAGCGTTTTTCCAGAAATGCGAGAATCCCCTCTCGCGCATCGTCGGTACCCAAGCATTCCACGTAAGCCTGGGTGTCCGCAACATAGGTCGATTTGACCTGCGTTCCTTCATCCTGATGAATCAGCCGCTTGGTCTCGCGCAAGGCCATGGGGGGTAAGGCAAGCAGCTTTTGGGCTAGCTCCGAGGTGGCGGTCGAGAGTTGCTGTCTCGTAACAAGTCGATATACCAATCCCCAATTCATCGCTTGCTGGGCCGTGATCGGTCCCCCGAGGGTGCACAGTTCCAACGCCTTGGCTTTCCCAATCAGTGCCGTCAATTGCGACAATCCATAGCCGGGAGACCACCCGAGCAAGATCTCAGGCATGCCAAATGTCGCCTGATACGTCGCAATGCGAAAATCACAGGAGCAAGCCATCACGCAGCCTGCCCCGAGCGCGTTCCCATCTACCGCCGCGATGAAAATCTGAGGGAGATTCTCCCAGCTGAGATACATCCTGGCCTGCCTGTAACTCAATTCCCTCGCCATATCGAGGGACAGATCCCCTACCTCCCGAACATCGTCCCCCGAGCAAAACGTGTCGGCAGCCCCCTGGATGATCACGACGCGAATGTCAGGATGACCTGCCAGCCAAGCATTCAGATCCTCCCAATCTCGGGTCATCTGCAGGTCGACCGCGTTGCGACGCTCCGGGCGATTGAGGAGGACCTTGGCCACTCGATCCTCTAGTGCGACCTGAAGCGTAGCAAGACTCGGTAGATCGCCTGATTGAGGGGTCGCAAGCATAGGAATCAATGTTCCATTTCGATGGGTAGGAGTCTTTTGCACAAGCCGGTCGGCGATGCGATCGAGCGAAACGACCATTCTTCGGTGCGTCCCCTTGCCAATCAATTCTCGTTCATCAAATGCCGTCACGTCGAAATCGACCGCCCGGCCTTGAATGGCCGTGACTTGAGCGAATGCCGTTACTTGAGCTCCGATGGGAGTTGCCGCCAAGTGATCGACATGCACCTGCGCGCCGACCGACTCTTCGCCCACTTCCAAATACGGCTCGATCGCTTTCCTCGCCGCGCGCTCCATCAAGAGAATCATATTGGGGGTCGAAAAGACTACCGCACTTCGGCGCATCCCCTTGCCACCATCGCCAAACCCATTTCGGTTCGCACCGAGATGGATGGTGTGCTCGCTGCCGACCGTCCAAGTCAACTCGGCTCGATCGCCAACCTTGAGTCCCTCGATCATGAAAACCTACTGCAGCAAGGGTAATGGTGCGGACTGCGCCTGTTTTGCAAACCGCGTGGATATCGACCGGACCAATCCGCGGCAAACGTTCTCAAACGGCTTGGATAGCTGGGGATCTTTCAATGCTTCCGCGAGTCGACCTTCGTCCGATTCCCTTCGAAATGCGATTTGAATTGGGACTTCTCCTAGAAAAGGAACTCCCAGTTCCTCTGCCTTGGCCCGTGCTCCTCCCTTGCCAAAGATCTCGTAGGTTTTACCGGTTTCTGGATCGGTGAACCCGCTCATGTTCTCCACGATCCCCAGAACGGGGACGCTGGTCTTTTCAAACATCGCGATCGCTTTCCCTGCATCGAGCAACGCGACCTCTTGCGGTGTGCAAACGATCACCGTTCCTGTCAGCGGCAATAGTTGCGACAGGGTGAGTGCGACGTCCCCCGTGCCGGGAGGCATGTCGATGATCAAGTAGTCGAGTTCTCCCCAAGCGGTGTCGCGCAGGAACTGGGTGATCGAACCGTGCAACATGGGGCCACGCCATACGACGGCTTGGTCTTTTCCGACGAGAAAGCCCATCGACATCACCGGCATGGTCCCGGAGCAAATGGGCTGAATCTTTCCGTCGACGATCTCAGGCCGTCCCTCCAAGCCTAACAGGTGTGGGATGCTGGGACCGTAGACATCCGCGTCCATCAAGCCCACTTTGGAGCCGAGCTTCTCCAAGGTCAGCGCGATCGATGCAGCCAAAGAGCTCTTTCCGACCCCCCCTTTGCCGGCAGCGACTGCGATCACACACTTTGCACGCAGTCCGATTTGTCCAATCGGCGGCGCCGGTTTGTACAGCGACTCAACCTTGACCTGCACGTCCTGCACCCCGGGGACATGCGCCATGATATGCCCCTTCAATCGATCCGCCAGTTCTTCCGCGATCGGCTTCATCATAGAGGAAATGCTATAGCGGCAAGAAACCACTCCACCGCTCACCGTGCAATCCCCGACTTGACCGCTGGGCCCAACCCCTTTCCCTGTTTCGGGATCGATAAAGCTTTCGAGAGCGGACTTCAACTGCTGATGGATATCGAGATCGGTCATGGTTCTACCGTTGGCAAGTGGCTAATTCAGAACCAATTAGTTTACCGAACCGGCAAATTTAAGGGAGTCGCAATCCCTCCACGACTCTCTTAACGATCCGACGATGAACTATCCGACGATTCGCCGATAGACTTGGGCCGTCATCATCGCCATGTGGGTATCGGAGAAATGATCTCTCTGTCGTGCGACCGCTCGCTGGCTCATTTCGGTCCAGCGGCTTCGACTGGCCATGAATTCCGTAATGGCTTGCGCCAAGGATTCGGGATCCTGCGGTTCCGCCAGCAGCCCCTCCTCGCCGTGGCGAATCACTTCCGGGGTCCCCTCCACACGGGTGGCAATCACGGGAACGCCCACGGCCATCGCCTCGAGAACCACCATCGGCATCCCTTCGCCAAACAAGCTCGGGAGGACCATGGCATCGAGCCCCCTCATCACTTCGGGAATGTCGCGACGAAAGCCAAGGAATCGAACGATGCGTTCCAATCCCAGCTCCCGCACCATAGACATGATTTGGGCTTCGTATTCCGCCGTTTCAAACGGTCCAATGACATCGAGCGTGACTCGAGGCTCTCCGTGAACGGAATCGGCGTGCCCGAGCTTCGCCATCGCATGCAACAGAACTTCTATCCCCTTGCGAGGTCGAACGAGCGCTACCATTCCGAGCTTCCACGTCTCGCGATTGATGCGAGCAAAGGGATCGATCGGCTCTTGAACAGTCACGCCGTTGGGAACGCAAGTCACTTGAAAACGGGAAACGCCGCGCGACAGGATCTCGCGCCGTAGCGACTTGGAGACGGTAATAATGTGATCACAATTCAATAAGGAGAAGCGTTCGATCCAATCGTTCAATCGATTGATTCCCCACCGCGTCGAATCGCGAGCCGTAGGTGAATGAACGTGAAACACCCACGGCAATCCAGTTCGTCGAGACACCCAACTCGCGATCATCGCGGTCCGAGGGGTGTGGGCATGCAATAGATCCGCCTTCACGCGGTCGGCGATCGCAGCGACTTGCCCAAAAACCGAAACGTCGCACCGCGAATGCATCGGGGCCGACCAAATATGCGAACTGGGCAGCCCGGACATCTCCGGGAACTTGCCCGGCTTCAAGCAAACGAAATGGGCGTCGACGGCCTGCTCCGGGAGCTTCTTTCCTAAATGTTGCTGAACGCGCTCTGCACCCGAAAAGTGCTCGCCATTGATCAAATGCAACGCCCCAATCGTCTTCGTAGGCCGATCGGCGAAAAGCTTCGGCAATCCCGCGATGGAGTAGGAATCCAGCGCCGGCTCAGCCCCGGATGTCCCGAATGCAGGTGAAACGCTCGCCGACATGGGAATATAGGGTGGGGCAAAGAAAACCATCGCGATGCTCAATACGTGCGAAAAGAAAAGGAACCGCGAAAAGCTAGCACTTGGAATCCACGTCAGCCTTTGCCCAACCCAAAAAATCACACCGCTCCAAAACCCTGAATCCCTACAATCGGCAAAAGCGATCTAGGATGCACAGGACCAAGTTGCTATCCTCGCCCGCAATCGCCCGAGCATGATGCTCGGAGTTGGCCAAGCCCGTCATGGAATCGACACAAATGAAAACTTGGAATCGCTGGATCGGAACTTGCACACTCGCTTGCGTTATTGCCAGCAGCGGAACATCGCTATTCGGCCAGCAAGGCTACAACACCTCAGGTGCACGCCCTGGTAATACCAATCCCCAGGCTTCTCAACAGCCAGGTGCTGCCGGGACGATTCCCGTTTCCACCAACAACGCTGCCAACCCAAACACCCCGAACCCGCTTTACAATCCGGGATTACAACGCCCCAACACCGCCCCCCCAGCTTCGGGGCTCGATCCCGTCGTGACCAAGGACCCGTACGCGGACAAGCCCTTGACGGCGCAGGAAGCTGCGTACCTGGACGATTTGCTCAAGTTTTGGGAGCAGAGCACCAAGAACCTGGAGCGACTCTCCTGCGAGTTTCGTCGATACGAATACAACTCCAATGCAAACTTCGTGCAACAACTCGCCCAGCAAACAGGACTGCGAGTCACCGATGTCAAGACAACGGTCAGCGCCGGCGTCATTCGCTACATGAAACCAGACAAAGGGATGTACCGAATCGATGCCATGGTCGCTTTGACCGGCAAGCTCGATGCGAAGAATCAACCGGAAATGCTCGCCTCCGACTCGCTCTTTGGCGATTACTGGATCTGCGACGGGGGCACCGTTCACAATTACGATCGGAAGGAAAAGAAGGTCACGCACTTTACGATTCCTAAGGAGATGCAGGGAATTGGTATTCTCGAATCCCCTATGCCGTTCCTCTTCGGTGTCGAGGCCAAGAAGCTGAAGGAGCGCTATTGGCTACGAGCCTTGCCTCCACCGACCAAGCCCGATGGCACCCCGAACAACGATCTCTTCGTCATCGAGGCTTATCCGAAAACCCAGCAAGACGCAGTGAACTACGACCACGTTTTGGTCTACCTCGATCGCGAGCAGTTCCTCCCCGTCCACTTGATCAAATTCAATCCAGATCACGTCGATGAACCAGGCAAACCACTGGTCGATAGCCGCGAACACTACGAGTTCACCACGCGTGAGAAGAACGCATCGGCATGGCAAAAGCTCGGCGAAGCGATCTTCTTGAAGGAGTTCATCCCATTGAAGCTCCCTGCAGGATGGACCGAAGAAACGCGCGAGTACGTACCACCTGGAATGGAGAACAGTCTGCAAGCCAATAACGGTGCACAACCCGCCGGAATCCCGGTTGGAACTCCAGCTGGCGCCATGAATCCGGCCGGGCAACCCGGCGTTCCCGGCTTCGGACCGGGTACGGTACCCAATGCAGCCTCCCGTCCCGCAGACAATGCGCTGCGATCGCGATGATTTCTAGAGCCTGGCTTGTCTGCTTCAGTGCAACGCTTTGTTTCGCATCGGGCTGTGCTACGTGGCTTCCTTCCGGGGAGCAGCCGCGACCGATCGAGGCTGGGATCAAGACGCCACCGTTATCCGACGAAGCGGTCGCGATCGAAACGTATTTGATCCGACTCAAACCGGAACAAGTCGAGCAATCGGCAGAACTCTGGAGTCTGGCCGACCAACAGATCTTGCCCCCGGAGTTGCGACTCAACCTCGACCGAAACGGCATGCGCGTCGTCAAGATTTCTGGGAGCTTGCCTCGCATTTTGGAAACTTGGTTGAGCGAGACAGAGAAACGGATGGAGGGGGATACGCTCGAACAGACCGGGCTCGCCGCCGATGTGGTCTCTGTAGCACGGCATTGGCGTTGCCGCGCGGGAGTGCGCAAGGAAATTCCCATCCGCGATCTCAGCCAAGATCGAGTGACGCTCTTCTACCATGACCAGACGTTCAAGGGCCGGTCGCTCGACAGCCCTCGCTTCTTCTTTTCCCTCACGGCCACCCCCGGAAACGATTACACCGCAGATGTGCGACTCACTCCGGAGATCGAACATGGGGACTATCGCAATCGCGTGGTCGTACGGGACGCGGCACTAAGGCCTGTTTCCGAGCGGGACACCATCCCCTTTACTCCCTTGGCCATCCATCTGAAACTACAACGGGGCGACTGCCTGGTGATAGGCCCGACCGCCGAACGCTGCGGTCTCGGAGCGGAATTTCTGCATAGCTACACGCAAGAAAACCGGTACGAGCCAGTGCTCATGCTCGTCCGATTATCGCAAAGCGGAGTCGATAGTATTTTCTCTCCCGAATCCGCTGCCAAGGCGAAGCAAGCCAAAGAACTGTAAGCGCGATACAAATCAGGAACGCGTTACAGACTGGGAGCTCGCATCTTAGGTCGTGTATTCCGAATTGAATCGCACGTACTCGGTATTCAAATCGGTCGTCCAGTGCATGGCTTCCCCGGGCCCCATTCCGACTTGAAGATCGATCCGTGTGAGCTTGCTCGCTCGGATCGATCTGCTGACCGTGGCCGCGTCAAACGCGATGGGCTCACCTCGTTCGAACAGTGGCAACCCATTGATTTGGAGCGCGGTCCACTCAGGTCGCATCGGAACGCCAGCATAGCCTGCCGCCGATACGATGCGTCCCCAGTTGGGATCTCCGCCGGTGATTGCGGTTTTGACCAAGTTGCTCAGTGCGACGCTTCGCGCCATGGCATCGGCATCCGCATCGTTGTTCGCGCCATGCACTCGGATCTCGATCAAGTGCGTGGCTCCTTCCCCATCGTCGGGAATCTTCTTGGCCAATTCGATCGCGAGACTGGTCAATTGTTCGGCAAATGCGGTTTCCTCGGCTCCTTGCAAAGCAGGCCGCTGCGAGGTGGGCTGCGCGGCCAACAGCACCAACGAGTCGTTGGTGCTCATGTGCCCTTCAACGCTAATACAATTAAAGGACTTGTTGGCAGCCGCCTGCAATAGCCGTTGGGCTTGTCCGGGCTCGAGTGGTGCGTCGGTGATCAAGATCGCCAGCATGGTCGCCATTTTAGGGCCGATCATCCCAGCTCCTTTGCACATCCCCGCGATGTGAGTCTCATGTCCAGCAAGCGTGAAGTGACGGTCGCTGATCTTGCGGGCGATATCGGTGGTGAGGATTCCATCGCACGCGTTGAGGTAACCTTGTTCGGTCGCGGCCAACTCTTTGGCAGCCGTTTGGATTCCCTTCTCGACTTTCTCCATCGGCAAAAAGCGTCCGATGACTCCGGTGCTCATGACGACGAATTGCTCCCCTTTCAATCCTCCCGTCGGATCGATCGCTTGCGCAGCCAGCTCGGTCATACGCATTGCATCTCGATCCCCCTGCGCTCCGGTGCACGCGTTCGCGTTCCCGCTATTGACGACAATTCCCCGAATGGCATTCGAGGGGGTTCGGGATCGGGAGATGACCACCGGTGCCGCGACGACTTGATTGGTCGTGTAGACGCCCGCAGCGATGCATGGAGCATCGGAAACGATGAGGGTCACATCGCGCGCACCAGCTCGCGTCTTGATCCCTGCCGAAACGCCTGCAAAACGAAACCCCACCGGCAAATGAACCATTGGCTGACAACCCACGCAAAGAAAGAAACTTTTGAAACCTTGTAGCGCACCGAACAAATCGATGCACCCTCATCGACACACGATCACCAATACACGTTCACGGGTACAGCATGAATCGTGCCGCTTTATCCATTCTTCAAATCGGCAATGTAGAAGCTGCCATATGTATGGACGCGATCCAATTGATGCAGTCGATTCGCCAGTTCCGTGTCGTAGGTCAGCAGTTCGCTGATCTTCACCGACTCCCCATTCTTGCGAACGACGACTTGGTCGATGAAATCGGTGCGCAGTCCGCCGGATCGCCAAAGGATCCGAGTTTGCGGAGCGGCCCGCATCAAGATCGCTTGCCACTCCGATTCCAACCACGGAAAGAAGTGATCGCTGAGCCAATCCATATGGTCGAGCAGGATAAATCGTGTGATCTGCCCTTGGTGTCGCTCCAAGAATCCTTGGACGGAGTTGGTGTGAACCTTGAGTCGGTCAAGCAAACCACCTCGTAGCTTCTCGTAGTTGGCTTGTTTGACATATTCCGGTGCGCATGTCGGCGTGTAGGAGCCGGTGATGTAGACGCGCCAGAAGTAATTGTCTTGGATCGGAATTTTGGCGAAGACGGCTTCGAGCGAATCCTCGACGAACTGGACGATGCCGCCGGGGTACTGCTGATCGATTTGGCGTCGCTGCGCCTTGGGAACGCCGAGCATACTGAGCGTGGTATCCCGGTTCATCGCAAATTTCAGCGACTTGGACCAAATCTTATGACGCACTCGGTCGTAGATTTCTTGCTGATCTTGCAAGGTCGGTGCATCGAGGATCTCCATGACTTCTTTGCGGCAGCGAGCGACCTTGTCGATGTAGGTCCCCACCATCCGCGCAAAAGCACCGGACGTTCCGCGGAAATAGAAAGTCTTTTGGGGATGATCGAAGAAACGAATCCATCGATCCCAATACTTCTGCGAGACCGGGCTAAGCGATTTCCGTAAATGCGACGCGTAGATGGACTCCACATTAGGAAGCCTGCCCTCGCCGAACATTTTGTAGAAGCGCTCGTAGTCGAGGTTCCGAATGGCGGAAGCCTTCAGTTCGAGCAATGCGTTTTGCCGAGGATTCATGTCCACGGCATTGACCTCTCCCGCACCGGCGAGCAAGTAATCGAGGGCGTTGCAGCCCGCAGAGGTAATGACCAGCACTTTGTCTTGCTGGGTCAAATTCAATGCTTGGCGGTCGAGCCGGGGATCTTCCCAGCAAGTGTTGTAAACGAGGTTGTTACCGTGGACGAATCGAAAGACTCGTCCGCTAACCCATTCGCTGATGGCCATACTCGGGAGGTGTACTTCTAATCGCGTGCGCGATGACTAAGGTTTTCGTGGATTGACTGGGGCATTGGGGTTGTTGCCCGGTGCCTTCCCAAACGGATCGGCTGCGGGCTGCCCAAACGGATCCGCCGCAGGATTTACCCCTGGGTTAGCACCAGCTGGCATCGGGCCACCGGCCGGATTGGGGAACGCAGGGCCGACGCCGGCCGGCTTCTTCGGATCATTCTTGTTAGCATTCGGCGGATTGATCGGTTTCTTGACCCCGCTTTGTGGTTCTCGAATTTGGCCTCCACCGACGGGGAGCATGGCACCACCCTGCATGGCGCTGGAGCTTTCCAAGGTTCGGTTCCAAGGAATCGTGTAGGCGGAGAAGAAGCCACTCTTGGTATCGACGACGTACACCAAGCAAGCAGCGGGGCGGATGTTGCTCCCAACCGACGCGGGTTCGGCGGCTCCGGTGATCAAGAGATATTCGGGATTCTTGCTCATTCCCAATTGGGCCTGGACATTGGTGTAGAACATCCCGCCGAACGCACCCTGCCGAGGGTAGTACACCCAGCACTTGAGATCCCCGGTGAGAAAATCGAGAGCAAAAAAGCCTTCGGAGCTCTCATCGATTTGCCCCGTCGCAATCGCCAGATTGGCTCCGCCATGGGTCGCGGTGGCCTGCAGGAGCTCAGGAGGAACGCGATCGCGAGGAATCCCATTCCAATGGTTCGTCTGCTCGATTCCCTGGCTCCATCGTCCAATACCGTAGCCGGCACCTGCGATGGCGGCGATCGAAAGACCGATGACAACCCCCAATGCGAGTGGATTCCATCGGCAGCAAGCCTTCGCGGTTGGTTCACCGTCCAAGACTGGTAACTGATTCAACATTTCCGCCTACCCTCGCGTTAGATTTCCATGGGTCTACGAACTCAGCCCCCAAACACCTAGCCAATCGTCCGAGAATGCTTCCGTGCCGGGTGCGATCGATGGAGACACGCCATCGTTCCCAGTTTAGCGAATACCAAGTCCTCCGTAGACCCCAACCACTAATTTTTGACAGGGGGGAGGTCGACCTCCACGGCGATTCTCCAGGATTGTTCCGTGGTCGCTTCATAGTCGCTTCATAGTCGCTTCATCGCTGCACCACCGTCGCTTAGCCATTGCACAGCATCAACGACTCCAACCAATCTCCCCATTGCCGAATGGAAACCACGTCCATCAACGGTTCGTTCAGCGGAGAGACCGGAACCTGACTGTTCCCACCCGGCCAATGGATCAGCCCTTGCCAAAAGCCGCTTTCATCTACCTCCAACCTCAACTGCAGCGGATCGGAGGAGCGCCGACCGGCAAAGCAAGTCTGCAGGTCGACCCGTCCCAGCTTATTCCAAGTCGAATTCCCCAGTCTGGAACCCTCCACAAACTGCAAGACCGGCTGCCTTTCCCCTTCTTTGGAGAACCGCAACGTCCGCGTTGCCTGGCACGACAACGGCTTGTCTCGGGGAATCAAGATCCGGGGCGCCGTGACGCCATGGGCATCCTGCATCACGACGCCGAGATCGTAAGCAGTGCTGGATACCGCGTGGGGAGAATCGATATCCATGGGAGGCATCAAGTACTCGGCTTGAATGGCCGCGCCTCGGGCGATGTGACTGGATTTGAGAGGGATCAAAGGAACCGTGGGCCCGGCGACTTGGGCGAGCGCATTTTGAATCGAGGGATACCACCGCGAATCACCTAGCAAAAGAACGGCATCGAATCCCCCCGGTGCGATTCCGACTCGATCGGCTACCTCTTTCGCATACAAGCCGCAGTCGTTCGCCAAATCGTCCACCCACTCCTCGGGGCGATTCCTGTCGAGCCGCCCCTCGAACTTCCCACCGGGAACCTCGACAATAAATGGAACAACGGAAGCGGCCCGCATCCGTTCAAACGTTCGTTCCACCGTTCGCTGAATGCGCGACGCAATGTTGCGATCCTCGCGTGCGCTCACACTAAATCGCTTTTCCAACTCGCCTGCAATCTTCTTCGCCATGCGGTCGTGCCATCGGACCGTCCCGCGACGCCAGTCACCTGCTGTCGCGACCAATTGCACCTTGAGTCCCTCCACGCGAACCACGGAGACTTCGCACGAAGAACCTGTCAACATCGCGACCAGAAACGTCCGGCGATACCCTTCCTCCGATGCTGTTTTGGCCAACCTGGAATCGATCTCCACGTGCGCCAACGTCGCCGCCAGAGGCTTTTCCAACAATTGCAACAATTCGATCCCCGCGATGGAACAAGCGGTTTTGGTGCTCCATCGGTGCATCTGATCGTAACACGCCGGAACCGTCACGACCGCGTGAGACGCGCTGGGCAGAACATGCCGCGTGGCATTGACCATCTGCCGCACGACAGCGGCTACCAATACCTCCGGTGGAACTTGCCTGCCGCCGAAAGGTCGCTCAAGCAACGGCAACCCATACCATCGCTGCATCCCGTAGAAGATGCGATCGGGTTGGCTCGCCCGAAGCTCCGCGGCCTGCGCCCCCACTGCGACCCGATTTCCATCGCTGTAAAGCATATTGCGCAGTGCTGTAGATTCCCCGTCGACAGGGACCTCTTCTACCTTGTGCTCGCGATCGATGTAGCTCACCCGCGAGTGGATCATCCCCAATTCGATGCCGATGCCTGCTAACTGCCTTTGTGAAGTGGACGGCGCAAGCCCAAAATCGGTAGGGCGAATCGGCGAAATCTTCGGCAGCACCGATTCACCTTGCCGTGATGTAGACTCCAGACCTTCCATCAAGTTCAATCGCTGCAATTTGTCGATCAACTCCGCCGCCGACTGAAGCCGTTCATCCGGGTTCTTTGCCACCAAGGACTGGAAAACCGAATCCAATCGAATGTCGACATCCGCTCGGACTTCGTACAACGCAGGCGGTCGGCGATGGACTTGCGCTAATGCAGTTTGCACGAGCTCTCCCGAAAACATCGGCCTTCCGGTCAACAAATAAAAGACCGTAGCGCCGAGCGAATAAAGATCGCAACGATGATCGACTTGATCCGGTGCATTGATTTGTTCGGGAGCCATGAACTCCACGGTCCCAATGATTTGCGAACGCGTGCGGTCCTTGGCGCTCTCGATTCGATCTCGCAGCACCGCAAGGCCGAAATCGAGAATCTTCAGGGTCTCATTCGGTGTCAACATCATGTTGCTCGGTTTGATATCGCGATGAACGATTCCGAGCGAATGGGCATAGTCGAGGGCCGATGCGGCTTGGATTAAAATCTCCACAACCTCCCTGGTCGACATTGGCCCTGACGCTGCGATCCGTTGCGATAGCAACTCACCTCGTATCAGTTCCATAACCAGGAAATGCACCTGGGCTTCACCGGATCGATGGCAACCTGCGTCAAAGGCGGTGACGATGTTCGGATGCATGAGCTTCGCCGTCGCGCGCACTTCGGCATAGAAACGTTCGCGGGCGAGCGCGTCGTGGGACATCGACTGCGGCAGAATCTTCAACGCCACTTCCCGGTCCATGGTCCGGTGCTTTGCCCGAAAGACTTGCCCCATCCCCCCAGCTCCGATCCGCTCGAGGATGATGTATTCCCCCAACACCGGGAGCGAAGGGGTTTGCGGATCGGACCCGCGATCCAAAGGGACGACGCCGGGCTGCAATTCAAACTCGCCGGAGTCACTGTTCCGGTCAAAGCCCCCAACCCCGGCGACGTTTCCGTTTTCGTCCCTATTACCACCTCCCCCCGTCTCTCCTCCGCTCAAATCGATCGCCCGGGTGACGGCCGGCCGGGCGAAAGGAGTCCTAGGAACCGGTGGGGGGATGGGCAGGTCGGATGGGCTGTCGGACATGTCGAACTGGATTCACAAGATGGAAGGAGGAAGGTCCCCGAAGCGGCGCATCACCAGCACGCTTCCAGGTCGCACCCTTCAATATTCACCTGGAATCGAGGGGAAAAAAGGCTCAATTCCTGCAATTCCCAGACAAAAACGAACACCCCGGGTGAACGTGAGGCGTGCGACAGGTGGTGTGCCCCCCAATCGTCTCCCATTCCCAGCTTGCTCCCACCCCCCAGCTCTGGCTATTCTTCCCGCTCCCCAGGTCCGCCCCCCAAGGTGGCGACCCTCCGGTCACGCCTTCCCCGGTCCTACCACGACCGGTCGCACAGCACGTCAGGATGACGCGATGGAAACCTCATTGCACCGAGAATTGAAAAAACTTTACGCCGCCTCCCCGGACGCTATCGAGGTGGCCGAATCGAATTACCGTATCGACGCGATCGACGCCGCGGGCGCTTTGGTCGAAATCCAGCACGCGGGGCTCGGAATCCTTCGCCGAAAAATTCTCTCGCTCCTCGAAGATGGGCATCGCGTTCGCATTGTGAAGCCTTGGATCGAACGCAAGACCATCGAGACATACGACAAGAAATCGGGCGAACTCCTTCGAAAACGGAAGAGCCCCAAATCGCAGCGTCCCATCCAATTCTTCGGTGAACTCATTCACTTCACCCAAGTCTTCCCGCACCCGCGTCTCTCGATCGAGATCCTTTCGGTCCAGTGCATCGAACGGCGCATCGATACCCCCAAACGGGGACGTCGCAAGCAATACAAATCGCTGGATATGATGCTGGCTCTCCCCCCAGACCCCCACTCCGCGACCCCGCTTCGCACGACCAAAGACCTGTGGAAGCTGATGGGACGCCCGAAACTCCCCAAAACCTTTGACACTATGGAGCTGGCCCAAGCCATCGGCGAACCGCGATGGCTCGCGCAACAAATCGCCTACGTACTCCGCCGCTGCGGCGCCACGGAACAGCACTCCAAACGAGGCAACGCCATCGTTTACCACCGAGCCGCTTAACTGGGCCGCTTGACCTGGGCCGCTTGACCTGGGAGCCTCTCGCTCCTCTTCTCAGCATTCTGCTTCTACTCATTCTCCTGCTCGCGTGTTAGTCTTATGGCCACGACCCGTTTCCCCTCGGTAGCCCCTGCTCATGACTTCCCTCGACATTCATTCCATTCTCGGACCGGAAGGGAATATCGCGCGCAGGATCCGAAACTACGAGCACCGACGCGAACAACTTCAGATGGCGGAAGCGGTCGAGAAGGCCCTTCGCGATGGCCACCACCTCGTCGTTGAAGCCGGGACAGGGGTCGGCAAAAGCTTTGGCTACCTTGTTCCCGCTATCCTCTACGCGACCCAAGCCGAAGGTCGGATGGATTCTCCCCCGACTCCGCGACTTTCGCGGAAAGATCAAGAAGAACTGGGTGGGTCCGACAGCGAGGAAGAGAAAATTCGGCGGGTTATCGTCAGCACCCACACGATCAGCCTTCAAGAACAGCTCGTCGCCAAGGATCTCCCCCTTCTCAAAGCTGTCATCCCTCGCGAATTCACGAGCGTTCTGGTCAAAGGCCGAGGCAACTATCTTTCTAAACGACGCCTCACCCTCGCAAAAAGCCGAGCTGCGAGCCTGCTCCAAAACGATCGAGACTACGATCAACTCGAACAGATCGTCCTTTGGAACAAAGAGACCCACGAGGGATCCCTCAGCTCGCTTCCGTTCAAGCCGAGTATGACGGTGTGGGACGAGGTGGCCAGCGACTCTGGCAATTGCATGGGTCGCAAATGCGATCACTTCAACGAATGCTTTTACTACGCGGCCCGACGTCGTGTCCACAACTCGCAGATTCTCGTGGTGAACCACGCTTTGTTCTTTAGCGATCTCGCCCTGCGCGCGCAGGGGGCCGGTATGCTCCCGGATTACGACGCCGTCATCTTCGATGAATCCCATACGATCGAGTCGGTTGCGGGAGAGCACCTGGGACTCCAGATCAGCAACTCGCAAATCGATTACACCCTTCGTAAACTGTTCAACCCTCGCAACGACAAAGGGATCCTCTCAGCGCTCGGCTTGAAACAACTCACCCGAGAGACCTATCGATGCATGGAATCGCTCGACACCCTTTCCGAAGACCTCCTCTCCTGGCTTGCCAACTCCGCGTCTGGCAACGGCCGCGTTTACGATCTCCTGGAGATCCAAACGGACCTTCCTGTGTTGTTGCAATCTCTCTCGGAGCAGCTCGAACGATTTGGACAAGACTTGAAGAATGCGAACGATCGACTGGAGTTGATGTCGGCCAGCAAACGCCTCACGGCTCTCGCCAATACGCTGGATCAATGGCTGAAGCAAAAAGAGACCGATGCCGTCTATTGGCTTGAAAAATCAGAATCCCGCAGCCAATTCGGCCGCGGCTCGATCCGGATAACCCTTCGCAGCAGTCCCATCGATATCTCGAAACATCTCAAGTCTACTTTGTTCGACAAGGTACGGACCGTGGTCTTGACCAGCGCCACCCTGTCGACCGGCAAGTCGCAGGGGTTTCAATTCTTTCAAAAGCGAATCGGAGCGGTCAAAGCCGCGTCGCTCCAGGTGGGGAGTCCCTTTGACTACAAACGATTGGCCCGCCTAGAGCTGGTGACCGATCTCCCGGATCCCTCCCAAGACAAAGCGAATTACGAACGGAAAGTCTTGCCGACCATTCGGCATTATGTAGCGGCCCACGAAGGGCGCGCGTTTATTTTGTTCACCAGCTATGACATGCTCCGAAAGACATGCGATGCCCTCAGGCCTTGGATGCACGAGCAAGGATTGGCGGTCTACTCGCAAGCCGACGGGACACCTCGAACACAACTTCTTCAAGACTTCAAAGCCAATCCAAGAGGGGTCCTGTTCGGTGCCGAGAGCTTCTGGCAAGGAGTCGATGTCCCCGGCGATGCTTTGCAATTGGTGATCATTAGCAAACTGCCATTCAGCGTGCCCGATCATCCACTCCTCGAAGCCAAACTCGAGGATATTCGTAGCAAAGGAGGCAACCCCTTTCGCGATTACCAATTGCCTGAAGCCGTGATCAAATTCAAGCAGGGGTTTGGGCGTTTGATTCGGACCGCCACCGACTCCGGTGTGGTCCTGGTCACCGATCCAAGGATTGTGACCAAACCCTATGGACGACTCTTCGTGGAATCTCTTCCCGATTGCCAAGTCATCCATGTTCAGGCCAAAGCGGAGCCTTGAGATTGCGCGACATGGCCGTCTGGAATGACTCATCCGAACTCTATCAGTTCGCCAAGGAGATCGTGTCTCGCCTGCAACGAAACGGACACATCGCGTACTTTGCTGGTGGATGCGTGCGCGATGCGTGCATGGGAAACCCTCCCCATGATTACGACGTCGCGACCAGCGCCCGATTGGAACAAGTCATCGAGTTGTTCGGTCCGAAAAACACCCTCGCGATCGGCGCCGCGTTCGGAGTCGCGTGCGTTCACCGGCGTATCGGTGGTGTGCGATACCAAGTGGAGGTTGCCACCTTTCGCTCCGATGGGACCTACAGCGACGGCCGGCACCCCGATTGGGTCCAGTTCTCGCGTCCTGAAGAAGACGCACAACGCAGGGACTTTACCATCAACGGTATGTTCTATGACCCCATCGCAGAACAACTCAAAGACTATGTCGGTGGTGCAAAAGATCTCGTCGCCAAACGGATTCGCGCCATCGGGCAAGCAGACCATCGAATCGACGAAGATAAATTACGCATGCTCCGAGCCGTTCGCTTCGGTGCACGATTCGGTTTCGACATCGATACGGAAACGGCCAACGCGATCAAGCGGCATGCGAACGAGATCTTAGTGGTTAGCGGAGAACGGATCGCTGCCGAGATGTTCAAACTCTTTGAATCACCCATGCGAGGGTGGGGGCTCTCGGAGTTGTATCGACTCCATCTGCTAGCTCCCTTGTGGCCCGAACTGGATGGACGCTGGCGAGAAGAGGACCATCGACGCGAGAGAGCCGAACGCTGCCTGAGCAGGTTTCCAATAGGATGCAACGGCGATTCTTCGATGGCGGCGTCCTTGGCTTTGCTATGGTTGTGCTCCCAATCCGAACCGACACGGGGCGTGCCCAAAAGCGAAGCGGCTGAAACAATGGGCGCTGTCCAAGCGAGATGGAAGCTTTCGAATCGAGTGATGGAGCAAGCGATTTTCGCGATGAGCCATGTGGATGCGATTCGAAACGCAGACCAGATGCCTTGGTCCCAAATCCAGCCGATATTGATCTCCCAGCACGCCCCCTTAGCGGTGGAAGTGGCCGAGACTCTGGTTGCCGAGACACTGGTTGGCGTGACGTTGGTTGCCGATACGCCGACGAGCGAGAGATTGGATGCCGTGGAATCCCGCAGCAGCCGGGGCATCTCGTTTTGTCGCGACGCTTTGCGATTACCTACCGAACAGCTCAACCCCATTCCACACCTTACCGGGCGCGATCTGCACGCGATAGGACTGCGTCCAGGCCCGCAGTTTGCGGATCTCTTGAGCCGGGCGCGAGCGATGCAGTTGGATGGCCAACATGCCAGTCGAGACGAAGCCCTCGAGTGGCTCCGCCTGCAACCTGAAACCCAATAGCAACCTGAAACCCAATAGCAACCTAATAACTAACAGCAAACGGAATCCTAACAGCCATCGCTGCTAGGCGTTTCAACCCGGCGGCAGCTCGCTTCGCTCCAGGACTTTATCTCGGTTCTTGTCGAGGCGATCGAACAGTGGCAACATCCGCTCGGGGACTTGCTCTCGCAAAAGTTTGTCATCCCCGTCGGTATCGAGGAAGTTGAAGATCTGCGAAGGAGTCGGCGAGGTACCGCGCCCCACTTTCTCAAGCGGCTTGGACACTCCGGTTTTGGGATCGATAGGAACAGCGATATGGAAATATCCAATCATCATCTCTTCATACGTTTGATCCCCCCAAGCCACCCAGCTGTTGGGGTCGGGGTTATTTAGGTTCTTGGTGGAGTTGTCGAAGACCGCTTCGCAAAAGATACGGGTACCTGCCGGAAGCGGTTTCTTGGCCGCGAGCCGATACTCGGTTTGCCAATTGAAATCGTATGCGGGGATATCGAGGAGAACTTCTCGTTGTTTATCTGGATAGACGGCCGTGTATCGGAACGCTTTCCCTCGCAAGTGCATGTGCGGGCTCATCGAAAGGAGATCACACGCAGGGAGTTCCTCGGGGAGCATCGCAGCGGTTTTGTAGTTCGCTTCGTTCGGAGGAATGCGAAGATTGGTTTGAACCGAGCTGGTCGTTTGGACCTCATGGGTAATCGAGGCTTTGTCTGCAAACCAGAAGCCGACTTTGCTCAAGTCTTCTTGTGCCGTCCCGATGGGTGTGTAGTGGACTTGGAAGACCAATTCGCTGTTGGCCGGAATTCGCTTGGCCATTCCCTCGGGCATCCTTTCCACGCGCGTGCCAGGGACGTAGCCAACTAAGAAGCCACGCTCGCCACCGAAGGCCCGATTCTTTTTGTCGTTCTTGTCGCGAACAAAGATCAGAATATGGTGCACCACCGCACGATTCCCAGGAACGATCTCCATTCCACGAACCCAGATATCCTCCGCATTGTTCAGATCCGAGACGAAGTACTGGTACTTCACGTCACCCTTGGCGGGAACGGCGAAGGGTTTCTTCGCCATGGGAACTACCAGGTCGGGAGTGGAAGCCAGTTGCCATCCTTCGACAAACGACAGCGGCTCTGGTTCTCGTTCCGGATTGCCGCGCGGTGTGCCGAGAGAGGCCCATGTTTCTAAGGTATCGATTTCTTCTTGGGTCATGCGCCGGTCGTTCGCGAACTCGCCATGGTCGGGGCTGGCATGCCAAGGAGGCATGCGTCCCTCGCGGACGACTTCGAGAACCATATCGGCCCAGGAGGAGGCGTCGTCGTAATTCGACAGATCCATCGGTCCAATTTCATCCGGTCGATGGCAGCTCACACATCGCTTCTGCAGAATGCGGCTGACCTGCTCCGCATAAGTCACGGAACTAGCCGCTGCACCATCTTCCGATTCGGCCACCGATCGCTTGCGACCGATCAAGCATCCAGGGGCTTTCGTGATCGGCGTTTCGACGGCGCGCCCTGCAAGAACGGATTCAATCGCATCGACCAGCGGCTGTTCGTTGGCTTGCTCGCGCAAAAAGCCGATACCGTATTGGTCGTCGATCTTCCCTCGGTAGGCCAAGCGTCCTTTTTCATCGACCACGCAGACTTCAGGGGTTCGCGTGATCCCCAGGAGATCGGCCCAGTTTTGATCGGGATCTTTCACAAATGGGAATTCGATTTGGTATTTGCGAGCATGGGCCGCCATTTCGGCCAAGCTATCTTGGACGTTGGAATCAACCGCCACAAACGCGACTTGCTTGCCCTCGAACTGCTTTTGAAGCTCCACCAATTTGGCCGAGTACATCTTGGCCAACGGGCATTGGGTGCCGACGAAGGCATAGACAATGGCTTTCTTCCCTCGGAATTCTTCCGTCTTCCACTCTTTGCCTTGATAGTCCGTCCACCGCGCGTCGGGAATCTTTTGTCCAATTTCTACCGCTTTGACGGCGGTCGGCTGGGCGGAATCGTTGGCATGCAAGGTGTAAGGAACACCGAGCCATAGCGTTGCCCCGAGCGAGATTGACAAAGCAAATGAGAAGAGTGACTGTCGCATGCACGATCGCCCAGGTTGGAGCGCTCCTTTTTCAATAACACACAGCTTCAACAACATACAGCGAAAAAGATCCCACGCGGGCCGCCCACTTCTCAGCGGCGCCCACGCCTCAGCGCAGCCCGCCTATCCGCTGGCCGCCTATCCCTGGCGCTGGGCGGGTCACAAAATCGAATCCGACCGATTAGAATATCCTTTTGGAACACCGATCACAACATTGAAGCCACGGCAATGTGGCGAGGATTTCGACTATTGAATTCCTCTACCTACTCCTCTCATTGGGAATGACATCATCATGATTCGAAAGCTGGCTCGCCAAACCTTCTGCGACGGCCGATGGTTCCATTTTGTCGCCAGCTTCGGCTTCGCACTGCTTGCGTTGGGATCGGTTGCCAACTCTGCTCCGCCCAACGTGGTTATGATCATTTCTGACGACCACGCTTGGACCGACTATGGATTTATGGGGCATCCGCACATCCAGACGCCGAACATCGATCGGCTTGCGGCAGAGAGCCTTACTTTTCGCCGGGGGTATGTTCCGTCCAGTCTTTGCTGCCCCAGTTTGGCGACGATTCTCACGGGGCGTTACCCCCACCAACACAAGATTACGTCGAACGATCCACCTCTGATTCCTGGCATGAAACCGGGGCAATTCCAAGCCTCCGAAGCATTCCGAATCGGACGGGAGACGATGAATGCTCATATGCGCGCCGTCCCCACCCTGGCTCGATCGCTGAGTGAAAATGGCTACCTCACTCTTCAGACCGGCAAATGGTGGCAGGGAGAATACCAACAAGGGGGATTCACACACGGTATGACCCGCGGGGGCAGGCACGGAGACGATGGGCTCGCGATCGGAAGGAAAACGATGGAGCCGATCGACTCGTTCCTCGATGAATGCACCGAAAAGAAAAAGCCTTTTCTGGTTTGGTATGCACCCATGCTGCCCCACGATCCGCACACTCCTCCCGAACGACTTCTTGAAAAATACAAAAAGTTGCACCCGAGCATCCATGTGGCCAAGTACTGGGCAATGGTCGAATGGTTTGATGAGACGGTGGGGCAGTTGCTCAAGAGTTTGGAAGACCGCAAACTGGCGGAGAATACCATCGTGGTATACGTGGCCGACAATGGTTGGATCCAAAATACCGATGGACCTCGCTATGCACCGAAGTCGAAGCAGTCCCCTTACGATGGCGGATTGCGAACCCCGATCATGGTTCGCTGGCCTGGTAAAGTCGCGCCTCAGCAGAGCGATGAGCTAGCGCAAAGCATCGATTTGGCCCCTACGATTTGGAAGGCCTTGCAAATGCCACTTCCGGAGGGATTGCCCGGTATCGATCTGCTCGACGCCAACGCACGGGCGAATCGAACGACCTTGCAGGGCGCCTGCTTCACCCACAACGCTGTCGACTTGAACCGCCCTGAGAAGAATGTTCGCTGGCGCTGGTGTATCGATCGGAACTGGAAGCTTATGCTTCCTGACCCCACCAACGAACCTGAAGGAAAGCCAGAGCTTTACGATATATTGGCCGATCCGATGGAAACCAAAAACCTCGCTGACCGCGAACCACAACAATTGATTCGCTTGACGGAGCATTTGACTCGTTGGTGGACGCCCTAGCTGTTCTTTCCGGGAGATTAAGGTTTGATTTCCAGCACGACATGCTTGATCTTTTCACGCAACCATGTGTACGTGATGTGGATCTTCCCATCTCGCGTTTGGATCACCGCTGGATAGCTGAATTCTTTCTTCGGTTCGTTTTCCAGTTCCAGGACCGGTTTCCAAGATCGCCCATCGGCGGAGAGGGCGACATTGAGAGGGGAGCGTCGGCCTCCCCACTCTTGCGACTCCTTGGTGACATGGTTGTAGACCAAGAGGTGCATGCCGCTGCGAAGCGTCACGGCATCGGTCCCTGAATTGGGATTGGGAAGATCGATCAAACTCATTTCGCCCCAGGACTTGCCCAAGTCGCTCGATTCGATCTGAAAGACTTTACCCTGCCGACTTCTCCCGAGCGCCAACAGTCGATCCCCCCCCAACTTGAGAATGCTGGGCTGAATAGCGCCAAATCGTGTTGGATCGTTCAGGGGTGCGGTTCGCGTCCAAGATTTACCCAGATCTTTGGTCCACTCGAAGTGAACAGTCCATTCGCTTTTCGCATCGGGCGTTTCATTGCTGGTCGGACAAAGAATCGTCCCATCGGCCAATTCGATCGGCTTGTTTTTGATCGGGCCTAGGATCCCTTCTGGGAGCCGCACACCGGGACTCCAAGTCTTTCCGTGGTCGCTGGATTGCGAGAGCATCCCCCACCAAGCGTCCGGGTTGGGCCCCGCCTTGTAAAAGAGCAAGAGGGGACCTGCCGATGGCTGAAAGAGAACAGGGTTCCAAGTCGGAACACGTTTCACGTCGACAGTCTTCGCCTTGTCCCCCACGCCGACACGCTGGGGTGTTGCCCATTGGAATTGGATCCCATTGGCAACCTCTACCGGTGCAGTCCATTGTTTATTTTCATACCGAGAGACCCAAATACCGACATCATCCGATTTTTCGTAGAGACCGCCAAACCACGCTGTCACCAAAGTTCCGTCTGCCGCCTCCTCGATCGTGGAAGCATGGCAACTCGGAAAAGGAGCTTTCTCGTAGATGAACTCTTCGGCGACTTTAACAATCTCCTGCGCCCGAGCACTGGGCGACATCGGGGCGAACGACATCGGGGCGAACGACATCGGGGCGAAGGGGAAAGCGCATAGAGCAGCAAGAGCGACGGCAAACGAGGTCTTCGGCATGGTGATCGATCCTGGAGAGTTGGAAGCGGGGTGAGCGTTCAAGCGACCAAAATTGTAACGCATGGGAACCGCTAGAGTTCTTCGATGCTTTCGACGATGCGATCGACCATGGCTTCGGTCGTCTTGGGATTGAAGAAGACGGCTTTCCAAGCAGGTATATCGATGCCGTGTGGGCAATAACCGAAACTGGTGGTGAATCCGAGGCGAGCATCGATCGCAGAATCCATCATCTTCGCTCTCTTGTCAAAGAGTCGGCGAATCTCTGGCAAGTATCGTTGTCGTTGTTCGAGGGTCAGTTCGTTGCGCACCAACTGCTGATAGATTTCCTCTGCATTGCGTCCCTTTGGGAACACCCACCAATTCACGCTAGCTCCAGGGGTGCCTGCATTGAGAACTTTGCAGTACTCCAATTGGGCCAATTTGGTCTTCAATCGATGCGCCAATTCCAAAGAGCGAGCCAAGAGCATTTGCCAACCGGTCAAGCCGATGGCGTTGAGGGAGGCGATCACGCTGTAGGGACCAAGGGCAGGGCGCGAGCACTCGAGCGTGAATAAAGCGGGATCGCGGCTCGCATTGGCGTCCGAGAAGTAGGGCGTATCGGAAACAGTCCGCGCCAGATACTTCAGATCTTCGCGTCGATTCACGATGAACGCGCTGGCAGGGTAGTGACCTCGCCCCATCTTATGAAAGTCGATCGTGACCGAATCGGCGTACCGAAGCCCTCGGTTCTTGGACTGGATCGAGCTGACAAGCCCGAGGATTTCGGTGTCGAACGAGTGACCGTTCGTGGCGACGTCATAATCGCTCAACATCGAGAGAGCCCAGCCGACTGCTGCATCGACGTGCAATTGCGGAACCACCATGTCGTACTCAGCCGCCTTGCGGTGCACAAGATCGTGAACCGCTTCAATATCATCAAAACCAAATCCATCCGTGGTCCCGAATGTGCAGCAGATGTAGGCAACTTTGGTACGAGTTTGATAAAGGGCATCGAGTTGTTCCGATAATAGATCGATCCGCATGGAAAGATTTTCATCCGTTGGAATCTCGATCAGATTCTCCGTTCCAATTCCGAGCCAACCCGCGACCGTCTGGTTGGAATAGTGACTGGCTTGGGAACTGATCCCAACAATCCGTTCTGCCCCCAAGCCCGTTCGCATCGCACCGGGCAGAACCCGTTCCAACCCGATCTTCGCGCCGTAAAGATTGGAGATGGTACCCCCGATCGTAAAGACACCCCATGGATCGTCGGTGTGGTAGAAGATCAAGTTTGCGAGGGTCGTGATCGCCTTGACCTCCAACTCGTTGGATCGCTGACTGTAGCGATCCGTACACAGATTTGGGTTTTTCAGCAGGCAGGCCAACATGCCGATGAGCGACGCGTTGTTGGCAGGGCCTCGCACATTCTCCAAATGAAGCGGATTGTTCCAGCTATCGGTCCCCCAAAAGTAGGGAAAGATCACATCGCGAGCGTCTTTGAGATTACCCGGCAAATTATGAATCTCGGGATTCGCCCGGGCTGTTTCATAATTCTGGCTCATGATAGCCGACGGAGTCATCGCCGATTCCGCAGCGGCAGCAGCCAGCAATTCGCTGAAAATTTGGGTGATCGCCGGTTGCTGCCACTCAAAAAACGTGGAAACCAGTTCGTCATACTTTCGGCGATCCATTCTTTTTCCTTATTCCATCCAGTTTGAATCCCCGTCGGTGCTGGCGGACAGTACCACCCACAGCGATCCGGATCGGAACGGTCGTAGGTCACAGAACAAAGAGTTCAAATCGAAGTTGAGAGCCTCGGCCAAGATCCGAACAAGTCACCTGGTAAGCTGTATCGGTTGCGAGGGAGATCCGAATTGTAGCATTAACTTTTACGAATACTTCTCCAACGAAGACCTAGACGGACAGGTAAGGGGTGAGGATCATGAAGGGAGTGCAGCGAGAATGGTTGGTAGCAACCGCAGGTAAGCCCGGTACCTTGATTCTGCACACTCGACCCTCATCGTGTTGTTAGCACCTATGATTTACCCACTAGTAGCCCTCACGATTGCATTATTCATCTCGCTGGTCGTGACTCCCATCGCGCGCCGGGTCGCGCTGCGCGTCGGCTTGGTCGATCATCCCGACGCCCACCGCAAGTTGCACCGCGAACCGGTTGCCCTTTGCGGCGGAGTCGCCGTCTTGATCAGTCTCATCGCGAGCGTCGCTCTGATGCTCGGAGTGCGAGAAGACATCGCCTCCGCATCGACCTCCAATATCTATCAAGCCATCGCAATGACCCTTGGGGCGATATCGATTGTCGCGCTGGGTGTGCTCGACGATCGGATCGGATTGCGAGGCCGACAAAAGTTAGCAGGTCAAGTTCTCATCTGCGTTTCCTTGATCGCCTTCGGCTTTACCATTCCGCGTTTGAGTTTGTTGGGTTGGGAGTTCGAGTTGGGAGTGCTCGTCGTCCCCGTTACCTTGGGATGGCTTCTGTTGGCAGTGAACTCGGTGAACCTCATCGATGGAGCCGATGGCCTCTGTTCGTCCGTAGGCTGGATCGCGTGCGCATCCCTTTCCGCCATCGGGTACTGGACAGGAAACGTTGTCGAATCGATTCTCGCTGCGAGCATGGCAGGTGCGTTGCTCGGCTTTCTCTTTTTCAATTTGCCGCCGGCCAAAGTATTCCTTGGGGATGCAGGGAGTATGCTGGTCGGTTTGGTCTTGGGCGTGCTCGCGATGCGATGCTCGGTGACCGGGAACACTCCTCTTCCCATCATGGTTCCGATCGCGCTCATGGCGATTCCTCTTTTCGACTCATCGATGGCCATCATTCGCAGGAAGCTCACCGGGCGAAGCGTCTTCACCGTCGATCGCGGACATTTGCATCACAACTTGATGAGACTTGGTATTCGCAATCAGTGGCTGGTCGGTGCCATTACCCTGCTGTCGGTTGTCACATCGGGCGGAGCCGTATTGAGCGTCCTAGCAGGAACCGACTTGATCGCCGTCGCAGCCATCCTCCTAGCGATGGGGCTATTGATCGCAACCCGTGCATTCGGGTTTGCCGAATTGGAGTTGCTTGGCAAGCGAGTGTGGTGCTTTACCAAAAGTCTATTAGCCCGTCGCGGGTTGGCGGAAAATACCGTCCGCATCCAGAAGGTTCGACTGCAAGGGTCGCGCGAATGGGAAATTGTCTGGAGCACATTCGTCGAGTTCGCCGAAAAGCATTCTCTGGCGAAGATCTCCCTCGATCTCAACATGCCATGGCTTCACGAAGGCTTTCATGCCAACTGGAATGTGAACAGCATGCCCGAAATCGCGGACCGTTGGCAAGTCAAACTGCCGATCGAATCCGAAGGCCGGATCCTCGGACGGCTTGAAATCATCGGCAAGTATCAAGGGCCTGCGACCTACGACGTGCTCGCTTATCTCTCCGACATGCTGGTCGAACTGCAGCCATCGATCGAATCGGTCATCAACGGGTTCGAAAGTGTTCAAGTCACGAGCGAAACAAGCCGCGTCCCAGGCTCCCCCCGGGTGGTTCAGCAAACCGTACCGCAAGCGGTGCAGGAACTAGCTTCGTAAAAAAGTCCCCCCGCCCCACTGCCCCACTGGCTCCACAAAGCCTCGCTCTGCTTCTTGCTTCTTGCTCCTGCTCCTGCTCCTGCTCCTGCTCCTGCTCCTGCTCGTGCTCCTGCTCCTGCTCCTGCTCGATCCGAACCCATCCGCAGCAACCATACCACAACATTCGCTCCACCTCGATCGACTGGACGTCAATCGCCTGTCGATAGGGTGTTTTTTTGCCTTGATTGGGTCAGCTCCTGGGCCCCGCTGATTGCCAACGTTGCCAGTTTGCACTTTTAGGGGGCATTGCTAGCTTTTGCTTCTTTCCCGCTTGGTAGGGATCCAGCGCTGCGTTGGGAATGGGATTGCAGGTATACTGACCCACTTCCCTTTTCGCCCCGATGTTCAATCTTCCTCGCGAGAAATACGATTTGATGGCAATGGATGAGCAGACCCAACCCGAGACGGTAGCCAGCGATCCTCCTCCCCCTCCTTCTAAAGGATTGGTCTTTCGCGAAACGGTCGAGAGTCTTGCCGTTGCGTTCATCCTCGCTCTCCTCTTCAAAGCCTTCATTGCAGAAGCCTTCGTCATACCCACCGGATCGATGGCACCGACGTTGATGGGCGCCCACAAAGATGTTGTGTGCGAATCGTGTGGCTTTCAGTATCAATGCGGGGCCAGTTCCGAGTACTCGTCCGAAACAGGCGCTCGCATCGCCGGGCATTCCGTGGTCGGTACCGTCTGTCCTTTATGCCGGAAGCCCCAAGGGGCCGATCCCACGAAGAATGCCAACCAAGCGACCTTTACCGGCGACCGCATCCTCGTCAGCAAGTTGGCTTACGTATGGAACACTCCGCGACGTTGGGATGTGATCGTATTCAAATTCATCGAGAACGCGCGGCAGAATTACATCAAACGCTGCATCGGGCTTCCTAACGAAACCATTCGAATCACCGAAGGGGATATCTACGTTCGCAGAAACGATGAACCGACGAAGCCGTTCGAGATCGCACGCAAACCTCCGCATGTCCTCGGCGCGATGTTGCAACCGGTGAGCGATACCTATTTCATCCCAAAGCCGCTTGTGAAAGCCGGCATGCCGAGTCTTTGGCAACCCCTGCGAAGCGGAGACGAAAACTGGAGCGTGCAATGGGACGAGATGGCTTGGTCGGCCTCCTGTAAAAACGAATCCAAAGAGCCGAGTTGGTTGCGTTACTACCACCGTGTCGTCGATCCCGTCGCATGGAGCTACATTCAGGAGAAAGGGGTTTTTCCGGCCCGGCCCGATGCCCGTCAGCCGCGGCTCATCACCGACTTCACCTCCTACAACACGCATTACGCAGCCCCAACCGATCCTAAATCCAACAACCGATTCTCGGAGGCCGTCCAGCGCGCCATGGCCACGGGGGAACCTTCTGCAACCGGCGGAACCGACGGCATTCATTGGACAGGGGACTTGGCGAGCGAATTCGAAATCGAGACCTCGGCGGGCTCACAGGTCCTTTCCTTGTTGCTCGTCGAATCGGGTGCGAAGCACATCGTCGAAGTCAACTTGACCGACGGCAAAGTGTTAGCCCGCGTCGAGAAAGAGGGACAACTCCTGAATGTCTTCGAATCGGGAGACGAGTTCGTTCAACAGATCCAGTCGGTGACTCGACTTCGTTCTGGCAAAAAGCATCGTGTGAAGCTGGCCAACGTGGATGATCAGATCGTTTTGTGGGTCGATGGCACGACGGTGGAGTGGAGCCCGTCTAATCGAATCAACTGGTCGGGGGTCACCAACGGCAAACCGAAAGGACCGACGGCATCCGACGACGATCCTTTGGATGGCGCTCCCCTCGGAATCGGGATCGCCGGTGGGGAACTTCGCGTTTCTCGAGCCAAAGTGTTTCGGGACATTTATTACATCGCGCAGGGAAGGTTGCACAGTTTTGGGCGTCTCGATGATTACCCCAACTTAAGCGAAGCCTTGCGAACCTCGATTCCGCCTGGAGCGCGCGATGCTTATGCGCAGGGGACGCATAGCGCCACGATCGACCAGTTGTTGCAAAAGATGTCCGTTGAGTCACTCGACCGCAACGCGATCGCTCATCTCCCCAAGATCTGGGGGGAAAGCGCGCTGACCACTTCTCGACGGATCGTCGACTTTTCCATGAAAGAGGGATGGTATTTCCCGCTCGGTGATAACTCCGCCGCGAGCTCCGATGCGAGATCTTGGTCGGAGAACCATACACCAGAACGGTTGATGATCGGCAGAGCGGTCATCGTATTTTGGCCGCACGTGTGGAATGCCCCGGTACCTTTCCTTCCCAATGTCCAGCGAATGGGTTTGATCCGATAACCCAAGATCGTCGCGAGAAAGTAGATGAACATGGATGTTCTCAGTGTCGTTGGCTTGGAAAAGACCTATGGCCGTCGAAAGGTGGTCAATGGGGTCAGCATGCGAGTCGGTCCGGCTGAAATCGTCGGGCTCCTCGGCCCCAATGGCGCAGGAAAGTCGACCAGTTTCCGGATGACATGCGGGCTGGTGCTGCCCGATCGCGGGCAAGTCTTTTTGATGGGGGAAGAGGTCACTTTCTGGCCCATGTACCGCCGAGCACGCGACGGGGGGATGGGGTATTTGGCCCAGGAATCGAGCGTTTTCCGCAAGCTGACGGTCGAACAAAACATCTTGGCCATGCTCGAGCTCCTCGGCGTGGACCGCAAGCAACGTCGCGAGCGCACCGAAGAGCTATTGCAGCAGTTCAAGATCACACATATCCGCCGTTCGAGAGCATCGAAGCTTTCCGGAGGCGAGCGGCGCCGGCTGGAAATTGCCAGGTGCCTCGTGTCGAATCCTCGGATCATCATGCTCGATGAACCGTTCGCAGGGATCGACCCCGTGACCGTGCAAAGCATCCAAGAAACCATTTTCGAACTGCGCGATACAGGCATCTCCATCCTGATCACCGATCACGCAGCGTTGGAGATCCTCGGTGCGGTCGATCGTTGTTACGTGATCAATAAAGGGGCAGTCCTGTGCGAAGGGACGCCCGATCAAGTCAAAAACCACCCCGAGGTCCGCGCCCAATACCTTGGAAATATCCAAGGGGACCCGGGATAGATCCGGTGGGCTCCGACTTGAAAAAACCTTACACTGGTACCGAAACGAATATGCGTAGCAGAGGTGTAACCCACGAGAGCTGGATCGATGGGCTCGGTGCACCCTCTGAATCCTTTTCCCTTTTTGTTCTCAGGATTTGCGGAAAGAAAGATACAAATGCCTTTGGGTAAAACATTCGACAACGTAGTGGGCACGATTGGAAACACCCCGATGATTCGGATCAATCGGCTGGTGCCCGCAGAGCATGCGACGGTCTTTGCCAAGTGCGAGTTCTTCAATCCTTTGAACAGCGTCAAAGACCGAATCGGGATGGCGATGGTCGAGGATGCCGAAAAGTCAGGGAGATTGACCAAAGAGACGCACATCATCGAACCGACCAGTGGCAACACGGGTATTGCGCTGGCCTTCGTTTGTGCCGCGAAAGGGTATCGCCTCACATTGACGATGCCGGAATCGATGTCGATCGAACGACGCGCTTTGCTGCGCGCGCTCGGCGCGAACTTGGTACTCACTCCCGCTGCAGATGGGATGCGAGGTGCGATTGCGAAGGCCGCGGAGCTGGTGGCCAATGATCCATCCGGATGGATGCCTCAGCAATTTGAGAACCCAGCCAATCCGGCTGTGCACGAACGCACTACCGGTCCTGAAATTTGGGCGGATACCGCAGGCCAAATCGATGCGATCGTCGCAGGAGTCGGCACCGGTGGAACCATCACTGGTGTGGCACGCTACATCAAGAAACTGAACCCCAACTTCAAAGCGATTGCGGTCGAGCCAAAACAATCCCCTGTGATCAGCGGTGGTCAGCCTGGCAAGCATCGTATTCAAGGCATCGGTGCAGGCTTTGTTCCGAAGAACCTGGACCGAACCGTGATCGATGACGTCATCCAAGTCGACGACGAAGTCTCGTTCGAATGGGGACGGAAATTGGCCAAGAGCGAGGGAATCATGGCGGGGATCAGCAGCGGTGCCAACATGTGGGCTGCTGCGCAAGTCGCTGCGAGACCGGAGTTCAAAGGGAAGCGGATCGTGACCATCATGTGCTCGCTCGGCGAACGCTACCTCTCGACCCCGTTGTTTGGCGATCTCGGTACCTAACCTATCCTGACCAGGGAGCAACGTGCCATGGCACATCGTTCGATGGCGACGCGACGCAAATTCCTTACCGGCTTCGGCACCGCGCTCGTCGCATCACGGTGGGCACCCCAGCTTTCCGCGGCTGCTCCCGTGGCTGCTCCCTTCGATGAAAAGAATGGGCGTTGGGAAGCTACCATCCGGCGCGGCTTGGATTACTTGGCTAAAACCCAATCCTCGCGAGGGCAATGGAACACGCCACCCTATCCGGCCGCGATCGCCGCGCTCGCGGGGACCGCGATGATCTGCCAGGGCTCCACGATCACACAGGGGCCCTACGCCAAGTTCATCGCGCGCACCGCGGATTACTTGATCAGCCAATCCCAAAAGAACGGCCTCATCGGAGACCCGGATAACGATCAACGCTATACCTACAGCCACGGCTTCGCCATGCTGTTCCTCTCCCAAGTGCTCGGGGAAGAGGGGCTGCAGGATCGACGTGATGATTTAGTAGAGGTCCTCAACGGAGCGGTGAATTTTTGCGGAAAAGCACAGACCTCTGCGGGAGGCTGGGGCTATGTCAGCGCCAAAGATGGCAATGACTACGACGAAGGCTCTACGACGATCACGCAAGTGCAGGGGTTGCGAGGATGTCGCAACGCAGGTATTCCCGTCCCAGGTGAGATCATCGAAGCGGCGAAACGCTACATCTACAGCTGCCAGAATGAAGATGGCGGGATCAGCTACTCCAGCCAACAAAAAGGATCGTCTCGCCCGGCCATCACCGCCGCGAGCTTAGCCGCTCTCTACAACGCAGGGGACTACGACAGCAAAAAAGTCCCTGAGATGCTCGCCTATTGCCGGAAAGAACTCTATTCCATCTCCAAGGAAGATAGTTTGTTCGGGCATTGGCACTACACCTATCTCTACTACGCGCAAGTCGTCTATCGACAAGGGGGAGAAGAGTGGCCCGGATTTAGGGATCGGCTTTACGATCGCATTGCGGATGAACAACTCAGCGATGGCTCCTGGGATAGCCCTATGATCCATAAAGTCTACACGACCGCTTGCAATCTCATCATGCTGCAACTCGACAAGGGCTACCTGCCAATCTTCCAGCGATAGATGCATCAATCGAAGATTCCATGCAGATACCAAGCCTTCTGGCGGTAATCCCAATAGCACCAAATCCAAGCTCCGTTCTCGAGCTGAAGCCGGTAGTAGTCGCGCTGCTGCATGGCGCCATACCACCAGCCGGTCTCGATGCGCTCGGGTCCCTGAAAGCTTCGTACTGACGTATTGGCCATTGGATAACGGACAATGGCCGGCAATTGCTTCTCATCGCACTCGGTGACTTGCAATGGCACCGGAGACGGCAGCAATCGCGAGGGTCGTCGCCAAACATGATGCGAACTCGGCCCTGCAATCGGCGTCTCCGCTTGGTAATCCCTTCGCGGTGCCTTCCGCAACTTCCTCTTCGTTTCCTGTTCTTCCCCTGTCCGTCTCCATCCCGTCATCGGCACCCACGCATACGTCCACTCTGGGGCAGGGTTTGAAAAAACGACGGGCGCAACGACTTGTTCACGACCGAGTCGAACACTGAGCTGGTCGACGAGCTTGGCGATAGCATCTCGATGTTTGACTGTATCGGAGTCAAATAAGCTCGGTTGTTTCCAAGCCATCGGCGATGACAAGGTGATTTGCGTCGTAACCCCTTTGGCCCAGTACACATCGCCGATTTGAAATGCGGGGGAATCCAGTTGCATTTGCATGAGCCAGAGCAAGTGCTCGCGGTCATAGCTTGGTTGATAAAGACTGACTTGCAGAACGCTCGCGGTCCCTGCGGGTGTAGCCATGGAGAGTTCGCAATCTTGTTTGACACGGTCGACTCCCTGTACTTCGATGGCGTTGCGTTCCAATGCCACGCGGCAAACCACGCGCAATGCTCCTTGATCGGCAAGCTTCAATTGGCAAGACAGATACTCCAAATGCTCGCCGATCGTCGCTTCCACATCCCCTCGATGGGGCGTGGAGTATTCGTAGATATGCTCCACGCAGAGTTCCGGGCTCGGGTGAAGCGATCGGATCGTTTCGCTCGCACCTGAGAGCAAACCATCCAGTCGCTGCAGGATTCGATTGCCGAAGCGCGACGGCAGCGCGGTTCTCGGGAGCGCGGAAAGGTGCCCTACGGTGCGAATACCGAGTCGATGCAGTTTCGCGGTGGTGACCAGATCGAGACGGAGCGATTCGATGGGGAGTCTTGCCAACATCCCGGTGTCGGTCTCTCCTGCGGGGGGAGCGATGGCGATCCATGGCTCGCCTGCGTCAGCGGGCTCGCCTGCGCCGGTGAGCTTGTCAGGGACGGTTGCGAAAGGGGAGCCGCGATTCTCCCACGCGAGCAAACCATCTTGAATGGATTTGCGGAATGCGTAGTTGGCCAATCCCCACGCTTGCCCCACGCTGCTAGCGATGGCGAGACTCGCGAGATACCCTCGATCGCGAAACCATTGGCTGACCCAAGCTCCAAATCGCGACTCCCCTCCAAAGAGGTCCGGTATACCGGTTATGTCAAGCATGAGGCCTTGTGGCTCGGGGAGAGAGCGTCCCGCCCACACCTCGGAGTCGATCGATTCGAGTCCGACGATGGGGCTGAAGCATTGCGCGGCCTCAGCGAGAGTGACGAGCGCTTCGAGATCCTGTTGGGGTTGGTATTCCTGGACCAATGCTTCGGGGCACAAGGGACCGCATTGGCTCAACGGCATATGGGGCAACACCCCTCGGCTGCGCGCGGTTTGGTTGGCGAAGGCGACGACGTTTCCCCGGCGTGGATCGCGGCGGAACAACAGGATAGGTCCGACCGGCGCGCGCGGATTGGGGCCGGAGGGTCCCTCGCCGGAGGGTCCCTCGCCGGATAGTCCGCCGCCGGAATCAGCCTGCGATTTCGCGACGGACGCGCGCTGGCCTGGCCAATTCGGCAGCCAAATGCACAGGACCCGTTTTCGCACGCTGCACCTCGTCTCGATGCGGTTCCACCCAATTCCCCAAGGCATCGATACCGATCTTCAACGCGGTCCCGACTCTTCCTCCTTGGCAACGCCGCAGGGCCAAGTGGAACCAACGGGTCTCCACTTCCTCGGAATGACCAGAGACTCGCGAGGAAACAAACCACTGCACATCGGCCCAGCTCGGTTGCATCCGGGCGCTCTCGAGAGTTCGCAGGAGAATCCCTAGTCCGCCTCCCGCTTCGGCAGCCAGCTGGATGCGGCGCGCGGTTCTATCTTCCATGCGGTCCACCGAGGCAATCGCACAACCGACCGCCGGGTTCCGCAAGACTTGATCCAACGACCAGATCAAATCCGCGTGGTTCTTCGGACGGATTCCGATAATCCGCTCCAGGGGGAGACCCAGCCGCTGGAGAACGGGTGGATAGTACGTCCAGTCGGGGTCGATCAAGACCGCATACTTCCCATTTCGAATCGCCTCGCGCGCCAAACACAAGGCGATGCTCGTCGCCCCGTGCGAAATACGTTGCTCGGTCAGCAATTCCACCAAACTACCAGACGCGTAGCCCGATGCGGGCAAGCAGCGATCCATGGCCGGAATCCCGCTGGACATCGCTGGGGAATCAGGACGCCCCCGGGTCTCCATCGCACGGATCCGAGCTCCTAACATCCCCGCAATCTGCGCAGGCGTTCCAGCCCCGCTGGACGCAGGACTCTCTGTGACTTCAAGTACGCTAGCCATATAACCGCTTGGGTGAAAAACCGCCTGCCGGATAAATCCTGTAGGCTGTTATCGGTTAATGCTAGCATTCCCTCGCCTGCAGGTCCAAACGATTCCGATTAGAAGTCCTGCAGGGACACCACCGGTCCCACGAGTCCGGTAAAAAAAGAAAGCGGGGCCTCTTTTACAAGGCCCCGCTTCAAACGGTTCGCTTCTAGCTAATCACAGCTGTCTCTACAATCGATTCTCGATGCTGTAGAAGCGAACGTTCTGAATTCCGTTTGCAGGAGTGCTGAGGGTGTCGGTACCGCCATCCCCATACACCGTCGCATCGACTCCGGAGCATCCCGAAAGAGTGACGGAATCGTTACCACCAGCCCCGTACACAAACTGCGTATTCACTTGGCTGGAACTCAGATCCATTCGGTCATCACCGCTTTCCAAGTACGTCCACAAACGATCGAGCATGATTCCCGAACCTTCGAACAAGTCGTTTCCGATCCCAAGGAATAGCTCCATCCGGTTGGCCATCAAATTATTGATCGAGACGTAGTCATCTCCCTCTTTGGCGATCACCTTCGCGAGCGAAGCGACCAGCACATTATTGATCGAGATGTTATCCGCCCCCAACGAGCTGAACACAAAGAGGTTTTGGCCCACTTCAGTATCGAACACTCCGATATCGGAGGCATCGGATGGATCGTCGATCAAAAGATCCCGAGCGACCGAAACACCGTTTACCAACACGGCGTCTTGACCGCTTCCTGGAACCACCACCAAGTAATCTTGGAAGTGCGTGGTGGTGGAATCCGCGACCGTACCGATGAAGACATTGTCATTGCCTCCTCCGAGATCGAGGGTGGTGCGTCCGCGGACCGTGCTATTGGAAATCGTCACTTGATCGTTTCCTTGGACGCCGAGCACGACCAACGTTCGTTGCAACTCCAGGCTTCCCGATTCTGCGACCATCTCTGGATCGGCAGGAAGCAATCCCGAGAGAATTGCCTCCACAAGCGACGCTTCCGACAACTCGGGAGCGGATGCACCCAGCACAACATCGTCATCGCCCGCTCCCAAGTCTAAATGGACGGTACCGAGCACGTTCCCCGACAACAGAGTGATGGAATCATTTCCTTCGTACAAATAAGCATAGATCCCGTTGTTCCAACCTTGCAAATCCACCGGTGCGTTCGAGCCATTGATGGTCGTTGCTTCACCAGAACCGCTGACACCTCCGACGACTCGAATCTGCCCGCTAGCGTTCGATTCAATCAAGACCGTATTATCCGTTCGGTCGCCATACAGGAACAAACTCCCACCGCTAATCTTCGCGGAAACGTTTCCAGCTTGAGCAAATCCGGCAGAAACGGTGGTCAGCAGAAGCCCCATTGCGAGACCACCCCATCGCATCCCTCCTCGCATCCATCCATAACCCTTCGTTGCACCGGCTTTCATCATGTAACTCCATCAATCGTGTTTGAAATACCGTCAGCTAAGATGCTTCTCCAATGCCTTTTCAAGAAGCAACCGCTGTGCCGAAGTCGCAAAAGATATTGAGGAGGAGTACAGAGCCCATCGAGTTGTTTTCTCATCGCTCAATTTGCTCGAAAGGCGATCGATGGCCGTTCACGCGTTGGATGGAAACCCACAATAGCGGCGGAAGACATCTGATAGAAATCGAACGCTAGCTTGCAATCATGACTCGTCTGCAGATGATCGCTGACTAGATGACGGTCAAGTTATCGCGATGGATGACTTCTTCGTATGGGCATTGACCCAAGATTTGTTGGATGCGATCGGACCTGCACCCTTGGATGCGGCGCAATTGATCGGCATTGTAATTGACCAATCCTCGCGCGATCTCATGCGAATCGCTCGACTGGACGGAGACGACATCCCCTTTCCCGAAATCGCCGACAATCGACTGGATACCGATAGCGAGCAAGCTTCGGCCTTCACCTTTCATGGCACGGACTGCGCCATCGTCGACGACCAAGATGCCCGAGGGCTGAGCGGAGAACCCGATCCATCGTTTGCGAGGGGCCAATGTTTTGGATTGAGGCATAAAGACAGTGCCGAGCTCTTCGCCTTGAGAAAGCCGGACCAATACATCCGATTCTCTTCCCCAAGCGATCACGACTCCTTGACCGCTCAGCGTCACGAACTTGGCCGTTGTCAGTTTGCTCGCCATCCCTCCTTTGCTGATTCCGGTTTTGCGATCGCGAACCAGATCGTCGATGGATTCATCGATCTGTTCGACGACGGGAAGAACGCAAGCCGCGGAATCGCTGGGATCTCGGTCGTAGAGGCCTCGCACATCGGACAGGATGACCAGCAAACTTCCTTCGAGCAGGCCTGCGACCATGCCAGCCAGACGATCGTTGTCCCCAAAGGTGGTCTTCAGCTCATCGACCGCCACGGTGTCATTCTCGTTGATGATCGGGATCGCACCGAGTTCCAAGAGCCTGCGCAGGGTGTTGCGTGTGTTGAGATAGGCCACGCGGTCATCGAGTTCCGAAGCGGTCAGAAGGACTTGCGCAGCAACGCGGCCATACTCTGCAAACGTTTGCTCGTAGACTTGGATCAAGTGAGTTTGACCGATGGCTGCGACCGCCTGCAATGTCGCCAAATCGGTCGGCCTCCCGGGCAATCCCAGCCGTCCCACCCCGCTGGCGACCGCGCCGCTGGATACGAGAACCACCCGTTTTCCAGCGTCGGCCAATCGAATCAGCTGCCTGGCTAAATTGGCGACTTGCTCTCGATCCAATCGGCCATCCTCCCCCGTCAGCGACCGAGATCCCACCTTGACAATCCAAGTTTCCGCTTCGATTAAAAGTTGCTTGCGATCTTCCATGGCGGTTTCGACGGAGCGGTGGTGGGGGAGACAAGTACGAAAACAATGCGGACCGATTTCCTGATTCGGGCGGTAGATGTTACCAATCCAACGACGCGTGCGGCAGTCTATTTTGCCTCGCCAAAGCACTTGCTTAACGAGGCATAGATCGCCCTAAAAGGAGCCTTGATTTGGCAGCCAGCCCCGTTCCATCCCCGCTCAATACCACTCTTTCGACAAGGAGAGCGGACAAGGTCCGTCTGCGAAATCGCAGTGAATGTCAAGGGTTTTGAACTAGCCATTTGCGAGAAAATAGAAACAATACTCGAGGTTACAGTGGCCGAAGGATATGGATTCCAATGGCGGAGAAAGAGGCCGCTGTTCGTCTGTTTGGGCACCTCTCCTTTTCAACCATTGTTCGCTATGCAAAAGACCTTAGTACTGCTGAAACCCGATTGTGTGCAACGCCGGCTGATCGGAGAAGTCATCGCTCGCTTCGAAAAGAAGGGGTTGAACATCATCGCGATGAAGATGTTGCGCGTGACGCCCGAGCTTTCCAAGCAGCATTATGCCGAGCACGTATCCAAGTCCTTCTACCAGAATCTCGAAGACTTCATCACTTCCTCGCCGATCGTCGCCTTGGCGATCGAAGGTCTTGAAGCGATTCGCGTGGTTCGCGAGATGCTCGGTGCGACCAACGGCCTGAAGGCAGCTCCGGGGACCATCCGCGGCGACTTCTCCAGCTCCCGCCAAATGAATTTGGTTCACGCTTCCGACAGCGAAGAGTCCGCCGCACGCGAATTGGCGCTCTACTTCGACGCGTCGGAGATTTGCTCCTACACACCCACCCTTGTCGGTAGCTTCCGAGCTAGCGATGAAACCTAAGCCTTTCTTCATCCACCTTTTTTCTGATTTATGAACAGCACCCGGGAATCATTCTCGGGAGTTTGGCCATTATCCCGGCAGTGATCCATGCGTCGCAACGACATCCGCAATATCGTCATTATCGCTCACGTTGACCACGGCAAGACCACGATGGTCGATTGCCTTCTGAAACAAAGCGGCCAGTTCCGCGATTCGCAATTGCAGGGTGAACGGATCCTCGATAGCAACGATCTGGAACGGGAGCGGGGGATCACCATCCTCTCCAAAAACATCGCGATCGAGTACAAAGGGGTAAAAATCAACCTCATCGACACCCCGGGCCACGCGGACTTCGGCGGGGAAGTCGAACGGGTCGTGCGCATGGCAGACGGTGCGTTGGTGCTGATGGACGCCGCAGAAGGCCCGATGCCTCAAACCCGATTCGTTCTCTCCAAAGCATTGGAGGTCGGCGTCAAACCTATCGTGGTGATCAACAAGATCGACCGACCGGACGCTCGATGCAACGAAGTCGTCGAAGAGGCCTTGATGCTTCTTTGCGACCTCGGCGGCGAACATTTCATGGATCACTTTGACGTGATCTTCGCATCCGGCCGAAGCGGATATGCGACCCTCGACTGGACCAAGCCCGGCGACAACATGGTTCCGCTGCTGGACATGATGCTCGAGACCATCCCAGGCCCCGATGTCGAGCCCGACGCTCCTCTCCAACTCCTCGTGACCAATTTGGATTGGTCCGATTACGTCGGTCGGATCGCCATCGGCCGGATCCAATCCGGTACGTTGCGAAAAGGCCAGAACGTAGACATCGCCAAGGAAGACAAAGTCGTTCCCTGCCAAGTCCAGAACTTGCAGATGTTTGACAAGCTCGGTCGCATCGATGTCGAAGACGCCAAAGCGGGCGATATCGTCGCCGTGGTCGGGCTGGAAAACATCGAGATCGGCGACACGATCTGCAATCGAGGTGAACTCAATCCGCTCCCTCGTCTTCGCGTCGACGAACCGACCCTGGAGATGATCTTCAGCATCAATACTTCTCCCCTCGCCGGCCGAGACGGAAAGTACGTCACCACGCGACAGCTGAAAGCTCGCCTCGAAAAAGAACTGGAACGAAACGTCGCATTGCGAGTCCGCCCCGTCGAAGGAAGCGAAGCCTTCGCCGTCCGCGGCCGTGGCGTGCTCCACCTCTCCGTCCTCATCGAAACGATGCGACGCGAAGGGTACGAAATGAGCATCAGCAAACCGCGCGTCGTTTTGAAAGAGATCGACGGCGTATTGCACGAACCATACGAAGTCCTCAACGTTGAAGTCCCCACGGACAAGATGGGTCCGGTCATGGAAATGGTCGGAAACCGACGAGGCAAGATCGAAGAGATGACGCCGCGAGGTGAATACACGCTCCTCCGATTCTCGATTCCAGCACGGGGTCTGATCGGCTTGCGAACCCGAATGCTGAACGCCACGCAAGGCACGGCGATCATCCACCACCGTTTCTCTGGATACCAAACCCTCGAAGCCGATTTGCCTCGCCGAGCCAACGGGGTCTTGATCTCCATGGTCCCGGGCAAAGCGATTCCTTACGCACTCTTCGCTCTGCAAGAACGCTCGGAACTCTTCGTTGCACCAGGTGAGGATGTTTACGAAGGGATGATCGTGGGCGAAAACGCTCGCGATAACGATCTCGTCGTGAACCCGAGCAAGGAAAAGAAGCTGACCAACATCCGTGCATCGGGTAGCGATGAGAACATCATCTTGAAGCCACCCCGACAACTCTTCTTGGAGGCGGCGTTGGAATACGTCGAAGACGACGAGTTGGTGGAAGTGACTCCAAACGTCATCCGATTGCGCAAGATTCACTTGCGAGAAAGCGACCGCCGTCGCCAAAGCAAATCCCCTGGCGAATTGGCTGTCAGCTAAGCCTCGGTTTGCAACGTTGGAGTCCTAAACCTCCATACGATATGCCATCCCCGTCGAGGGGATGGTTGTTGCACGCAACTGCAAACGATGAAGACGCGTGTTACTTCGCTGGCTTAAAGATGCATTCCCAGGAAGCCGCCGGATTCCTCCAAGCTCTTTTCCAGCTTCTCCATACGTTCTTTGGTTTGCTCCGAACCGCCCGCGTCGATGAATCGATTGAACTCGACCATGACGGCATGGTTCACACTTTCAGCAAACCACTTCACGACGTGCTGCTCAAGCCACGGACATGTTTCTTTGTCCAATTGCACTCGAAGCTCGCAATGTCGCGATAACTCATCTCGATCGTCGGTGAATAAGACCCCTTCAAACGAGAATGCAATCATGCCGTGGTTAGGGTCGTTCGTGACAAAGAACCGACACTTGGCGTTGTGCAAGTAATACGTGTTGTGGGTTCCGTGCTGCTGAATTGCATCTTTGATCCGATGGAATTTCGCGACCAATCCCGGGGACGCGTCCAGTGGTGGATCGAGACGGGTGATGCTGCGCAGCGGCAAGCAATCAAATGCTACGTCGACATATCGGTCCATGGTTTGCCCTTTCGTCCCGCAACGTTTATACAAGGCCAAAAGCTGCGTTGAGCAAATCTCGCTCTTCCAGTTTGTGAGCTCGAGAAGAGCCGGTCGATGGACTGGCAGATTCGGCTCGCGAGATCCTCTGCAATTGGAATCGCGACGCGAGCTCATCTCCCCAATGGATCTTCACAAACTGCCAAGCCCCCATATTGGATGGCTCATCCTGATACCAATAGAGCGGCGTTCCCGCTTCGTAAACGCTAAGCGTCTCCAATACCTTGCTCGCTTCGAGCGGATAGAACTGCTCAACGCGAACGAGGGCGACATCGTCGCGCCCCAAACGCGTTCGTTCATCCAATAGATCGTAATAGGCCTTGCCGCTACACATAATGATCCGCGAGGTGGGTGTCCCTGCAGGTCGATCGTCCGGCAGAATCTTTCGGAAGCTACCATGCTCGATGTCGTCCAGCGAGGACACACAAGCTTTGTTCCGAAGCAAACTCTTCGGCGTTAAAACAATCAACGGCTTGCTCCACTTCGACTTCACCTGCCGACGAAGCAAATGGAAAAACTGAGCGGGGGTCGAGGGCTGGGCAACAATGACATTGTGCTCTGCTGACATCATGAGATAGCGTTCCAGTCGCGCACTGCAGTGCTCTGGGCCTTGCCCTTCAAACCCGTGTGGAAGCAACATGACCAGACGGCTCAATCGCTTCCATTTGTCCTCCGCACTCGCGATGAATTGATCGATCACGCATTGAGCAACGTTGGAGAAATCTCCGAACTGGGCCTCCCAAGCGATCAGGCCTTCTGGGCAATCGAGGCTGTACCCGTACTCGTATCCCAGAACCGCCGACTCGGAAAGCGGGCTGTTGATGATCTCGATCATCGCCTGATTGGGTGACAAATGCTTTAAAGGCATATGCTTGCGATTGTCCTTCTCATCGTGGAGAACCGCGTGCCGATGCGAGAAAGTCCCTCGCTCGCAGTCCTGACCGGTCAAACGGACCGGATGCCCCTCGGTGACAAGCGTCGCAAACGCCAGCATCTCCGCAGAGGCCCAATCGACGGGCTGCCGCCCCGCGGCGATCTCGCGGCGGTCATCCAGAATCCGCATCAATTTTCGGTGCGGTCGGAACCCTTCCGGTACTTCGCACGCCTTGGTCAACAATTCTCCTGCAGTCGCGCGCGGGACCCCGGTGGTGATCTGTTCGTTCACCGGTTCTGGCCCGCCGAAGTAACCGTCCCAAATGCCCGTGAGAGACGTCAAGTCATGGACGAACGGCTCGCTCTTGGCCAATTCAAACTCACGCGATAGCCGGTTATGCCGAACCTCCGCGATCGCATCCGCCTCTTGGCGCGTCAGCTCGTTCATGTTGAGCAAATGTTCCAAGTAGCTATCGCGAACCGGCTTTTTGGCGTCGATCGCGGCGTACATCAACGGTTGGGTATAGCGAGGCTCGTCCCCTTCGTTATGCCCCAACCGGCGATAGGCGTACATGTCGATCACGACGTCTTTCTCGAACTCCTTGCGGAAGTCCATCGCCAAATTCACGACCTGCGCCACCGCCTCCGGATCCTCACCGTTGACATGGAAGATCGGAATTTGAAGCATCTTGGCAATATCGCTCGCATAGGTGCTGCTTCGGCTCTCCGCCGGTTCGGTCGTAAAGCCGATCTGGTTGTTGAGGACGATATGAAGGGTTCCGCCCGTTCGGTATCCGGGAAGTTCGCTCAAGTTGAGGGTCTCTTGAACAATACCTTCTCCGATGAACGCAGCGTCGCCGTGGATCAAGATCGTCATGTGCTCGCTTCGGGTGATATCCCCCACCCGGTCCTGCTTCGCTCGACAGCGACCCAAGGCAACGGGGTTCACGAACTCCAAATGGCTGGGATTGAAACAGAGCGATATGTGAATGGTCTGACCGGTACTGGTCGTCCAGTCCGAGCTGTAGCCCATGTGATACTTCACGTCGCCACCCCCTCGAAACAGCTCGGGGTTCGGGTCATCGAATGACCAGAAAATACTTTGAGGACGTTTGCCCATGATATTGGCGAGAACGTTCAATCGCCCTCGGTGAGCCATCGCTAGGACGACCCCTTTGACCTCGTGCTGACCAGCCTTTTCTAAGGCTCGGTCCAGAAGCGGGATCAAGCTCTCCGCTCCCTCCAGCGAGAACGTCTTGGCTGTCGCGTACTTCTTTCGAACGAACTCTTCGAAGATCGTCGCGTCCGCGAGCTTGGTGTAAATCCGCGTCTGCACTTCGCGCGACAATGCCAACCGATTCTCGGTCGACTCCATGCGACGTTGCAACCAGTCTCGAATATTGCGGTTATCGACGTGCATGAACTGCGCGCCGATGCTTCGACAATAGGTCGTGCGAAGCTTTTCGATGATGTCGCCGACGGTCCGTCCGTTGGCATACTCCAACGTGGGAGACGTGAAAGGACGGTTCATGTCCTCTTCTGTTAGACCATGCGATTGTGGATCTAATTCAGGTGGCCCTTTTCGATTCAACCCGAGCGGATCGATCTTGGCCATCAAGTGCCCACGGACTCGATACTCTCGAACGAGTTGATCGACTCGCTCCTGCATCCGAGCCAGCCACAGCGCGTCCGGTACCTCGCCATTGCTCCCACCGACAGGCTCGTTCCCAGAGTAGAGAGCCTCGGATTGCGTCGCGAGGGAAAACTCCTCGAAATACTTGCGCCAAACGTCCGAAACACTGTTTGGATCTTGGATGTAACGAACGTATAAGTCGTCGATGTAATCGAGACTGTAGGTATTCATTTTTCTAGAGTTTCATCAAAGGTGGTGACGCTGGCCTGAGAAAGCCATGGGGAGCTCTGATTATGGCTTCCACTTATGAGGGTTACTAGGAGATCCTGCGACAAAATGCAATGCCAAGGTCATTTTCAAGGCCCGCAGGATCGCCCCAACGGGGGGGAATCCCAACCGAACAATCCAGCCGCGTCGAGGTCGAGAGCTGTTTGGGATTATAGGCGGTTGGGCGGGTGCGTCGAGTTCTTCCTCCCCGCGTCTCGGGAGCGGATTTGGCCCTCGGAACAGGTTTGGCTTCCAAAGCGGGTTGCCCGCAACTAGGGTCGGATGCAGTAAAGCATTTCGCGGCGCTCGCCCTCTCCCGCTTCGGTGCAGCGGTAGTAAATGGCCCCACCACTGATGACAGGTGTCGCGAAGACTTCTCTGCCCAGCTGAACCTTCCCCAAACTCTCGAACCGCTTTGGATCGGCCCGGAACAAGAACGTTTCCCCCGCTTCATTGGTCGCGTAGATGAGGTCGCCCACCAGGACCGGTGACGCGGAAAAGGTTCCCCCCAGCCGTTGCTTCCACAGTTCCTTTCCGGTTTCGCTATCCCAAGCCATCGCGATTCCCGCGTCGAGGACCCCGTAAAGAGTCCCATCCCGATATAGCGGCGATGGTACGTAAAGCCGGTTGTCATTCTCCCAGACCTTCGTCTTGGACCCATCGGCCAATACAGCGGACATGTGGTTTCTCGGGTAACCACCGCTGGTGAAAATGCGTTTCCCATCGGTGACGGTCGACGTGACGCATTCGGTCGTCGCCCCCTCGGTCTCCCAAAGTGTGTCGCCGGTTTTTGGATCCAAACTGGTGATCCGATCGCAGCCGGTCACCACGACTTGATCACGTCCTGACGCTCTCAAGAGAATCGGAGAGGGATAGTTCGGTAGCTTCGGACGATCTCGTTTCCAAACCAATTCACCCGATGCTCGCAGATAAGCAGCTATGACACCCCCCGCTTTATTGTCGGACGAAACGATGACCAAATCTTGATAGAGCGCCGGAGATGCCCCATAGCCTTGATGCTCCACATAGTCGCTCACACGCACTTGCCAAGCGATGGCTCCGTCTTGACGAACCGCCGTCAACCAGATGGCATCGCTGTTCGGAAGCGTCACAAACACGAGTTTGCCGTCCGTCGCCGGAGTAGTAGAAGCCGCCGTGGATCGCGCATTCTTTCGCATCCCCCCGGATGCGTGGACAACCGTTTCATACTGCCGCTGGCCTGTCAGCCGATCCAAACAAACGAGAGTCTGCGAGCCCGACACTTCCTCGGAGGTTAAATAAAACAACTTGGATCCCGACAAACAGACCGACCCATAGCCGCGCCCCAAGATCGGGGACTTCCAAGCGACGTTTTTGGTTTCGTCCCATTCCCGTGGAGGGGACTGGGCCGGATCTGCAGACCCATCGCGAGCCGGCCCACGCCACCAAGGCCAATCTCCCTTTGCCACCTCCAGTCCATCGTTCACTCGCTGGGTTTGGGCAATCGCCCCCTGCGATGCAAGCAACGAAAGGAGCAAAGTCGCCATCGGGAAGTATCGCAATGTAGATCTCATGGTCGGCTCTGGATTGGATAGAAATCGGATCTCACAAAACTCAAAAACCCTGCGAATGCGAGGGTCGCAAGAGTATCCTAACGCAACACCCACCGCAACGGTGGCGCGCGACACGGAGCGATGAGAAGGATTCACCCCACCAAACGGTGGCTTTCAGCCTTCGAACCCGTTAGGCTTAACCAGCAAATCGGCTACACAGGGCCGGTGAACTCGAGTCCAAACGAGGCTGGTTGTCGCAATGGGATTGCCTGGAATGGTAACGAACAACACGGCGAACTATACCGCGAACTACACCGCTTGGCTGGTCGCGATCGGCTGGGTGCTTGCATGGATATCGACCGCGCCGGCTCAATCCGTGTCGGATCAAGAGGCGGTGAAGGAAGCCCTTCGAGTCGGCGACTACGATCGATCGATCGCCATCTCGAAAGAGCAAGTCGAAAAGAGGGTCTGGAACGAAAAGTGGCCCGCCACTTTGATCGAAACCTACTTGACCCTCGGACGCTATGCCGATGCGGTCCCCGTCCTCGAGGACGCGCTGACTCGATTCGGCGATAGCCTCCGCATCCGCCTGCTTGCCATCCAAGTCTACCGGATGAACAACGAAAGCTCGAAGGCGAAAGAGCAATTCGAACTCATCGACACCATGGTCCAGCGCAGCCCCTGGCGTTACACGGGCTCCTCCGAGTTGGTTCCCCTCGGAGAATACTTTCTCCTGCGAGGAGAAGATCCCAAAACGGTTCTCAAGGCATGTTTCGATCAAGCCATCAAAGCGGATCCAGCTATGATCGATGCGCACCTGGCAACCGCTCGCATGGCATTGAGCAAAAACGATGCGAAGGTGGCTTCGCAGTCGCTGGCAAAGGCGATCAAACTCGATGAGAAGTCGCCCGAAGTACATTACTTGCTCGCCAAAACATGGTCCTCAACCGAACCAGAACGAGCGACCAACCATTTGAAGGAATCCCTCGCCATCAATCCTCGCTACGTTCCATCCCTGCTGATGGTCGCAGAAGAAAAAATGAACGAGGAGGCTTATGACGCGGCGCTCGAGGTGCTCAGCGAAGTCGAAAAGGTGAACCCGCGGCTGCCTGCAATGTGGGCTCTCCGCGCCGCGATCGCACACTTGCAAGGTCGATATCCAGACGAGGGAAGCCATCGCGGCAAAGCGCTGGAACCATGGGCCTTGAACCCAGAAGTCGATCACACGATCGGAAAACATTTGGCGATGCACTACCGATTCTCCGAATCGGTGGATTACCAGCGCCGATCCCTCACCATGGACGCTCGCTACGTTCCGGCTCAAACACAACTCGCACAGGATCTGTTGCGGCTCGGCAAAACCGACGACGGTTGGACTTGGGTGGATAAGGTCCGAACCGAAGACCCCTACGATGTCACCATCTTCAATTTGAAGCAGCTCCAGAAAGAGTTGGATCGTTTCGCAACGCTCGAAGCACCGGGATTCGTGATCCGCATGGACGCTCGAGAGGCAAAGATCTATGGCCAAGATGTCGTCACACTATTGTCCCAAGCGAGAAAGGTCCTCACGGAGAAATACGCCGTCGAATTGGAGGAACCCGTCTATGTAGAGATCTTCCCAAAACAAAAAGATTTTGCGATTCGGACATTCGGTCTTCCTGGTGGCCAAGGCTTCTTAGGAGTTTGTTTCGGGCGGCTTATCACAGCCAATTCACCCGCGGCCCTTCAAGTCGATTCGAATTGGCAGTCTGTTTTGTGGCACGAGTACTGCCACGTCGTCACGCTCCAAAAGACCAGGAACAAAATGCCGCGATGGCTCTCAGAAGGCATCTCTGTTTATGAGGAAAGACTTCGCGATAAAACGTGGGGACAAAGCATGGACCCCACCTATCGAGAAATGATCCTCAGAGAAGATCTGGTCCCGCTGAGCAAACTGAGCAGCGCGTTCTTGAATGCAAAGTCCCCCATGCACGTCCAGTTTGCCTACTTCGAATCCTCTCTGGCTGTGCAATTCTTGATCGAGACCTACGGCATGCCTGCGATGCTTCAGTTGCTAGATAATCTGGCGATCGGAATGCCCGCCGATGACGCGCTACGCCGAGCTCCGGGAAGCCTCGAAGCGCTCGACCAAGAGTTTGAGGCGTTCATCAAAAAGGAAGCGATGGGGTTAGCTCCCTCGGCGGATTGGAGCAAACCGACCGGCGGCGATCGAGCCGAACTCGAGGCGTGGTACCAAGAGAATCCGAAGTCCTACTACAGCATCGAGCGAGCTGCTCGAGGCGCTATCCAAAACGGCAAATGGGAAGAAGCGTTGAAGCTTGCCAAAGAGCTGGAGACCTTGTGGCCCGAGGATCATCGGTCCGACGGATGCCATGCGATGCTGAGCCGCATCTCTCGAGAGCTTGGGAATTCGGCCGATGAACGCACGCATTTGACTCGATGGTTAGAGCGATCGCCCGATGCACTCGACGCGCTGCTCAGGGTCAGTGACATCGACTGGAAAGATGGGCGGGCTCTCGAGACATTGGAATGGTGCGAACGGATGCAAGCCGTTCAGCCGCTACGGTTCGACGTGCAAGAACGACGCGCTTTGTCTGCAGAGAAGTGCGAGAGGTGGGACATCGCTGAAGCCGCATGGAAAGCCTGCATGGAACTGGATCCGTTCGATATCGCTTGGATCGAGTATCGCCTCGCCGTGGCACTGGATCGACAGGGCAAGTCGGAGGAGGCCAAGCGCCATCTGCTGTTGGCATTGGAGGAATCACCTCGGTTCACCGAAGCGTTGCGCATGCTGGTCTCGATGCAAACAAAACTAAAGCCTGAGAAGCAGCCAGAACCTAAGAAACAGGAAGTGAAGGGAAGATGAGCTCAACGCAATCGTTTCGATGGATGTGGTTGGGACTTGTGATACTCATCGGGACCGCGGGCGTCCTGTGGTCCCAAGGTCCTCAGTGGGGTCGCCGCGGGCGCGATTGGCGCGACGTAGGAAGACAAGGTGTTCCTACTTGGGAAGTAGAACGCAAATTCGCCAAAGATGTCTTCACCTTTGTGCGTATCCAATACGAGTCGGGTGGTTATCGACGCCGAGGTGGCGGTTGGGCGACTGACTTTCGTGATAGCGAATTGAACTTCTCCCTTCGTTTGCAGCAAATGACGACGATCAAAGTCAACCCGGAACCGATCGTGTTGCAGCTTACCGATCCCGCATTGTTCGATTACCCGTTCATTTACATCATCGAACCGGGAGCCCTGACGTTCTATCCCGAAGAAGTCACTGCGTTGCGTAAGTATTTGCTCAACGGTGGTTTCCTCATGGTGGATGACTTTTGGGGGGACGAGGAGTACGACAATTTCTATCAGGAAATAAAGCGAGTCTTCCCAGATCGAGAACCGTTCGACGTCCCGCTGGAACACGAAATCTTCCACTGCGTTTATGACTTGAAGGAGAAGCCGCAACTTCCATCGATCAACGCAGCTTGGGCAGGGCGAGATTCGGGAGTTATTTGGGAACCGCGATCTGGATCCGACACGAGCCATGCCAACTACCGAGCCATCACGGACGACAACGGACGGATCATGGTCTTCATTTGCCACAACACCGATCTCGGAGACGGTTGGGAACGCGAGGGGGAAGACCCTTGGTACTTTGAAGAGTTCTCCGTCAAAAAGGCCTATCCGTTAGGCATCAATATCGTCACCTATGCTATGAGCCACTAACAGGCTCCCGCGAAGACCGTGTTGCCCGTCTCGTACGGACGCAAGTCTCGTGTGGTATGATCGATCGCAACTATCCCTATCAGCAGGAACGCAACTTTGAGAAACATCACCATTGCTCCCGAGGAAGAAGAAGCCGTCGTCGCGCAAATTCGAGAGGGGCGAGATCGCATCTATAGCGAACTTTCGAAAACCATCGTGGGGCAGAAGGATGTTATCGAACAATTGCTCATCTGCCTTTTCTCAGGCTCGCATTGTTTGATTACCGGAGCACCAGGTCTAGCTAAGACGTTGCTGGTGCGAAGCGTCGCGCAAGTCTTTCACTTGGACTTTCGACGCATTCAGTTCACACCGGACTTGATGCCTGCAGATATCACCGGAACGGAAATATTGGAGGAAGTGGATGGACGTCGATCCTTGCAGTTCGTCCCCGGCCCAGTTTTCGCCAATGTGATTTTGGCAGACGAAATCAATCGAACTCCTCCAAAGACACAGGCGGCATTGCTCGAAGCGATGCAAGAGCACCAGGTCACAGCGGCAGGAAAGCGATACGGGCTGCCGGAACCCTTCTTTGTCCTGGCAACCCAGAACCCGATCGAGATGGAGGGAACCTATCCTCTCCCGGAAGCCCAGCTCGATCGCTTTATGTTCAATGTCCTAATCGACTACCTCCCCTTTGAAGACGAATTGCAAGTCGTGCTAGACACGACAAGCCGCCGGAGCGAGCCGATCGAACCTCTCTTCAGCGGCGAAGATATTCTCAAATTTCATGAGATGGTTCGTCGCATGCCGATCGCTAAAGAAGTCGCTGGTTATGCCGTGAAGCTTGTTGACGCGACTCGGCCCGGCCGAAGCGGCGCCCCCGATTTCGTCAATCAGTGGATCAGCTGGGGGGCCGGTCTTCGCGCTGCCCAAATGCTGGTCCTCGGTGCGAAGGCCCGAGCCCTTTTGGCCGGACATTCGCATGTTTCCCAAGACGATATCCGCGCGTTGATCCACCCCGTCCTCCGCCACCGCATTCTGCTCAGCTACAAAGCGGAAGCAGAAGGTGTTTCTATCGAAGATTGCATCGCACGATTGGTTCGCGAAATCGCCTAACCACTCACAAAAATCTATCGCCGAGCTCGCAACCTTCTCGTGCTATCGGTCGCATCGTCGTTCGCCAAGCTGGCTGCTCCGATGTCATCCCAATGGCTGTAGAGATAATCGAGCCCCGCAATTGCATTTGCAGGGATCGCACCCGTTTCGGTCGCACCCTCCGCTGCCTCCCCTTCCCCTTCCCCTTCTAACCCAAATCCGAACCCACTCGAGTTGTTCAAGTAATTCACGACTTGCAACACATCAAGCGGATCGAGGGTCCCATCGTTATTGGGATCAATATAAGGCGCCGAGAAGGGTACCGGACGGGGCAGGACACGGCTTCCTGTCAAGTTGATTTCGTTCACGAGAACCAATGCATCCAGGGGTGTGACCGATCCATCTGCATCGATATCAAATGGATTTTGCCGATTGAAAAATGCCGAATCGACCTGGAGATCGACCGTCGCGACATTGCTCCACACGTCTTGATCATCTCGAACTCGATACTGGAACGCATCGGAGTAAATGAGGCCGACGAGAGGATTGCTCGATGGCGTGTATTGCAGACTGCCATCTGCCAAGATCTGAACCGATCCACGGGCCGGCAATCCTACAATCTCAATCGTTGATGGTTCGATTTGTCCATCGAGATCGAGATCGTTCGAAAGAACATTCAACATCATCGCAAGCCCAATCGTCGTGCGCCCCGCATCGTTCGACGCTTGCGGTGGCAACTCAACGAGGTCGTTCAAGTCAATGCGAAGCAACCGATCGAATTGCAATCCATCGCTGTCGGTGGTTTGAACCCGCAACACATAACCACTGAGGGCTTCATAGTTCATGCGAGCGTTGGTGCGCAATTCACTTCCGGCGATCACGAAGCTTCCGTTGCTCGCATCTCCATCGATGCTCAAGATGGAGTAACTAAAAGTTTCACCTAAGTCAGGGTCGGTCGTCGTAAGGTTTCCGACCAACGTCCCGACAGGTACGTTTTCATCGATTCGGGTGTTACTGAGACTCAATCCCGTCGGGGATTCCGCGACGTCGGTGATCACGATTTCAAATGGAGATTCCGTGTAGAGGCCTTGCGGATCGACGGCGCGAACCACCACGCTGTAGGAGGATTGCACTTCGAAATTGGCTTCTCCGATCAACCTGAGCTGATTGCCCAGAATCTCGAATGCATCGTTATTCCCTCCGCCTGCTGGGAGCACAAACTCGATCGGACTACCATCGGGCTCCACGGCCGTCAAAAGCCCAATCAATCGGCCGGTAGTCGGACCTTCCTCTATCGTCGCATTCGATAATTGAAGATCGAAGGGAGATTCATTTTGGTTGAAAACGCCAATCGAGAAGGTCTGTTCTACAAATCCTCCCCGTTCGTCGGTCGCTCGCAAACGAACTCGAAGCGTTGACGATTGCTCAAAATCGGTCGTATCGATCAATACCAACCGATCGTCCACGATTTCAAATCGGCTGTTATCCAAGCTTCCTTCGCCGGCGACCAAAGTAAAGCGAATTGGGACGACAAAAGCGTCCGGGTCATCGGTGCTTAGCAAACCGATCTCGGTCGGAGGAAGATTGTTCTCGACGGTCGTCGCCTGGCTCAAGAAGATTCGTGTGGGAGCTTCGTTGATGTCTTGCACCTGCAAGTCGATCGTCCGATCGACAAACAAGTTGGATGAATCGGTCGCGCGAACCGTCAGCGAAAGGAGACCCGAGGTTGAGATCAATGACTCGAAGTCCAAGAGTTCGCCTGCAAACAATTGATCGCCGAGGATGTACAGCCCGTGGTTTTCGCTACCGAGCAATGTGTAGGTGAAGGTCTCGTCCCGATCCGAGTCGGTTGCCGTGAAGATACCGATCGGCGTATCGATCGGGAAGTTCTCCGGCACGGAACTGCGATTGAACGCTATAGAGGTGGGGGCTTCTTCCACATCGGTAATCGAAATCGAATAGATTTGCGTAATCTCGTTCCCGGCGGCGTCGCCTGCCGTCAGCCCGATGACAAACGAGTCAGTCGATTCAAAATCGGTCGGGTTGAGAATTCGAAGTTCGTTGCCTACGATGGCAAAGGACTGGGCGTCCCCAAACCCGGCCGTGAGCACGTACTCCATAGGAAGCCCATCTGGATCCGTCGCCGACAACAGTCCGACCAAACGGTTCGCATCAGGACTCTCTGGAAGCGTGTCGTTCGAGAGCGTCAGCCCAAAGGGGAGCTCTTCGACGTTCTGGACGCGAAGCACGAAGGCTTGTTCCACGAACAGTCCTCCCAGATCTTCGCCGCGGAGTCGAATGGAATACTCACTCTGCGATTCGAAATCGGGAGACGTGATGAGATGCAATTCCCCTGCGATGATTTCAAAGCGACCATTGTCGCCATCTCCCAACCCCGAAGCGAGCGACCAGGTCAGCACATCGTTCGCATCGGGATCATTGTGTGAAAGGGGGCCAAAACTCCAAGGAATCGACACGTTCTCAACCACCCAATCGCTTGCAAGGCTAATCGTCGTGGGAGCTTCGTTCACGTCGTTCACGGTAATCGTGAACGTCGCAATAGGACCATCTCCCGATCGATCGATGGCTTGAATGGCAATCGTATAAAGGCTCTTGTCTTCGAAGTTAAACGAACCGACAGCCAACAGTTGATCACCCGCCAGGACAAAGTCTGCATCATCCCCGAAACCAACCACCAACTCAAAACGGGTTGGATCGTTCAAATCTTCATCTGTCGAGAGAATCCGTCCGATCACGCTTCCGGTCGGACTATTCTCATCAAGGTCAAAACGGGTCAGGGTCGGTGGTGTCGGTGCTTCATTCACGTCTTGAATCAAGATCGTAAACGTCTGTTCCACTTGCAATCCACCTAAATCTCGAGCCGCAATCCGAATGGTATGGACCGGGGATGTTTCGAAATCGAATGGATCCCGAGCGAAGAGCTCATCACCTCGAATTTCAAAGAGAGTGTTGCTCAGATCGCCAGCACCGGAAACAAGCTCGAACGTCAATATGTCGCCACCATCGGGATCGATTGCGCTCAACTGCCCAATCCAACTTGAAGACGGCGCGTTCTCCGCTAGGGTGTTCGCGCTCAACGCCAACGAGCTTGGTGACTCGTTCACATCGATAATGCTGACAACAAACGGACTTTCAATCGAGAGTCCATCCTTGTCCGTCGATCGAATGCGAAGTTGATAGCTTTGCTTCGTTTCGAAATCAGGCACGAAAAGCGAACGTACGGAATTTCCGATGATAGCGAATTGCCCATTGTCATCGCCTCCTGCCCCGTTTACGAAGGAGTAGGTAAACGATTCATTTCGATCCGAGTCTGTCGTACTCAGAGAACCAATGACTGCACCCAAGTCCGCATTTTCGGCAAGCGAAGTCGGAGAGAAGCTCAATGCAAGGGGTGCTTCAGGAACATCGCTTACCTGAAGAAGGAAAGAACCTTCAACCCATAGTCCTCCAACATCGGTCACACGAGCGCGAATCGAATAGGTCTCTTTCGCTTCAAAGTCCGCTGGCGAAAGAAGCGTCAAAGCACCACCCGACGTCACGGAGAACAAACCGTTGTCATCGCTCCCAACACCGGCTACCAGCGAAAACGACAAGGTATCTGGAGTATCAAGATCGAGCGCGGTCAGTTGGCCAACCGGGGTGGAGGAGGGAGTATTCTCACTGAGAGAGTAAGTCAAATCCAGCGAATAAGGGGATTCGTTGACATTGGTAACACGGAGTACGAACTCCCCTTCGTGCGAAAGCCCCGCGCTATCCTGCACGCGTGCACGAATGGAATAGGACGAACGCGATTCATAATCAAACGCCGTACCGGGCTTAGTCCTGAGCGCTCCGCTAGCTGTGATCTCAAACAGACTGTTATCGGTATCCCCAGTTCCTGTAGCTAGCGAATAGGCCAACGTATCCCCTGCATCCGGGTCGGTCGCTGAAAAGATTCCGATTGGATACGAAGAATTTGCGTCCTCGGGGAACTGATTACTGCTTAGCACGAGGGTCGTGGGCGCCTCCGGTGCATCGGCGACGCGGATTGCGAAGAACTTCTCCAAGCGTTCTCCCGACGCATCCACGCTGGCGACGCGAATGGAATAACTGCTGCGGGTCTCGAAGTTGAACGTCGCGGCAGCCCGAAGCTCATTACCTGCAAGACTGAAGAGGGCATTGTCGGTGGCACCGGCTCCCGTCGCGAATGAGTAGACAAACGTATCCCCGCTATCGGGATCAAACGTGTTGAATGTGCCAATCGCGGTTCCAACCGGCGCGTTTTCCGCAATTTCATTGGAAGACAATCCGATATCGCTCGGTGGATCATTGACGTCGCGAATGCGAACCGTCAGCGGGATGGAATAGGACAAACCTCCCAAGTCGGTCGAGCGTACTTGAACCACATACTCGGTCCTCGATTCGAAGTCGAATACACCCGCCGTGCGTATCTCGTTGCCGACGATACTGAATTGCATATTGTCCGGAAACGATGCCGTGCCGAACAGAGAATAGGTGAATCGGTCGCCGACATCGGGATCCGTTGTCGAAAGCAACCCCACCGCCGTGCCCATCGGCCGAAACTCGTCCACCGTATCGTTGGACAGCTCCAATAACGTGGGATTCTCGTTCACGTTTAACGTACCGATCACCAGACTCCGTTCGATACTCAATCCGCCAGCATCCGTTGCCCGGACGCGGATCGCCATCCGCTTGTTGGTTTCAAAGTCAAACGACTCCGCCGCAAAAAGTTGCTGTCCAACAATGGTGAAGCGATGATTGTCGTCGCTGCCATCCCCTCCCACCAACGCATATTGAATCACGTTGTTTTCAGGATCGGTGGCGTTCATATTGCCGACAATAGTCCCGGTAGGTTGGTTCTCGAAAATCTGAGTATTGGTGATCTGAATCGCTTGCGGTGCCTCATTGACATTGGTCGCAATGATCACAAACGAACGTTCGATACTCAATCCCGAGATATCCGTGGCGCGAATACGGACGCTATAAAACGATCTCGCTTCGAAATCGAGAGAGACGATCGCCTCCAACGTATTTCCGGTGACTCGAAACAGACTGTTGTCCCCGGAACCCGCACCTGCAACCAATCGATACGTTACCACATCCCCCGTGTCCGGATCGTTGGTGCTTAACGTACCGACAAAGTGGGGTGCCAGCTCGTTTTCTGCAAGGATATTGTTGCTGAGAGAAATCGTCGAAGCCGATTCGTTGACATCGATGACCGCGATAACAAAGTCTTTCTCGATATACAGTCCGCCCGAATCTGTGCTTCGCACTCGGATCGAATAGCTGTTCTTGGTTTCAAAGTCAAACATCGCGGCGGTCCGCAACGTGTTCCCAACAATGGAAAACCTTGCGTTGTCGACACCCCCTGCAACCAAGCTATAAACAAACGTATCTCGTGTGTTCAAGTCCTGCGTCGTGAACGATCCGACCGACGTTCCGATAGGACGGTTTTCCGGGACGCTCGAGTTGCTCAAGAAGAGGTTTGTCGGAGCAAAGTTCTCGTTGATAACACCAAACAGCAGTCCATTGATCGGATTGACAGACCCCGTCACATTGCGAACACCGTTGCTTGGGACGGTGTAATCGAAGGTGCCGCTCAACTCCAGTTGCAACGGAGTCGTCCCGCCAGGCACGTCCACTCCGACGAACCCATCCCCATTGGTTCTCCTACCGATTTCGTTTCCACCGAAATTCAACGACCAAGCTTCGATGACTCCTTCATCCGCCCCGAACGTATCAAAGACCTCGAGCTTCCATGTTCCCTTTGCATCGCTACCGTCGACCGCCGTTAAAGTGGACTCGGGGCGATAGCGTCCCGTGTAGGGGAATGTCCCCGATCCGATCGTCACAGTCGCTTCATCATCGAAGATCGTATTGATATAGCCACCCTGACTCGATCCTCGCTGGTTTGCCAAGAGAACACGAGCGCCGGTCGGAGACACGAGCGTCACAATCATGTCTCCCATCCAACTGTGCGTGATTCGCACAGAGACGTTCAAGTCTTGAATGGTAAAGCTCTCTGGTACCTCGATCGTCGAAACGGAGGTTTCCAAGTCCAGAACGGGGACAGGTGTGGTTTGAAAATACGAAGGCTCAAAGAGTCGGTTTGCGTTTGTGTCCGAATAAATCAGCAGTCCTGGCTGAGGCAGTTCGTTGGCATCCATCACTCCATCGAGATTGCGATCATTGAACGCGCGTGCGTAGGCTCTCGAGTTCTTTTGATAACCGAAATCCAATCCCTGAAAGTTACTCGTCTCATCGACCAAGGTGACGGTGTAGTTGTTGCTCGCAGGGGCTACCAACTGCCAACCTGGTGAGCTGCTTCGGATGCGATGGGTACCGATGGGAAGTGTCCCAAAGTAAAAGGCCCCAGTCGTATCCACGAAAGCTTGCGTCTCCCCCGCATTGAAAGTGCCCGAATCGTCCGCATCGACGTATGCAAACGCGCCGACATCCACGCCGGTATCGAACGGACTTCTCGCCGAATCGCGAGCAAAGTCCTCGTATATATTCCCAGCGACATCGGCCAATGTTGCCGTGCCGGTGAATTGGATGACAAACAATCCTTCATCGGAATCGTTCGAGGAAATGATCGCCGATTCGAGAAAGTTACCTCCTGCCGTCGGAGCGAAGGCGATGGTGATGTTGGTGGATTCTCCCATGCCCAAACTGCTGTCTCCGAATGTCGAGAGAATCGAAAACGGAGCAGGCACAGTGAGGTTCGTCAGTTGGAGTGGCGAAGTTCCTTGATTGCGAATCCGGAACGTCTTGGAAACCGATTGACCGACGAACAACGATCCAAATGGCACGCTGGCCCCCGATGGAAACTCGACCATGGAGTCCACGACGGAAATTTCCGGCTTCCCCACGCCCGCTACCGCGGTGAACGCATTGAGGCGACCTTGACCGTACTCGGGATGGAACCCGGTCTGAATATCGTAAGCCACTCCACCGATCAAATCGGTCGTGTTGCGGAGATAGGTTTTCAACTGGGCTGGACTCAAGTCGACATTCAAGATTTCCGCCTGTGCCAACACCAACGCGGCGATACCCGTCGCGAGTGGCGTTGCCGAGGAAGTACCTCCGAACCCGGTCGCGCCGGTCCCTGTGTAGTCGCCCGCAGCATAGCCTGCCGCCCCCGTTCGATCGGTCGTCTGGATCGCCAAGTATCCGGCGCGCGTGTCGTTGCTCGGGGTGACAAAGTCGGTCCCCAAACCATAGTTGCTGTAATTGGAACGCATCCCTTGATTGTTTGTCGCTCCCACGGCGACCACCCCCGTGTTCACAAGCGCTTGGCTGGCTGGATAGCTGATGGCAGAGTTGTAGCTATTCCCGGTCGCAAAGAAATAGGCTGCCCCTTTTCCACCGCGACCATTTACAACCCCCCAAGCCAATGCGGAGTTGATCGCATTGCTAACCGAGCCACCTCCCCAAGAATTGTTCACAATGTCGGAATGAACGGCTCCGTACCGCAACGCGTTCGCGATATTGGCATCGTTTGCGACACTACCTCCATCGAACATTCGAATACTGATGGCAGACGATTTGTACGATGCTCCCGCCACACCTTCGTTGTTATCCCCTCGAGCGGCAGCCACACCTGCGACCGACGTCCCGTGCGCATCCCCTGGATTCTGAGGCTGGGATTGATTCGTGTTGAAAACAAAGTTCCAACCATTGACGTCGTCGACGTAACCATTTCCATCGTTGTCGATTCCATCTCCTGCGACCTCACCCGCATTCACCCAAGCTCGAATGTCCTGGTGAGAGCCTTGCACGCCGTCATCGATCACACCGATCACCAGATTGGATGAGCCACCAGCATTGATATCCCAAGCCTCGACGACATCGGAATCCGCGTCGATCAAACTGCCCCCTTGTCCGATGTTATGCAAATGCCATTGTTCACCGAGCAACGGGTCATTGGGCATGTAGAACTTCTGCCAGTTTTGATAGAAGTTCGGGGAGACCCAAGCAATTTCAGGCTCCGCTAGCAACGCGTTGGCTTGCTGAAGCGTCTTCACTCCCAAGCTATCTTTTAACTTGAGCACATACTGATCGGTCGTGCCAAACATGCGATGGAACGACTCGAATTGAGGTTTGTCGCCGAGCAAGCTTTCAATGGTCTGATCCGGCTTGAGACCGACGATGATCTCATCGAGAAGGACCATTTCGGTTTGTCCGGAAACGAACACCGGCGTGGTGTATTCGATTTCACCAAGCGACTGGAGTTGTTCGATGGTCGATGCACTGATCGAGCCGTTCGACTCGTAAACTTGAAGTTGACCGTTCACGCCTCGAGACCACTCCAACTGTCCCTGAAGAAGGGACTCGGGGCGGGTGGGCGTTTCCAACGCGACGGCAATTTTATTGGGATGGATTTCTAAGGGGACAATCTCTTTGCCCGCGACATAGTACAAGGCTCCTTCTCCTTCACCCTGCAATCCCGATTGCATCTCGAGCGAGGAGAAAGCATTCCAAGGTAGGTCGGCAGCCAATAGCTGACGGAGTTCAAGCCTTTCCAGTTCCGGGCGGAGACGTACGTTCTTCCCAACAGTGCGAAACTTCATGACGTGCAAGCCTTCGTTGTAGTGTGTGCCGAATTCGCTGGACGTAGCGAATGTAGCGGTTGTCGCATCCGACCAATCCTAAATGGATTCGGGCATTTCCGGTGGATTCTGCGAAGGCTTTTTGCGAAAAAAGTCAGCAAAAAAGCCAGATCTGGGCGTCTGTTTTGGCCCAGCCCGCGTCGCTTGCTCTCCCCCCTCGCCCTGTCCGGTGAAAGGGGATGGAAGGCGAGAGGGATTCCCGCGTTGCTACGACACCTGCGTCAGTGAGCGGGGCGGGCTCGCAGGCGGGTTTATCGCGAGGGATCCATGGGGTACATCCAAACCAAAAATAGTACCATCCATAACCCAATTCATGACAACAAGATGCACCAAACCATTACAACGGTCTGCATTCCATAAACAAATCATACCCGACTTCTAGAATCCACCTGCGGTGGTGGGAGTACGCCTATCGGTGGGATCTTCAAAGATCCCCAGCGGTTGGCAAGTGACTGCGCAAGACCGAGGCAGCCAGCTCCGGTTTCGTCGTGTTGATGAAGCAATCGGACCCCCACTCAAAGCCAGCGACTTTGCTGAGCCGGGGAATGACCCGCAATCGCCAGTGATGCGAGTTCCGGTCGGGACGATGGAAGGGGGCTGTTTGTAACACGTAGTTGTAAGCGGCGTAGGGCTGAGCAGATTCGAGAGCAGCCAAACACGCTTTCAAAACCTTCGCAAGATCCTTCAACTCGCTCTCGGGAACTTCGTCAAAGTGGCAGCGATGTTTTTTAGGAATGATCGAAAAGGCAAACGGGAAACGGGATGCGAAGGGACAGAACGCCACGAAGGACTCCGACTCCATGACAATCCTCTCTTGCGCGCGAAGCTCTTCGGACTGCAATTGGCAGATATAGCATTGAGCGAAACGATGTCGGTACTCGGTCAATCTTCGATGCATACGTTCGACATCGCTCGGAACAAAATCGAGACACATCAATTGGCTATGCGTGTGCGACAGGGACGCCCCTGCGTCCGCTCCGTAGTTCTTGAAGACCACTGCATACTGGAGTCCGCGTTGTGAACGCCAATGTCCCAATCTCAATCGATAGGCCTGCAGAACCAATTCGACTTGATCCAGCGGCAGCGCGGTGACGCTATCGACGTGGTTCGGCGATTCGATAATAACTTCATGGGTCCCCGAAACACACTGGCGATGGAAAAAAGGATGGGACTCGCTCATCTCCAACGTACTAACGACCTGTTGGAGTACTCCCTCGCCTGCCATGGCTCCAGGCCGATTGGTATTGCGATGGTTTCCGTTGTCTCGATGGTAAGCACTGGAATGGTTGCGATGAGCGCCATGCTCGGCCCCGGCAAAATTGTCGGACCCGGCAAAGTGGTCGGACCCACCACAGTTGTCGATTCGGGTTTCCGGTGAAGATCGAAGAATCGCAGGGAACTTGTTCGGTACGACCCGTACCTTCCAATGATCCAGTGCGCCCTGAAGCTCTCGCTGGATCTCACCTCGGATCAGAGGGCGTGTTTGCTCATGATCGCTCGCAGGAAGCACGAGGGTTGGCTCAGGCGTCTCCCGCTCGGAACCGGAACAGAACGGGCAAGCATGCAACCCGGTAAGGGTCGCGCAAGGTTTCATGTGGGGTCGAAACTCGTTCGGCCTTTCCTCGCGATTGGGAGCAAAAATCACCCATCGATCCGCCAGCCAGTCGTAGCGTGTTTCGTGCATGGGTGGGGTGACTCCCAAATGGGTTGTTCTAGAGTCTGCCTTCGATCGCTGCTTGCTCGCGGGCGCGACTGTAGACAGATTCGTAAAATGATGCGCTCGTGGACCACGACCAGTCTTGCTGCATTCCTCGTGAGACCAGTCTACCCCATTGATTGCAATCTTGCGAATAGATATTCAGTGCTCTCCAGACGCATTCTGTAATTCCTTGCAAGGAATAATCACGGAAGGCGAACCCAGTCGCCCGATCCGCAGACTCCCCGTCGCCTGCCAAGTCGTCGCCTGCCAAGTCGGCGACTGTGTCGTTGAGCCCCCCTGTGGCATGGACGACGGGAACGGTTCCGTACCGCAGGCTGTAGAGCTGGTTCAAGCCGCAGGGCTCGTAGCGGCTCGGCATGAGAAACATGTCCGCGCCAGCCTCGATTTTGTGCGCCAAGGGCTCCGAAAACTCCAGGCGAACCGCAACCTTGTCCGGGTATCTGGCTGCCAATTGGGAAAGTGCCGTGGCGAATCGATGCTCGCCATTCCCCAAAATCACCCACTGGGCGGGCATCTGCTCGACCGACCCTTCCATGAGCGGCTTGACCAAATCCCACCCTTTTTGCTCGGCCAATCGCCCGATCAACCCGATCACAGGCTTCGTCGGGTCGGCCGGAAGACCCATCAAATGCTGCAAATCGGATTTGCAAACCGTTTTACCATCCCGCCAGTTTTCGACCCCGAAGTTCTGCGCAATGTGATGGTCATGCCTCGGATCCCAGACGTTGTAATCGACTCCATTGACGATTCCGAGCAATCGGGATTGCTTGGCTCGTAGCACTCCATCCAGTCCGCATCCATGCTCTGGCGTTTGGATCTCTTGCGCGTAGCTGGGGCTCACCGTGGTGACAAAATCCGCGAAGGAGATGCCTGTCTTCAAAAAATTCAAATCGCCGTAGAACTCCATTTGCTGCCAGTTGAAGAACTGCCAATCCAGGCCGGTCAAGTGCATGTCATGACTCCAGAATCGGCCTTGATAAGCCAAATTGTGGATCGTCATCACCGAGGCGGCATGCTGGTACCAACGCTTGCCACCAAACCCGGTCCGAACATAAGCCGGCAACAATCCCGCCTGCCAATCGTGCGCGTGCAACACGTCGACATGCATCTGTAGACGCTCGATCGCTTCGACAACCGTGCGACAAAAGAAGGCGAATCGCTCTGCGTTATCGCGATAGTCGCCATGCTCGTCGCCATACAAGTGCTCGCGATCAAAGTAATGCGGCTGATCGACGAAGTAGACATCGGCTGCCCCCTCATGCAGGGTCGTCTTCAATATCCGCGCGGCAACTTGCTTTCCAGCCATGTCGACCACAAACGAAACATGCGTGTCTTCCATCGGTTGCCCCGAGTGGATCGCGCGACGGTAACCTGGCAAGAACAACGAACATCGATGCCCCCGCGCCGCCAAATGCTTGGGCAACGCTCCACAAACATCCGCCAATCCACCGGTCTTTGCGAAGGGAACCGCTTCGGAAGCGGCAAGTACGATGTGCATTCTCGTGGTCTCTCAAGGAAGGATTAGCAACCAGGTGCTTTGGAGGGTCGCATGATAACATAACTTTTCTCAACTTCGAGCCACCCAGCAATGCACCCGCTCCTTGTCAAGAGGACAGAAGGAAGGAAACGGTCAAGAGGACACATACCACCCCTCCGAGTTTTGACATCAATCCCGCCCTGGTAATTTCTTTAGCCAGATTGTTGCAAAGTTGATCTTGGTAGCCCCATAATCACCCCACTATAATCGCGACCCTCACGATCGATTCTCCCCCTCATCCCCCAAAGGCCTGCCGTGCTTTCGATTCGACCGACTATCGCAGAACACGCACTGTATGTTTACGGACGATCGATCCACCCAGAGCTTTTTCAAATCTACAAAACGAAACAGATCCAACGCTCGAACTACTCCGCCCGTATCGATATCACCGGTGACGGACATGTGATCACTTTCGTCTGCGGCCATCTCGTGATCTCCGAAGTCCTCTGCTCCTGCCAGCAGCTACTGCCCCAAAAACGTCGTATTCTCTCCTCTCCGCTACGTTCCAAGTTCTATCAAGAAGTCGATCGAAATGCGGTCATCCGCTACACGACCGAATGCGAACGGGAGTCGGTCTCACCGGATATGTTCTGGATGGTGCAAACCCAATTGCAGCGATCCGAGTGCGACCAAGAGCTTCTTCAAACCTTCGATTCAAGCGGTCGCATCGCCTACGGTGCGGTCAGCTACCTTCATGTCGAAGAGCGAGAAAACCAAATGCTCGTCCAAGCCTTCCACACCTTCCCGGACGACCACACTATTTTGAAGGCCGTTTCGACCTTTCAAGCTCTCTAGCGAATGAGCTCCAGGGTTCGCGGTAAATCCGGACCTCGAATAGCCGCTTGAATCGCATACCCATCCTCTCCCTTCGCTCCACGCAATCGAAACACCACGCGCTTGGGAATCGGGTTCTCAACACTAGCGACTCCTTCGATCCAATGGTTCGATGCAAGCCCGAGGACGCTCGAACCAGTGGTCCCGTCCACCAGCAAACTCGCTTGCTGCCAACCTCGTTCGGTCCATTCCAGAACTATCGCATCGGCGCTTTCCACTTCCACGGCTGCCACCCAATCGCTTTGGATCGCAAAGTCGATCTCGCCCATCCCTTCCGATGACCCATTCCCCTCGGAAGCCTGGATGTGCCTAGTACCCAAGTAAGGCTCGATCGCTTGATTCGGTTCTCGATTCGCATCTCCTGCTCGAAGCAATGCAAGGCTCGGGGCCCTGGGGGTCTTGAGCAATCGATACACGGAGGATTGCTGATACCGCCAACAGCGAATTTCCATCCGCTCTTGCCCTGACTCCTCCACCGCGATTCCCGGGAGGATCGCCAGCCGCGCGCGAACGGCTTCTAACAGGAACTTCCCTCCCACCTGGGAACTCTCGGTCGAGACGGAGCTATCGGTGGGCGAGTCGAACTGCTCCATCTTTCCCACCACCCGGTAGACGATTTGCGTTGGGTAAAGCCCGAACGAATAAACGCCGATTCCGGCGATCGCCACCACAGCGCCAATCGTCTCCATCGCAACAACAAGCTGCGCATTGCGAGCATCTCTCAAAAAAATCCTTGTTGTCGCACCAAATCCTGCAGGCTGCGGTGCATCGATCATCGATTGTCGGAACAACCAGGTGCGCCCCCAAATCCCAACAGGAATCCCAATCACGGCGCAAGGCGTGCAGGGAAGCATGGAGGCAACCAAACCGATGTGCCCCGCTTCCTCCATGCCGGTGAAAGCATGAATCATTCCGCAAGTCAATTGCGTGATGATAATGGGTCCGAATACGACACTGAGCAAGATCACCGCCAGGACTCCCATGAAACCATCGGCGAAGAGCAAAAGCAGGATGGTTAGGAATCCGCTGTTGAGAATTCCTAAGAAGATAAGCCCGAGGGAAAGGAGCAAATTCTGAGATCCGACCCGTTTGGTCGAAACAATGGGTTGCACCAATTCAGGCGCGATCTCTCGAGCTGAATCCAATACTCGTACTGCGAGATCATGATTCACTCGCCTGATCTTTACTTCTATCCTGCCTGACTCGGAGCCAGGAAACTCCTGCAAGGCCGAAAGGGAATCCCCCACCAGAACCAACTTGCCGCAGAATACGCCGGGCTTGTAGTCGATCCGCGTAATGCGTCCCCAGGGGATCAAGATCGAATGCACACGAGACTTGATCGTTGCGAAAATCGCATCTCGAATCTGGTACTCAATAAAGATCCCCTTCGCCGTGCATTGCAACGAACCAAGAACGTTCGCAAAACCCGCCATGTCGTCGCGTTCGATCGGCACGCTGATGGCCGGCAAAGGATGAATCTCGGGTTCAAGTGCATCCGACTCGGCCGAGCGAACACCTTGCGCGGCGGAAAGAATCGCAGTGCGAAACTCCTCTGCGGACTGAAAACGCGCGCTCGGGCGACGCGACAAGGCTCGCATCACGACCCGGTCCATTTCCCTCGAAACCATGGAGTTCAACTGACTGGGTGGCTCGAAATTACCAACCGGTAATTTGCCCGTGAGCAATTCATAGAATACGACTCCCAGGGAATAGATATCGATACGATGGTCAACTTCCCCAGGTGATTCAATTTGTTCTGGAGCGAGATAGTGGAGCGTACCGAGGACCTGTTGCGTCGCAGTGATTCGAGGTGCCGAGCGGGGATCGTTCCACTTTGCGATCCCGAAGTCTGCCACCTTGAGAGCCCCATCATCCCCGAGGAGAATATTCTCCGGCTTGATGTCGCGATGAATCACGCCGCGTTGGTGTGCGTAATGCAATGCGTCGCACAAGGTCCGCATCATGTTCGACACTTCCTCGACACTAAACTCCATGGAACTCATGGCTTCGCGCAGGTTGAGGCCTACCACAAATTCCATCACCAGGAACGCCATTGCGTCGGAAGTCCGGCCGAAATCGTAGATGGCCACGATATTGGGGTGGGAAAGCTTTGCCAACACTTTGGCTTCCCGCTCAAAGCGCTCGACAAAGGACTGGTCGGCAGAGATCTTCGAATCGATGATTTTCAACGCGACGTCTCGGTCGAGGGTTGTCTGCCTCGCTTGGTAGATACTCCCCATGCCCCCGCGGCCTATCACCCGTTTCAATTGATATTGGGGAAAACTCTTTTGCAGCCCCTCCAACTCGTCGATGGAAAGGATCGGTACAGGGAACAGACGTTTCACCCCGCTCGATTCGGCTTGGAGCAAACAACGAGAGCAGTCCGAACCTTGGACCAAGGGAGAGCCGCATCGCGAGCACGCAACCGATTCAAGCTTGAATGCCATAACCTATTCACCCAAAACCGCAAACACATAGAAAGAAGGAGACTTGGTACAACCACACTTCCGACAAACTTTTCTGCCGGTTACAGCATCGATGGGAAAACGGCCAAGAATTTTTATCCGGTGCGTTTCGTGGTTACCCTTTTGGAAGCGTCGAGCGGGAAGCGACGGCCGACGCGAGAAACGCGATTTCCTCATCCAACGACTCCAGATCATCGATCGTTTCGGCCACCACTTCGCGAAGCGTGGCGCCAAACCGATGCTTGAGCCGATGCATCGCGACCTTGGCCGCCGAAGCCGATATGCCGAGCGCCTCCCCCAATCGCAGGTAGAGATTCGCATTCATCTCGGAGGTCAAATGGCCCCGAAGCAACTGGAAGACCAAATGCCGATCATTGTCGACATATTCAGCCTCCAATCTTTGCATGGCGTTCTCGACGACTTGATCGGCCCACCTCGTAAAGAACTCCGCATCGGGCACCGGAAGCGAACTGCCCCCCACCTCAACAGGCCCCAACTCCACCGAATCGTCCAAGGAATATTGGGCCGCATGGCCCCCTCGCTTTTCCCTCGTTGCGAAACGATGCCGGTCGATCAAATACTGCTTCCAAGAGTGAAGAAGAAACGCGCGAAATCGACCTCGCGACGGGTCCGCCCGCTGGAGCAACCCACCTGCGAGCATTTCTTCTACAAACCCCTGCGTCGCATCTTCGGCATCCTCTGCCCCGAGCCCCTTTTGCCTGGCATAGTGGTAGAGAGGCCCCCAATACTTTTGGACCAATTGTCCAAAATGAGTCCGCGGCGTTCCGCTGTGTTCCTTGGCCGCTTGAAACACGGCCGTCCAGTGGGTTGTCGTAAACATGAATTCCATCCTACCAAATGCCAACAAACGGTTGACGTGGAATCGCCAAATGTTCCGGCTGCCCTGTTCGCAAGTCGCAGGGTGGACTGTAGACTACCATCCCTTCAAGACTACTCGACCCCGTTCCTGACGACTAGACAAGGTGATCTCCCGACGTCGTCTTCATCGTGGCTTTGAACGCATCTATGGTTTGGCAGCGAGTTTGTATCATCGGAGTTGGGCTGTTGGGCGGATCCATCGGCCTGGCGCTCAAACGAAAGCGGCTCGCGAAGCAAGTCGTCGGGGTAGGTCGTTCGATTTCTCGTTTGGATACCGCTCTCCAACGAGGCGCGATCGATGTCGCAACCGACGATATCCTCGCAGGGGCTCGCGATGCCGATCTCATCATCGCTTGCACTCCCGTCCAGTCGATTGTCGACTCCCTCGCCGTCGCTGCCTCCGTCGCCCAATCAAATGCGATCCTCACCGATGTCGGGAGCACCAAACAGAGCATCATCCGAGGCGCAGTCGGTCGGCTCCCCGCTTCGCAGTATATCGGGAGCCATCCGATTGCGGGTGGCCACCACAGCGGCGTCGAACACGCCGTCGGAACCTTGCTCGATGGCGCCCTCGTAGTCATCACCCCGACCGACATAACGCCGAAAGATCTCACCGATCGCATGACCCGGTTTTGGGAGTCGATGGGCTCTCGAACTTGCATTCTCACTCCCCAGGAGCACGACGAAGCTCTCGCGATTTCCAGCCATTTGCCCCACATGGTCGCCTCCGCCCTCGCGGGAACAACCCCTTCTCATATGCTGCAATTTGTCGGGAAAGGCTGGATGGATTCGACGCGCATCGCCGCCAGCAACCCCCAGCTCTGGCGGCAGATCTTAGAAGAAAACCACGCTCCAGCCTTACAAGCCTTGAAGAACTTTGCCACAATCTGCCAAACATGGATCGAGGCACTCGAACAAGGGGACTTCGACCGTGTGGAATCACTACTCGAAGCAGGAAAAGCAACCCGTGACGCTGTGGCAAGTCGACATCTATCCGGCTGATGGTCAGCCTGACTCTCTCGGAGCCTCCGCCGCCAAGGCCGCTTGCGAACTCGGCATCTCGAACGACTTGATCGTCCACGGGGCATACGGATTCCTCATCCAAGGGTCCGTAGATCTCGCCGCAGTTCAGCACGTCGCCAGAGACCTCCTCTCCGACCCCATCGCCCAACGCTGCATCGCCGCTCCCATCAGCGACAACTGCCTCTCCACTCCCCCAACCTCCAACAGGCAGGCGACCCTGGTCTACGCACTGCCCAAGCCCGGTGTGATGGACCCGGTCGCTCAAAGCACTCTCAAACTGCTCCGCGATATCGGACTGGATGTCGACGAAGTCCGCACGTTTCGCAAGTACTGGATCGGAACCCGGTCGGGCTCTGTCGAACCCTCTATCGTTGACCGGATGTGCCAAAAGGTCCTGGCCAACGATTCGATCGAACAAGTCAACGTGGGACCGTTGCGATTGACCGAATTGGCCGTCGGATCGGTTTACAGCTTCCAAAAAGTCATCGTCCCGATCTCGAATCTCGATGACGCGGCCTTGATGAAACTCAGCAAGGACGGACAACTCTACTTCACACTCCCTGAATTCAAAACCATCCAAACCCACTTCGCGACCCTGGGACGCGAACCCACTGATATCGAACTAGAAACCATCGCCCAAACTTGGAGCGAACACTGCAGCCACAAAACGCTCGGCGGAAAAATCGAATACACCGACGAAAACGGTACCCGGCAGTTCCAGTCGATGCTCAAGGAAACGATCTTCGCCGCAACAGTCCAAATTCGCAAAGAACTCGGCGATCAAGATTGGTGCGTCAGCGTGTTCAAGGATAATGCGGGAGTCGTGACTTTCGACGACGACGATTGCGTCGTCTTCAAAGTGGAAACGCACAACCACCCTTCCGCGATCGAACCGTATGGCGGTGCCAACACCGGACTCGGTGGGGTCATTCGCGATCCATTAGGAACCGGCCTCGGAGCCAAGCCGGTATGTAGCACCGATGTCTTCTGCTTCGCAAACCCCGATTACGATCCTGCGAAGCTACCACCTGGAGTCCTCCATCCGCGACGCGTCATGTCGGGGGTCGTCTCCGGTGTTCGAGACTACGGTAACCGAATGGGAATCCCCACGGTCAACGGTGCCGTTTACTTCGACGATCGGTACCTTGGCAACCCACTCGTCTACTGCGGCAATGTCGGCATCATCCCTCGCAATAAAGTCGAAAAGCACGCGCTGCCAGGCGACCGGATCGTCGCCATCGGCGGTAGAACCGGACGGGACGGTATCCACGGAGCTACCTTTAGTAGCGTGGAATTAACAGAAGAAAGCGAATCCATTTCGGGGGGCGCAGTCCAAATTGGAAATGCGATCACCGAGAAAATGGTCCTCGATGTCCTCCTCGCTGCACGCGATGAAGGTCTTTACAGCGCAGTGACCGACTGCGGCGCAGGGGGTTTCAGCAGCGCTGTTGGCGAAATGGGTGAGGACATCGGTGCAGAGGTTTGGTTAGAACAAGCTCCCCTCAAATACGAAGGCCTTAGCTACACGGAAATTTGGATCAGCGAAGCGCAAGAGCGAATGATTCTTGCAGTACCACCTGAGAAGATCGATCGCTTGAAGGCGCTCTGCGCTAGCGAAGGGGTCGAAGCTGCAGTCCTCGGCGTCTACACGCCGACCGGAAATCTTCGATTGATGTATCGAGGAGAAGAAGTCGGGTGCTTGAGCATGGAATTCCTCCACGGAGGTCGCCCCCCCATCGTTCGGCAAGCGGTCTACCAACCCTCGGCCACAATCCCTCTTTCCCTGCCGAACCTCTCGCGCGAAGCGATCGAATCAACCCTGCTGGATATCCTCTCGCACCCAACCGTTGCGAGCAAGCATTGGATCATCCGACAATACGATCACGAAGTGCAAGCTGGCAGTGTGGTGAAACCACTTGTCGGTCCATCCTGCAATGGACCGAGCGACGCTGCCGTGGTCAAACCGAAACTGAATAGCTCCAAAGGCATCGTTCTCGCTTGCGGGATGAACCCCACACTCGGCGACTTCGATCCGTACCACATGGCAACCTCCGCGATGGACGAAGCCGTTCGCAACGCCGTCGCCGTCGGTGCCGATCCCTCCAAGTTGGCTGTCTTGGATAACTTCTGCTGGGGCAATACCGAAAAGCCTGAGACTCTCGGAACGCTCGTCCGGGCTGCCATCGCGTGCCACGACTTGGCGGTCCAATGGAAGACTCCCTTCATTAGCGGAAAGGATAGTCTCAACAACGAGTTCTCCTTTACCGACGATTCGGGCGCCAAAAAAACCATTGCGATCCCTTGCTCGCTCCTCATCAGCGCCATGGGACAAATTGAGAATTGCCAACAAGCCATCACGATGGACTTGAAGAAAGTGGGGAACGCCATCTATCTAGTCGGCGTCACTCGCGAAGAACTCGCCGGTTCCCAGGTAGCGAGATCTCTTGGACTCAAGGGTGGTAAAGTGCCGGAGGTGGATGCGCCGCTCGCGATGCGACTCTACGAAGGCATTCATCGCGCGATTCGAAACAAGCAGATCGTGTCCTGCCACGATTTGAGCGAAGGTGGATTGGCGGTCTCGCTAGCGGAGATGGCGTTCGCTGGGGAACTCGGCGTTTCCACCGACCTCACCGCGATGCGACAAGCCTGCTTTGTCAGCGCGGAAACGGCACTGTTCTCCGAGTCCAACAGCCGATTGCTCTGCGAAGTTCCTGCGGATTGCACCGAGGCTTTCGAATCTGCGTTCGAAGGCTTACCCGTTTATCGCTTGGGCACCGTCGAACCGCACGATCGAGTCACCCTATCGTCCGACGGAAAGACACTCATCGATGTCCCTTGGAAACAGCTTCGCGATCGATGGCTCGCGCCGCTCGATTGGCAATAGCACTCGATTGGAACGAACATGTCGATGCACCCGATTCGTCCCTACACGATCTGGACCAATGCAAGCTTCCCCGCACCTGCCGAAAAACTCTTGCGGGATGCCTTGGGTTCGCATCGTCTGATCGTCGCAAACCAAACCAGCAGCTCGAATCTAGTAGGCAGCCCAGCAGATCCTGCGCTGGCAGAGGCACAGATCGCTTTCGGTCAGCCCGATGCACAGCAATTGCTTCAGCTACCCAATATCCAGTGGGTCCACTTAACGTCCGCAGGATACACGGCCTACGATCGCGAAGATTTGAAGGATGCGTTCCGGGGCCGCAACGCATGGCTCACCACCAGCTCCGGGGTCTACGACGAACCGTGCGCGGAACATGTGTTTGCCATGATGATGAGCCTCGCCCGCCAATTGCCTGCATGCCTCGACGAGCAACGAAGCCACCGAGCTTGGTCGGCCCCATCGATCCGACGCAATAGCTTCCTGCTCCGAGGCCAAAAAGCGATCCTGTTCGGTTACGGAGAAATCGCCAAGCGCCTCGTCGAATTGCTTGCTCCCTTTCACATGGAAATCGTTGGGGTTCGTCGAAAACCGAAGGGGAACGAATCGATTCCCATTTTGTCGCACGAACAAGCGGACGAGTGGCTGAGCAACGCCGATCATGTGATCAATATTCTCCCCGCAAACGCGAGCACCCAAGGCTACTTTGATCGAAACCGTCTGGCGAGGCTGAGACCCGACGCCATCTTCTACAACATCGGACGCGGAAACACGGTCGATCAAGACGCCTTGGTCGACCTGCTCCATCGGTCGCAACTGGCAGCGGCGTATCTGGATGTCACCACACCGGAACCACTCCCTGCGGAGCATCCCCTGTGGACCGCTCGAAATTGTTTCATCACACCCCACTCCGCAGGAGGCTTTCGAGAGGAAATGGAGTCCCTAGTAAAACACTTCCTCGAGAACCTTGCTCGCTTTGAACAGAACGAGCCCTTGAAAAACCGAGTGATCTAATCGCAACGGTGCGTCCGGCTCCCACCCCTCGCCCCTCGCCCCTCGCCCCTCGCTACTCGCTACTCGCTACTCGCTTTGCTTTTCGTCGATCGCAATCGAGCGACGCGGTGCAAGGAATCGATGGTGGAAAGAGCTTCCTTGATCGAGATCTTCGAATCCCCTTGCTGCCGTTCGGTATAGACGATACCCACTTCCGTCCAACGATTGCCCTGGTCGATCAAATGCCAGAGGATTTCTTCGAGGAAACCATATCCCTTGCCGTGAATGGATGTCCAATCCAGCCGAGCCAAGGCGGCGACGCGGTAAAGTCGATAGGCACTGCTGCAGTCTCGCACCTTCCACCCGACCACCCAACGCGCGTACGCGTTCGCGCATCGACTCACGAAAATTCGCTTCCAAGAACAGCCCTCCAAACCACCTCCCGCGACGTAACGCGATCCGATCACCAAGTCGTGGGTCGGGCGCTGAGCAAGCAGTTTCGGAATCGCGGCCGGATCATGACTCAAATCGGCATCCAGATTCAAAACCCAGTCGTAATGGTTCTCGATGGCATGTCGCATTCCCGCGCGGATGGCGGTCCCTAGCCCAAGTTTTCCGGATCGATGGATCAAGAACGTATGGGGACGTGTCTTGCTCTTTTCCCTCACCCATTCGGCTGTCCCGTCGGGAGAGTTATCATCGACGACGAGGATGTCACTCCCAGGAAGGATTGCATCCAGTTTGTCGAAAAGGGACGGGAGATTCAGCTTCTCGTTGTACGTGCAAACGAGAACCAGCAGTCGCTCCTCCTGGTTCAGCCCTGCCGAAGCAAGGCTGGCATCGGCGGTTGCGTCAAGCTTGTTAAGATCCAACCTTATTCACCTTCGGAGGCGTCCGATGCATCGGACTCGGAAGTGGATTCAGGCAGCGATTCATCGACCGGTAGTTCTGACATAGGAGCGATCGGCGCCGATGCCGCTTCAATCTCAGATGGATCGATTTCCTCGGACGGAACGCGAACGATTGCGGTGAGCGAATCGCCATCGTCCAAGCTCATAATGCGGACCCCTTGCGTGTTGCGACCGATGACGCTGACGTCTTTGACCGCAATCCGCTGGATCTTACCTCGGGTGGTCATCATCAGGACTTCGTCGGCATCGTGCACCGCAGCGATACCAACCACCTTGCCGTTCCGATTCGTCGCTTTGATGTCGATGACACCCTTGCCACCTCGTCGTTGGGTTCGGTAGCGATTGGCAGAGCCCAGATCTTCGGCCTCTGTTTCTTCGATTGGAGACTCGTCTTCGACAATTCCCTCTTCTTCGCTTCCGTCATCGGAGATCGGCAGTTCCTTGCCAGCCATCTCATCCCCTGGTCCGAACGTGGTACGTTTTCCGTAGCCGAACTCGCAAGCGGTAAGAAGGGTGGCTGTTGGATCGGCGACCACCATCCCGATCACTTCGTCACCCTTTCGAAGCGAGATACCTTTCACCCCGGACGTATTGCGTCCCATGGGGCGAGCATTGTTTTCCGAGAACCGAATCGCCATCCCCGTCGCGGTGGAAAGAACGATCTGGTCATTCGGTTTGGTGATGACAACATCCACCAATTCATCGTCCTCTCGAAGCTTGATCGCGATGATTCCCCCCTTCTTCGGACGGCTGTATGCCTCCAATTCCGTCTTCTTCACGATCCCCTTCTTGGTAGCCATCATGAGGAAGTGACCGGGGAGGTCAAAATTACGCACGACGACGCAGTCGCGAATCTTCTCGTCTGGGGAAAGGTTCAGCAAATTGACAACAGCCCGACCGCGGCTCTCGCGGCTCATTTGTGGGATCTCCCAGACCTTTTGCCAATACACCTTGCCTTGGTTGGTGAAGAACAGCAAGTATGCGTGGGTGCTCGCAACAAAGAGATGCTCCACGGGATCCTCTCCCTCAGCTCGCATCCCAGCGATTCCCTTGCCCCCACGCTTTTGGGCGCGGTAGGTTGTGGCTGGAATCCGCTTGATGTAGCCTTGGGTGGAAATCGTGACCACCATGGTCTCCTCGGTGATGAGGTCTTCCATGTTGTAGTTGCCGAGTTCTTCGTCATCGATCACCGTCTTTCGATCGGTGCCGTATCGACGCGAGATTTCTTCGAGGTCGGCGCGGATGATTCCGTAGATCCGAGCAGGATCGCCTAGGATATCGCGATACTCGGAGATCTCATCGAGCAATGCGGAGTGTTCATCCGCCAGCCTTTCTTGCTCCAGACCGGCCAATTGCCCAAGCGTCATGCGAAGAATCGAGTCGGTTTGAACGCTGGTCAAGCGATAGGTGTCGCTGATGCCTCGTTCGAGTTGGAAATCGGTATAGCCTCGACCACCCAACGCCCGTTCCATCATCGATGCGGGGCATTCCACCCCCATCAGTCGTTCCTTCGCTTCGGCCTGCGTGCGACTGTTTCGGATGATCTGGATGATATGATCGATGTCGGCGAGAGCCAGCAGCAGTCCCTCTACAACGTGCTTTCGCTTTCGAGCCGAGGCGAGCAAGAATTGCGTGCGTCGTCGGATGACGATAACGCGGTGTCGCAGAAACTCCTGCATCATTTCCTTGAGAGTCAGCTCGCGAGGCTTTCCGTCCACAAGGGCCAAAAGGATGATCGAATGGGTTTCTTGCAGCGAGGAAAACTGATAGAGCTGGTTGAGAACGATATGAGGATCGTGCCCTTGTTTGAGCTCGATCACAATTCGAACGGGCTCTTTCAAATCGCTTTCATCGCGAATGCCGGAGATGCCCTTGATCTTGTCGTTGCGGACCAAATCGGCGATCCGTTCCACCACGCGATCGCGGGCTTGTTGGAACGGGATCTCGCGAACAATCAGTCTGGCCTTTTTGCCTTCTTCGACATCGACGCGAGCTCGCACGACGATCGTCGAGCGTCCGGTGTTGTAGGCTTGTCGGATCGAATAGCGTCCACAGATGATCCCGCCGGTCGGGAAGTCGGGACCGGGGACGATTTCGCATAGCTCGCTGATCGAAATCTCGGGATCTTCGATCATGCGAATCAATCCTGTGCAGATCTCTCGCAAGTTATGCGGGGGAATGCTGGTCGCCATCCCCACCGCGATGCCTTGCGCGCCATTGACGAGCAAGTTCGGGAATTTCGATGGCAAAACGACTGGCTCGGTCCGCCGCTCGTCATAGGTGGGGATATAGTCGACGGTATCCAGTTTCAAGTCATCCAGCATCATGGCAGCTGGGGGCGCCAATCTGGCTTCGGTGTATCGCATGGCCGCAGCGGGCAACCCGGCGATCGATCCGAAGTTACCTTGCTTGTCGATCAGCACATGGCGCATATTCCATTCCTGCGCCATCCGGACCAGGGTTGGGTAGATGATCGCTTCCCCGTGCGGGTGGTAGTTACCCGAGGTATCGCCAGCGATTTTCGCGCATTTGACCCGGGCGGCGCCGGGAGTGAGGCTCAAGTCGTTCATGGCGACCAAGATCCGGCGCTGGCTCGGCTTCAACCCATCTCGAACATCCGGGAGCGCCCGGCTGACGATAACGCTCATCGCGTAAGTCAAATAACTATTGCGAAGCTCGTCCTCGATCGCCTCCTCGATCATTCGCTCACCGGGGCCCTCACCATCCCAAGCCCCATCCGCATTGGGAAGGTTCGCAGGATCGTTGGGATCAAAATCGTCAGGTGGCAAATTGGACACGGGTAGAAACCGATCTGCTGGTTAGGGTCAATGCGAGGACTCAGCAATCGCTGGAATCCGCTACTTTCAATCACTCTTTTGCCGCTCGCATGCGCGACAGCCAAAAAGCGTCTCAATTTCCTATTATTTCCAAGCTTTTTTGCACTCGGAAGGAAGCTGGAATTCTACCCGATCCACCCCATTTTCACAATCGCGGCCCCCCACGCGATCACCCGCGTGCTCGCTCCGATCCAAAGCCTTATACTCTCACCTTCCACCCCCTCCCTTCCATCGCACTTGGATCGAGCAAGATTCCCATGTCACCACGCTTCTCCCAACGCATTCTCGCGATTCTTCTTTGCTGTATGGCCATCCTCGGCTCCTCCTCGCGAGGGGAGGAGTTCCCCTCCCTGAACGAGCCTATGCAAAAACTGATGGAGAAGTACCAAGCGATCGGGCTCGCTATCGCGGTGGTCCGAGAGGGTGAACCCGTCCACGCGGAGTCGTTTGGCCTTCGAAGCCTCGAAACCAAAGAGCCGCTCCGACCCGAGGACCTCTTTCGAATCGCGTCGATTTCCAAGTCCTTCTCGGCGACCGCGGTCCTGCAATTGGTCGAGGCAGGCAAACTTCAACTTTCCGACGATGCCGGAGACTTGGCCGGTTTCCCTATCCGCAACCCAGAGCACCCGGACACCCCCATTACCTTGAAGATGCTCCTCTCGCACACTTCGAGCCTCAACGACAGCCAAGGCTATTTTTCGCTCGACGTGCTGGATCCCTCCAAACCCGCCTATTCACCGAAATGCTTCAGCCCCAAAAAGCCCGGAACGGAACACCGCTACTGCAACCTCAATTTCAATTTGGTCGGAGCCATCATCGAACGCGCTTCGGGGGAACGCTTTGATCATTATGTAGCGAACCACATTCTCAAGCCGCTTGCTCTCACCGGCGGCTATCGCGTCGATGCGCTCGACGCCGATCGTTTCGTAACGCTCTACGAATACGATGCCAATACCAAGACCTTTACACCGTCCCCCAACGCCTATCACCCCCGACGTGACGAGATCGATCGCTATGTGTTCGGTTACAGCACCCCCATCTTTTCTCCCACGGGTGGGATGAAGATCTCCGCAGCGGATCTGGCGCGGTACATGACGATGCATATGCAGATGGGCGAAGTCGATGGCGTTCGCATCCTCTCCGCCGAACACGCGAAACTGATGCAGACTCCTGTCCTTGAAAGCTCGCGCTACGGACTCGCGATCACGACGACCGACAAGCTCATTCCTGGCCAGACCCTCAAGGGACATACAGGATCTGCATACGGACTGTACAGCATGATGTTTTTCCATCCGGAAAAGAAGTTTGGGTTGGTTCTCATCACCAACGGCTGCAATCCGAAACAAAGCGAAGGGCAAACCGAATTCTTGAATCAGGCCGCTAGGCTCGTCTATCGAGAATGGATTCAACCCTCGCGAAACATTCCTCCCTCCAAGTCAAAGACCCCATGAAACCGATCGTTCAAATCTCGTTGGATCTCACCAATATCGACGAAGCCCTCGAGACCGCCGAGATGGCAATGCGGGCCGGAGTTGACTGGCTCGAGGCGGGCACCCCATTGATCCTCGCCGAAGGACTGCACGGTATCCGCGCCCTGCGCAGCCGATTTCCAAACGTTCCTATCGTCGCCGACCTAAAGACCATGGACGGTGGCTATCTCGAGGCAGAGATGATGGCCAAAGCGGGAGCAACACACGTTGTCGTGATGGCCCGGGCTCACGAAGAAACCGTCCGGTGCGTGGTCAAAGCGGGCAAGGACTTTGGGGTAAAGGTGATGGGGGACAACATGATTTGTCCCGATATGGTCGCCGGTGCCAAGTGGCTGGAAGACCTGGGGTGCGACTATGTGATCCATCATATTGGATACGACGAACGTCGCGGAATCGCGGCCAGAGGACACCGTATGCCCAGCCCTCTCGATCAATTGCGAGAGGTCGTTCAAGCGGTAAAAATCCCCGTCCAAGCCGTCGGTGGACTATCGCTCGAGCAAGCCGTCGCGTGCCCATCCTACGGTGCTCCCTTGGTCGTCCTGGGTGCCCCTCTCACCATCGATGCCGATTCGTTCAAAACAGCCTCGGGCGATCTAGAAAGCTCGCTTCGGTTGATCTGCGAGAAGATCCATGCTAGCGAGACTCGCGTCTTCTAATCGCTTCAAATAAATCGGACAACTCGCCGATCCATCGATCCATGCTGTGGTTTGCGAGAATGTAATGGCGAGCTGCCTCGAGAGGGGCTAGCCATGGCTCGGGTTCGGTAAACCTGCGGCGCATCGCATTCGCAATCTCCACCGCGTTGCACCGCGCCACCAACTGACCGAGCCCCGTACGTCGAAATAGCTCTCCCGCTCCGCCCGGTGTGTTCGTGGCGAGAACGGGAACCCGACAAAGCATCGCTTCCAAGACCACGTTTGGTAATCCCTCGTAGAGCGAGGGGAGGACCATCAAGTCCGATTTGGCCAAAAGCGAGTACGGGTTTGCTTGAACACCGTGAAACAAAATGCTGCCCCGAAGCCCGAGCGAGTCGGTCAAGGACTCTAGTTCCTTGCGCAATACTCCATCTCCCACCAAGTGAACCATAATGGGAGGCGCACCCCCTTGTTCGACAAACTTTTGGTAGTGAGCGACGGATTCGATCAAGTATCGATGCCCCTTTTCGTCGCTTTGTCGACCGATCGCGATGACCTGTTTGCGATGAGGGTCCAGCGAGGAGCCTTCCCAGGGCATCCGAGCAGAGGACTCGATGCGATCGACGTCAATTGGACTGGTGACGATTCGAAATCGCTCGCGAGGGATGTTGTAGAACAACGCGGCGCTGGCTGCGGTCTCAGTCCCAACGGCCAGCAATCCTTGTGCGGAGAGATAACTGCGTCGAAGGGCTCGTTTCTTCCATGCCAGCCAACGCTTCTCACTTCGGACGACATCCTCGTTGGGAGGAGAAACGAGGGTAGCGATGCGAGGCGTTTGCGTTCGCTTGGCAGCAGGGCCCGCGATCAACGCCATGTGAAAGAGCCTGTCGTACACCAAATCGGAAGGATGCGCTCGCAAATGCTGCGTCAAGTGCCGGACTTGATCGGCAAAGATCCTCCCCGGCCAATTCCAACGGGGTGGGGATCGATCCCCCCAATAGGAATAAACCGCCACATCCTCGGGTACTTCATCGAGCAAACTCCCTTTCGGGTAAAGGAGGTACAACGAAATGTCGAAGCGCGATCGATCCAAGTATTGCATCAGATAAAGCATTTGGCGTTCGCTACCACCCGCCTCCATCGATGAAGAGCAAAGGAGCAAACGTGTACGATTTGGATTCACCGACATTCCCGATCCGCTAAACTGAAGCGAGCCCCTTCGATCGAAAACGGGTCAACCGAATTCTCAAGAAGCCCACACGCAATGACCAATCCATTCACAAGCATCGATCGGCGCCAGTTCGTTCAAGGGCTCGCGGCACTGGCTTCGATCCACCCTGCTGCGATTGTAGCGGCTTCCTCGGCCTTCGCGGACGGTCCGCAGGAGTTCCAGCAAGATGCGACGACGCCCCCGACACTCGCTCCCTCACTCCTCCCTCTTCCTAGCGCAGAGCCGTTTTTTCTGTGGTTAAGCGATCGAATCGCAAAGTTGCAGCAGGGCTCCCCAGCCTTCGATCCACTCCGCTCCCTCATCGCGTCCCTTCGCGTCCCACAGGATGGTCGCAGTCGCTTCCTCATGCCGCGAGCCCGCACCGTCGGGCGACGACTCACCACGGTATGGGAAGCCGCATTCCCTACCTCCGCCGATCGCGAATCCCTCCAGCGACATCTCATTTCCATCGACGGAGATATCCAAAAGGAAATCGAACAAGCCCAAATCGCCAGAGTGCCGGAACTCGCCTCCCGCTGGAATTGGCTTCGCGCTGGGTTCGCAACACTTCGCATCCCCCAAGCGGAAGTCCGTTGGCCTCCCGCGGAAGCCGTCCTCACTCCACGACGAACACGCGCATCGCAAAAAGGATCTCACCCCATCACCGGATGGCCCGCATCGGCATACCAACTGATTCAAACACCCCACTTCGATATCGCCTTCCAAGGTCGAAGCCAAAATGGAGCCGAAGTCGCCGAGTATTGCGAACTCACCTACGCCTTGTGGCGACAGATGTTCTTTGAATATGCCCAATCTAACGAACAAAATGGTGCACCTAACCTCTCAACCAGAGAACGACCCTTTCAAGTTGTCATCTTTCGATCCAAAGAGGCTTACCTAAACGCTCTCTCGAGCAGCGTTCGCAATGTGGGATTATCCAACGGCTACTACAATCCTTCGCAATCGGTTTCGTTGTTCTATTTAGAGGGGCCAAGGAATTTCTCGACCCTCGTGCATGAACTTACCCACCAATTCTTTTCAGAGGCTTCGGGGCAATCTATTGTTTTCGACTCGGACCAAACTCCTGGTTTTTGGGCGGTCGAAGGAATCGCGTTGTATATGGAGTCGCTCTCTGCTCGAGATCTCGGGACGGCGTTTCTCATCGATATCGGCGGTTGGGATTCCCCTCGATTGCAGGCAGGTCGTTATCGATTGTTGCACGATCAGATTTGGTTTCCTTGGCAAGACTTTGGCACGGCAAATGGATTGGCATTTCGCGACGCGCAAGACTTGCCAAAACGGTATAGCCAAGCCTGCGGACTAGCCCACTTCTGGATGGAACGGAGTGAATCGTCTGTCGGATTTAGGGAGCATTTAGCAAGGCTCTATCACCGAGGCGACGCCCAGAGTTGGTCGCCCGGAAGCGACGAAGAACTCATGAAGAACTATGCCAACTATTTGCAAAGAAGCCCATTTCTCGAGGAAGCCTATCTTCCACACGACGATCGCAATGAATTGGTCCTAAGCCGCACCCCTGCCACGGCCGATTGGTTGCTCACGCAACTCGGCGGGCGAACCCAATGGGATTCGATCGATCTCTCGTTTACCCAAATCGACGATTCGGCTTGGCTCAATGAAGAAGCGTCGTGGGATATTATCCGATTGAATGTCGAATCGACCGCAATTAGCAACGCTTCGCTAGCCGGGATCGCCAAAATGCCTCGGCTTCAAGAATTGGATTTGTCCCATTGCAAAGTCGATAGCGAGGGAATGGAATCGCTCCGGAATCACCCGCAATTGCAGACCCTCTGGATCGCAGGGACATCGGTCGATGACCGAGCTCTAAGCGCGCTGCGCGAGATCCCTAAGTTGACGACACTGCATGCCGCAGGAAGTCGTATTTCCGCCTCGGCATGGAATCAGTTGATGCAGTCCAAACCGAAACTCAGGAAGAACTCGACGGCACCTTGAACTCGTCCAGCGATTCCTTCTGAATCTGCGCGGACTGCGTAAAGAGCTCCACTTGGTATTTCATCAAATCGATCTCAGCTGCGAGCTGCCCCAATCGATTCTTTCGCGCGGAGGTTTCGATTTGCACAGCCGATTGATGGATCAATTCGATTCCCAATCGCTTCGCCGCCGATTTCAATCGGTAAGCGACACTGGCGACTGTGAGCGAATCCTCGCGGTGGACTTGCCGCTCGAGAACCTCCATGTCGTGTTGCAAGGTTTCGACAAAACCTTCAATTTCTTGCAGCGCAGATTCGACGTCGCCCTGATGTCGCTCGATGAGCGAATCAAACTCAGAGAACGTAGTTCGTTGTTTGGACACGATGCTTGTTACCGACAACTGATTACCCGGTGAAGTGAGTGGTATTGCCTACCTCCGCTTCGGGCCCGAAGGGTGACCCGAAAACGTAGGTTTGCATTCGCGATCGAAGGAATTTTTCTGGCGACAGAGCGGAAAGTCACCGAGAGACGGGCTGCACAACCGACAAAGTCAAACCATTCCGTAAAAGGGAACTCGCCGTTACCCTGCCTCGGCCCGAGCTCGTTTCTTAGTCAAATCGTTCAGAAAAGGCTGGGCGGATAGCGGGACCCCGTTGGCCATCCGCATCAATTCATCCGGCAGGAACGATCGACCATGGACATGCACCTTGTCTCGCAACCATGCCAGAAGCGGTTGAAACTCGCCGCACGCGAACATCGATTCCAAATCTCCCAAATCTCGGCTGGCAGACTCCATCAATTGCGCCGCATAAAGATTGCCCAACGCATAAGTTGGGAAGTAGCCGATGAGCCCAGCCGACCAGTGCACATCCTGCAATACGCCTTCGCCATCATGGGAAGGCTCGATGTCCAAATACTCACGGTACCGGTCTCGCCACAAGCTCGGCAGCTCCTCGACAGGCAAATCCTCGTCGATGAGTCGCTTTTCGATTTCAAAGCGAATAAAGATGTGAAGGTTGTAGGTCGCTTCATCCGCCTCGATCCGAATCAAACTCCGTTCGACACGCCGAAGATCCGCGAGGATCTGATCGATCGACACTCCAGCCAAACCGGGCATATGTCGGATCGCTTCGGGGTAAAGCCATGTCCAGAATCCGCGCGAACGGCCGACCAAATTCTCCCAAAGACGCGACTGCGATTCATGAACCCCGAGCGACGCAGCTGCCCCTGCGGGAAGCCCATGCATGGCGACGGGCAATCCCTGTTCGTACATCCCATGCCCCGCTTCATGCAATACGCCATAAAGCCCACTGCTATAGGAATCCAGATGGTATCGGGTCAAGATGCGGTGGTCGTGCGGACCAAGCGTCGTGCAGAACGGATGCTCCGTCTCATCGAGCCGTCCCCGTTCAAAGTCAAAACCGATCTTCTCAGCAACCCAACGAGACAATGCCCTCTGACCGCCGATCGGAAAATCAGCCGCGATCGCGAGGTGACTTGGATGCTTGGCCTCTCGTTCCAACGCCTCGCGAACCAGCGGGACCAACGACGCTCTCAACTCTTTAAAGACCTTCTCGACGTGCGAGGAATCGGCCCCCTCTTCGTATTGGTCGAGCAAACTATCGTAGCGCGTTCGCCCAGGCTTCTGCAAGATCGAAGCCTCCTCGCGTCGAAGCTTTACAATCTCCTCGAGGATGTCGCGAAACAATCCGAAGTCGCGTTTCTGCCTCGCTTCCACCCAAATCTGCTGGCCTCGCGAAGTTGCACGCGCGGTCGCCTTCACCAACGATTCGGGCAATAGAACGTTTTTCTCGTAGTCGCGAACAAGTCCGCGAATGTTCGCTTGATCGACCGCGCTCAGACGATCCATGGCATCCGGAGTCGACAAGGCTCGAAGCCAGTCGCCATACGCCGGGTCCGTTTGCCGTTGATGCAGCCATCCGCTCCATTGCGTCACTTGCTCAGATCGGAATTCTCCCCCTTGGGCCGGCATGTAGGTGTGGTGATCCCACTCCAGCAACGCTAGGGTCCCGCTCAATAGGGAGGTTTGCCGAGCATGCTCGTAGACTTGTTCGATCAACGTTTGGGACATCATTCCAATCCATACAATCCAGCGGGTGCAATGGCTTGACCACCTGCTACGCCGAGTCCCCGCCGCTGGAAGAAGCGAGGTTCGAGAGCAAACTGGAAGGAGACGTTGTCGCGGCCATAGTCGATCGTCGCTCCCACTCGGAACAGAAACGATTCGCCGATCCGAGTGATGCCAAGGGACTGGCCAATATTTCCGATCGCACTAAAGTCATAGGACGCGCCCCCAGTAGCAAGCCACTTTTCGTTCATGCGATAATTCACGGTGGTCGTCAACAACGTAGAGCTGATAGGGCCTTCTAAACTGGTCACGCCGAGATAGGCCTCGCCTCGCCCAGGTCGACTGATCACGCCGCCGATCGTCGTCGCCTTGAGCCCATTTTCAAAGAGGTCGTAGTAGCCATCGCTGACTAACGTGACGCGATCCCCGATGTGATACCGGAAGTCGTAATTGATGCCACCGATCGTCTCGCCGAAGTTATCCCGATCCTTGTCCCCAAAGAGGATGGCATCGACGTCGAACTCGACGACGTCCGCAATTCGCTCTTGTCCCGCGACACCACGTTTGGTCTGCAGCCTCTGATGAAGCCCAACGCGAGACTGCAATTGGTCGGTCACAATTTCATTGCTCCCGGCGGTGACATAGCGTTGCATGCTCTGACGAGCCGCGTAATACCGAGCGTCAAACTCGTCGGGCAATGTTCCGCCGAACGTATTGAATACCAGCCGCCGACGAAAATGCTCCTGCGCGTTGTCATCGAGCGGGTTGAAAAGGGGAAGCAGATCTAAGTCCTGCGTGGTATCGGCGTATAAGAACTGACTCTCCATACTGATTTTGTGGGACAAACCATTGAGATTGAACACCGTGCTCTGCACATCGGGAAACACTCTCCAAACAGGAGTCGACGATCTCCAACCCGCTTGACCCGTCAAACGTGTCAAACTATCGCCGTTCACATCTTCCCCCCAGTAAGCAGCCTCGCCCGACACGTAAGGCACGATCTTGCTTATCCCCGTATCGATGGGAAGATTCAACTCGTGCCTCGTCATGGCTTGAATTCCCGACGCATCGACTTCATTTGGCTGCAACTGAAACTTGGCCGCTTCCGCTGCATTCGTTGGAGTCGACGCGGCGCGCTGCCGAGCATACCCGACATCGCTATGGGTGTAGTAAGTGAAATAGGGTCCGAGTGTCTGGCCAAGCCAATAGTGATCCAATCTTGGCAACCAGCTGGTCTCGGTGTGGAAGTCGTTGACCTGAAACTGCGCGGATACGTCGAGCATCTGATTATCGAGATACTGCCGCAATCGAAGTCCGGTCGTCAGATCTTTTTGTGTATCCCACTCCTGTTCGAAGTACTGCTCTTGAAAATTGCGATCGCTGACCCACCCCCCTTCTGCCCAAAACTCCGTATCGGGCGCGAGCAACTGGCGATGTCGGAACAAGAGCCTGCCCCGAGTTAACTCCTCCGGGGTCAGATTCGTTCGATCCACCCCGAGAATATCGAGCCCTTTGTCTCGTATCCCCCAGAAGTCAACAATGCCATTGGCCGAACCGCTCGGGAATGCGTTCGGAACGTTGTATTGAAACTGGGTCCCAATCCCCAATCCACGCTTCTCGAGGTAATCGGTCGATAGAGTCCAACTGGTCCCATCGAAGGCTTGAATGCCAAAAATCTGATAGAGATTCCAATCCAACATGACTTGGCTGCCAAAGATCTGATCGTTCCGGACCTTGAGCCCTGTCAAATAAAATCCAGATGTGTCGACATTGGTATCCAACACAGGCCAATAGAAGACCGGGAACCCCTCGACATACACGAAATTGTGACGCGCCCTTGCTTTCATCCCGGTTTCACCGCTCGATGAACCTGGAAACGGTCGACCGAACAGAACACGCTGCGGCTCTTGACTTCGATCGCTTAGTTCGATGCGGTCCGACTGGAGCCAATAGCGGGGAACTCCAAGGCGACTGCTGGTCAAAGCGGCTTGATGGGCCAAGAAATTCTCTCGCGATCGCTGCTGCACCACATCGGCCTTGATCCGAAGTATCCCTTCGTATTGAGGAGCATCGGTGAGCAATTCCGCGCCGAGGATCATTCCATATTCCGATTGCACGTTGTAATACATGCGCTCGGCATAAACCCGCCTCGCTCCTTGCTGGAACACGACGTTCCCCTCCAAATAGATCTCGACGGGCATGTCATCCACTTTGCCCGAGATGAGCTTCTGCAGGTTAGAAGTCCAAATCACGGCGCGATCGGCTTCGATCAAGACCGTCCCCATATCCAGTACGCCATCGGATGTGGCTAAAGTCGTTTCCTGGAATCGAAGCCGAATCCCCCCAGAGAATGTGAGGACCGAATCTCCTCGCTCGGGACGGTTCATCATTTCGAAACGAGGCTCAATGCCTCCGCGACCGGAGAAATCGAAGCGTCGAGCTCCAAAGGGTCTCGGCGCCGCCGCGCTCGGATCGCTCATCGCAACCGGTGCCGCGACAGGAGCCGGTATCACAACCTCCGGCCCAGGTGCACCGATTTGAAATGCATTGACGTCGGATCCAACCGGGGAACCATGTGGCAAAAGGGAAGGGCCTGGCATTGTCCCAGCGTCGAGCACCGTCCCTCCCATACTCGGATTGCCGATGATCATCCCATTGCCACTCGTTGCACCCAAGCTACCTGAAGAAGCAGGAGGAGGGGGGATTAGCAAGGCGGGGTCGCTGGACATCTGCGCAGCCAGCTTCACACGCATATCGGAGTCGGCACTGGTCCATGCGATGGCTGGCTCCACCGAGGAGAGACTTTGTGCAGAGAGAGGTGAGGTCAAATCGGGGGGTGGGCCTGTTGGCTCCAACCAAACGTCGGCGCGCGTCTCCAGTTCGTAATGACTGAACAACCTTCCCATCCATTGCTCGTCCTGCAGAGACTGGCCATCTCCAAATCGAACCTCGCAATGTCCTTGAGATTCGACGATGTACTTGTAAGCTTGTGTCTCGTATACGCTTTCCGGTTGCGAACGATCGATCCAAATCACAACCCGATCCGCGGTGTGAACGAAATTGCCTTGGTAGATGCGAACGCCACCCTGGAAGGTAAGGACCTCATACACACCCTGATTCTGACGAGTCGCCTCGCGGGCAAAAACACTGATCGAGAATTTAGGATCCGCTAACGGAACACCGATCTCCTTAGCCAAGGCAGAGGGCCAAACCGAGCTTCCACCTGCGATCGCCAACAGAATCAGGAGCCACCCCATCACCCATGCGACAGCTCGAACGCTCGATCCCCATCGCACAGCGCGCAGCCCGATCCGGAAACCAGTTGCCGGCCGGCAACAAGCTTGCAAATCGGTCGCGGCTTGGCGTCGGCGCAAAGCGGGACGCAGCGGCGATTGTTTAGCAAACGACTGGGTTGGAATCCGTTCCACTCCCGAACAAAAAGGCTCCTTCGGCCCGATTCCGCACGGGCGCTTCTCGGCGGGAGTATAGAAATGGCAAAATTTCGCCTCAAGACGAAGGTTTCATTAAAGGGTTAGAAACCAAAAGGACGATGAAAAGAAATCCTCAAACCCCATGTTCAAACCATCCCGCAGCTTGCCAGGGTCCTCAACTCACCCTAGCTTACCAAACCTGCGGTCGACCGAGAGCATCATGTCGAATTTGGATTCCTTGGCAATCCATCTGATCCGAGCGGGTCAGTGGTCGGAGGCGGTCTGCCTCTATCGAGACGAATTGGGACTTTCTCTGCCACAAGCGGAGCAGCTCGTTCTGCGCATCGCCGAAGAGTACGATTTGAAACACCCAGGCCGCTTGCTAAGCTGGCTTTGGATCGCCCTAGGCGGGTTTTCCATTCTCTGCATGGTCGCCTTCATCGACTGGTTGAACTAGTTCCAACCCAGCAAGGGCGGACCTATCACGCACACGCCGACTGCCATGGCGATCAATGCGGCTAGCAAAACCGTTCCCGCGGCCACATCCTTGGCATTTCGAACCAGTGGATCGTATTGAGGTATCGCCGCATCTGCCAAGTACTCGATCGCCGTATTGAGCCCCTCTGCAATCCACACCAGACCGATAGCAAGCAAAAGAACAGCGCATCGAGTGCGATCGATGCCCAACCCAAGAGCAATTCCCATTACACATAGCGCTGCGACCAAGTGAAATCGAGCGTGGGTGTGTTCGAGGAAGTAGATACGGATCCCGCGAACGGCGTGACGGAAACTACTCCCTTTGGGCAACAGCCACCGACTGGCTTTACTTGACGCTTCCCCTTGGCGATCTCCGTCCTGCTCCGCGTCGTGGCCCATAGTTCCCCCTTCGTGTTTTCTGGATTACCGTATAGCTATTATGCTCCGCAATGATGGCTACTGCTATGTGCACCAAGTTCAACGACCGCCCGGGGGTGAGCCACTCGTTGTTTACTTGTCGAGGGAATTTCCCCATTCCAACGCCGCCCAATGGGTCGAACGGATCCACGCTGGCGAGCTTTCGATCGATCACAAACCTGCGGATTCGGATTCCTTGGTACTGCCGGGTAATGTCATCCGGTGGAATCGACCTGGCTGGCAGGAAGAGGAGACGCCGCAACACTTCGAGATCCTGTACGAAGACCGTGACATTCTCGCCGTCAATAAACCAAGCGGTTTGCCTACTCTTCCCGGTGCTGGCTTCTACCAAAACTCCTTGCTGATGAAGGTTCGCGCTCACTTCCCATCGGCTCAACCACTCCATCGATTGGGCAGAGCGACTTCGGGAATCGTCCTCTTCGGATTGCACCCACAATCCGTGCGAGCCTTGACCATCCAATGGCCGGAGATGAAGAAAATCTACCGGGCTCTCGCGCGCGGAACCGCAATGGCGGATCGCTACGAAATCGATCAACCCATCGGGCCCATATCCCATCCTCGCTTGGGGACAGTCCACGCCGCGTCCACCTCAGGAAAACGAGCCCGGAGTATCGCCGTCGTACTCGAAAGACGAGACACCGAAACGCTCTTTGAAGTGGAAATTGAAACAGGACGTCCCCACCAAATACGCATTCACCTGGCGTCGATCGACCACCCGCTCGTCGGAGACCCTCTCTATGGGAAAGGTGGAGTTCCCATCGATGAGAATCCCGGCCTGCCAGGGGATGGCGGCTATTGGCTGCACGCTATGCGATTACGATTCTACCGTCCGACAATCGGCGACACGATCGAGCTGGTGGCACCTCCCCCCGCTCCCTTAGGCATCCAATTCCCGATGCAAGGCACTTAATCAAAACAACGCGGCGGACGTGTCGATCGGCAGGACACTCGGCCACCGCGCCATTTTGCTTACTCGTCCAGGTATAGAGTAAGTGCTACACTACGGGCCAGCTTAATTAGGGGGCCAGCTTCATTAGGCAGCCAGCTGACTGAGCGCGCTACCCATCGATGATCGACGATTGCCAGAGGGGACTCTTCTGTGTCACGGAACAGACCAAAAACAAACATCAATGATTTTGAGGACTTCAGAAAGCTCTTTGCTGAGGTCTTTCACGAACAGGTCAATAGGGGATATATCCAACCCCCTTCGAAATCACCTCCCCCATCGATCTTGCAGGAGTGGCAGGAACGTGCCGAGAAGACGTTCATCGAGTTGAGAATCTTCGATGGTACGCTTGAGGAAATGCTCATCTCGATGACATACCACTTCGTCTACGCATCCGGTGAAATCATCGGGGAAATTGACACCCCGGAGTCCGAGGCTCGAGTCTACCTGCGTCTCGACCCAACCAACCCTGCGGCGAAGTGCGATTGTGGAAGATCATCCGACCATCATTACTGCAAGCACATTCAAGTGTTTGCGAACGAACTTATTTGCGATCTTGATGACGAGGACTCGTACATCTCATCCCTGATCATCAAAAAGAAGTTTAGCCCTGGGTCACCCAATCTCGTGAGATTCGCCACCGACCCAGGTGAGAAGACGCTCGCGCTGCTTGAGAACTTCGCCAAACACGCTACACCGATGCTCCCCCCGACAGGTGAGTTACCTGATTTAGAGCAAGCGACTGCCGTAAGAAGATTGGTTTGGTCGATCGAGACAACGGATGGAAAGCTAAAAATCCATCCGCTCCTCCAAACCATGAAGAAAACAGGAAGAGCATTCACCAAGGGAAAGAAACTCCCGTCGCGAACGCTGAAGTTTGAACATTTGGACATCCTGTCCCCATTGGACCTCAAAGTGCTTCGGACCGCAGACGACAACATGTACGGCTGGAATCCATTCACGTTGGAGGCCATCTCAGAACTCGTCAATGCACCGAACGTGGAGATCGACGAGAGGCCCGGAAAGGTCCAGAATAGAATGATCTACCTTTCCGTGAAGGAACAGGACAATTCTCTGTCGTTCATTTTGACAGGGGAATCAGGATCGATGAGCGGATTGAAATGCTATTTCACCACCAAGGGATTGTTCATCCACGATCCCAACCAACCCGCAGTTTACGTCGCCAAATTGACGAGTTCGCAGCGGGAAGTCATAGAGCACTTGATCGCACAGCCTCCGATTCCGATCAAGCACAAAGAGAACTTGCTCTCGCGACTCTACTCGCTTCAACAGAATCTACCCGTGGTACTTCCCGAGGAAATCGCGGGGCCAAGAGAACGCGATCCAGGGAATTTACTTCTTCTGCTTCGCTCTCGGGCCGATGGACAACTGGATTTCGGTGTCCGCGTGCGGACCCGGTCCGGTGCTATCACCTACCCTGGCTCTCAACCCGCCATCACCCCAGGGAAGCTTGACGGGAAACCTGTGCAATGGGTGCGCGCAACGGACGACGAACTTCACAGGGCAGAAGCACTTTGCTCGTCGCTGCGAATCAAGCCATCTGGTGAAACTCCGTTCACAGGATCGATTTCAGACCTCAACGATGCACTTATGTTTCTCGAGAATCTGGAACTGCATCGAAACGAAATCGAAGTGCTTTGGGACGATAAAAGCACCAAGGCGCTGAGATTCATAGGATCCATCAGCGCCTCCCAGCTTCGTATTGAAGTCTCGTCCAAACGGAATTGGTTCGGAATCGGTGGCGAATGCAAAGTCGGGGACGAAAGCCTCACGCTTCAGAACCTTCTCGCGAAACTGGACGGAACCACCAATCCACTCCTCGGCGATTACATGCAGCTCGGGGACGGGGAATGGGTCCGTATTCAACAAAGCCTCCGCGAGAATCTCATCCAACTCAAGGGAGCTTGCCATGCCGATCGCAAGACGCTGATTATGGACGGCTCAGCCGCTCCAGCTCTCGAATCGTTGAATGGCATGGGGATCGAATTGAAGGCGACCAAAGCTTGGCAGGAATGCATGCAGAAGATGTTGCGAGCCAAGCAGTTGGATCCTCAGCTTCCAGCCGGTTTTTCGACGATCATGCGTGATTACCAAGCCGAAGGCTTCAAATGGATGAGCCGCCTCGCAGAATGGGGAATCGGCGGAGTCCTAGCCGACGATATGGGTTTGGGAAAAACAATCCAAACGCTTGCCGTTCTCACTTCGCGCGCAGCCGATGGTCCGACGCTCGTCCTGGCCCCCACCTCCGTCGGGTTCAATTGGATTCGCGAAACCGAGCGGTTCGCCCCATCGCTCACGCCCATCCTTTATCGCGAATCGGATCGACGCGAACTCCTCGATCATTTGAAGCCTGGGGATCTCGTCGTGAGCAGCTACGCAATCGCACTGCGCGATGGCTCGGAGTTGGCCAAGGTCGAATGGGGGACTTTGGTGATGGATGAAGCCCAAGCGATTAAGAACGCACGAAGCAAAACGTCTCAAACCGTATCGACCTTAAACGCGAAATGGACGATCGCACTCACCGGCACCCCGATGGAAAACCACCTCGGAGAACTGTGGAGTCTGTTCAGCGTCGTCGCCCCGGGCGTGCTGGGTGGTTGGGAATCGTTCCGAAGCAAATACGCTGCACCTATTGAAAAGGACGGTTGCGAGCGCTCGAAACGATTGCTCGCCGACCGTCTCAAACCCTTCATCCTGAGGCGAACCAAAGAACAGGTCCTCCAAGAGTTGCCACCGAGGACGGAGTCGGTTCTGTACGTCGATCTGAGCCCAGCGGAGCGATCGCAATATGAACTGGTCCGTCAAACCGCCCTCGGAGAGCTGAAAAATCTGGTGACCCTTCCCGATCAAAAGGATCAGCGATTCAAAATCCTCTCGTTGCTCACCCGGCTACGTCAATTCGCCTGCCATCCCGGGATCGTGAACAAGAAGTGGGATCGTTCGTCGGCCAAACTGGATCAACTCTGCGAAACGCTTCGCAATCTTCGCGACGAAGGTCACCGGGCCTTGGTCTTTAGCCAATTCACCGAACACCTCGGCCTCATCCGCCACGCGCTCGATGAGCAAGGCATCTCGTATGAATACCTGGACGGCTCGACCCCGGCGGTCGAACGTCAACGTCTCGTCGATGCTTTCCAGAACGGCAATAGCACCGCTTTCTTGATCTCCCTCAAAGCAGGGGGGACCGGCCTCAACCTGACGGCTGCTGACTACGTGATCCATATGGATCCATGGTGGAACCCAGCCGTGGAGGACCAAGCCACGGATCGGGCGCATCGTTTCGGACAAGACAAACCGGTCATGGTCTATCGCATCGTCGCAAAAGATACGATCGAAGAAGAGATTCTCGCTTTGCACGACTCCAAACGGGACTTGGTCGAAAGTATCCTCGACGGAGCAGGAGCTTCAGGCAAACTCTCCACCCAAGACCTCGTATCCCTGATCCAAGGGAATGGATGACCAAACATCGATGAGCCGATCCATCGCACGAACGTCCTCGCTCTGAACGTGGGGAGCACCTCGCTCAAAGAGGCTCTCGCTTCCCAGCCACAACGCGAGTGACCTCCGAAGCAATCGCAGCACTTCAACTTTTCGATTGCGGCCAATAAAAAACCTCAGCCGCTTGCAAGGCAAACGGCTGAGGTTGGAATTTGCTAATGCGACCTTCGATGGTGTTAGTCAAGGAAGCCGACGAGTTCTTGCGAACGGCTGGGCTGTTGCAGCTTTCGAACCGCTTTGGCTTCAATTTGACGGATGCGTTCTCGCGTCACCTTGAAGATGTGGCCAACTTCTTCGAGCGTATAGCTATAGCCATCGCCGAGTCCGTATCGAAGCTTGATGATCTCGCGTTCACGGTAACTCAGCGTTTTGAGGACTGAATTGATTCGCAATCGCAACATCTCTTGCCCGGCACCGATCGCTGGGCTTTCTGCTGTGCCGTCTGGGAGCAAGTCCCCGAATTGGCTGTCTTCGCTGTTGCCAACCGGTCGATCGAGCGAAATGGGGTATCGGCTCATCGCCAACACACGTCTCGCTTCTTCGATCGTTGTTTCAGCTCGTCGCGCTGTTTCTTCGAGGGTCGGTTCGCGGCCAAGCTCCTGAAGCAATTGGCGGGAAACATTGCGAACGCGGGACATGGTTTCCACCATGTGAACCGGAATTCGAATGGTTCGGCTTTGATCTGCAACGGCGCGCGTGATCGCCTGACGGATCCACCAAGTCGCGTACGTACAGAACTTGAATCCACGTCGATACTCGAACTTGTCCACCGCTCGCATCAAGCCCGCGTTTCCTTCTTGGATCAGATCCAAGAAGCTGAGACCGCGGTTTCGATACTTCTTCGCGATGGAGACGACGAGCCGCAGATTGCCTTCGCTAAGCTGCTTCTTCGCTCGCTGATACTCGGTAAAGACCTTTTTCACCATCGCGACGCGGTTGCGGAGCGAAGATGGGGTCTCCTGGGTTGCAACCAAAATCTGGCGGTACTCTCGCTTCAGCTGGGCCACCTGCGAAGGTGCCACTTGGTGCGATTTGAGGGTTGCCAAATCATGGAGGATTTCATCGACGCGCTGGCTCAGACGTTCGAGAACGCTGATCATCGCTTCGATGCGCTGCGTGCGCAGCCCCAATTCTTCAATGAGACGGACCGCCTTTCGACGGCGCCTGGCCAGGGATTGCCAGGCCTCCAAACGCTTCTTTTCCGGAACACTCTTACTCAGAGAATTGCGGTAATCGCGACGGTTCCTCTTGAGGAGGACATCGAGCGTTTTAAGGTTGTGCGGCAACCGTCCCAAAATCTGATCTTTTTCAAGCCGGTCGGTGACCGAGACTTGGACCGTGCGGTCGAATGGCAGTTCGCCAGTATGAACGCGCTTGAGAATCTTGAAGGCATACTGGACCACATAATCGCACTCGAGCAGCTTGGTGCGGAATCGTCGTCGGGTGACTTCGATTTTCTTCGCCAGCCGGATCTCTTCTTGACGAGTCAACAACGGGATCTCTCCCATCTGCGTCAAATACATCCGAACCGGGTCGTCCGACCAAGTTTCGATTTCGTCCATTCCGGAGAGCAAATCATCATCGCTCTCCAACTGGACTTGGTCCTCTGGTACTACGACATCGACAACCGTATCGCCCAGATCATCACCTTCCTCCTCAAGCGACAGCTTGCGAAGACCATCCAAGTCGTCAGCGCTGCGAGGCAAATCATCATCGAAATCCAACAGGCCGTCGAACAAGGTTAAAGCTCCTGAAACCACGAATTGAATGGAGGATCGGAGTGCCCGTAGTCAGCATGGTCCGAGAACCTAAAACGCGTCTTGTTTTGGCATTCCCCGCAACCCGGAAACAAGACATTTGGCATTTTCAGCCCAAATCTCCATCTCCAACATCCGCGGATCAACCTACCTGCGCGCCCAGATTCTCATCCCCTGCCTGAGCGAGGCAAGGGAAGTGTAGCACCTAACTGAATGCGAACCCCTCTCCGAATATAATTGGTAAATATTTACGAATAGGAAAAAAATCCGGCGATCCTCGCCCTGCGTCGATACCTCGCATCAAATCCGCGAGACCGTACACACCCCCTCATCCTCCCCAGAATCAAACGCTCGCGCAAAACCCTGCGAAGCGGTATCTCCAAATCATCTCTCAATTGGATTGGATCAATTCAAGGATCGAGCGGTTGGACCGCACGAGGAACTGGAACACGACCGATTGCATCCATGGCTATCACTGCCGCCAGCAAGTACTGCCTACCTTAGGTCAGAAAAGGGGACGAGGCATCATTTGCCAGCATTCCTTTTCTAACCTAGAGTGGACTGCTAAGGAGACGCTCTGCCCCTCGCAAGTTCACTCTTACCCATGCACTGATCGACGGTCGTGTTCTTTGTGTTGCCAACCTAAGATAGGAAAACGGTTGGAGCTTTAGTTGACTCGAACAATTCAGCGGTGGGATCGTTTAGCAGGTCGCTCGAAAAAAGACTTCAGCTTGACGCCTCTACCTCTTGTCGCAACAGCACTCTTATTTTAACTGCACCCTCTGCTCGGTCCAGTGATTGGACGAAGACTTTATCGGAATGGAGCAAGTCGCGGAAAACCGATCGGCAAACCTTACCGTAAGCATGATCTGCGATGACTTGCAGGGTAGAATCGATTTGGCGAGCGAGCCCTACCAACATCCCCCTTTCATGTCCCATTGGAATCTATGAGTCAGTTTCTCTTGTCGTGCTCTTGTGGGGCTCAAATTCCCGTCAGCCGCTCCCAAGCGGGCATGGCTTTACAATGTCCCTCCTGCGGGATATCGATCGACGTCCCTACGATTCGCCATATCGCCTCTCTCCCCCCCGTCGAAACCACTACCGCGAACGCAGATCGCCCAACCTCCCCTCCCAGTATCCTGCTGCGCGTCCTGACAGGAATTTTCTTAATTTCTGCGATCGGATTTCTCGGTTACGGTGGACTGATGGCCTACGATCGCCTGACCTTCCCCGTCGATCTGAGCAAATCCGAAGAAGATTACTACGCCGAGGCTCGCAAGGCGGTTGAGAATATGCCCCCCGTCGCCGCTTGGGACACCTGGAACGTCATCGCCTACTCCGGCCTCTCCGAAACCTATACGCCTGACTACTTCCGGATGAAACGAGCCTTCGAGCAAGCCGCTCCGTATATGTACTCCTACCTCGGAATCGGCGCATTCAGCTTGATCGGGTTTGTGACCTCTATCGTCCTGACCCGAAAAAAATAACTCGACCGCGCCCCCCCCATCCCGGTCGCCCCCAACGTTTACTTCCCCTCTGCTCTCCACTGCTTCATGAGGCGGATGTTCTTCTCGACCACCGGATTTCCTTTCCCCACATAAACCTGCATGTCGGAGTCATACATGGCCTCCGACTCGGCTCCGCGATCCCCTGTCTCGGTCACCCATCGATCCAATCGAGACCGGTGCTGCTCCAACTCCGATCGATAACGGGGATCCCCCGCAAGATTCGTCAACTGCCAAGGATCCTCCCGCCACGCATACAACTCCTCGGCCGGCCGGGTGGGTGAAAACAACAACCGCTCGCTCAGCGCGCTCAACTCCTTCGACTCATGCAGACCTCGAAGGGTCTTGACGATCGATTTGCCATCCTTGTAAGCGTTGGGTTGAAAATGAGGTCGCTCGGGATGGTAGTTTCGAATGTACAAATAACGGTCCGTCCTCACACTCCGAATCCGCTCCACTGTCTCATCACAGCGGTCGCGGGCCGCGAATACAGCATCCTTGGGCTGATAACCCTCACCCAACAAGTCCTCTCCCTGCATCGACGCGGGCAAACCAATCCCGGCCACTCGCAAACTAGTCGCCGCCAAATCGATATGCTCGACCAAATCCTCGCGAATTGCTCCGGCCTCTACACCCGGGCCCCGGATCACCAACGGAACATGCGTCCCCTCGTTGTACAAAAACTGCTTGCCCCGCGCATGGCTGATCCCGTGATCGGTCATGAATGCAATCCAAGTACTCTCGTAAATTCCTTCCCGCTTCAACCGCTCAATGACCTTGCCAACATGCAAATCGGTCATGCGCACCGAGTCCAAATAAGCAGCCCAGTCCCGAAGAAGGACCGGATCGCGCGGATAATAAGGTGGTAACTCGACGCTTTCGGGAGCCACCGACCGACCCAACTCCTGGGCCGCCTGCTCGGCAAATCGGGTCGCGGAGGCATCCGTCCCCCCTCGTAACTTCCCACCCGCCAACTGCACTTGCATGAAGAACGGCTGCCCCGGCTCTCGGTCTCGCCAATCGCTGGCGTCGTACATGGTGAGATCATGTTCGAAATTGTAATCGGTCTTGCCAAACGCTTTGCGCTTTGCGGCACGTTGATCCGAGGCCCCCTCCAGCCCGCTCCCAATGCAGGTGTAATATCCCGACTGCTGGAATAACACAGGAAGAGGCGTCACCCCCTCCGGCAAATGGATCTTCAACTCCCCTCGACCACTTCGATGATGATGAGCCCCAATGCTCGTCTGGTACATGCCCGTAATCAAAGCGGACCGGCAAGGGGAACAAACGGGGGCTGTGATGAACGCGTTGCGAAAAAGTGTCCCCTCCTTGGCCAACCGATCCACATGGGGTGTCTCGATCGATCGCTCTCCATAACAAGAAAAGTTCGCCGACATGTCGTCGACAATGAACCAAACGATGTTCGACTTCGCGGCTTTCGGCTTCGCGGACTGTGACTCAGCACCAAGAGCCATTCCAGACCCTAGCAAACTCCCCAAGGCTGCAACGACGAGCACACAATATTGCGATGCCGATCCGAACCATTGTCGATTTAACCCGCGCATGTCCGACGCCCCACCCATGTACTGATTCGATTGTCTTACCGGCTGCCTGCACGACGACCACCTATCGCAATGCTCGAAGAGGGCCGCGGAGGAACACACAATTGGCCCGTCTCCGCTGGCCCATGCTGTGAGCCTAGCTCACACTCTTCGCGATGAAAGGATCAAGAGTCTGCGACACCCTCGTCGACGTCATCACCCGGTTCCGGTTTGCCCTCCGGACCGGTGTAGCCGCCGCACGCCAAAATCGCATCGCGGATCTCGGTTGCTACGTCCTTGTTGTCCACCAAGAAGTTCCTGGCCTTCTCTTTTCCTTGCCCGATATAGGTCTCGCCGTACTTATACCAAGCACCGCTGCGGTTCAGGATCTTGTGAGCGGTTCCCAAGTCCAGCAAATCCCCTTCATAACTGATGCCGCAGTTGTGCATCATGTCAAACTCCGCCACGCGGAAAGGAGGTGCCACCTTGTTCTTCACAATCTTCACCTTGACCCGCTGACCGACGACTTCTTCGCCGTCCTTCAACTGGCCAATTCGGCGAACATCGATCCGACACGACGCATAGAACTTCAACGCGCGGCCGCCAGGGGTCGTCTCGGGACTGCCATAGGACATGCCGCCGATCTTCTCCCGAATTTGGTTGATGAAGATCACCGCCGTCTTTGAACGAGCGATTGCACCGGTGAGCTTGCGCATCGACTGGCTCATCAATCTCGCTTGCAATCCGACGTGGCTATCGCCGATCTCCCCTTCCAATTCTTGCCTGGGGACCAACGCAGCGACCGAGTCAATGACGATGACATCGACGGCGTTGCTCTTCACCAGCATCTCGGTGATCTGCATCGCTTCTTCGCCACTGCTGGGCTGACTTACCAGGAGCGTATCGAGCTCGACCCCAAGCTTCTTTCCCCAACTGGGGTCGAACGCGTGTTCGGCGTCGATGATCGCCGCAATGCCACCCGCCTTTTGAGCTTGGGCGCAGATATGGAGCGAAACGGTCGTCTTCCCGCTCGACTCCGGGCCAAAGATCTCGATGATTCGCCCCCGTGGGATCCCGACCCCACCGAGCGCCATATCAAGCGATAAAGAACCGGTGTTGATTCCCTCGATCTTGAGCTGGGTTTCACCTCCAAGGGGCATGATGGAGCCTTCTCCAAACTGCTTTTCGATCTGCTGCAGCGTGGTCTTCAGGCTCGGTTCGCGCTTGTAAATGCTCTCCATGCCGGAGGGTTCGCTGGAACCTCCCTTGTCGGTCTTCTTCTTTCCTGCATTCTTGCTGGATGCGGCCATTCTTCCATTCCCTTTTCGCTTAAAAGCAAAGCGAGAGATTATGAGTATGTCACGTGAACAAGCATCCCTCTTTAGACTTGTTCACCGGGCAGAGGTCATCTCTGGGCGTACGTGCGACTCCATCGCGTGATATGCGATGCTATCGAATTCATCTCCCATTCACAATCAGACCTCCGATTGACTGAGAGTATTTTTCGCCGATGCCGGGACACGTTTGGTCACGCCGATGCGGGGATGGAAAGAATGTCAGATCTTTTTTTGGAGCGCCTCCAGAATCCTCGGGCATCCCGCTTCCAACATGTCGAGCACATATTCAAACCCCTCCTCCCCTCCATAGTAAGGATCGGGCACGTCGCGCGGCCATGCGCCATCGAGATAATCGCTGAAGAGCTGAATGTGCGTCGGGACCCCTTCCGCCATCGCCAAAATATCTCGCAAATTTTCCCGATCCATCGCCAGGATGAGCGTCCGTGACCGGATATGCGATTTCTCGAACTGCTTGGCCCGACTCTCCAACACGTACCCTCGCCTCTTCGCAGAAGCCAGCATGCGCGCATCGGGCGGACGACCGATGTGATACCCCGCAGTCCCCGCCGAATCGATCGCGAACCGATCGCCAAAACCTTGTGTCTGGATCAAGCTCTCCATCACACCTTGCGCAGCTGGCGAACGACAAATATTTCCCAAACAAACAAACTGTACCGAAACGATCCAACTTTCCATCTCAGTCCCCCAATCCCCTTCAAGCAAGAAAATCCCACCTTTTCACCGCAATCCCCCCATTTCCACTCATGCTGACCTGGATTCTCAACCGTTCTCATTCAAGAATACAAAGTTGCAGTGGTCGGCCGGGTTCCTCTTCCCCGCCTCAACCCCGGCAAACGCTGGCTGGCACTGTCGTCTTATTGTCTACGGGGGTGTCAACTCCCTAACGGAGCTTTCCAAACCTTACAAAGTAGCTTTTTCCACCTGATTGCGAAGCTAGGACACGTTCAAATGAGCGGACCGTTTCACCCCAATGACTGGGTCGTGTACACGAGAGAAAAGCACAGTCTATCGCCGGGCCCCCGCGCGAAGAACATCGCTCCCTCTCCGCATGGAGAGCTCTACAGCTACGAGGTGGACAAGTATTGGATCGTCCGCGAAGTGAGCGATCGAAGCGTGATTCTGGAAACACGGAAAGGCAAGATCCACTCGGTCTCCTTGTCCGACCCTCGACTTCGCAAGGCGAATTGGTGGGAGCGGCTCTTCATGGCCAATCGCTTTCCCGCCAAAGGAGCTCCACAAGAAAACGTAAGAAACGCCTCCGCCGCCTAGCTCTCGCACGCGATGCTACTAGAGCTACCGTATGTTGTTAGAGCTACCCTATCGCGTCGCAATCTTCACCCTTATCTGCGTCGCGATTGCTAGCATTCTCCCTGCCAAACGGGCGTCCTCGGCCAACTCGCGGGACGAGAATGCACCGAAGGACACGACGGGATTCTCGGTTGCAATCTGGATTTGCACGCTGCTGTTGATCGGGGTCACCGCCGCTTACCTAATTGCACCAGCATGGATCGCTTGGGCTTCTCTCCCCATCCCCTCTCTCCTCCGCTGGGGCGGCTTGCTACTAGGACTCCCGTCTATCGCACTTTTCATTTGGTCCATCCGACATCTTGGAAAGAGCTTGACCGGTACGGCTGCCGTTCGATCAAACGGGGAGTTGGTCACAACGGGTCCCTACCGATGGGTCCGCCATCCCTATTACGTGGCCACCACAGGATTGATGGCCGGCGTCTGCTTGCTCGCCGCCAATGGACTCCTCACACTCGGTTGCGCACTCCTCCTCGCATTGCTCGCCGCTAGATTGCCGCGAGAGGAACAAGCACTGCGAGAAGCGTATGGGGAACGCTATGCAAAGTATGCTGAACAAACCGGCCGCTTCTTCCCGCGAGTCGCAAGACGTTAAAGGAAGGTTTCTCGCCAAGGCGGGAGGGGTTCTCGCAACGGCGCCAAGGCGCTAAAGGGAAGAGGGTTCTCGCAACGGCGCAACGGCGCAAAGGGAAGAGGAGGGACGGATGCTCTATGGTCTTCTCGTTGCGATCTTGGCGCCTTGGCGAGAGATTCCAGCCCCCCGTTACAACCTATCCGGTCTCAGACCCTTCCGATACGTTGGATAAGAATGGTTCTCGCAACGGCGCGACGACGCAAAGGGAAGTGGGGACGGAGGGGGGATGATAGAGTGACTAGGGTGCGGTGACCTTGGCTTCTTCGGCAGCTTTGGCCGCAGGGGGAGTTGGGCGGCGGCGGCGCTCCTCCATGGCTGGCTTCCCTTCGATGAGCTGGTTGATCTCGCCCGTTCGCTTGCGCAATGAAAAGGTATCGTACAGCGTCCCCTTGGCCGTCCTCGCTTCGTATCGCAACTCGTCTCCATCGATGTGGATGATTTGATAAAGCTGCGTATCCTCTGCCACCCGTTTCATCACTTGACTGGGCTGCAAGTTGTACATTTTCGGTCCGCTTACCGAGACGACATATACCGTTCCAGTTGTCGGATCGAGCTTGTTCTCCCCCGTCGCCACATTGGAAAGGGTCTCCGGAACATCCATCGGGGTCTCCAGCCCCGTTCGACCATAGGTGTGATCGTGTCCGGTGAGGACCAAATCGACTCGATAGGTATCGAAGATCGGCTTCCACGCTTTGCGAAGGGCCGCGTTATCGCGATCCTTGGCTGCAGAAAATATCGGGTGATGGAATGTGCAAACCACCCAACGGGATTGGTTCTTCGCCAGAACACTGTTAAGCCATTTGGATTGCTCTTCAATCTTCTCATTGCTGTTGAGACAAATGAACCGCGTGTTGCCGTATTCAAAGGTGTAGCAGCTCTCTCCCAATCCCTCAGGCCCATGGGTGGGGAGTTCAAACTGCGCCCTCCAATGATGCGATAGCCGACGCGCTCCATCCTCCTGCTTCGCCTGCTCATGGTTCCCAGGAACCGCAACGCTCGCCATCACGGAATGAAGAAAGCTACCAGCATAAAACCATTCCCCCCACTCGGCGTCCGCTTCTGCCCTGTTGATCAAATCCCCCGCGTGGAGCATGAACTTGGCCTTCGGCGCATCGGAGTATGCCTCGCGGACCACGCGCGACCAATGCGACTTGAGATCGTTCTGCGCATCCCCGAAGTAAATGAACGAGAAGGGTGCAGGCTGAGATGGAGCCGTGGTGAATTGAAACCATTCACTCCAATTGACCCCATCGCCGACGCGATATGCGTACTTGGTATCAGGGGTGAGGTCGATGAAGTTGGCCGAGTGAAAATGGGCTTCGTTGATATCGGTTTTTAAATGCTGCGTCGTGGCTTCAACCTGCAACGCATCTTGAAGCTGAATCGGGCCGTCGGTGGCGACTGCGATTTGGGCAATTCCATGCGCTACCTCCGTGCTCGTTCTCCAAGTAACCGCTTGCGTCGTTCGCGGATCCTCTTTCCAAGTCAGCACGATGCGATCCGGGATCAAACTTGGCTTGTAAACCTCGGCCGGCTTGGCAGCGATCGGCTTGTGCTCGCCATCGTGCCCGATCGCAACCGTGGGCAGGCATAAAAGCGACACAAGCAACGAAGTTCGAAGAAGGGATCGGTTCATGGGAGGGGATCCTGGCGGGGAGAAAGTTGGAATACCTACGCGATCAAGTCGTCGGTCGACAATCGAAGGATGGTTTCGACCGCATGGGAAAGCTTAACCGGCTCGTCACGCCAGCTCACCTCGGTGCTGATCTTATTCACCAAATCTTTAACTTGAACGGTCCCTCGTTCTAATTCGTCAGAACCGGCGATCAATGCGACGCGGAATCCCCGCTGATCGGCGTATTTGAGCTGCTGCGCCAGCTTCTTTCCGTCGGGATACACTTCCGCAGAATAACCGGCATTGCGGACAATGGATGCCAATCGAAAATAGTCGTTCAATCGCGTTGGATCGAACAAAGCGATAAAAACATCCGCCGCGCTGCTGTGTTTGGGGAGACGACCCAACTGCTCCAACGCTGCCAACAATCGATCTAAACCAAGCGATGCACCGATGCCAGGCAGATGCTGCTTCGTGTAAAGTCCAGCCAAGTTATCGTAGCGACCACCGCTGCAGACGCTTCCGATCGATGGTAAATCTCCAAGGGTCGTTTCGAACACGACCCCCGTGTAGTAGTCGAGTCCGCGCGCGATCGAAACGTCGATCCGATAATGTTCGCTCGAAACACCAGCTGCCTCCAAGGCGCTAGTGAGGGCGCGAAGTCTCGCGACCCCTTCCCCGCCGAGTTCGACCCCCGACACGAGCCGATCAAGTTGACTCAGGATTTCGTCGGTCGAGCCGCGAAGCGCCGCCAACTCCAATACCGAGGTGGCTTGCTCGGAACTCAAACCCGCTTGCTCCAGCTCCTTGCGAACTTGCTCGCCACCGACCTTCTCGAATTTATCCAATGCTCTCAGAACGGACGTCGAGGCATGTTCAAGCCCCATGGATTGGAGGAATGCTGACAGGACTTGGCGGTTGTTGATGCGGATTGCGAAGCGTTCGATGCCAATCGTTTGCATGAGTTCGTGAATCACCAAAGCCGTTTCGATATCAGCCACCACCCCTGTCGTGCCGATCGTATCGAAGTCGCATTGTACGAACTCGCGAAATCGACCTGCCTGGGGTGTCTCCCCTCGCCATACCGGAGCGATGTGGTAGCGTTTGAACGGGGTTCCCAACTGGCCGATATGCTGGGCCGCGAACCGAGCGAACGGGACGGTCAAGTCGAATCGCATGCCAACGGCTCGACCACCGGCATCGATGAAGTGGTACATTTGGCGATCGGTCTCTTCCGATCCCTTTCCGGTCAACACCTCAAGCAGTTCGAGAGCTGGGGTATCGATCGGGACGAAACCATAGCGGCGGTAGACCGAACGAGCCGTCTCCATGAGCTTTTCCCGAGGAATCATCGACTCGGGCAAGAAATCTCGGAATCCCTTGAGGGTGCGAGGCTCGATCAACGCCATGGCCAGTTCTTTCAAAATGTGTCGCGGCAAAGAAAGCTTGCATGCTACCGCGACCGTTCGGATTGAACAACGCAAACTCGGAACAAGAGGTGGAACCTCCGAGCCTAGGACAAGATCGCGAGCGGGTTGGGCTCGGGGGATCGGAGAGCGCTCAAGTCGCTGGAGTGGAACCTGGCTTCCATGTATTCGGCTACTTGCTCGGCCGTCTCGAAATACATCTCGTAAACGGCGTCCTCGTCGAACTCGCAATTGTCGGTCGAGTAGTCTCGGCAGATTTGGGGACGGGTTTCGTAAATGCCGCAGCGGTGATCCGCCTGCAGATGTTTGCAATCGGTGTGAACCAACAGGTACCACGTTTCGTCCTCGATGAAGACCGAGGCGCGGTCGTGCAGCAGATACCAACGGATGAAATCCAAATCCTGCTCCGTGGTGGGGGTATCGATCGGCATCGCAAAGTAGCGGCAGCACTTCGCTGTGCAGTAGGCGCACAGGACTTCGCTCGACGGCACATCCTCGCGCTTCGGTTTGCGGCCATCGATCGTTTTGGCGGGCAGAAGCTGCAAAGGTGCAAGGGTTGCGGTACTCATCGCATGGAAGTCTTCAAAGAGTTGTCGTGGAAGTCAGCTCCCTGTATCGCGCTGGCGATCGTAGGGGAGACGTAGTCTGCACCAATCCTGCACAGGTAGCAAGCGATTTCAGCAAAATCATCTTCGCCCGAGCGCCTAGCTCGCTAGTTGGACTCGTGCCCGCCCAAGGTGATCGGAATCTGGACCGTCTCTCCTCCTCGCACCACCGACAAGACGACTTGGTCCCCCGGACGCTTCGATTCGATCACGCCGAGCAAGTCATCGGACCGCTTCACTTTTTGGCCATCGATGCCGACGATCAAGTCGGATTGGCTGTGATCGACAATCTCCTGCTCGACCTGAAGGAGCCCAACCCGATTCTTGCGACGGGCTAATTTGGAACCGCGAATTCCAGCCCGTTCGGCAGGGCCATTAGGTGTCACATTCACCACCAGCAAACCGCGATCGGTCTCGAAGACTTGCAAGACTCCGATCGTTGGTCGAATGACCTTACCATGTGTCAACAACTGCGATACCACCCGTTTGATCGTATTGATGGGGATCGCGAAACCGATGCCCGCATTGTCGCCGCTGCGCGTCGCAATGGCGGTGTTCATTCCGATCAGCTCCGCCCGCGAATTGAGCAAAGGTCCTCCCGAGTTCCCTTGGTTCAATGCCGCGTCGATCTGAATGATCGAATGAATCTGCCGCTTGGTCTTTGACCGAATCTGACGATTGAGACTGGAAATAATCCCCGTCGTCATCGTCCGCTCCAGTCCAAATGGATTGCCGATCGCGACGACATGCTGCCCGACGCGGAGATTGCTGGAATCCCCCCAAGGAACCGGGAAGAGAGCCGACTCGGGTGCACTGATTTGTAACACAGCGATGTCGTTGTCGGCGTCTTGCCCGACTAAACTGGCTGGGTAAGCATCCCCATTGAAGAGGGTTACGGTCACTTTTTGCGAACCGCTGATGACGTGGTAGTTGGTCAAAATAAGGCCTTGCTTATCCATCACCACTCCGCTGCCGTTTCCCTCGACCTCCATGCTCACCAGCATGCTCTCGGGGCGAAGGGTGGTGGTCGAAATATTCACCACGCTCCGATTGGCCCGATCGTAGACCGAAACATTCAATGCCTCCTCGGCGGTCATCGCATAAAAGCCGTCTCCCATATCGATGCCGATCGGCAGGGGGCCTGCCACAGGGACTGGCACGGTCGAGGGCGTCGAGGGGGGGATTGAGGCCGCCGAGGGCTCGACGCTCGGAATTGCCCCACCGCCCAAAATCGCCCCGCCGTGGAAAACGGGAGGCTGCCCTGTGGCCGATGGAAATCGCAACGCGCCGTGCAAGGTGACACCGGCAATCACTCCGAAACCGACCAACCCGAACGCAACCAACGCTTTGCGAATCATGCGATACACCATCCCTGGGAAATAGTCTCCGTTCGTGCAGCAGCAGCACTCGAAGGAATCTAATCCCTTTGGTATCACATTACAACATCGGTGAGAGCCCTCTCCCAATCCGTAACATCCACGCTAGCTATTGCTCGCCCCCGATCGCTTGTTCATCTTGCTTGACACACAAAGTCGATTGCCATCCATGACTGTACGAACTCGATTTGCCCCCAGCCCCACCGGATACTTGCACATCGGCGGAGTGCGCACCGCTCTGTTCAATTATTTGCTAGCCAAACAGGCGGGTGGGCAATTTCTACTTCGCATCGACGACACGGATCAAAACCGAAACGTGCAAGCGGCGTTGCATCCGATTTTGGACGGGTTCAAATGGCTGGGCTTGAACTGGGATGAAGGTCCCGAGGTGGGAGGGCCATTCGCTCCCTACTTCCAGTCGGAGCGGTCGAGCCGATACGAAGCAGCGGTCGAGAAGTTGCTCGCATCGGGTGCCGCTTACTACGACTTCGCAACTCCGGAGGAACTGGCAGCCCAGCGATCGGCCGCCGAGTCGAGCGGCAAATCATTCCTCTACGACCGAGCGTTCATGGGGGATACTCCTGAAAAGATCGAACAGTTTCGTTCGGAAGGTCGCGAAGCAGTTGTCCGGCTCAAAATGCCTCGCGAAGGTCATTGCCAGTTCCATGATTTGATTCGAGGGGATTGCTCGGTCGCATGGAGCGATGAACAGGATCACGTGATCCAGCGCGCCGACGGGACTTGCCTGTACCACCTAGCCAACGTTGTCGACGATTTCGATTTTCAAATCACCCACGTGGTTCGAGCGGTCGAGCATTTGCCCAACACGCCCCGCCAGATCTTCATCGCCCAGTCCCTCGGTTATCCCCTGCCAATCTATGCCCACCTTCCCTATGTCGCCGAGCCCGGGGGCACGGCCAAACTGAGCAAGCGGAAGCTGGATAAATACCTTAAGCAAAAAGATTTCGCCGCTCTCAATCAGTTAGGGGCGACGATCGCGGAGCGCGCAAAACTCCATGTTGCACCCGAGACCTTCAATCCTGTCGTGGTCGACTTCTATCGCGAAACAGGTTTTCTTCCCGAAGCGGTTCTCAATTACTTGTTGCTGCTCGGCTGGTCTCTCGATGACAGCACCGAACATTTTTCGCTCGCCGATGCGGTCCAACACTTCTCCTTGGGGCGAGTCAACAAGGCACCTGCATCGTTTGACCCGCAAAAGCTGGTCGCATTCCAAACCCGTTGGATGAACCAGCTCGATACGAAGAAAAAGGTCGCGAGGGTATTGCCTTATCTACAGAAAGCGGGCTGGGTTCCAACCCCTCCCCCATGCGACATTGCAGAATTCCTTACGCAGGTCGTCACCGCTGCAGGGGATCGAATCAAAGTGGCAGGGGATATCCTTCAATTCGACGAACTGTTCACTCCGGACGATGCATTTCCGATCGACTCCGATGCCATGGCAAAGAAGCTCAAGGGTGACGCCGCCGTGGTAGAGGCTGTACAAGGTTTCTGCGACGTCATTCGCGGAGCCGCGAGCACCCTCCAATCCGACTTCGAACCGACCTTGAAGGCCTACGTCGAGGGGCGTGGTATCAAGCTCGGGAATTTCATGGCAGGCCTTCGAATTGCCCTGACCGGTAAGACATCGGGCCTCACCCTCTTCGATTACTTGAGCCTCTTCGGGAAAGAGCGCTCGATCGCAAGAATCGAACGGACGTTGAGCCTGTAATCCTCACGAACTTAGTATGCCAGTCCAGCGCGTATCACAATGCTGTTTTCCAGTTCAAGATTGCTGGCGGGTCGGTAGCGATAGATCAGTTCTCGATCGAACGCGTATCCCATTTCGACGAAGCCCAATCGGAAGCCTTGCCGGATTTGATCCGATCGACCGAACTCCAGACCGAGCATGACGCGAATGTCGTTGATATCGATTTCGTCGTTGGCACCATCGGTGTGTTCGATCGTCCAAGTCCCACCGCCATAGTAGCCGGTGAGGTACCACCATATATCGGTATTGCCAACGGTGGACACGTAATGCGAAAGCTTCGGTTCTGGAAAGAAGATATCGAAACGAGAGTCGGGGTTGGGAGCCCAGAGGACTCCCAGTGCGGGCAACAGTTTGATTTTGTTTCGATCGAGATAAAAAACCCCGGCCTTGGCCGTCGCGTTTGGAGTCAATCGCAATCGCCCGAGCGCCTTGCCCATAACTCGGATGCTGTCAGAGCTCACCGACTCGAAGTCGGAAAAGACCCCCACGCGGACCCCGAGCTCCATCCCGAGCGTTTGCAGGGGATTCGTATCCCAACCTGCATCGAGAAACCCACTAAAGGCCTTGCTCGGCAGATCGCTACCCGGAACACTCGGCCCGTCCCAAAGGTGATGCGAGTAGGAGGGGATGATGTAGAGGGAGCGCGTGCTGTTTAAGAAATTGGGGATCCCGAACACCAGGGACACATCGGTGTCGTTGCTTTCGATCGAATTCGCATCGTTGTTGCTGAACCCGTTGGTTCCGCTGAGCCAAGTGTGACGGAAGCGAGCCCCTTGAAAGAGCCGCACGACTTGGTTCGAACCATAGTTCACGTTGGAGGAGGTGTTGTTCCAGAAATTGTTCCACCATCCTGAACTTTGCGGTGCACCGAACGGGCTATTGAAGTTCCAGTTGGTATTGAGGGGAGGGTTATTGGTTCCGGGAAACAGCACGTTGGGAGTGGTGTTGGGGTAGATATTCGACGGGTAACCGTTCGGGTAGACGCCAGGGTTGGCCCCCCACGGGTTCGTCGTCGGTAATCCAGCGCCGGACGTCGGGTTCGGGTAATTGGGATAAACACCTGGGTTAGCAGGTCCCAGCGGAATGACCGGAGCGGAGGTGTTCCAATTGAAAAGATTTCCCAGGTTCCAGTTCGGCGCGTTGGAGAACATCGGCTGCGAGCTGGGGCGAAAATAGGGATCGAAACCGGTCGTTGGGGTGGAGGGAAGGACGCTGGTCGGGTATCCGCCAGTCGTGGGAGTCCCCCAGGTAGACGCCGTCGGCGGGGGGTAACCACCCGTCGAAGGGAGGGGGTAGGTGTTGTTGGGAAGCTGAACACGGGTTTGCGCAGCGGCCTTCGGGACCCCCGGGGAAACACCGAGAATCGCAGCAATCGCGAGGATAGGAAGGTACCGAGAAACCACGCTTGAGCCAGTGCTGGCAAAGGAACTAGGACGGTCCGAACCGCTGGCACCGCACCAACGCGTGCAGACGCCGAATGGACGGAATAACGTTTTTTGTGATTTCCGGTCAAGAAAGCTTGAGGAATTCCGGCGATAATCCCGGAAAAAGCTATAGAGAATTGTCGAGAGCCGTTTCCAGCAAATTCTTGCGGACCCGCTGATTGGCAACTATTCTTGAGGAGTGAGGGCTTCCAGTCGCCGGAGGTCCGCTTCCTCCTTTTCGACGAATCGCACATCCACAGGGCTGCTCGGCATGCGTTACCACTTCTTCTTACGTACAGCTTGCACACTGGCTATGGTTGCCATTCTCGGCAGCGCGAGCGGAACGTTGTTGGCCCAGAACAATAACAACAATAACAACAACAACAATAATAATAACAATAACAACAACAACAATAATAACGGCGGCGGCGCCAACGGCCTCGCGGGGATCGACATCGATGCGACCGGCGTTCTGCGCGTGATGCAGGTCGACCCGCGCGTCGCGGCCGCTCAACGGATGGCAACGCTGCAAAGCACCCCACCCGGGGAACTGAAAAAGTCCCCGATGCGAAAGGTCTCGCTGAATCGGCTTGAAAAATTTGTCTCCAAACAACTCGACGCGGGGCAACCGCTCAGCGACGAAGTCTGGAGTGTCGCGGGATTGCAACGTTTGGAATATGTGCTCTATCTTCCCGAAACCCAAGACATCGTCATCGCAGGCCCAGCGGATCAATGGTTCGCCGATGGCTCGGGACGATTCGTCGGTCTTTCCAACGGCCGTGCAACCCTCCGACTCGATGACCTGATCGTCGCCTTGCGCGCTTTTGGCCCCAACGGTGGGGCGACCAAGTCAATCGGTTGTTCGATCGACCCAACCCAGGAGGGGCTCAAGCGAATGAAGCAATTCCATTCGCAGTTCGGCGGCCAAGCCCCCTCAGACATCCGACCCCTCGTGGCGGGTATGAAGAATGCCTTGGGAATGCAAACGGTCACCATCAAGGGTGTTCCCAAGTCGACTCACTTCGCTCGCGTCCTCGTCGAGGCAGACTATCGAATGAAGCTGATCGGGATCGGACTGCAAGACCCCATTGTCCCGATGACCACTTGGATCCAGCGTTCCCGCCCCAACCCAGGTGGCAATGCCCTCCAACGCTGGTACTTTGAAGCCGATTACTCGACAGTCGCAACCAATGAGGCCGGAACCGCGATGCACTTGGCCGGCCGAGGCGTGAAGCTTTCCGGAGCGCTCGAAGGTGTCCAGTCCGATGGCAAGCGAAAGGACACTGGGAAAACAGGCGACCCAGCAAGCGTCGGATTCACCCGCGAGTTCACCGAAAAGTTTGATTTGATTGCCGACGTGACCCCCGTATTCCACGAAATGCGCAACTTGTTCGATATGAGCATCGCAGCAGCCTTCATCCAAGATCGTAATCTTTACGAGAAAGCCAGCTGGAGCCTTGGGATCTTTGGTGATGAGAATCAGTTCGCAGTAAGCACCGGAACCGAAGTGACTCAAGTCGAAACCGCGATCAACGCCATTTGGAAGGAATCGCAATTGATGACTCCGATCGGTGGTGGTGTCCACATCGCTGCACGAAAGCTGGTCAACCCCTCCACCGTATCGGTCGATAAGGCCGTCGAAGAAAAAACGGAGTCGATGGGCGCTCCTGCTGACCTGCGAGAGAATCAGTGGTGGTGGGATTGATCTCGCTGCGTCCAATAGACTATCACGCAAAACGGGCGTCGAATCGACGCCCGTTTTTCTTTCTCGAATCCAACTGAGCCCCCCAACATGAAAGCAACCGTCTATGGCCTTCGATGGGCAGTCGTGTTGCTGTCGGCCTATTGGATTCTGCTGTTTATTGGAACCCACATCCCGCCGAACACGGTGATGAACCAGATCCGTGCGAATGATAAATTCTTGCACGCGGGGGCCTTTACCGGACTCTCCTTCCTGGTCGCTTGGGCCATCCCGACCAAACGCAACCGATGGATCAACGTTCTCGTTGCCATCGCAGTGTGCGTGGTTTACGCCGCAGTCGATGAGTTGTTGCAGATACCGGTCGGACGAACTGCCGACTGGTACGACTTCGCCGCCGATTTGATCGGTGTGGTCATGGGGATCTCGATCTATGTGCTCGGACGGGCCATGATCCTCGCCGCAGGGTGGAGAATCTTCGAGACCGACACGCCTGCTCCGTTGGATCCCGAGCTCGACGTCTAGTAGAACAGCAGGCCGACTGATCTGGCCTCCGGCAAACCGATCTGTTACAAGCCGACGGTATGCAGGAATATGCGATTCAACGATCATCACGAAAATGCTATCGAAACAATCGTCCTCTCGAACCTGGGGAACGATACATTTCGGCTATTGTTCAAAAGGGTAGCGAGTTGGTGAGACGGGACTTCGGTCTGGACGCTTGGTCGGGCCCTGACGAGGAAACGGTCGGTTGGTGGAAGACCTCCATTCCCAGCAACAAAGCGGCCGGCAAGACCCTGGCCCCTCCTCGCGTGTTGGTCGATACGCTTGAGGCACTGCTCGAGACCCCAGGCCAAGAGTCGCTCGCTTACTTGCTCGCCCTGTTGTTGATTCGTCGCCGCATCCTCACCGAGTTGGAATCCTTTGAATCCTCGATGCAGGAATCCGACCTGGATGATCCGACTCACATGGAACTGCGATTCGCTGCCGACGATCGAGTGCTGGACGTTCCAATCGTACCGGCCGACCAGGAGCAGTCCTCCGTATTGCAGGCGAAGCTGACGGAGTTGCTCTATGCCGAGGAATAGTCTCTTAAAAAGAAAAACCGTTCTCGGCCTGCTACCGATCTGGTGGTCCATTGTGATTTTGTTCGTGTCGACAGGTGCTACCTGTCTTCCCAAACGTTCTATTCCCGAATTCCAACCGACGCAACTTTTTCAATCGCCTCCCTCCGTGGAGCAATTGGCAGAGGTTCTCAATCGCTCGAATACGATCCAATCGCTGCAATCCAATTCGGTCGCCGTTCGCGTGAACAATGATCTCAATCTCAATGCCAATCTAACCTGGCTCCGCCCCAAGTACTTTCGGATGACGGGGACCGTCGCAGGTTTCAAAGGCTTTGACCTCGGTAGCAACAACGAAGCCTTTTGGATGAGCGTCCGAAGCGGGATGACCCCGGAACTCTACTTCGCGAGGCACGACCAGTTCGATGCGCAAATCAACCGACGCATTTTGCCTGTGTCCCCCATCTGGATCATCGAAGCGTTGGGAATCAACTCGCTGGATACCTATCAGATGGTGCAGGCACCTGTTACGCAAGCCGATGGGTTATGGCAAATCACGACCTCAGTCCCTTCTCCCGCCGGCAATTATCTTCGAACACTGGTGATCGATCCTCTCTATGGTCTGACCCGTCAGGTTTTTTTAAGAGACCCATCCGGCCGATTGATTGCGAATGCGTTTCAATCGGATCATCAATATTACGGTGCGGTACAAACATCGCTCCCGCACAAGATCAAGATTCAGATGATTCCAGGCTCGAACGATCCTCCCTTGGAATTGGATCTGACAGTTGGATCGTACGTAGTCAACGGCATGAACGGAGACCCCGGCACCCAGTTTACATTCCCGAGTACGAGCGGCCATCAAGTCATCAATCTAGTCGAATTGACCAATGGCGATCCCCAAGCGATCGTTAGTCCGCCCGTCGCTCCTCCTCAAGCCTTCCCGCGCGCTAGCTATCGAGGCGTCACGTGGGATAACGCGATCGTTCGTTAAGGAGTTCGCAATGTGGATCCCCAACGTTCCGAACTGGACGATTCGAAAGAAGCTACTCGTCTCCATGGTCGTCCTCGGTCTGGTGATCGCCGTTTTAGGCTACAGCAGTTTCCGAGGGGTCTACGCCTATCGCGATTTGGCCGCCACGCTTGGAGAGCGCGCTTTGGAAATGCCGATGACCGCTGCGCTGACGCGTTCGATCGACGCATTGCGAAACCAAGATCGCACGATTGACATCAAGGAGCCGATGAAGTTTCGGCTGGATCGTGAATACGAGCGAGAGATGCGAAGCCTCCAATTCCAAAAGGGGCTAGAGCATGTTCGCAGCGTTCTCAGCCGATATCGGGCCCGATTGGAATCCTCCGACGAGGACGAACTCTTCTTGGCGGACCGCTCACAAGAACTGGCGCTGGTTGCCGAAATCAGCGAACTCATTCAAGAAATCGATTCACAACAACGATCGGTCCTCCGAGAGAACCTCGACGCCCCATCGGTTCAGCACTTGCAGGAACAATTGGCCAAGCTTTCCAATTTGGCTCACGAGCTTCCTATGTTGCTCGCGGAAAAGATGTCTAGTTTTCGAGAAGATGTGCGAGATCGCTATCGGACTTGGATCGTGCTGACTTGGAGCAGCGCGTTACTGGCGGGGGTGATGCTGATCGGCCTGATCAGCTACGCGAGGCGAGCGGTGATTCGGCCATTCAAAGAGTTGCTGGCTGGTGCACGACGCGTGGCCGCCGGAGACTTCACCATTCGAATTGGAGCGGACAGCAAAGACGAGTTGGCGGAGTTGGCAGACGCGATCAACTTGGGGGTCGCCAGCTTTCTCAGCATCCAACGCGATCTTCACGAACAAGTTCGAGAGAGGTCGCGCGAAGTCATTCGGAACGAGCAACTCGCGAGCGTTGGATTCCTAGCGGCAGGCGTGGCGCATGAAATCAACAATCCGCTGGCATCGATCGCTTGGAGTGCCGAAGCGCTCGAGTCTCGGCTGCATCGCATTCTGCACGCGACCTCGGGCCAATCTCAACCAGATGAGTCGACCGGTGTCGATGTGGATACGTTGAAGACGTATTTGCGACGGATCCAAGACGAGGCCTTTCGCTGCAAGGGCATTACCGAACGGCTCCTCGATTTCTCTCGTCTTGGAACCGAGGAACGTCGTCAGTATGTCGATCTCGCGGAACTGATCGAAGACGTCGTTGGAATGGTTCGGCACCTAGGCCAATTCCGTTCGAAGAAAATCGAGTTCAATCCGGGTCCCGCTGCCATGATGGCTTGGGCAAGCCCCCAGGAGATGAAACAAGTCGTTTTGAATCTTCTAACCAACGCGTTGGAATCGCTCGATCCGAACCGACCCGATGGCTTGGTCACCATCACCATCGAACAACAAAATGAGCAAATCGAATTTGCTATCCAAGACAACGGGAGCGGTATGACCGAAGAAGTTCTCCAGCATCTCTTCGAGCCCTTTTTTACACGCCGTCGGGATGGACGTGGAACGGGATTAGGACTACCTATCACCAGCCGAATCATCGCCGATCACGGTGGCCATATCGCGGCCAAGAGCTTGGGCGCCGGAAATGGATCTCGCTTCGAAGTGCGAATCCCTTGCCAGCCCTCCGAATCCAAACACACCACATCAAACCATTCCCCTTCGTCGCCCCGGGAGTCCCGTTATGCAGCATGAACCCCTGTCCATTCTTTTCGTGGACGATGAAACCTCCCTTCAAGAACTGATGCGCATGGAGATCCCCCACATGGGGCACCGGGTAACGGTATGTCCCGATGGATTGACCGCTATTGCTGCGATGGAAAAGGACACATTCGATTGCATGATCGTCGATCTCGACATGCCCGGCATGAATGGCCTGCAAGTCATCGAGCGGGCATCGAAAATGGCCCCCACGATGGATTGCGTTGTCCTCACGGGTAAGCAATCGCTGGAGTCCGCGGTCTTCGCATTGAAATATGGTGTCATCGACTACATCGGCAAGCCATGCAAGCTTTCCGAGATGAACGAACTATTCGAGCGAGTGCGTGCGAGGCGAGGACTGAAACTCCACACCCTGGCCCTTCAAAAGGCACAACAACCGCAAAACTCTCGCACGGTGTTGATCGGACAATCCGAGGAGATGAAGACCATCGCGAACTTGGTCTCCAAGGTTGCCAAGACCAACAGCTCCGTCTTGATCCGAGGAGAAACAGGTTGTGGGAAGGAGCTGGTCGCGCGTTCTGTTCACGAACATAGCTTGAGAGCTAACCGCGCCTTCGTCGCCGTCAACTGTGGCGCCCTCCCAGAGCACTTGATCGAAAGCGAACTCTTTGGACACAAAAAGGGAGCCTTCACCGGAGCCGATTCTCAGAGGGATGGTCTCTTTCATGAAGCCGACGGGGGCACAATCTTCTTGGATGAAATCGGCGAGCTCCCTCTCCCCATGCAAGCCAAATTATTGCGAGTCCTGGAGAGCGGTGATATCCGTCGAGTTGGCGATAACGAGGTCCATCATGTTGATGTACGCGTCGTTTGCGCCACGCACCGAAATCTCGAGCAAATGGTCGAAGAGCAAACCTTTCGAGAAGACTTGATGTTTCGCGTCAACACATTCGAAATCCATGTCCCTTCCTTGCGAGAACGCGCCGACGATGTCATGCTCCTCGCGCGGCATTTGTATTTGCGTCACCATCCTGAGCACGATTCCATCGCAGAACTCTTTGACGAAGAAACCATCGCCGCATTCAAACAGCATCCCTGGCCGGGCAACGTAAGAGAACTCGCCAATGTCGTCGAATATGCGACGATCCTTTGCGACAAACCTCCTATTGGACTGAAACATCTCCCCAAGCATTTCTGTGACAAGCGGATGAAGCGAGAAGTCCGCGCCAGCATGCCCGCTCTCACCCTGCGAGACATGGAAGTCCTCGCGGTGCAAGAAGCCATCGATCGGCACAACGGGAACAAGCCCGCCGCGGCCGAGGAGCTGGGGATCAGCTTGAAAACGCTTTACAACAAACTCAATCAAGCGGAACCAGGCCGGAGGGCAGCCGTCTAGGCAGGTCCGTTCCAAACGGGGCGATTCAGAATCGCTCCGTATCCCCCGCGTTGGGAGCGAGCTATGATATTGGGGTGTTTCGCCATGTTACACAAGCCAGTGTTCACCCTCCCCGTGGCTCGCTATGCTCCACTTCCCACGATTGCAGTTTCCCCTCTGCCTTGTGCTCGTCGCGCTCTGTCAAACCATTGACAGGAGTGTTGCAGAGGAAGAACCCGCGCCCGCATTCTTTCGCGGTGTGAACTTGAACGGACCGCCGATCACCATCGATGGAAACCCATGGGATGGGAACGATGCACCATGGGTCGAGTGCTCCGATCGGGGATTTGAGAGCCAATCCATTCCGTTAAAACCCGAGATCGATGACGCCCGGGCCAAGATGATTCGAAGCAGTCGATGGGGAGGCAATCGCGTCACATTGAACCAGCTCCCTACCGGCCGATACACGTTGTTCTTATACGTCTGGGAAGACAACAACTCGGAAACCTACAATATCTCGATCGACGGACGCGAAGTCGTCTCTCAATACAAAAGCGGCAGCGCAGGGCACTGGGAAAAATTGGGACCTTGGTTTGTCTCCCCCAAGAACGGAAGTGTCACAGTTTCCAGCAAGGGAGGTGCGGCCAATTTTTCCGGAATCGAGATTTGGAAGGGAGAAGTCGATGGCTTGGAAGCATCGATTTCAGATGAGGATCTCGCGTTCTTTGAAAAGCGAATCCGTCCTCTCCTCGTCGAGAAGTGTTACGAGTGCCACAGCAGTGACTCGGAAGAGCTTGGAGGAAATCTTCTCGTCGATTCTCGCGGGACGATTCGTCGCGGTGGTTCTCTAGGTCCAGCCGTCGTGCCGCGCGATGAGAAGAAGAGCTTGCTCCTCCAAGCAGTCCGCTACCAAGACGACTTGCAAATGCCTCCGGACGAAAAGCTGTCAAAGGAACAGATTGCAGATCTCGCGCATTGGATTCGCATCGGTGCTCCCGATCCGCGCGCGGCGGTCACCAAGCACGCGGGAAAGAAAGTCGATTTAGAATCGGCTCGTCAATTTTGGTCGCTGCGTCCTCTTGAAAAACCACAGGTCCCTTCGGTGCAGCAGCCGGAGTGGCCTGTCACCGAGATCGACCGTTTCATTCTTCGATCGCTCGAATCGAAAGAGTTAAATCCAGCTCCCCTCGCCGACAAACGAACGCTTCTGCGAAGAGCGACGTACGACCTTACCGGTCTGCCTCCTACGCAATCTGAACTCGAAGCGTTTCTCCAAGACGAATCCGCAGAGGCCTTTGCGACCGTGGTCGATCGATTGCTCGAATCGCCACAATACGGCATCCGATGGGGAAGGCATTGGCTGGATGTCGTTCGCTACTCCGATACCGCTGGGGACAACTCGGATTTCCCAATCCCTCAAATGGCGCGCTATCGAGACTGGGTCATCGAAGCGTTCAACCGAGATTTACCTTACGATGAATTCGTACGGGATCAGATCGCTGGCGATCTTCGCGGTGGCGAAAACGAAACGGAGCGCCAGTCCCGTATCGTCGCCACGGGTTACTTGGCGAACTCGCGACGTTTCGGCTCGCGAGTCGATGACTATCCTTGGCACTTAACGATCGAAGACACCATCGATAATCTCGGTCGAGCTTTTCTCGGTATCACGATCAACTGCGCTCGCTGTCACGATCACAAATTCGATCCGATCACCGCGCAGGACTACTACGGTCTTTATGGAATCTTTGCCAGCACGCAGTACCCGTGGCCAGGTATCGAACTCGATCAAAAACAACGAGACTTCATCCCGCTCGTCCCAATATCCGAGCTTGCAGTTGCCATGAGCAAGCAGTCGGAGCGAGACAAGGAATTGGCTAGGCTCCGCGAACAAGTCCAGAAACGGAAGAAGGAGTTGGAGAAGGCAAACAAAGAGCAAAAGGCGATAGCGGAAAAGGCATTCCGGGACGCAGAACAGGAAGCCGCGGCATTCGCCAATCAGCCCCCCCTCTTCGAAACCGCGTATGCGGTGACCGATCAAGAGTCGCCACAGGATGCTGCGGTCCAATTCAAAGGGGAACCCACCAAACCTGGCGATATCGTCCGGCGGAGATTTCCAATCGTACTTGGGGGCGGAGATCTGCCGACGGAATGCCGCGAAAGCGGGCGTCGAGAACTCGCCGAATGGATCGTATCCGATAGCAATCCGCTTACGGCGCGCGTGATCGCCAACCGTGTGTGGCAATACCATTTCGGACGGGGGATCGTCCCAACACCGAATGACTTTGGAAAGCAAGGCAAACCTCCGACCCACCCCGAGCTTCTCGATTATCTCGCGTGCAGGCTGAAGGAGCATGGTTGGTCGATCAAGCAATTGCATCGAGACATCATGCTCTCTCGCGTCTACCAACTATCGAGCTTTCGCGATGCCAAGGCGATGGACTTGGACCCCAGCAACGAATTTCTCGCCGGGTTTCGACGCCAACGACTCGATGCCGAATCCATTCGCGACACGCTGCTCCACCTCGGAGGGAATCTGAATCTGACGCCCGCAGCACCCCATCCCTTCCCACCTCCTTCGAGCTGGAAGTACACGCAGCACAATCCGTTCAAAGCTGTTTACGAATCGGTACACCGAAGCGTTTATCTCATGACGCAACGAATCCAACGCCATCCCTTTCTCGCGACATTCGACGGGGCGGATCCTTCGACAAGCACTGGTTCGCGTTCGTCTACCACGACCCCGATCCAAGCTCTGACGCTTCTGAACGACCCACTCGTGCATCAGCAAGCCGAGCGTATTGCTCAACGCATCTTGGAACATGCACCGGAACAACAGAGCCGAATTCGGTTTGCCTACCAACACATCCTAGGTCGCCCCGCATCGGAGGATGAAATGGACGCGTCGAGTCGGTTGCTCCTGGCAGCCGCACACGCGGCGCGCGAAGCAGGTGGTTCGGAGAACGATTCACAGCGCGAAGCGTGGTTCGCCCTGGTGCGCGCCATGCTCCGTCTCAATGAATTCGTTTATATCGATTAAGGAATCCAGCAGCATGGCCCAGTTCCCAACTCCATCTTTTCTCTCTTCCCGTCGGGCTGTCTTTCGTTCGCTGTTCGGAGCCTCGCTCATCATGCCGGGAATGCTCGGGGAGCTGCTGGCCGATGGGTCGCCGTCGGCGCCCCCCATCCCGGGGACCGATCCCCTCACCCCGAAAACTCCTCACTTTCCTCCCAAGGCCAAGCGGGTCATCTTTGTCTTTTCCAATGGGGGTGCCTCCCATATGGATACCTTCGATTACAAGCCCGAGTTGTTCAAGGCGGATGGAAAAAAGAAAGGGGTCGGAGGTGGACTATCCAATCAGGAACGGGTTCTCCTCAGGCCGCTATGGGATTTCAAACCTGGAGGAGAGTGCGGCACGCTGGTCAGCGATTTGTTTCCCAACGTCCGCGAGTTGATGGACGACATCTGCGTGATTCGTTCCATGAATGGGAACGACAACGAACATTACAATGCGACGTTGGGCATGCATACCGGCTCTTTTTTCTTTTCGCGGCCGAGCATCGGCTCCTGGGTGAGTTATGGTCTCGGCACCGAGAATCAAAATCTCCCTTCCTTCATCGCGCTCGCCCCGCAAATGCCCTATGCAGGCACGCAGATTTTCAACAATGATTTCTTGCCAGCCTATCACCAAGGTGTTCGAGTGCTAGGTGGGAGTGAACCCATCCCGAACTTGGCTCCGCGCACACCGTCGCAACGGATACAACAGTTGGAGCTGGACTTTGCTGACGCGCTCAACAATAAGCACCTTAGCGAACGAGTGAACGACACCGATCTCTCCGCGCGCATTCGCAGCTTTGAAACAGCCTTTCATATGCAAAGCGATGCACCCGATGCCTTCGATATCTCGAAAGAGGATGCTCGCACATTGGAGTTGTATGGAGTTTCGAAAGATACCAACGAAGGGTTCGGATGGATGTGCTTAGTTGCTCGGCGAATGGCGGAACGGGGTGTTCGCTTCATTGAATTGGTCGATGGAAGCAGCAGCCACAATTGGGATCAACATGGAGACATGGCCGAGCACGCTCAACATGCGAAGAACATTGATAGGCCACTCGCCGGATTGCTGCGCGATTTGAAAGATCGTGGGATGCTCGACGACACCCTCGTCGTCTGGACAACTGAATTCGGACGCACACCAGGCGTGGATGGCGAAAAGGGACGCGGCCATCATAGCGCGTGCTTCTCCTCCTGGATGGGAGGTGGAGGAATTCGCGGTGGAATGACCTATGGTGCAACAGACGAAATCGGAGCGACCGTTGCCGAGAATGGTGTTCATGTACACGATTTCCACGCCACGATCCTACATTTGCTCGGCATCGATCACACCCGATTGACATATCGCTATGCGGGACGAGATTTCCGCCTCACCGATGTAGCCGGTAAAGTGGTAAATGCCATCCTCGCTTGATCCTCCCACCCGCCCCGGTCGCATCCTCACCTCCTATTGCCCTTTTCTTCCACCGCGAGATTTCATCATGCGAACCTATTCCTGCTTTGTCATCCTTCTCGGGGCCATCGGCAACCTGACCCTGGACTGCCTGGGTACAGGATCTCGGCAGGCGATCGCGCAAGAAGTCCGTTCCGTTGCCGATTGGGAGTCGCGTTTCCCGGGTATCAAAGTCAAATTGGATGCGATGGGATACCTGCAAGCAGCCGACTTGTCCAAATGTCCGTTGTCCGACGCCAAAGGGGCCGGCGACGAGCTGCTGGCATTCTTACCGAAACAGACGAAGCTGCGAAACCTGACACTGAGTGGCCGAGGTATATCCGCAGCGGGATTGGAGCATGTTTCCAAATGCGTGAATCTAGGGGCACTTTCTATCCTTGACGGTTCTATCAACGATGAAGATCTATCGATTCTTCGGACTTTGACCAAGCTGAAAGAACTCTCCTTGGTGCGATTGGAACTTGGCAATCGGTGCTTGGCCCCCTTTGTTAACAATCCATCCCTAACCAAACTTCGCGTCCGAGGAGCAGACGGGGTGACCGATCAAGCCTTCGGTGCGTATTTGCCCAACTTCGCGAACCTCGTGTCGCTGGAGTTGAGCGAGTTGGCGATTGGTGATGCGTCCCTCGACACAATAGCCAAACTGCCCAAGCTGAGCGAATTGAACTTGATGAGAACGCGTGTGACAAGCAATGGCTTGAGGAAGCTCGCAGGGTTACCCCTCAAAAAGCTCAACCTCGACGATATCTCTACCGTGGGTGATGAAGCGATCCCAGCCATCCTCGCCATCCCAACCCTCGAGTTTCTCCACGTTGGCAAAACGAAAATCACCGATCGAGGTGTGGCCAAGTTGAGCGACTTGAAGAATCTTAAAGATCTCCTGATCAATGACACCGCTGTCAGCGAGAAAGCCCTTGCCGAACTTCAAGCCAAACTTCCCGATCTCAAGATCAAATCCAAATAGCCCTTGGGATAGCCATCGAGCCAGCAGCAGATCCCTTTTTGGGTCCCTTTGCGGAGCCGCTTGCAGACCTAATTGCGGGTCGGATTATTGGGAAAGTCCAAACAGAATCATATTGATACCGATTCGGAAGGCATCCTCGCGCACATAGCCTTTGCACTGGATCGAATGCTTGGACTCCATCGCACAACTCAGATCGTTAGGGGAGAAGACCGCGATGATACGTCCGTTCCACTCGAGGGCTTCAATCTCGGGAGGACCTTCCCGCTTGGCGCGACTCAAGTCTCCGGTACCGATATTCGGATCCACCAAGTCGACTTGTGAGAGATCGTAACCATCGAAGCCATTCACTTCGTCCCGAAGCATGAATGTATGTTTCGGGTCCAAGCTTCGCCACTTCGCATCCGGAACCGCCTTGAGAAACTCGTCCCGAACCGATGTTGCGAAATCTTTCGACGCGCAGATTGCGTCCCCGAGAACAAAGCCGCCGTTCTCGAAGTGCTTTCGCAACCCATCCCTTTCGGCGTCTGACAATAGAAACTTGTTTCGACCGTGAATATAAAGCAACGGATACCGTTCGATCGATTCATCGGTCAAAGAGATTAGCGGCGTGTCGCGATCGATAAGCGATTTCGTTTCGCGGTGGTAGACATCGAGAAGATTAACGATCGCCCTGGAAGCATCATCTGCACCTCCGGTATGTTGGATCTTTGGCAGTTTCAAAACCCCTCGGGGCAACGTTTGGTAATTCGAGGGTGCCGCAATGACCTCCACCGCATCCAGCTTCTCTTTCAATTCGCGCCCTGTGGCGTAAGAGGCGAGATTCACTCCGATCTTGACGGCGTTTTCAATATCGGTATCGATCGCAGGGCCATGTTTCTTTGTCTTCCCCCACGGCCGAGCTAATTCCCAGCGGCATGAAAGACTGATCGGGGAATAGATCACACTCGTACGGCAGCAAGCGTCGAGGCCATAAAGCCAAAAATCATCGGGCAATGCGGACGGATCGATCTTCGCCTCGGCAAACCAAACGGGATGGGAAGGTGGTAGTTTGGTGAGGGGTTTTTCGAAGATCTGCTGCATTTCATCTCGAAACGTCGCGTCAAATGCCCGGCCATCGCACCCGTCGCCATGGCAAGCTTCTGCGAAGATCAATCCGCCGTTGTCGACATATTCCTTCAGCAATTGCCGTTGGTCAGGTGTCAATCGAAAGGCCTTCGAGCCGCTTATGTAGAGAACAGGAGTTTCCAAGAGCGAGGCGAGGGTAGCGTTCTTCAGGGTGACGGATTGCCAAGCCAACTCGCGCTTCCAAACTTTTTCAATCTGGCCCGTCAAGTTCTGAACCGCTCTTCGGTGCAACTGCCAGTCACGATCTTCGCTATGACGAAGGTGCCCGAAAACGACTTGCCTTTTTCCCTTGCTTAAAAAGAGCAAAGCCATGGCGGTTGTGGTGGCGGGCGATTGAGCCTCCATTCCCCCACCGTCGATCGAACCCTTCACTTGGGATTGAACCGATACGAGATAGCTCGCTCCCTCACGGTACCAATCGCGTTCGCCAAAAAACCTTTGTCCCGTCAACCGTCCGACCCGTTCGAGCGCGTACAAATAGTAGATATGCCATCCGGTACCCGAAGGATTCTGTTCAACGGAAAAGTTGGCAACGAGCCATGCGAAGCCGAGGGATACGGGATCGCGTTGCATCGCGTCCGCTCCTCCGCCGCAGCAGACAATGCTTCCGTTTTCCACCCGAGCGTCCACATTCTCCGATGCGTCCCGAAGGATGAGCATGGATGCGATGCCCGCGCAAGTCATGCTGCCAGAGGTACCCCGTTCGCTACGGTATCCCCAGCCGGTCCCCGTGTGCCGATTGTTCCAATACTCGTACGCCTTTTCCAAGCAAGCATCCGGGATTTCGACCCCTAATTTGCTTGCTTCCCATAGAGCCAGGACTGCAAATTGGGCATTGGACTCGTCGGACGAACCATCTCCCAAGTGATAGCCCCAACCCCCATCGGAAGCTTGGATCTCGACGAGCGATTCAACATCCTTGCGAATGAGGGCCATATCGCGGGCCGGCTCGGCTGCGCACAACGCCATGCAATGGAGTGCAATCTCGTACGTCTTCGTCGGCCTCGTACGCCGAAGGTAGTCGAGCGCCTTTTTCAGTCGAGGGTCTGAGGGGCGTTCCTGCGCGCTCAGGAGGGCCAACGTGACCATGGCAGAGCTCCCGCAACCGTAACCGGTTTCGTATTCCCTCCAGCCGCCGCGATTCGCGCCGTTGCTTTCTTGTTCCGAGTAGAGGAAATTGACAGCTCGGCGGATCGCTTCTTCGACTTGCGGCGCTGTCACGGTCCTCCGCTGCCCGAAGACATGCGAGGGACTAACCAGCGAAATCGCGAGCACCAGCATCAGCGATAAACAACGGGACAAATGCGTGCTCTCAACCATGGTGTTTTCCTAAGAGAGCATGGATCGGACTTTCGATTCGCTCACCGGGGCGATGATCCCTCTCTCCGTAATGATCGCCGTGATCAACTCCGCCGGCGTCACATCGAATGCTGGATTATAAACCTCAATATCCATGGGAGCGGTTTGCGATCCGAATCCATGGGTGATTTCCATCGACTTGCGCTGCTCGATAGGGATATCGTCCCCAGAGACCAAACTCAAATCGAATGTGCTGGTTGGGGCCGCTACATAAAATGGAATGGAATGGTACTTTGCTAACACAGCGAGGGAGTACGTTCCGATTTTATTGGCTGTGTCACCCCGCGCCGTAATCCGATCCGCTCCAACAATCACCGCTTGCACTCTCCCCTCCCGCATGACTTGGGCTGCCATCGAGTCGCAGATCAGCGTGCACGGAATGCCTCGCTGTTGCAATTCCCAAGCGGTCAGTCGGGCCCCCTGCAACAACGGCCGAGTCTCGTCCGCATAAACCTGCAGCACATGGCCTTGGTCCTGTGCGGTCAGGATCGCCGACAGTGCCGTTCCATACTCTGAGGTCGCCAAGCCGCCTGTGTTGCAATGGGTCAGGACACCTGTCGCATCGCGAAGAAGGGATGCTCCGTAGGCTCCGATCGCATGGCACATTCGGCGATCTTCCTCGTGAATCAACCGCGCTTCGCGAAGGAGAGCACGAGTGAGTTCCGCGGCATCGGATATTCCTTTGTTCCGATCGACGATCCTCCGCATTCGATCCAGCGCCCAAAACAAATTGACGGCAGTCGGCCGGCTCGTGGCCAAATAGTCGCATTGTTTCAAGATTTCCGCAGCAGCACTCGCTAATGGCTTATCCATCACCTGTTGGGAAGCGATGACCACTCCATAGGCCGCCGCGATACCTATCGCGGGAGCGCCCCGCACGCGAAGGGAGACGATCGCCTCGAACAGACTTTCCACATCACGGTAGGGCTGGATCTCCAGCGTCAACGGAAGCTTGGTCTGATCAAGCAACTCCAAATGGCCGTCGATATCTCCTCGCCAAGCTACCGAAAGATACTCGAACGTCGGCGCGATGAGCGAGATCGGTGCATCGGATGGTTCAGAATCGAAGTCGCCGCTCACGAATCGGTCCCTCCGGTCGGTTCCGAATCTGGATCTTCCGAACGAGGCGCAGTCTCTTCGTCCGGAAGCGGCATCGCGAGAAGCTCTTGGGCTCGCTGAAGCAGCTTATCCATGGCAAAAGGTTTATGCATATACTCGTCCGCTCCGAGCATCCTCGCGTAGGCTTGGTGCCGCTCCCCTTCATTTCCTGTCACCATGATGACCCGAACGTTGGAGCGTTTGATGCGTCGGAGATGTTCCAGGACCAGGAACCCACTTCGACCAGGCATCATCATGTCTAGCACCATCAAATCGGGATGGACCACTTCGATCGCGTCGACTCCTTTGTTTCCATCGGAGACATGCGTGACCGTGTAGCCCAAGCCCTCCAAGGCGAATTTGACCGGTTCAGCTACTTCGAAATCGTCGTCGACAATCAAGACTCGTGGAGGACGGTTCTCTCGTCGCCAGGCAGGTTCAATCGGCATAATGAAAGCATTGGGGGAGGGCATTCGAATGAAAATTCGAACTCAAGGAATGCACGCTTTTATACCATCGAAACAAGTCGGCCGAAACCTTGCCAGGAACCTGGAAGCTCGCTTGCATCGAAAAATCGGATTTGCTATCGAACAGATTGCGGAAAAAGCATCGTTTCCCCGTTCCTCCGACGTGCGAGCGTCCCAGATACACCGTGCATTTCCAACGCCGACGCAAGCATTTGTGGCTTCATGAGTCGACGCAGCGAGCGCTGTATCGGTTGGTTCTCGTATTGCTTGGGCTCGTCCCCCTTCTCGCCACTACCAGCTTCGTGGTCCTTTCCAAAACCAGCTGGTATCAGCTTCGGCAAGCGGCGGCATGGCGGGAACGGATCCGCAGCAACATCGGGCTGGATGTGGTTTTTCAGTCCATTGAGCAGCCTTCGCCTCACACGTTCCGAATCCGTGAATTGGTCTGTGCCCATCCTGAAACGCAGACACCCATCCTGCGGGCCGAGCAAGTCGACGGGGTCATGACCACCGAGGGCTGGGCTCTCAAACTGCATGCGGCAGAGATGAAACAGGAGCAATCGAACCTTGCCCTACAGATCTTGCACGACTCATTTTTGTGCCGCCCTCATAATTTGGTGCCGATCCTCAAGGTCTCGATCGATTCGCTGCGTATTCTTCCCTCAACCTTGGCCGGGTCTCCCCATTTGGCCTCGGCACCCAAGCTTGAATCGCTGCACCAGATTCAAATCGAATACACTCCTTCGCTCTCGTTGTCCGACATCAAGATCTTGTTCGGCCTGGAACCGAAAAGTTCGGAGACTCCAGGGTTGGTTCATGTCCGCCGCTACCATGATCCCCAAAACCCCCATACCGATTGGGCGATCGACACGCGCGACTTGGCTATCCCCTGTTCCGCGATCCAACCTTATTTCCCTGTCGTTGAACATGTCGGCCCACTGGCTCTCTTTCGCGGCCAAGTCCGCTGGGAACAGGACGCGCAAGGCTGGCAAAGCACGCTCCATCAAAGCAGGTTTCTAAACACTTCGTGGGCGGCCTTGTCCAACTCGATTGGAGAACCGCTCCAAGGCTTTGGAGATCTCTACATCGAAGAAGCTGTCCTGCGCAATGGGCTCCTCGATCGTGTTCAGGGGGCGATATCGGCAGGCTCCTCCCAAGATGAAACGATCCAGGTCTCTTGGCTGAAACAAACCATGGAACGCTTTGGCTGGTGCTCGCACGATCTCCGACCCTTGCAATCGCCAACCGCCCCCGTGGATTCCATGGAGTTAGCATTCCATCTGGACGGCAATGGACTGCGATGGCGAGGCAATGGCCCCGGCCTCAGCGCGCCTGGGTCTCCCCCTAGCCATTCCCAGATCGGATCGGTGAAGCAGATCCTCCTGGCGACCGATCGGGCCCTTGAATCGAAGGTCACACCCTTGGACGAGATCAGCCAGTGGCTCGCGACAGGCCTCCATTCCAACCCGCCTGCGGAGCTGGTCCAGCGTTGGCATTCCCGGTTGGTATCCCTTCTCCCCACACCGAGCAACGCCGCTCGCTTATCGGGTCTTCCCAGTACCCTGCGGTAGTCTCGACCCTGCGGTAATCTCGACCGTGCGGTAATCTCGCTTCGAAAGGGGTTCGGCCAGAGTCTATACTGGGGCGATGGAACCGGACACGAAACGTAAACCCGAAAGCCTCGATTACACTTTGGCGGCGATTGCCCCGGCCTTCATCATTTCGATGATTGGCTCGCTCGTCTACTTTCTCATCGTGCTCTTCTACCCCGGACAGCAAACAGGTCGGCTGATGTGGGTACTCGGCCTCTATACGTTCGCCTCCGTGCTGATCGCGCGTATCGCCATCGAACAATCCAGAGCTCAGAGCACCGTTTACATGGCCGGATTGGGAGCGGCAACCCTTCTGGTCATCCCTCGGCTTTTCACCGCCAGTGGATCGCTCGCCTTTTTAAGCATTCCTTTCTTGGTATCGATTCTAATACTGATCGCATATCTCGCGGATCGCATTACCTTCGATTGCACCTTGATTCACGAAGGGATCTCCAGCCAAGGCGCTGGCTTACTTCAGTCTATCGGTTTGTTTCGAAAAGACCCTCGTGATTCATTCAGTGAGATCGCACCGACGCAGGGACGTCAACGGAAGCATAATCAAGGGGTCTGGGTTCTCTACTTTTCGCTCCTGGCGATCCCCGTCTTCGGCGCAGGGCAATTTTTCATGAGCCCGATCGCGGATCGAGCGTTTGCAAATCGGATGGTCTTCGTCTATCTCTTTTCGTCTCTGTCTCTGCTGGTGCTCATTGCACTGTTGACGCTTCGCAAAACCCTGCGAGAGCGAAATATTCCGATGGAGATTTCATTCGCAACGCAATGGCTCACGATGGGTGTTGCCGCAGTCGCAGCGTTGGTATTGCTCTTTGCATTCTTACCTCTCCCCAGCCAGCCTTTATGGAATTGGGAACCCCCATTGGAAATCGCCCGTCGCGACGACCTCCTACCCCACCCCCAAGGAATCGGCCAAGACGGCGTCGAAGCCCCCGAAAAACAGGGGCAACAGGGTCAACAGGGTAGAAAACCCCCAGAAGGGGACAAGGTTGACGGTGTTGACAAGGCTGACAAGGTTGACGGCAAAAAAGGGGACGGCGCTGACGAAAAAGGGGACGGCGCTGACGAAAAAGGGGAGGGCGCTGACAGAGGGGAGGGCGCTGACAGAGGGGAGGGCGCTGACAGAGGGGAGGGCGCTGACAGAGGGGAGGGCGCTGACAAAGGGGAGGGCGCTGACAGAGGGGAGGGCGCTGACAGAGGGGGCGGCGAGAGGGAGGGGCCGGCCGATGAGGCCGCGAACCGAAACACTTCGTGGAAAATCAACTGGAACGGGAGCTCGCTCCTCTCTTGGATGCTTCTGTTGATTCTGTTGCTGATTGCCGTGGTTTGGGGGTGGACCCAAAGGCAGGCCATATTGCGCTTTCTCTCCGAGCTATTCGGCCGGAAACCGACAACGAAGGAGCTTGATACCCAACCGGCCTCCGAAGAACCCACAGAAATCGTTGCGCCGTTTTCCACTTACACAAACCCTTTCTCTTCCAGGCAACTCCATCCGGAGCAGATTGTTCGACAAACCTTCCGAGCGTTGATCGCTTGGGGACGGGAACATCGCATTGTTCGAAGTGAGGAAGAAACGCCAGATGAGTTCGTTCGCAGGGTGGCCCGCAAATACTCCGAACAGCAATCGAGTTTGATCCATCTTGGTCATCTCTACGGACGCATCGCCTACGCCAAAAGCCATGTCCATCGAACGGAACTGGAACCGTTACGGGAGCTTTGGGTATGGTGGGAATCCTCAATGCGATAAACATTCCCGTTGCGACGTGCGGAATCGGATACAATCGAGGGTCTCCGAAGCAGCCTTCCTCCCCTGTTCGTTCCGACTCATGAAAACCATCCTTGCCATCGTCGCGTTCTGCCTAACCGTCGTCATCTCCCGTGTTGAAGGGACCGAATCCGACGCTACACGACCCGATAACGATACACGGCCGAATATCGTGTTGATCCTTGCCGATGACCTCGGCATCAACGACTTGCATTGCTACGGCCGAACCGACCATCGCTCCCCCCATCTCGACGCGTTGGCCCGGCAAGGCTTGCGGTACACGAGCGCTTATTGCGGGCTATCGATTTGCTCCGCATCGCGAGCCTCCCTTTTGACTGGCAAGTCCTCGGCTCGATTGCACTTGACCTCTTTCTTGCCCGGCCGAGCCGACAATCCCTCCCAGCGAGTTCTCAATGCCCGCATCCATTCCGCCTTACCTCCCGAAGAACGGACGATAGCCGAAGAGTTGCAGCGAGCCGGATATCGAACCGGCATGTTCGGAAAATGGCACCTTGGAGGTAAAGAGAGCAGCCCGAAAGAACAGGGCTTCGAAGTCGTGGCAGAATTGCCCGGCAAAGGGGAGCTTGACGACGAGACCGGCAACAAGAATGAATTCTTGATCACCCGTCGGGCGGCCGAATTCATTGCGACCAAGTCGGATCAGCCCTACTTTTGCTACATACCCCATCACTCACCCCATATCAAATTGGAGGCGACCGAGGAAGCAAAACAACGGAACACCGACGCATTCAATCCGCTCTACGCCGCGAGCATCGAGTCGCTGGACCGCTCCGTTGGAAAGCTTCTCGAAGCCATCAACACTCAGCCCTCTGAGCGCGAGACGATCATCCTTTTCACCAGCGACAACGGTGGATTGCATGTACGAGAGCTTCATGAGGAACCGATGACCCACAATACACCGTTTCGAGCAGGAAAGGGATATCTTTACGAAGGAGGTCTTCGAATCCCTCTTATCATCGCTTCGACAAAACAATCTGTTGCACCGAATCGTGTCTCGAACGCTCCTGTCTCCTTGATCGACCTGATGCCTACATTCCTCCAAATGGCAGGGGTGAACGTAGGGCAGACGTTAGGACCTTTGGATGGAATCGATCTCGGTTCGCATTGGTTCGCGAACCGGGAGCCCTCTTTGGATCGACCGTTCTTTTGGAATTTCCCACACTACACCAATCAAGGAAGCCGCCCCGCGGCAGCCATTCGCAAAGGGAAGTGGAAAGGAGTCTTGCAGTACGAAGACAACTCGTTCGAGCTTTACGATTTAGAAAAGGACATAGGCGAAGAGACCGATCTTTCGGCATCCATGTCGGACAAAGCGAGGGAGATGCGGGGGGAGTTGGATCGATGGCTTGCTTGGGTCGGAGCGCAGCGATGTGAGCCGAATCCGGAATTTGATCCGAAACAATACGATGGGATTTATGGTCAATTCGATTCCTCCCGATTGAGAGCCAATGCGAGCGCCCAACAAATTGGACAGGATTGGAAAGTGTGGCGCGAGCGGATGGACGAAGCTTCAAAGGGGCATAAGCCGACCTTGAAGACGCCGCAGGGAGCTGTGACGTTGTTCGCCCATCAAGCTGTCCCGCACGGCAAGAAGCTTCGGTACGAACCTGAGCTTCATAAGAATGTGTTGGGATACTGGACCGAAGTCGACGATTGGGCTCACTGGGAACTAAACATTCCTAAGGATGGAATCTACGAGATCGAAGTCCAATGCGGTTGTGGCAGCGGAAACGGTGGCTCGCAAGTCGCGTTGTCGATCGGCGATCAGTCATTCGATTGGGTGGTTCCCGACACGGGTCATTATCAGAACATGGTTTACTTGACGGTTGGAAAGGCGAATCTATCAGCCGGGACTGCAAGGCTGGAGGTTCGGCCGAAGACCAAGTCCAAGATTGCCGTGATGGATATTCGCAAAATCGTCTTGCGTCCAATACCAGTCGAGGGGCGATAGCCTCCGGTTGAGCATTTTCGCATCCATCGGAGTCGGATGGTGTCGACTCAAACTTCTTCATCTGGAGGGCCTGGAAATGGGGTCACAAACGAGACGAAACTTCCTTTCCGTATCGGCAGCTAGCACTGCCGCCGGATCATTGGGTTTCTCAAGATCGTGGTTGCCGAACGTTCGCGCTTCGGAAATGCAAGTGCCGAGCGGCATGGTGCAGTTCCGACCCGAGATCGAACCTCTCGTCCGGTTGTTGGAAGACACACCGCGGCAAAACATCGTGGAAACGGTGATGACGAGAATTCGAGATGGCGTCAGTTACCAGGAATGGCTTGCTGCACTGTTTTTAGCCGGGATTCGGAATGTGCAACCCAGACCAGCCGTGGGATTCAAATTTCACTCTGTTTTGGTAGTGCATGCGGCCCATCAAGCTTCCATGGCCGCGGTCGACCAGCAGAGATGGCTCCCCTTGCTCTGGTCGATCGATTACTTCAAGAGCGCGCAAGCCACGGACGTTTCCGAAGGGAATTGGACGATGGCTGCGGTCGACGAGTCCCGCGTTCCCGAGGCGCATCAAGCCTACGCGAAGCTCGACGAAGCCATGGCGAAGTGGGATGTGGAGCAGGCGGATGCAGCTGCGGCCGCTGCATCGCGCGTGCTGTCCACAAGCACCTTGCTCGACCTCTTGGCCAAACATGCGGCTCGCGATTTTCGGAGCATCGGCCATAAAAGCATCTACGTCGCAGGGGCCTTTCGAACCCTTTCCGTGATCGGTTGGGAACACTCGGAACCGGTGATTCGCTCGCTGGCCTACGCAATCTTGAATCATACTGGCGAGCCCAATCCATCCACAATCGATGCGGAAGTCGATCGCGCGGGCCGCTTCAACTGGGAGCTCGTTCCCTCTATCACGAAGCAATGGAGTTACGGCAAACGAGATCCGCAGGCCACGGTGCGCGTCTTGGAAGGGCTTCGAACCCTCACCCCGACCGGCGCCTCGCAGATGGTCAAGGAAATGTTGAACGATGGGGTGCACCCAAGTTCGATTTATGACGGCATCTTCGTGGCCTCCTCGGAATTGGTAACCCGGCAACCTGCTATTGTCCCTTTGCATGCTGTCACGACGAGCAATGCCATGCACTACTTGTATCAACATGTCCAAGACGATTCGCTCCGATGCTGGCTGCTTCTTCAAAATGCGTCCTTCTTAGCTCACTTCCGAGAGGCTGCCAAAGCGCGAGGTGATCTGCAAGAAGGGCGTATCGAGGCGTTCCGGGATGCCCTCGCTGGGCAGGATGGAACTCCAGGAATCGATTCGATCTTTCAGACGATTCGGGAGAATCGCAAGGACGCGGCGGAGAAGACACTGCAGTTTCTCACGAGCGGGGGATCTGCGACCGAATTGGTTCGCAAATCGAGAGAGTTCGTATTCCTCAAAGGGACCGATTCCCACGATTACAAGTTCAGCTCGGCTTGCCTCGAGGATTATCAATCCATTGCACCGCAGTGGCGCGATCTGTATTTGGCGGGTTGCACCTACCTGCTGCATGGTGACCGTGAAAAGACGACTCCCTTGGCGCGCCGCGTCATGGAACTCTCCTCGTCGTCATGATGGGGCGCTCGGAGTTGTGGTTGCACGCAGGTTGACGGAATGAACAAGGCGACTTAGTCTGGAGAGCGAACTCTACCTCTCCCGGAGTCCATGGATCATTCTTAGAATCAGACGCTACCGTTCCGCCATTATTCGCATTAAACGCGAGCATCGTCGTTTGGTGTTATCCGCAAAGCGGAGTCGACGAAAAGGGAAGGCATTCCAGCCTCGGTTTTCCCGTGACCAAATGGTCCTTTCTTGGGCAGGTAGCTTCGTCGGTATCGCCATGTTGGCATACCTATCCTATTACAGCCGATACCCGCTGATCGCCGCTCCGATGGGGGCAACTTCGGTCTTGGTGTTCGGTGTTCCCAAGAGCCCTCTCGCCCAGCCCCGAAACGTGGTCGGTGGGAACATCCTCGGTGCCACCATTGCCGTGATCCTGGTGGCATTGTTCGGAACCGCTCCCTGGGTGATGGCGATCGCCGTTTCAACGACGATCGTGACGATGAAAATCACACGGACCGTCCATCCCCCGGCTGGTGCAGTGGCTTTGGTGGGGGTGATGGCCGATGTCTCGTGGGACTTCTTGATCGCCCCGGTTGCGATCGGATCGATCTTGATCGTCCTCTGGACGTTCGCCTTTAACAATCTCACACCGCAGCGCGCTTACCCGACGCACTGGCTCTAACCCTCCGATCGGCCGATTGCTCAAGCTCAGCGTCGTGCATCTCGATATCGCCGGATGAGCGCATTGGTTGAGCTATCGTGCTGCAGGGGTGCCTCGTCAGACGCAGTCAATTCCGGAACAATACGTTGCGCCAAAGCTTTGCCGAGTTCGACACCCCATTGGTCGAAGCAATTGATATTCCAAATGACTCCTTGGGTGTACACCGCGTGTTCGTAGAGGGAGACCAATTTGCCCAAGATATCGGGGGTTAGTTTTTGCGCAAGAATAGTATTCGAGGGTCGGTTTCCTTCGAACACGCGGTGCGGTACCAACTCTTGCGGCGTTCCCTCCGCGATGACTTCCTCGGCCGTTTTGCCAAATGCTAGTGCTTCGGATTGGGCCAGCACATTCGCGAAGAGCTTATCGTGGTGATCCCCGATCGGATGGAGCGATTCGAGGAATGCGATGAAATCGCAAGGAATCAATCGTGTTCCTTGATGGATCAATTGATAGAACGAGTGTTGGCCATTTGTACCAGGTTCACCCCAGTAGATGGGCCCCGTCGAATGGCTAACACGCTGACCATCGAGCGCGACTTGTTTGCCATTGCTCTCCATCGTCAATTGCTGCAGGTAAGCGGGAAAGCGTTTGAGATACTGGTCATAGGGAAGGATGGCCAAGGTATGAGCCCCGAGGAAGTTGCAATTCCATACCGAGATCAACCCGAGCATCGCTGGTAAATTGCGATCGAACGGAGTCGTGCGAAAGTGCTCGTCCATCGCATGAAAACCACCTAACATCTCCAGGAATGCTTCGGGACCGATCGCGAGCATCGTCGACAACCCGATGGCAGAGTCCATCGAATAGCGTCCTCCGACCCAATCCCAGAACCCGAACATATTGGCGGTATCGATTCCGAACTGCGAGACCTTTTCCGCATTGGTTGAAACCGCGACAAAGTGCTTGGCGACCGCATCGCTATCCCCTCCCAGTCCGTTCAACAACCACTCTCGTGCGCTCAGTGCATTGGTCATTGTCTCTTGGGTAGTGAAAGTCTTCGACGATACGATCACCAGCGTCTCGGAGGGATCCAGATCGCGCGTGGCTTCGACAAAATCGGTTCCGTCGATATTGGATACGAACCGGAACACCAGCGATCGGTCGCTGTAATGTTTCAACGCTTCGTATGCCATGACAGGTCCAAGGTCCGAACCTCCAATGCCGATGTTGACAATATTGCGAATCCGTTTGCCCGTGTACCCTTTCCATTCCCCTCGGCGCACTCGATTGCAAAACGCGGTCATCTTGTCGAGCACTTCATGAACCTGTGGAACCACGTCCACCCCGTCCACCACAATGGAAGCGGTGCGAGGTGTGCGAAGCGCAATGTGGAGTACCGACCTATTCTCGGTGATATTGATACGGTCCCCGCGAAACATCGCCTCGATCCGGGAACGCAGGTGGCAACTTTCGGCAAGCTGGACAAGCAACTCGACGGTTTCGCGATACATCCGGTTTTTGGAGTAATCCAGGGTGAGTCCGATCGCATCGATCACCATCTCTTCGCCCCGAAGAGGCTCTTCCGCAAAGAGTTCTCGCAGATGGACATGGCAAAGTTTGTGGTGATGTTCGGTGAGTGCGGTCCAAGCCGGATTTTGGGGGTGACTGGAAGGATGCGAATTCATAACCAGCTTTCTTTAGGTTGCGTGGAGAGTTAAAGTTCTATTTGTTCACTGTGTTCTAATTCACTGTGTTCTAATTCACTGTGTTCTAATTCACTGTGTTTTTGAAGATCTTCCCATCCTTCATGATGACCACGAAGGACTTGGATGGATCGGCGATCAATTCGATTTCTTCCAGTGGGTTACCACGGACGAGAATCAAGTCGGCCAGGGCATTGGATTCGATCACGCCGAGTTTGCCCTCGTAGGGGGCTCGCTTTCCGGAGAGTGCCAGCAATTCCGCGTTCCCCGAGGTCGCCATTCTCAAGACCTCGACGGGGGTGTACCAGCGAGTCATTTTGGCCAGCTGCGCGCCTTGCTGCATCGCACCTTCGGCGCTGAAGAGGTTGTCGGTCCCCCAAGCGGTTCGGATATTGTATTTTTTAGCAAGTTTGTAGGCGAGCTCGGTTCCTTGGTACATCTCCAGTTGCTTGAGTCGGTTGGGAGATCCTTCCGGAAATGGGCTTGGACGATCATCGAGAAACGGTTGCAAACTCCACCAGATTTTCTGATCCGCCATCAGCTTCGCCGTATCGTCATCGAGCAGTTGTCCGTGATCGATGCATCGAACACCAGCCTCGATGGCTTGCCGTACCGCTTTCGGGGTATAAGCATGGACCGTCACATAGGTCCCCCAATTTTCAGCTGCCTCGACGGCGGCCCGCAACTCTTCGACCGTATACTGGGTGACATCGATGGGATCGTAAGGGGAGGAAACTCCTCCCCCAGCCATCAATTTGATTTGAGATGCCCCGAGCCCCAGCAACTCTCTCGCGCGCTTTCGAACAGTCGCCGGATCATCCGCGATAGCCGATCCACCCATTCGTTCCGAGATGCTCAGACTGTTGGCGGGAGCGGGAAATTCGTTGGGAAGCCGAAAGTCGCCATGCCCTCCGGATTGCGAGATAAACGCCCCGCTCGGCCAAATTCTCGGCCCCGCGACCACCCCGGAGTCGATCCCCTTTTTGAGACCAAATACCGGCCCGCCAAGATCGCGAACCGATGTGAAGCCTCGCATCAGCGTATCGCTCGCAGCGCGCGTGGCCACGACATGAAGGAATCCAGCATCGCTCATCAAAGCGGCTTGTTGAGGAACCAAGGAAAACAGGAGGTGTGTGTGGGCATCGATGAGGCCCGGCATCAATGTGCAACCGGTACCATCGATGAGTACCGTGTCCCCTCGACGATCTGTGGGAATCGGCGATGAGGAGATTCGCTCGATCCGATTGCTACGTACCAAAACGAAAGACGGAGGTGACAACTCGTCGTGAACGCCATCAAAGATCCGAACATTCTGAAACAAGGTCACTTGAGCGCGACCCTGCAACGCTCCGGTCGCACAGGCCAACAGGATTGAACCAGCCCAAAGGAATAAACGTCGCGATGCGTAGCTCATGAACCAAGTCCTTCTGCCACCCGAGAACCTGCCACCCGAGAACCCGCAAAAGGATGGCGGATGGATCGTGTGCGAGGGAAAAGGATCAGTATAGCAGGTCGCAGTGCGTATTCTGGGGCTGTGATTTCAGGGTGGATCACCTACCATATCGAACATGGACCGAAGCTCTTTCAACCCTCAGCCTTCCGCCACCCTTCAGTTTTTGGGGGCCACCGATTCGGTGACCGGCTCCATGCATTTGCTCGATACCGGCTCGTATCGCCTCTTGTTGGATTGCGGCAATGAGTCGAGCGAAGATGAACGGGGACGCAAGAAACCGTTTCGCTGGCACTTTGAGCCTGCATCGATCGATGCCGTTTGCATCACCCATGCTCACCAAGATCACTGCGGCGGGTTACCTTTGCTGGTCCGCGATGGTTTTCGCGGTCCAATCCTTTGCTCTCACGCCACCTATGACCTGCTGGACGTCATTCTCAGTGACCGAGCTCATTACTTTGAACGCAGCGCGTTCCGGCGGACTTCGTTTCGCTCTCGCGGTTGGCAAGAAGACGAATCGACTACGTTCACCTACGCCGATGTCGAGAACACGCTCCGGCTTTGCACGCCCCTCCCGCTCGGTGAACCATTTCGGCTAGGCCCTACCGTATCGGTGCAATTGAGCGATTCCGGACATGTCCTAGGAAGTGTTAGTTTTCAAGTGGAGTTTCGCTCTGAAGAACGATGGAAGCGAGTTCTCTTCACTGGAGACCTAGGTCGATCGGATCTGCCGTTGGTCGGGAATCTTTCCCCACTCCCAAGCGCGGACGCTATTGTTTGCGAGAGCACTTATGGGGGCAAACAACATGAATCCTATCCTTCGACGATCGATAAACTCTCTACGATCATTCGGCACACGGTAGCTCGAGGAGGAAAGGTCCTCATCCCCGCGTTTAGCTTGGGACGCATCCATTTGGTAATGCACACCTTGCAAAGCGCCAAACAGGATGGGCGGATACCGAACTGCCCGATCTACATCGACAGTCCTTTGGCCAAACGGCTCGATGACGTTTATCACGAGCATCTTGGCGACGAGGCGTTGCGAAGCCTCGCTGGAAACTGGATCAGCGATAGCGACGAAGCTTGGTACCGCTCCACGCAGCCTGGCTCGTCCATCATCATTGCATCCGGTGGTATGTGCGATAGCGGAAGGATCCTGGACCACTTGCGATACCATATCGATGACCCTCGCAGCAGTTTGATCATGGTGAGCTACCAAGCTCCCGAGTCGTTTGGCGCAACACTTCTATCACCCACGCCTGTCGTCCGGTTCAAGGGGCGGGTTTGGAACAAATGGATCGACATCCATCAAGTCAGTGGATTCTCGGCCCATGCTGACCAAAACGATCTTCTTCGTGTTCTTTCATCTACCGCCTCAGAAACAAAGAATCTGTTTCTCATCCACGGCGAATCCGAACAAAAGGTTGCACTAAAGCAACGATGCCAGGAAATCGGCTTTCGGAATGTCTTCATACCCGCCCATGGTCAGGCGTTTCCGATATAAGACGATTACGATTCATCGTACGACGAGGGTGATGGATTCGTCTTGCGCTGCCTCTCCTGAGCCACAAATGGAATATGGGGAATGAGCGAGAGAATGATCATGGCGAACACGGTACTGATGATGGCGGTCACTTCGCGACCGAGCCCTGCGGAGACACCGATCGCTGCGGTGAGCCAGATTCCCGCTGCGGTTGTCAGGCCTCGCACATCCTCCCCTGAGTTCTTGACGATGGTTCCTGCTCCGAGAAAGCCGACGCCTGCGATAATGCCTTGCATGACTCGGCTGAGTTCCGCATCTTCTAGTCCGTCGAGTTGTGGGACCATGACGAACATGGCGGCCCCCATCGCGACGAGCATGTGCGTTCGGATCCCAGCCGACTTGCCATGCTGTTCCCGTTCGAAGCCCAGGACGCCCCCTAGAATGGCGGCCACCGTGAGCCGGACCGCCACGCGAACAAACTCCAGGAGATCCAAATCGGAAAACTCCTGGACTAGCATTTCATAAAGCTCGGTCACTATGCTTCGTCCGATCTCGTTCCTGGGCTGGAGATTGCCATCGATTCGAAGCGATTGTACCATCGCCTCCCATGGAGCGAACGACTCTCGTCCCAGGGCAGCCGACTCATCGGTTAGCCGGCTCTATTTCTCAACAAGCTCTTTGTGGATGGGAGCAAGTTCTTTCGCGGGAATCTTGATCACCTTTCGATCATACGTGATCAACCCATTCACTTCACCCTCGACATCGGTGGTTTGCGTGTAAACGCCCGCCGCGATGCCTTGCTTCTTCATCTCTTGAAGCTTCTTGAGGGATTTGTTGTACCGATCCCGATACTCCGCTTCGGTTTTGGGTAGCGTACCGTAACCCCAGTTGTTGGCATCGTTATCCCAAAGATGGCCCATCACGGGGAACCCATGGCCGCCAAATTCGCCGACGACTTTGATGAATCCATCCCACCGCTTGTCTCCGAAGGGGAACGCAGGGTCTGGATAGCTGTGCTCATCGACGATGTCCCCTACAGGCCAGAAGTTTCCGCCGCTGGCGATATTATTCAATCGGGAAGGATCTCGCTCCGACACCCATTTGCCCACTTCGACGGTGCGGTGCTGTCCCCAAGCTTCGTTGAAGGGAACCCATGCGACGATCGATGGATGGCTTTCCAAATGATCGATCATCCTCTCCAGCTCCAGCATGTATTGCTGGTGGGCTTCATCCGGCCAAGTCGCATCGACCGGGTTTGGAACAAGACGGGTCCACGGTGGATTGACGGCCCCGCTGACTTGATCCTGCCAAACCATCATCCCCATCCGATCGCAGTGGTAGTAATAGAGTCGGGGCTCCACCTTGATGTGCTTGCGAATCATGTTGAAGCCAGCCTCTTTGAGGTACTCGATATCAAAGAGCATCCCTTTTTCTGAAGGAGGTGTGAGGAGGCCGTCCGGCCACCAGCCTTGATCGAGCGGCCCCCAGTGGAACAGGAACTCACCGTTGAGCGTCATGCGAATATGACCATCCGCATCGACCTTCTTTCCAACGGTTCGGATCCCGGCGTACGACTTAACGCTATCGACGGCTTTCCCCTTGCCATCGATCAATTGCACTTCCAAGTCGTACAGGTGAGGTGACGAAGGGCTCCAAAGTTTGGCGCTCGGTATAGTAACCGTGGCTTCGTTCCCTCCGACCGCTTTTTCAGCTACCACCTTGTCGCCATCACGAACGGTGATCTTCATCGAAACATCCTTCGACTTGCCGATCTGATCCGCGCGAAGGGTGATCGATCCAGCCCGCGCGTCGGTGGAGATCGTCAAGTCTTCGATATATGTCTCCGATACTTGCTCCATCCAAACGGTTTGCCAGATGCCCGATACCTGCGTGTACCAAATGCCGTGCGGATCCGGTCGTTGCTTCCCTTGCAATTGAAATCCCATCGTGTCGTCTTCCACACGGAGAACCAGCTCGTTGGAGCCATTCTTCACCACGTTGGTGATATCGAACGAAAAGGGGGTGCTTCCTCCGACATGCTTGCCGACCGATTGACCATTCACAAACGCTTCGCAGCGATAGTCCACCGCTTCGAAATGAAGGAGAGTTCGTTCGTTATCCACTGGAGACGCATCAAACGATCGTTGGTACCAAAGGGCTTCGCTGTCGAGCAAGAGACGACCGACTTTCCCAAGCTTGGATTCCAAACAGAACGGAACCAAGATCTGGCCCTTCCAGTCACTCGGCTTTTTGAGCTCCTCGGCGGAGGTAATCCCATAGTTCCACATCCCATTGAGGTTGGTCCACCGATCCCGTTTGAGTTGAGGTCGTGGGTATTCTCGCCAAGCGTTTTCCGGTGTCACCTCCGTTCCCCAAGTAGTGATCAGATCGGATTGGAAAGGCGTTTCCGGGATCTTGGGAGCAGGTAACTTGGGTACCGAATCCGCATCGATCACATGCACATCGATGAATTGCCCTCCGCCGGTCTGTTGGCAATGAACAGCGAGGAGGTTCTTCCCCTTCTTCAAGAGAGAATGCTGAGAGGGATCGATAGGAACGATGATGTACTCGGTCGTGTAACCCCGTTTCGTGAGGATCTTCGATCCATTCAAATAGACTTCGACATCTTCGTCGTGGTGCAAATAAAGAGCTGGCTTGGCGGGAACGGCCTCCAGCTGGAAATCCTTTCGCATCCATATATTGGGCGAGCTCCATGGAGTCCCGATCCGAGCGCCCGGTGTGTTGCGAGTCCCAAAGCCGCCGAAACCTCGGCGCCATTTGGCGTCATCGAAATCGGTTGCCATCCAATTCGGTGCTGGTTTGCGCAACAAGTAACGCCAGCGATCTTCGATCGGGTTTTCCGCCGAGCATCTAGGGATGGCAGCGGCGAGGCAAACCCAACTCAGAGTCAGAAACCCGAGTAGGTGGGAGAGACGTTTCATCATCGTTTCGTTTTCCTTGCGAGGCGTGAGGGTCGAAAGTGGAAAGGTAGGTTTGAAAGCACGGATTATCCCCGTTTCGCTTGAATGCGAAATTCACCGGGAGTCAAGTTCTCGTGCCGTTTAAATACAACATACATATATTCGGGATGTTCGAATCCGCAGAGGGGTGCAATGCGTTCTGCGGAAAGCTCGGTGGTCGCCAGCAACTCTTTGACTCTTTTGATTTGCACGTTGCGGATTTCTTCCTGTGGAGTTCGCCCGAGATGCTTTCGAATTTTCCGTTCAAGCGAACTGCGAGATATTCCCGTTTGCTGAACAACATCCTGCACCGAAATCCCGCGGCTCGCATATTGTCGAATATACTGCAACGCGGAAACGATAGCAGCGTCATCGATCGCAACAACATCGGTCGATTGTCGGACAGCGATTCCGAGAGGTGGAATGGTGGTCTCGACTTGCATGCTCCCGTTTCCGGACATCAACGCCGAGAGGACTTCCGCAGCTCGAAAACCGACCCCTTCTGCGTTGACAACAACACTCGAGAGAGCTGGTTCGCACACGCTACAAAGAAGATCGTCATTGTCGACACCCAGGACCGCCACATGCTCAGGGACAGCGATGTGTTCACGGATGCATGCAGACAAAATGGTTTGGCCGCAAGCATCGTTGCAGGCGAGGATGCCGCATGGCCTTTCTAAGGTTCGAAGCCAAGCAGCCAGATCATTCTGCTCTTCGTCCCAAGTCCGTGTCGAGGAGTCAAGCCACGCGACATGATGCGCCGTGGAATCAAAACCTTGCTCGCGAAGCCGCTCGCGAAATCCGACCAATCGCCGTTCCGACCAAGCTTCATTGCGATAACCGCAGAATGCAAAGTTTCGAAATCCGCGTTCGAGCAAGTGCTCCGCGGCAAGCCGCCCGACCTGCAGATCGTCCGTTCGAACCAATGGAAGACCGGAGTTCGCATAGCGATCCGTCAACTCCACGGTCGCTACCTTCGTCCGGCGAACAATCTCGAGCAAACGAGGTGTCGTCACACGCGAAACAATCCCATCCCCTCGCCAATCCTCTAACCAAGCCGGAGGTTCGGCCGTCAAGTCTCGCTGCTCCAAAAAGACAGACCATTCATCGTGCATCCGCATAAAACGGACAATCCCCGCCAGCAGCCCGCGCCCATACGCACTCGACGTCTCGATCAATAAAACGACCTGCCGTCTGGATGGGGAACTGCATGGATGCACAGGGAATCGACCGGTTGGAACAAGGAGATGACAAGGAAACAACAAGTTTTCCACGCTAGCGTAGGCCCGTCTAAGGCCGGTTGCCATGAGATAAGGCGTACACATCCTAAACTATTTTGCCAAAGACGTTCCAAATTCGATCGATGCGACGACAAAGGCCTATTAAGCTCCGTTAAAAGCTAGCCAAAGACCTATAGATTGGCAAAGATATCCGGAATCGCGAAAAGAGAGATCGGGCTTCGTCCGCTGCGCCCGAAAGGGGGAATGAGTCATATTGTCAGGGTGTTCGGCTCAAAAACCGGAGGCGTTCTGAGACTTTTCGCAATCGGTAAACCCAACTCTTCCTTTTCGATGAAAATAGAATGGTTACCGCTGGTCCTTTCGACGTGGACATGCGTACTATTGGGCGACTCAGGGGAGAGGGAGCTCCTGGTTGAACGAAGTATGCTCGTCGATCCAGGCGGCGGAAATTCTTTCCTACTTGATTCTTCACTGTGATGAACACGACGAGCTCAGCACCGATCCAAACAGGGTTGTGGGATGTCGTGTCCCACCCTGCCTTGCAGGCCATTCTGGGTGTTCTGATTTTGATGGCCGTTTCCATTGTCGCGGTTCAATCGTTGGCAAAGTTGCGCGGTTCCACCAAAAGCGACGGCGAACTGGCCGACTTGCTCCAAAAGAATTTCGAAGAAATGCGGAGTGAGGGTGACATCAGCGAAGCAGAATTCCGAAAGATTAGTGCGTCTCTCAACGTGGTTGCGTCCTCGCGCAACGATCGACGAGAGATCTAACCAGACGTTGTCCATCGAGACCGCTCCACTTTCGGAACCCTTTTGGGGGTCCGAGAAAATCGATTCTCTTGGCAACCTCGTGTGTTAGACTTACAGAGACAGAACAATCGATCAGCCTGGGAGGCTGAGACCGGTCCGCAAAGCGACAAATGCCAAGCGGAATGTTCGGTCTAAATGATGAATTCGGCTCGAATGGTGGACACGGATGCCCTTGTCGTATAACCGACGCAAAACCAATTGCGAAGACTTTGCGATGGCTCGAGCTTCTATATATCCAGTGTCCCAATTCATTTCTTGAGCAGCCCATCAACGGAGCTCGAGAGAACAGTAAGGAGTCGATAATGCCCCAAGGTAAGGATGTCGTTCCCGGTCGTCGCAGCGTGGGTGGTAGCGGCGGTGGAAACACCACGCGTCGCAATGCCTTCTGCTCGTTTTGTCGCAAAAGCTATCGCGACGTCGGACCGTTGGTCGAGGGCCCAGGGGACGTGTACATTTGCGGCGAATGCATCGAGCTCTGCCAATCGATCTTGGATCAAGAGCAAAAGCGGAAGCCACAGAAAAAGCTCTTCAATGAGATTCCCAGCCCGCGCGATATCGTGACCCACCTCGATGAATATGTCATCGGCCAAACGGGTACGAAGCGAGCGCTCGCGGTCGCTGTCCACAACCACTACAAGCGTCTGAGCGCCACCTGGGAGGGTGGAAACGAAGTCGAGATCGAGAAATCGAACATCTTGCTCGTAGGCCCAACCGGCAGCGGAAAGACCTTGCTCGCTCGAAGCTTGGCCAAGATGCTCAACGTTCCGTTCGCCATCGGGGATGCAACCACCCTGACCGAAGCGGGTTATGTCGGGGAAGATGTCGAGAATCTGCTTCTGAAATTGCTGCACGCCGCCGATTTCGATATCGAAGCGGCCCAGCGAGGCATTCTCTACATCGACGAGATCGACAAGATCGGAAAGACGAGCCAAAACGTCTCGATCACCCGTGACGTCTCCGGTGAAGGTGTTCAACAAGCTCTCTTGAAAATGCTGGAAGGAACCGTTGCAAACGTTCCGCCACAAGGGGGCCGCAAGCATCCTGAACAGCAGTACATCCAGATCGACACGACCAACATCCTCTTCATCTGCGGGGGAACGTTTGTCGGTGTGGACGAAATCATCCGCAAACGATTGGGCAAAAAGTCATTCGGCTTCGGTCCAGGCTCGACCGTCAAGGAAGAGGCGGACGTAGCGACCTTGCTCGGACAAGTTCACTCGGACGATATCTTGGAATTCGGGATGATCCCTGAATTGATCGGACGGCTCCCCGTCGTCACAGCTCTGGCGCCGCTAGATGTCCCTGGCTTGATCAAAGTTCTGACCGAACCGAAAAACGCGCTCGTGAAGCAGTACCAAGCCCTCTTCGGAATGGAGGACTGCGAACTCCACTTCACCGAAGCGGCCCTCAAATCGATCGCGCAAAAAGCGCAGGTCAAGAACGTGGGTGCTCGGGGTCTTCGAGGAATCGTCGAGGAAATCATGCTCGATGTGATGTTCGAATTGCCCGATCAAGAACCGGGCACCACCTACACCATCGACGTCGATTCGTCCGATGGCAAGGTGCGACACTTCAAGAGCATTCCCCAACGCAAAGAAAGCGCCTAAGACCGAGATCTCCATCGGCTGCGTCAGCAAGGGTTATTCCTGGCTGACTCTCCATCGACGAAACTCTCCATACCAAGGTCGAGGAAATCCCTCGACCTTTTTTCATTGATACATTCGTTACCCCGTTCCGCCATTCCCATTTTCTCAAGCCCGATTTTCCCAGCATGCCACGTTTCAAGGGCTACATTCCCACAGGGAATATGGTATCCCGCTAGAACGGTTTCTTGAGGGTCATGCACGGATGGTTGCCAACGCCACATCACCAACCCAACCAACGCTGCGAGCGTTCGTTCGCGCCGCGGTCGCGTGGTGCCCGTTCATCCTGTTTCTGCTCTCAGGTGCATCGGGTTGTCAAACTATTTCGCTTCCCGCTATCGATCCTAGCGGCAATCGACTCTTCGACCCCAATCGGCCGTTGACCTTCATCTCGCCCCACGATCCGAACAACGGATATCCCAGTACCGCACCAGCCTTTCAAACGCCTCCTACTCCGCCGCGTTGCGTGCAAACGGGGGAAAAGAAGCTGTGCAAAGGATGTCTCGCCGGCAAAGGCTGTATCTTTGGGAAGAAGCAAGAAGCCGAGGAGATGCGAGGGCGATGCGGCGATCTGTTGATTACGCCGAATCGACTGGTCGCACCTGTCGGTGGAGAAGTGGTTTTGCTGGCCGGTATCTGCGGCACCGACGATCATTTGGTCACCAACGAACCGATCGAGTGGATGCTTGCCCCGGACAGCGTAGGGCAAATTGTAGAAGTGGGCGACGACGCGAAAGGCCAACGGCAGTCGTTTTGGAAGCCCGCTTCCAGTCCGAAGGTCGAGAAACTGGGAATCGACTTCGCACGCGGTCGCACCAGCAACGCGCCCGGTATCATTACCAAAGGGACCGCCGATCGCTCCGACGATCTACCGATTCGCAAAGGGCAAACCTGGATCAGCCTCACCAGTCCCTCCGAAGGTGTCTCAAAGGTCACCGTCCTGGCTCCCGAAAGCGACGTATGGAACAAGCGCCGCCAAACCGCAACGATCTATTGGATCGATGTCAGCTGGGATTTCCCCTTGCCGCAAGTCATCACCAACGACGCGCCGGCGCGACTGGCGACGAAGGTAATGCGAAGCGAAGGATTCGTCGCGGCAAAGGACTGGATCGTGCGCTACCGCTCTCTCAATCCAGAATTTGCACAGTTTGTCTTGACCAGCACCGATCCAACTCGCCCCGGTGAACAACTCAAGGACTCGGTGGATGCGATCGTCGATCAAAATGGAATCGCTTACGTCTACTTGAAACGATTGGACAACGCCGCCAGCGGCGTCAGCATCCCCAAGAACGGGACCGCGTTGGTCGAAGTCGAAGTCGTTCGCCCACAACAACCTGGCGAAAACATGCCGGAACTCTCGCTCGCTCGCGGAACAACCTCGGTCACTTGGAACGCCCCCGAACTCGTGCTCGATGCCCTCGGCCCCGACCTTGGAAGCCCCGGTCAATCCCTTCAGTACTTTGTCAAAGTTTCCAACATCGGCGGTTTGCCTGCAGAAAATGTCGTCCTGACCGCAACCATTCCCAATGGCATGACCATCGACGGGACCTCCTATCCGCCCCATCGCCAAGCCGCTCAAGCCTTGATTTGGGAAATCGGACCTCTGGATGCACGGCGCGTCTTTGAAGTCTCGATTCAAGCGACCCCCACGACCGATATGGACGCCCGTGTCGTTTTCGATCTGCTGGCGGCCCCAAGTGTCAAACAGCAGAAGACTGTCCCAACCTTGATCCAAAAAGCAGCTGTCTCGCTGCAATTCGCACCGAAAGCGAACTTGGCCCAAGCCCCGGTAAACAGCGACGTCGTTTTCGATTGCGTTCTCACCAACAACGGCAATCAAGCTCTCCAAAGCGTCCGGATCCAGATCGATAGCCGTCCTGGCTTGGTACATAAAGAAAGCGGCGACGTTCGCGTCATTCGCGACTTCCCTGTCCTTCGCCCCGGCGAACGGCAACTCCTGGAGCCGGTATTCTTCGTGCAACAACCCGGGGACTACCCAGTCACCGCCAGCCTCTACGCCATGGGCCAATTGATCGCCTCGCAAACAACCACCATTCGAGGTTTTGCCGGAACAACACCCGGAGGCGTTGCCAATCCGAATCCTTTGCCAACGATGCCAAACCCCGGATCTTCCACCGGATCTTCTACCGGATCAGGCGATGTTCTACCGGGAGGTCTACCCAACGGGGGACTCCCCGGAAGCGGGGGGCTACCCAGCGGTGGCCTACCCAGCGGGGCCTTGCCTGGCGGGGCCTTGCCTGGCGGGTTGCCTAGCAACCCATTGCCTGGCGGCTCGAATCCAGGCATGGGACTGCCTACTGCTCCCGGAGGATTAGGATTGCCCGGTTCCAGCGCCCGGCCCGCTATCGGTTCCGGAGTCCCATCCGACCAATGCCTGAATGTATCGGTGCAACCCCTTGTTCAATCCATGAAACAGGGAGACACGGTTTCGTACGAAGTGCGAGTGGAGAATCGTCTTCAACAGCCCGATCAAAAAGTGGCGATCGCGATGCAGATACCGAAGGGGTGCAAACTGCAATCGGTGCGCGCGCTGGGTTTGGACTACCGGGTCGTCGAAGGGACTGGGATCGTGGAACTGACCCCCATTCAATTCTTCCGACCTCGCGATGTATTCACCATCGTCGTTCAATTGAAGCATGACGATCGCGGTTCGCAGCCAATCACTGTTACCGCGCAAAGTCGCAACCAACCCGAACCTGTCTCTACGTCGATCAACGTTTCGGTTCAATGAGCTGCAAAACGGGATCATCGATTCGAATGCGATACAAGATCTGATTGTAGTCGTGGCGAGGAGTCCTCTCCGGCTTGTTCGCAAACTCGGCCGTATAGGTTCCTTCCCAGTAGATCCAAGGTTGATCGTCCTGAAGCCATTCGCTGTGGATCATCGGATTGTAAAACGTGTAGTTGCTGTGCGTCGCGATCGGAACGGCAGGAGTCCATTCTCCGAACGGCGAGTCTGCCGTGCTCATCCAAATTTCCCCGAGGGGAGATGCCTTGCCGAACAGTTGCGTGAAAACCATCACCCACTTGTTCGCGTAACCGCTCCAAGCGATGTCGCCTCGATGGATTTGAATAGCGGTTCCATCACGAGCGCGGATCGATTCTCGCTTGGGATGAACTTGCCACTTCACAGGATCTAACCAATCCTCGTACGTGTCGTGGATCTGGATCCGAGGTGTGGGATTGGAGAAGAGAACCCACTTCTTACCGGAGGTATCGCGATAACGAACGGCGTGCCCGTCCGGTACAACGACTTGTTCCGGATCGCTAGGCTCGTTCGCTCCTCGTTTCCAAAGTGTTTTGACGGCACGAAAGACACGATCGACCTCGTTCCATTCACAAAGACCGAACTCGTCGACGGCCATCGGTGCTTGAATCTTGGCGTAACTGGCGACCAAATGATCGACCCCGTCACGATCTTGCAAACCGATCAAACCTCCAAGCCACACGGGCCCTGGATGATCGATATCCGCGATCGGCCGCAGTGCGTTCGCTGAATCTCGAAAGAACTCCAACTTGGGTTGAATCGGTGCCTTCTCCAAGTCGAATGGATGCAACTCCGACTCGGCGCCCAGCATTCGAAAGATACCTAGCGGATATCGAAATAGGTTTGTATCCCCCCAGAACCAAAAGAGCTTTCCCTTCCAAAGGGTGGTTTGGACCGAGTCGCAACCAACAACACCGCTCTCGTTCCAATCAGTGTATTCCCCAATTTTCTGACTCTCGGCGAGAAGTCCACTTCCAGTCAGTCTTCCAAGTCGCTCGGCAGCCAAGGCACGTTTCAATCGAACTGGATGATTCGTTCCGCGGGTGGGAGTCAAGCGAACTCCTTGGAAGCCGAAACCATCGCGAGGGACATCGTACCCGTGCCCCACGACCGAAAACCAGACCTCCCGATCGAATAGTTCCGGAGCGTCGATGACAGCTTTCCCCGCGTTGTCCGTGATCCACTTCATACCCGAAGTGGTACGAAATTCGATCAAGGGAACGGGCCGCCCATTTTGCTCGTCGATCGCTTGGATAACGAACGCGTCATGAGGTGATGCGAATACGGTGGTCGGAGACAGGGCAAGCGCAGAAACGAGCGATACAAAACTTGCTATAACAAAACCGGAAGGTCGCATGTCAAAGATTCTATTTCGAGACAAGGAGAGAATGAAATGACCGAAAGCCATCAGTCTACCTTCGAAAAGCTACTCGCGGAGCTTGCTCATCAGCGCGATGAATTGAGATTAAAGATCCACCTTGGAAATATGGAGGCCAAGGAGCAGTTGGGGAAGCTGGAAGAAAGACTCTTTGAATTGCGGCAGCGGTACGCACCGACCCAGGAAGCGATCGGCGAAACGGCAGAAGAGGTCTGGGAATCGCTGAAGACCGTCGGTGGCGAAATCCTGGAAGGGTTCCACCGAATCCGAAAGTCGTTGTAGTCGAGATCTCGCTTCGAGCTGTCGTCCTCGACAGCTTCCGCGCACGAAACCACCATCCCCAAAAGAAAATGACCTTACTGAACACGGTACCTAACTTTTAGAAACCTAAAGGTGCCGCAGGAACGGTCGAGGACGACCGTTCGACAGTGGGAACTATTCTTTCGGCTCGAATTTGAAGATGCATTGTTCGCGGTTCGTGTCCATCATGTAATAGACTTCTCCGCTCTCATCTTCTCCGAACGCCAAAACGGGAACGCCTCCCTCGATAATCTGCTCGTTGCGCGTCGCCTTGCCAGTCTTGGCATCGTACGACAATGCCCAAAGCGCACCGCTCACGTAGTCAGCATACAAGTACTTCCCTTGCAACGCAGGCAGCCGCTTCGTGTTGGAAACCCGTCCGCCGGTGATCGATTTCCCAATCGCATGGTCGTATTCCCAAATCGGATCGATCGGAGTTGAAGTTCCTTCGACGACAGGGCGATTGCCAAAGGGATGGGTCCCTTCCCAATTGCTCCAGCCATAGTTCCCACCCTTGACCACAATGTCGACTTCTTCGTAGAGATCTTGTCCGACATCGGAGCACCAAAGTGTTCCGGTCGCTTTGTCGAACGCGATGCGCCATGGGTTGCGGAATCCGTGTGCATAGATTTCAGGTCGAAGTCCCGATTGAGCTGCGAAGGGGTTGTCCGCTGGGATTCCGTAGGCAAGCCCGTCGCTTTTCTTGTTCACATCGATTCGAAGGATCGAACCGAGCAATTGTTTGCGATTCTGGCCTGATGCCTTCGGATCGTTGCGCAGTCCTCCGTCACCGAATGCGACATAAAGGTATCCGTCCGGTCCGAACTCAATCGCACCTCCGTTATGGTTCTTGTAAGGTTGCTCCAGCTCCAAAAGGACCTCTTCGGAACCTGCATCCCCCTTGAGCAAATCATCACCTTTCGCCTTGAAACGCGAAACGACCGACTTGTCGTCCGATTTGCGGGTGTAGCAGACATAGAACTCTTTGTTCTCTTTGTAATTGGGGTGGAATGCCAACCCCAGGAGACCTTGCTCGTTAGCACCGGGACCGGCCCAGTAGCTCACCTTGTCCTGAATATCGAGGAAGAGTGAGGCCTGCTTGGTGTCGGTCTTGTTTTCGAAGGTGAAGATACGACCTTTCTGATCCATTGCAAACAATCGATGAGCCAATCCCTTTGCGTAGGTCAGCTCTAGAATGCGAAGCGGTTTGTTGATGGTTCCATCTTCTTCGACAGGAGTCCAGCCTTCCCATTTCATCTGTGGAAATGCAGGGACACCTTTCAAAGCGAGCTTTCCATCGATCGGCTGAGAGGGTTGTCCCTTTTCTGGAAGTTCCCGGATCTTGATATTGCGGAACGACACCAGATTCCCGTGGTCTTGGAGGCAAATGTGGCCTTCGCCGGTCTTACCAAAGTCTGCCATCTGCGCGAATTTGCTTTTAGCAACGCGTTCGTTCCAGTCTTTATCACCCAACTTGAAATGATAGTAGACAGCGCCATTCATGGAGACTTCGCATTGGTTCGGAGCGATGCGAAGGTAAAGTTGGTTCCATTCCCCAACAGGTCGAGTTACATCGAGCGGAGCGGTTTCGCCGAGTGCTCGATTGGCGGGAGGTTGGTAAAGCTGGTAGAGCCAACCCGACTTTTGCGGGTCATGTCCCTTCGCATTGTCTTGGATTTGGATTTCAGGTCCGCTTTGCCAAGGGGCTCCGTTCTTCTCGTTGACATGGAACATCAATCCGCTGTTCCCTTCCTCCGAGATCTTGTATTCGAGCATCAACTCAAAGTGCTTGTACTTTTCTTTGGTGACGATATCTCCCGCGTTGCTTCCTTCACGGACCAAAGCACCGTCGACCACTTTCCAACCGCTCGACATCTCCTCTTTTTTGTAGCTTCGCCATTGGTCGGTCGACTTGCCGTCAAAGAGAAGTTTCCAACCGCTCAGTTCTTCGGAACGCGTTAGCTGATTGGCTGGGATTTCCGCGAGCGAGACCGAAACGGGCAGGAAAGTTAGAGAGCTAATCACGGCGAGACGAAGAAGGCCGCGCAGGTTGCGACGAAGCATGGAGGGGATCCCTTTACGAGGTGGATAAACGCCAGATGACAATCTGAAGACGAAAACAACGCCTCGATGCTAAACGCCAAGGTACCTGCGGTCAATCAGACTCGCAGGCCGAGCCGCTGAGATCCTGTGAATTTACAGGCGATGATTCGGCATGATTCGGCATGATTCGGCATGATTCGGCATGATTCAAGGAGAGATTTCGAATGCTCGGGCGTCTTCGATCACACCCTCTTCAATCACTTCTTCTATTCCCGCCTCGTCGTATTCCCCCTCGTAATACGGCATGGGAGCTTCGCCTTGGATCACCGTTTGGGTATCCGGATCGCTGAAAGGGGAGCCCACTCGTCCTCGCTTCATGTCGCTCCTCGGAACGCGAGAGCCAAACGCGACATAATCGTCGAGGTAAGGCTGGCAACAGATCGAACAGCCAGGAGCGAATGCGAAGAGCAGCAATCCCCAAGCATAGGTAGAGACGCGGGCGGAACGGTTGGATTGGTTCGTTGACGGAATCATGGCGGAACGCTGTGAAGGGGGCCTGCAAAACCCAGAAGGGAACATCTCACTCATCGGCATCGGACCTTGCGTTATTTAGAGAAACCTTGCCGATTGCACCGACTATTCCTTTTGCCGTTTATGTAGCAACGGTTCAGGTTTTCCCGCCATGCGTCCGAAGAATGAATTCACAGACCCTGGAAAGACTTCCTGACTCGTTTGCATGCATTCACGGTGACCGTTCGATGCGAGATGTATGGTTCCAAATCAGAACAGTGAGGGAATGGCTGGTCGCCAAGCCGGTGTCGTATCTGACACTGGCCCTGCTCGTGTGGGGATTGAACTGGCTGAACATCCAGCAGGTGCAATTCGAACAACGGGGGACCATCGCTATATCGAGACAGCGACTGGAAGCGCTCCAGTCCCTGGCGAACCTCGGCCCCAAAGCGGGCCCCTACACGTTTCTAGAGTGCCGCCCCATTGTGGGAGACGACACCGTTCCTGACCATTCGGATATGTGCACGATCAAGTTTCGAGTCCGATCGACTCGGTACATCGATCTGGCCAAGTTCGAGGAATATTTGCTCTCCAAGACCGAGCCTCGCGAACCCTCTTCCGAATGCATTTCACTTCTCCGGGAGATCCGCACAACCGATTGGAAGCGTGAAGCGCTTCTCCATCAATGCCGCTGTCTGGAACTGCAACGACAAAAATCGCTCGATTATGCGGCCATCGGCGAAGCAGCCAGTGCCATCGCTGACGCTACTACTGCCGAACCGTCCGACGAACACGCCGAAGGTGGAACTTACCGATTGGCAGGTTACCAAAAGACCACCGAGTCGCAGTCCCAGGAGCCATCCATCGACGCCTTGCGTTCCGAGTTGCTTGCACAGTGCCGCGACTGCGATGCCAAAGTTGCATCGCTGAAGCAATGGCACGCGAACTCGCACGCTTCCTCGATCGGCTATCTCTCCCTTACTGGCTCACAACAGAAGTACCCTGTCGTTCAGCCTGTGCAGGGATCGAAGTTGGCGATTCTCCTCTTGCTAGCCACCAGCGCGTGGGGCTTGATCGCGATCGCTTTGAATCGATTTCCCAAACTGCAGCCTTGGATCGATCAATTGCGCGGCAAAGCGAGTCACAACAACCGTTCGACCCATCGTCGAGGCGCTAAGCCGCTCGCTCGATGCGACCTTGGAATTCCGTTCCTTGGTACAATCGAGATTGTTCACACGGACTTGATTTCCGCTGCGGATCCTTTCGAACATGTCGATGCACCTTCAGAATTTTCGACACCGAAACCGACGGATGCGGAACGTTGGAATGACCGATTACCCAAGCGAACCAGTCGAGGGAGACTTCGGATCCAGCAGTCTGCAGCCCTCGCGCTGAGTTTATGGTTAGCCGTGTGTGGTCTGCGATTGCTATCGGACTCAGCATGGCGGGAGCTGTTCATTGCTTCGCCGCTCGCGGGACTGACGCACTTGATCTCAGGTGTACCGTGATGTTCCAGTCGGATGCGAGGAAACGAGATCGCGTTTCATCGGCGAGGCGTCGACGTCGCGGTTTGAGCATGAAGACACTCTTAGGAGCGGTGGCCGGATTGGTCCTCACGTCCTTTGCAGCGCTCGGAGTGTATCTCTATGCCTTTCCAGAGCCAGCTCCGACCGAGCAGCTTGATTTGGCATTGAGGCTCATGTCCAAAGGAGAGATTGATGTCGCCGCGCGACTTGCTTCTGTGCTCGAGGATGCGGATCTCGTCAAGAACTCGGACCACTCGAAGAAGCTTTTCTTGTTAGGTGCTCGCGAAAGAACGCTGGCGAGCAACATCGAGCAGCGTCCTGTCGCGATGGAGCGAAACGAACGCGCGGTTGAGTATCTTACCAAGAGCCGCAGTTATTCCTTTCCAGACGGATTTGAAGGGCTAGCTAATTACCATTTAGGGATGGCTCTGTTCGATTTGTTCCGGTGGGATGAAGCGGAAGAGCCATTGACGATCGCCGCCGAGAGATGGCCTGCTGGCAGATCGGATGCCATCGAGCGTCTCGTCGATATCGATTTATCGCGCGATCGACAAGATATCGAGAACGCGTTGGATCGCATCTCGCACTGGAGAACGTTGCCGCGAAGCTCCGCCGACGACGACGATCGGGCCGACGTCAAAGAGATGCAGGCTTTTTTTGCCGCAGGTGAGTTTGAAAAGGTAGATGCATTGCAGGCCCGCATCCCTAAGAGCTCGAACTACCGTCCCTTGAGCGACCTTTACGCTGGCAAATGTGAAATCGAGCTTTCCAAACGTGAGAATGCGCCAGAGGACCGAACGAAGCGTTTGGAAAAAGCGCTTGAGTATTTGGCAGCGGTACTGAAATCTTCCAAAACAACTATTTCGGTTCGCAGGCAAGCAAATCTGGATCAAGGCAAAGTGACGCGCGCGCTGGGAAAGCTGACCGAAGCGATTAGCATTCTCAGCATTCTTAGGTTGTCGTCCCCGTTTGAACCTGAAAGCTTGGCGGCAGGGATCGAAGAGATCGAAACACTGATCCAAGCCGATCGCGTGGACGATGCAATCGATACCATGGTACAAGTTTCCAATAACCTCGGCGACCTGAGATGGTATTACACCGATTGGCTGCCGTTGTCGGGTTTGCGAGATAGGGTCAACGTTGCTTGCCAATCCTTGATCGACATGGGTCGATATCCCCAAGCGCAACAATTTGTTAGCAGCCTGCCAAAATTCTGCGACCTGCTGGATCGCATCCGACTGGAGAGCAGTCTCTACGAGAAATGGGCAGAGAGTCTACCCAAGGGTGGAACCAACGATCGCGATCGACTGGAGCATTATCGAAGTGCGGGCAAAGCGTTCGAAGAACTGACTCGGCAGCTGCCGCGAGCCAAAGAGTACGACGATTGGCTGTGGAGTTCGATCGAGAACTATCGCAAATCCGGTGACTATCTCAGCAGCAATCGCATGCTGGATCGCTTTATCAGTTTGCAAGACCGAGCGAATCGACCCAAAGGTTACTTTGTTCGTGCTAAGAATTTGGCATCGATGGAGAAGAGTGACGATGCGATGCAGTCGTTACAGCAGATCTTGGCCAGCAATATCGACACTCCGCTCATCTACGACGCTCGGTTGGAGTTGGCCAAGCTGAAGCGTCAGCAAGATGCGTTCGACGAAGCTCAGGAGTTGATGCTAGAAAACCTATCAGGTGAACTTCGACCGGAAAGCCCCATTTGGAGGGAATCCCTCTTCGAGCTCGCGTTGATGCTCTTCTCTCGCGGAGAACGAGAATTGCTAAAGGCTCGAAACGAGATCGAAGCCAATCCGAGCAAGATGCAAGACTTTCTTGGTCAAGTCGAAGCCAGTCAGGGGCAATTGCTGGAATCGATAAGACGCATCGAAGAATTCCTTCGCCGTTATCCCACCGATGTACGGCGATTTCAATTCTTGTATCAGATGGCGCAGGGCTATCAGCACGCGTCGTTTTGGCCGGAGATACAGCTGAGAGAGAGCAAGATCGCCAGCGAAGAGCGATTGGCTTCTCTCAAGTCACAAAAAAAAGACCTATTGATTCAGGCCAGAAAGGCTTACAGTCGACTGCGGCAAGAGATTCTGGCTGACCGCGACGCATCGCGGGCGCTCGTCAGCAACCTCGACGATCTTCTGCGAAATAGCTTCTTTGGAGAAGCTGACTTGTATTTCAATGAAGAGGAGTACGAAGAAGCATTGATCGCGTACACAGATGCAGCCAATCGCTTTATCAATGAACCAGAATCCCTGGAAGCCCGCAAACAAATCGCACTGTGCCAGAGAAAGCTCGGACGGATCGCAGATTGCCGCCGCTCTCTCGAGCTGGCTCGGGACTCGCTGCAACGCATTCCTGCGGATCAAGATGCGAAATTCAAAGCGGTTACTCCGCACGACCGCGCAGGCTGGGACCGCTATTTGACCGCATTGCTTCAGGACCTTAATCGGGAAAACACCCCGTGAGGATTCTGATCAATTCGTCTGGCCAAACCCCGACTCCCTTGACGATAAAAGAGGACCGATCGAGACATCCGAGTTTGGTAGGGGCGCTAAACGAAGATCGATCAATTCTTTATTCTCGTTTCCGAACGGAATTGGAATGCCAGCTTTGCGTCTAGCGAATTCCATTCGAGTGCTTGCGACAAGTGGGCTTGCCGTCGTTTTGGCTTGTTCGACAGCGCAGGCTCAGGGGTTGCGGCAAGAAGCCGAGATTGCGATTCCCGTCGGAAACTCGACCCGGGAAGCGCGGGATCAAGCGATACGATCGCTACCGTATCCACAGCTGACGCCGGCTGCTTCGTCGAAGATCCGAGAGGTCGTCGATCACGCTAGTTACTTCCGACGGCTCCCATCGCAAACGGTGGAATGCGACCCAGAAATGTTTTCGTTCTTGGTTCGCAACCCGGAAGTGATTGTGAACATATGGGACGTGATGGGTATCACCCGTGTCTCCTTGCAGCGATTGGGTCAGTACCAGCTGGCAGGGGACGATGGTTCGGGAACGACCTGCAAAATGGATCTCATTTTCGGGAACGATACCACGCACATTTATCATGTGACCGGCGGCTACAAAGGAAACATGTGGCCGAAAGAGTTGCATGGGCAAAGCGTCGTGGTCCTCCATCACAAAGCGTTGCCTGCATCCAGCGGAGTTCCGCAAATGTCGGTCACGATGGACGTATTTTTGAAGCTCGAGAATCTCGGAGCGGATTTGGTCGTTCGAACCCTTGGGCCCTTGGTCAATAAGAGCGCGGACTACAACTTTGTGGAGTGCGTGGCGTTCGTAGGGCAAGTGTCCCAGGTAGCTCTTAACAATCCGATTGGTCTACAGAATTTGGCCTCGCGTTTGGACTCCATCGATCCACGCGTGCGAGATCAGTTTGTCAGCACGGCCAAAGCGATGGCGAGCAAATACCCTGCGCGAGGGCAACGTCCTCTCGTGATCGGATCCACACCAGGCGGTTATAGCGTCGAAGAGGTGTTCGAAGTAGAATCCGAACTTGTTGCATCGGTGGTTCCGCCACCGGATGCCATACTGACATCCTCCGATGCGGCATCGAGACCGATATCCACTCGAAGACCTCCGAGCGGTCCCAATCGCTCGGAGAGTGAGAATCGCGAGGGTAGCAGCGATTCACCCACCCTCCAAAAACTACGTCGCATCAGTCCTTGATCGGTCGCCGTCCATCGAGAACCTGCGACACGACAATCGAGATGGCATACTCTCTTAGCGATCTATTGCAGCACCGGTTGCTGTTTCTCGGGACCAACAACAAGAAAAAAATCCTCGAACTCGAAACCGAACTTCGACCGCGTGGATTCGAGATCCGTTGTCCCAAAGACTTTGAAGACCACTTTGATGTCGATGAAACCGGATCGACGTTTATCGAGAACGCTCGCATCAAGGCGATCGCGCAAGCGAGGCACCGAGGTATCTGGTCCATCGGCGAAGACAGCGGGCTGTGCGTCGTCGCACTCGATGGCGAACCAGGTATCTACTCCGCTCGTTTCAGCGGTGCGGGAGCCACCGACGCGTCGAACAACTCGTTGCTCCTGGAACGCATGAAAGATGTCCCCGCTGCGAAGCGGCATGCCTACTATGTTTCGACCATCGCGCTCTCCGACCCCGATGGAGTGGTTCATCTGGAGTCGAGCGGTGAATGTTGGGGATGCGTTTTAACAGAACCGAGAGGCCAAGGCGGGTTCGGATACGATCCTCTCTTCGAGATCGCCGAGTACCATCAGACCTTCGCAGAATTGGGAGTGGGAGTGAAACGTGCGATCAGCCATCGGGCACGGTCGCTTCGCTCGTTCCTCCGACAACTGGACATGGCTCTGTTGATGCAGCTTCGATCTGAGAAGCAGCATGGTTGACCAGCCTTGGCAATGGGCGCTCCTCGCGATTGCTGCGATGGGCATCGGCATTACGAAAAGCGGCTTTGCGGGCGTCAGCATGGTCCACGTGCTGATCTTCGCCCATCTCTTCGGCGCGAGAGAGTCGACAGGACTGGTGCTCCCTCTGCTGATCGCGGGGGACCTGTTCGCCATGTGGACCTACGGAAAGCACGCGAAGTGGAGCTTCATCCGGAAAATGCTTCCTCCAGCATTGGCTGGCATTCTCCTCGGCGCCTGGATGATGACTTGGCTTCCCGAATCCGTTTATAAGCCTTTGATCGGGGTGATCATTCTCGGCTTGGTCGGTCTCCAAATCGTCCGTATCTGGAAAGGGGAGTGGCTGGAGTCGGTTCCCCATAGCGCGTGGTTCGCCTGGAGCATGGGAATTCTGGCCGGTGCTACCACGATGCTCGCCAATGCGGCTGGACCTGTCTTCGGTCTCTATCTTCTCGCGATTGGACTGCCCAAAATGGAGTTTGTGGGAACGGCCGCTTGGTTCTTCCTGCTGATCAACGTGATCAAACTCCCTTTCAGCTGGGGGCTTGGACTGATCCGGGTCGATACGTTGTGGCTGAATGCGATTCTTCTACCAGTCGTCGCTGTCGGACTCGTTTTGGGCAAGTTATTGCTGAAAAGGGTTTCGCAGCGGATCTTTGATAGCATCATTCTGTTGCTAACCGCCGTTGCTGCCCTTCGCATGCTGCTAAACTGACGGACGTCGCGAGAATCCATCTTGTGCTAGCGATCTCATCCTGCTAATCGACAGATTATTCCTGTCCGGCGAACCACTGCGGGGAAGTGTCGATGCGTTTTTTGAATAGTTCCAACCTCCTATGCTTGTTGCTCGCCCTCACTCTCAGTCCATGGGCTCAAGGGCAGACGCCTAGGTATCCCGATTTCACCGGCCCCCAAAGCGAAGCCGCGCGGCGCGCGGAGGCGATTCGCTCTGTCGGGGAGCATGCAATACGCGATCTCGCAACACTTCCTGAGAGTCTCCCACAGCTCGTGGAAGCGTTGAACGACGAGAGCAAGGAGGTCCGCTTCGCTGCAGCCAAGGCGATTGGAAATTCTGCAGCCAAGATAGATCGGATCCGCTTTTCAAGTCGAACGATGCCCAAATGGGAGGATCTCGCTCCGCTCTACCGCTTTGCATCCGCTCGATTGGATTCCATTGGTACGTATGCCCGCATCCAACGACAAATCGATGCCTTCATCGATCGAAACGAACAGTTGCACCTTGCGGGGACTCAAAATCTCCCGCGAAGGGTCTACGGGGCGAATCGGCCTGCGATCAGCGACGCGACACAACAGTTCCTGGATGATTTCTTTCGAATCGAAGAGGATCAACTCGTCGAGATGTGGCGTTTTGCCAATCGCCATCTACCAGCACTCTCCTCGGCTGACCGTCAGCGAGCCATCGAAGAACTCTTGACGACGGCCTCCCCGCGATGGTTCGAGTTCATGCTCCTCCTGTCGGATCGCTATGACGATGATGTATTGACTGCGGTATTGATCCAAGACCAAAAGGAATTCGATTCGAATCAAGCCTTCCTGTTGACCGTAGCGAAGCCCCAAGGAGAAGCGGTTCGCAGAGCGCTCGCGTCGATTGCTTGCAATTCAGCCCGCAGCGAGGAAGACCGCTTGCTGGCTTTGACATCTCTGGCTCAAAGCCCCACATGCGAGCCGCAAATCCTTTCGCAGATCATTCGATTCACCCTGCAGCAACGGTCTCCCTCGCGTTGGACGGAGTTGTTTACTCTCCTCACCAAGAACCGGGATCGGATAAGCGAATCAGAGAGACTGGCCGTCAAACGCTATGGACTGGCCTTCCTCGAAAGCGATCGCGAGGATAGCTGGAGAAGAGGGGAATTGGTTCATGCGTTAAGCGAGTACTTGCCAGGCGATGCCGACGTACTCCGGGCGATCGAAAGTCTCCTGATGCAGGAGGAGGCCGATAGCGATTCCCTCGTCATGGAGGCCTTGGCCGCCTGCTCCTACCATGGGGAAGCTTGCTCGAGAATCGCCCCACGTCTCGTGGAGTTAGTTTCAGCGACGGATAGCGGCGTACGCGAGCTCTCCCTAGCAGCCTTGCGCAATGTGAAGGAGCTCGGCGAAGGAGAAATCTCGGTCATCGTATCGATTCTTTGTAACAAACAAGAATCTGCAGACGCAAAACTCCATGCCGCGAGGATTTTGAAAGCCAACCCGAATTTGGCTAGCACGAGACTGCGGGAGGCGATCCTTCGAGAACTTCATGCCGAAGCGGAAAGCCGCTGCATTGTCGATCTGCTCCGCGCATGCGAAATCGTCGGCGTTCGCGATGAGCAGCTCGATAGTCTCTGCAGTCGGATCGCGAACGACTCGTCGTATTGGCTGGAGGAACGGCTCGCTGCTTACCAGGCTCGAGGACTTTGTTCCGTCGATTCGATTGCAGTTGTGAACGACATGATGAATGTCATCAACGCAGAAGACGAAGTCCCTCAGATCAAAGCGGCAGCTTTGCATACGCTCGCGCACGCGACCGGAAGCTGTGCCATTCCAGTTCTCTCGGAATATACGCATGTGGAGGACGAGTTGCTGGCATGCGCTGCTCGCTATGGCTATCACTTGGCGGGAGAAACCAACACCGCAATCCATCTCTTGTTGGCTATGGTTCCAAGCGAAAAGCTCGACGATTCGATCGAGAACATCGCTCGAGAGATCGGAGAACCTGGCCGCAAAGCCCTTCGAGAAACCTTGGAATCCAAGACAGCCTCCCTCCCTCAACGATTGATCGCCTTTCGAACTTTGGTGGGAATGCCCGCGGCTGATTGGAATGATCTTTTAAAACATGTGTCTGGCGATGAAGAAGGAAAGGCATTTGAAAAATCCCTTCGCATGGCGTGGAATTTCGATGATTCGATCGTTCCCGCTCTCTTTACCAGGATCGAGCAATCTCCAACGAATTCACCAATCGCATTGCAAGCGTGGCGATTGGTCGATGACTTCACCAGCGGTCTCGGAGCTGGAGGAGACGAGACAGAAGGGATGTCGTCAGCCATGCGGCAAGCCATCGTCTTTTCGGCTCGTGCTCCCGACGCGGAAGAGGCCGTCGTCGGAGCGCCAAAGTCCGCTGCCGAAGCCGTCGCCACCGCTCCACCACCGACCGAAAAGGGGCTGACAGATCGAGCCGTACCTGCGCCGCTTCCCCCTCTCTCGGCCGTTGATCGCGAGGCAGGCATCTCGCGACGAGTCGATGTGTTCTACGGTACCAACCGCGCATTGAAACTGATCTCGCAGTTCAGTCATGCGTTGCGATGGAGTTTGTTTGCGATCGCCGTTCTCTGTCTTGTCATCTGCTTGGTAGCCTTTGCGTGGCAACGAGCAACTCGCTACGCGCTCACAGCGTTGGTCGGTTTGGCCGGGGTCGTGTTTCTCGCGCAAGACACGTTGGACGGGTCCGCTTGGTTTCTGCAGTCACCAACCCTGTACAGCGGGGACTATGCGGACGAAGTGAAGTTCGGCGTCTGCCAAGTCACCATCCCAGAAACACACGTCCCAGGACAACTGGAATCCCCTTCGCTCTTCCTGCGATTCGAAGTGAAAGAGAATCCCTCGCAGCACATCATTCTCGCGAAGACGGAGCAATTGGAGCGAGATGAATTTTTTGAGAAGCTTCACGCGAACATGGATCAAACCGGCAAGAATCTGCTGGTGTTCATCCATGGCTACAACGTTTCCTTTGAAGATGCCGCGCGACGCACCGCCCAGATGGCGGTCGATCTTCAGTTTCAGGGAGCTCCCGTGTTCTATAGCTGGCCCTCGCACAACGATTGGTATCGGTACCCCGACGATGCGTTGAACATCCAAGCCAGCGTGGGTCAGATACGCGCCTTTCTCGAACAAATCGCTCGGGACTCCGGTGCAGAGGCTATCCATCTCGTCGCCCACAGTATGGGGAACGTCGGATTGACCCAAGCACTTGCAAAGCTGGAAAGCGACGGCCCGTTGTTCCATCAAGTCATCTTGGCCGCTCCCGACATCGATGCAGGGGTCTTCCGAGAGCAAATCGCCCCTCGAATCACCAGCAAAGCGAAACGCGTCACACTGTATACCTCGCAAACCGATCTCGCCCTGCTCGCATCCAGATACTTCAATCAAGGCCAGCGGGTTGGGGATTCCAGCCACGGTGTGGTCGTGTTTCCCGGTATCGAGACCATCGATGCGACCTCGATCGACTCCAGTCTTTTGGGGCATTCGTACTATGGTAGTAGCGTGAACGTGCTCGAGGATATCGCGAACTTGCTCAAGGATCTCCCGATCAACAATCGAAACTATTTGGAAATGCAAGCGAACCAAAACCCGCCCTATTGGTCGTTTGCTCCCAGGTATCGAATGGCCGCTCGGGAGTAGGAATCTACATTTCTTTTGAACAGGGCCGTACGTATAATCGGCTCCATCCTCCTCGTATTTATTCACCTTGTGCAGCCTTACTAGTGTCCTCGCTTCTCACTCCCACGAACGCTTCGAACTCTCCTGACAGCACCGCTGGCAATGCGGTGCTCAGGGTTGATGGTATCCGTAAGAAGTTCGGTGCAACCGAAGCGCTCCGCGGTCTCTCGTTTGAGGTACTGCAAGGGGAAAGGTTGGCATTGCTCGGTCCCAATGGAGCGGGAAAAACCACTCTCATCCGCACGATCTGCGGACGCGTTCGCCCCGACAGCGGATCGGTCACACTCTTGGGCAAACCGATCCATTCCCCAAATGCCTTGCTACATCTAGGGGTCATCCCACAGGAGTTGGCGATCTATCCGGATTTGACCGCCAAAGAGAATCTCGAATGCTTTGGTCGGTTGCATGGCCTACGCTCCGGCAGTCTGCGCGAACGGGTGGCGTGGGCATTGGAGTGGATTGGTCTGACCGACCGCGCCAACGATCTGACCCGTACCTTCTCCGGCGGGATGAAAAGGCGTGTTAACATCGCCTGCGGTGTTTTGCATCGCCCTCGCGTGCTGCTATTGGACGAACCAACGGTCGGTGTCGATCCACAAAGCCGACAACGCATTTTTGACATGCTGGACGAGCTGCATGTCGCCGGAACAAGCATCGTACTGACCACCCACCACTTGGAAGAAGCAGAGCAGCGCAGCGATCGCATCGTCATTGTCGATCACGGACAAGTCATCGCCGAAGGTACGATTCAATCCCTTTTGGAGTCCACCATCGGCTCAGATCGCTTGGTCAGCATTTCGATCGAAGGATTGATGGTCACCACACCAAAGGGACTTCGCTGGGACTCCAAAACCGAACGCTTTCACGCATACATCGGAAACGTTGCCGAAGAATTGCCCGAGTTGTTGCAAAACATTCAGCGACTCGGAGGGACTTTGAAGGACCTTGATGTCCATCAACCTAATCTTCACGATGTCTTTTTGCATTTGACTGGCAAGGAGCTTCGGGAATGATCTGGACCGTCGTGCAAACCAGTTGGCGACGGTTGAAGAACAATCGCTCCGAAATGGTGCTGACCTTCATTGTCCCCATTCTGTTCTTTAGTATCTTCGCACTGATTTTCGGCTCGAGAGACTCGTCATCCTCGACCCCGAAGATCAAGATCGCGATTTGCGATGAGTCCGGTTCCTATTTGACTCAAAAAGCGATCGACGAACTGCAACAACAAAAGTCCTTGCGAATCACGCAGGACGTAGATGAAGCTGGAACGCTCAAGCGGATTGATCGCGCTGCGACCGAAGAACTAGTGCGACGCGGCATGGTTTCCGCTGCCGTTGTGTTCTCGAAAGGTTCAAATCAAACCGATGCACCGAAGATCGAGGTGTTGACCGACTCGTTCGATCAAGTGGCATCGCAAGTCTTGGTTGCGATCGTTCAGAAGTCCGTATTCACGGCCCAAAGCAAATCCATTCCATCGCCGAGTCGCGCCGAATCTCCTCCAATAGGACCGCTGACGAACGGGTCGCTACCAAATGGAGCCCTTCCCGTTGGGACCAGAACCAGCGGAGTCATACCCGCATCCTATACCCCCGCTGCAAATGAAATTGCTTCCTCCAGTCCGATGGGAATGCCGGTCATCGAAAGCGTCGACTTGATCGGTGGCAACAAAACCAACCCGGTGATCGCGATGTATGCCGCGGGAATCGCGGTGATGTTTCTCCTGTTCAGCGCGACGACCGCCAGCGGTTCGCTACTGGAAGAGCGAGAGAATTCGACCCTCGATCGTCTGCTCTGCAGCCGATTGACCATGGACCAACTCCTGATGGGCAAGTGGGCGTATTTGACGATTGTTGGGTGCATCCAAATGTTTTTGATGTTTCTTTGGGGTTCGATCGTGTTTCGAATTGAACTCTGGCGGCATTTCGATGGATTCGCTGCCATGACTCTCGTCACCGCCGGAGCCGCATCGAGCTTTGCACTGTTGCTCGCCTCCTTATGCAAGTCGCGAACACAATTGGGATGGATGTCGACGATTGTTATTTTGAGTATGAGCGCGCTGGGTGGGAGCATGGTACCTCGCTATCTGATGAGCGAGTCGATGCAACGAGTCGGAATGGCGACTTTCAACGCTTGGGCTTTGGAGGGCTTTAACAAAGTCTTTTGGAGAGAGCTTTCACTGGAGGAGATTGGATTGGAGCTGGGAGTGCTCACCGGATGCGCGGCGGTATTCATCGTGCTCGCGCGACTCTTCGCTGTTCGCTGGGAACGTTCATGAACCAAGCTCCTTCGGGGGAACGCAATCGTTCGCAATCTCTTAGCCCGCTTCCCCAAGACCGATTGCTGCGCCGCCACTACCTGCGTCTCAAACAGCAGCGAGATCGCATCCTACGTATCCCGGATGGCAAGCGAAAGGAAACCGATCTCGAGCGTTGGGAACATCTGCTCGCCCAATCGCTCGAAACCTACGAACGTCGGCAAAAGGTACCCAAGAACCTGTCGTACGATCCCGAGCTACCGATCACCGCCGCGCGCGACAAGATCATCGATCTGCTCCAGCATCGCCAAGTTGTCGTAATCTGCGGTGAGACCGGATCTGGCAAGAGCACCCAGCTTCCCAAACTTTGCCTCGAAGCAGGGCTTGGGCAAACGGGTTGGATCGGTCATACCCAACCGAGACGGATCGCAGCCCGCTCGGTTGCAGCCAGAGTCGCGGAAGAAATGGACTCCAAGCTCGGTGAAGCGGTTGGTTTCAAAGTCCGGTTCAACGACCAAACCAAGCCGGAATCCTGGATCAAATTGATGACTGACGGGGTGCTCCTTGCCGAGATCCAACGGGACCGATTCCTGGATGCATACGATTGCATCATCGTCGACGAAGCGCACGAGCGGTCGCTCAACATCGACCTACTCATGGCCTACCTGCAAAGGCTACTGCCCAAACGCCCGGAACTTCGCGTCGTGATCACGAGCGCCACGATCGATGCCGAACGTTTCTCGGAACACTTCGTCGATGCTCTGGGGCCCGCTCCGGTCGTCATGGTCGAGGGGCGTAGCTATCCCGTCGAAGTCCGCTACCGAGGTGCTAACGACAAACGGGCCCAATCGCGCGAAACGGGAGAGTGGAGCGAGGACGAAAGTCAGCTGGCTCGGTTTTGCGACGCCGTCGACGAGCTGTTCGCCGAAGGGCGAGGAGATATCCTGGCCTTCTTCCCCACCGAACGCGATATTCGCGATGCCGCCAAACTCTTGCGCGGGCACTTGACCCAACGAGGAATGGTTCAGCAGGTCGAGGTGCTGCCCCTCTACGCGAGACTGACCGAAGCCGAACAGCAAAGGGTCTTTCAAGCCCACAGCAAAACTCGAATCGTGCTGGCAACCAACGTCGCGGAAAGCTCTCTCACCGTACCGGGCATTCGTTATGTGATCGATACGGGTACCGCCCGCGTCTCCCGCTTCGCTGCCAAAAGCAAAGTCCAGAGGCTCCCGATCGAGCCGATTCCGCAAGCCTCCGCGAACCAACGCTCCGGACGATGCGGTCGGTTGGGACCCGGTATCGCCATTCGCCTGTACGACGAGCAAGACTACCTGAGCCGCCCCCCCTTCGCGACGCCCGAGATCCGTCGGAGCGATTTGGCCGCAACCATCGTCCATACCAAATCCCTCGGGATCGAGGACATGGAAGGTTTGCCATGGTTGGACCCTCCTCGCCCAGAAGCCGTGCGAGAAGGGATGAATGTCCTGCGAGAATTGGGTGCTCTCGATGCCGAAGACCGTTTGTCCGACGTCGGTCGAAAACTTGCTCGATGGCCGGTCGATCCTCGCGTCGGACGGATGATCATCGCCGCCGAAGCCAACGGCTGCTTGCATGAAATGCTCATCATCGCTGCCGCACTCGAGACCCAAGATCCCCGCATCCGGCCTCCCGAAAAAAGTGCTGCCGCCGACGAAGCCCACCTGCGTTTCAAAGATCCCCTCAGCGATTTTCTCGCCTACCTTCGCATTTGGGAATTCTACCAAGGCCTGCGGGAGCAATTGGGCCGTTCCCGATTAACACGTGCGTTGCAAGAAAACTTTTTGTCCATCATCCGACTCCGAGAATGGGCCGACGTCCATCGGCAATTGCTGGAACATTGCAAAGAGTCCAAAATCACACCGTATAAACAAACCGTTGCACTGGAGCCGCTGGACACGGCTCCAAATGTCCGCCTCGAAGCAGGCCGTCGTGGGGATCGGAAAGGGGAAACTCCATCCGATTTCAAACCCAATACGCAATATCCAAACGGGTATGATCAGCTTCATCTCTCTTTGCTCACCGGGCTTCTCTCTGGTATCGCCATGATGGAGGATACCGGCAAATATCGCGGCGCTCAAAACTTAGAAGTCGTACTTTGGCCGGGCTCGGGCATTCGAAGCGCTAAGCCCAAGTGGATCGTTTCGGCGGAACGGATCGAAACGACCCAACGCTACGCGAGAACCGCAGCAAAGATCGAGCCGGAATGGATCGAACGAGTCGCTGCCCATTTGATCAAGTACAGTTACGAAGAGGCTCACTTCAGCCGAAAGCTGGGGCGTGCCATGGTCATGCGCCGCGGCTCCCTTTTTGGACTCCCTGTCTCACCTCGTATCGCTGTCCCCCTCGCACCCCTCAATCCTCTTCTCGCTCGAACCCTGTTGATCGAGCATGGATTAGCTGGCGGAGAGCTGGCGTCGCGGGCCAAGTTCTGGATGCACAATCAAACCTTCATGGAACAAGTGCAATCGCTGGCCGATCGGACCCGCCGCCGCGATCTCATCCTCGATCCTCAAGTCCTCGTCGACTTCTACGAAAAGCGAATCCCTCCCACCGTCGTCGATCGCAATACGCTCGAGCAATGGGATCGGACGCTCAAGCGGGATGCAGCACCCCTGACTCCCTATCTCGATTGGACCGATGTCCTCCTCCCCATCGATAAGGACGAAGTCAATACGCAATACCCCACACAAGTATCGGTGGGGGTGACCCAGTTAAAACTCAAGTATCGGTTTGAGCCGGGCCATGAGACCGACGGAGTCAGCGTGAGCATTCCTGCCGCCGTCGTTCATCAAATCCATCCCGATCGGCTGGATTGGCTCGTTCCTGGGTTGCTAGAGGAAAAATTGATTCAACTGATCAAATCGCTTCCCAAGCGATTGCGTCGACAGCTCGTTCCCGTCCCGGACACGGCCAAGCTCTTAGTACCGAAATGGTTGGCTGCCTTTCAGGCCCAGTTGCCATTCTGGAAATCCCTTTGTGAAATTCTCTCCAACCATTTGCGAGAACCAGTCGTTCGCGACGACTTCGATATTACTTCCCTGCCCGAGCATTTACGCATGCGCATCGAGGTGCTCGACGAGGAAGGCAAGATTGTCCAGACCGGTCGGGATTTGGAATCCATCCAGCGAGAGCGTCAGCATGTGGTGCACCAGGCCGTTCAGACGCATGCGACGTCGACTTCGTACGATTGGATGCGAAGCAAACTGGAGAAATGGGACATTGAGCTGCTTCCGACATCGGTCACGGAGCTGCGCGGTGGGGTTCGTGTCGAGTTGTATCCGACGTTGCTGACAACCAGCGAACAGACGCAAACGATTACGGTCGATCATCCCCTTTTGGCTGAGCAGCTCTTGCGCATTGGCTGGACTCGACTGATGCATCGGATCGACCGAAAAGAGATTCGCAGTCACGTCCAATACTTGCCTCAATTCACGTCCGCAGGTCTTTGGCTTTCGGATCGATTGCCGGGGGACAAACTCCGCGATTGGCTCGGAGACATCATCGCCCGATTGGCATTCTTGGATACCCAGTGGCATCTGGAGTCGCTGGCGCCGGTTCCGCGGACGCAAGTCGAATTCGATCTGGCGCGATTGAAGCGCATCGAACGAATCGGTCTTGCTGCTGGCGAAATCGCCCGCTGGCTACCGAAACTGGCTGAGGCCAATCACAAAGTGCGAGCGTTGCTGGAGCGAGCTCCATCGAGTTGGGGTCCCAGTCTGCAACAGATCAAAAACCAACTAGTCCACCTGTGGAGTCCTCATTCGGCATGGCTAACCCCTTGGGTGATCCTCAAAGAGTATCCTCGCTATCTTCAGTCGCTCGCGGTTCGCATCGAAAAGCTCAAAGCAACAGGATGCACCAAAGACTTGGCGATCGAGGAAACCGCTCATCGATTTTGGATGGATTACGAATCGCGTATCGAGCGACAACAACCCTCCGCGGCTACTTGGCAAAGCGTGCGGAGCAAAGCGAAAGACGCCTTAGGTGTCGATACGTTGTCGCCGACGGGCAAGCTGCTGGAATACCGCTGGGGTATTGAAGAGTTGCGAGTCTCGCTCCACTCCCAGCAGCTTGGTACCCGAATCAGCATCTCCCCCAAACGCCTGGAAAAACTCCAACAAGACCTCGATCAACGGTAGTCGCAAACATAAATGGATCCGTTGGAGTTCGCGGTAACAACCTTTTTTTCGGTAGCGTCAAATCTGGCATCGAGCACGGGACCGGGATAACGCCACGCGCGAATAACCTTTGATTTTTTAATGTCCCACACGATGACTTGGCCGTCTTCCCCGCATGAGAGAATCTCGTCGTTCGTAGAGCGAAACTCCAACGAATGTATTCTTGAATCATGGTGTGCGCAGTCTATCGGAGCTGCATTTTCGTTGTCGAGAGGCCACAGCTTGATCCTACCTTGGTCGTCCCCCGTCGCGAGCATCTTTCCATCGTTCGAATAGCCTACACACGCAACACCATCAATGCTGTTGCCGATCGTTCGCAGTTTTTTTAGTGCCCTGTCCTGCGCTTCTAGACGCCATAGATTCACACCCCCAGGTAATCCCATGGAAGCAAAGGTCGATCCATCGGGTGAAAAACGCAATCCACGAATATCACATAACTCAGGGTCCCGTGCGATGGCAGCGCGCTGCCGAAGCTTCCCTTGCGAGATGTCCCACACATGAATCGCCCCCTGTTTTCCCCCACTTATTAAAGTGGTGCCATCGGGACTGAATGCCAGTCCTCCGGACGAAACGGGTAATGCGGCTTCCAACTCGATACGGTCCAGTCGCTGAGATTCCTCGATGGAAACCTGCCAAAGTTCGAGAGCCGTTTTCGATTCGCGCTGGGTGAAGAACGCAATTCGGCGTTCGTCATGGCTCATGCACATGCCCCACGCAGGATCTGGCCCGATCTTGAATAGTGACTTGGGTGCAGCGTCGAGTTCTTTCAAGTCGCGTACGATTACTTCCCCGGTCGCTGGTTCCTCGAAATACCGTCGCCAATTATAAGAATTATGCTCAAACGAAATGAGTCGATGGGTGCTTAAACGGGAACCAAGTAGGTGACTTTCGTCATAGCGAGGTCGTTCGGCGTCGTTTGAATCGATATTCGATTGCGTTAGATCCCAACGTCTTATTCCGTAGTCGCCATCCAAGAAGAAAAAGGCGTCTCCATTCGGGCTAAACACTACAGATTGGCCTCCCCCTCCCAACAAGTTCGCGTAGGATCGATTGCGTGAAATCGACACCAGCTTGGTCGCTTGGTTCTCGTCGAGAGCCCACAATTCCAAATCCGTTGTTCCGACAGCGAGCATCTTCCCGTTGGGATGGAAGCAAAGTGTTTGGACATGACCGCTGTGTTCGAAGACGGCTTGGCTAACGGGCCAATTCCCAGAGATGTCGAATACCGTTATCTTTCCGTCGGCCGTGCTCATCGCCATAAGACGGTTATTGTTCGAAAACGCCATGGCTTGCACCGGGATGGTTTGATTGAGAACAAACTCACGGCGGAATGTGTCATTACCGAAGCGGGAAAACCGTTGCATGATAATCACGTTGCCATCGACAACTCTCGACGTGCGTCGGCCTTGGTCATCCCGGCCTTCCTCTCTCACCTCACGCACTCCAGCAATTTTTTGTCCGTCGTTCGATAGCGCCTTGATACTGTAAATCGGTGTAGGCTTCCCTGTGGAAAACTCTTCTAGTCTTAGTTCCACACTTGGTGGCTTCTGCAATTCACCTGCTTTGGAAATCTGCAAAAGCTGCAATCCAACGAGAAAGCTTCTTCGATCGCCAAACCATTGGTGGGTGCTTTGTACGGGCAATGGACTATCCGAGGATTCCTTCGTCGAATAGACGCCCGACTTCAAGTCGATCCATAGCATGGGCTTTTCCGCTCGAACGACCACCAACGCATTTCCATCCCACGAATATCGAGCCGATTGGACGCTTGGATCGAAACGGAAGTGCTTTTCAAGCACCAGGGTGTTGGAGTTCCAAAGGTACACATTTCCCAAATTGTCAGCTGTCACGAGTTGATGCCCATCGGGATGAACATCCAATCCACCCCAAGTCTTTCCCCATGATCTTCCTCGCTCGTCCCCCAACACTTGCATTCGCTCCGAATGCCATGGAAAGCTTGGAACCCCTTGATCTTCAGCCAATCCAAATGTCGAGGTAGCGCACAAAAGTGCTAACGCGGTAAATATTCCCACGACGCTTGCCTTCGCATTCCAACTGGTCGAAATACTGCGAACGCGCCTCTTACTAAGAAGCCCTGCAATACGATCTTCGAGGCCCATTGCATAGCTGGTGAAGGAGGTGGCCCCTGCGACGGTAGAGCCCAATACGCCTCGCTCTGCGATCGATAGAAGAGTCTTTGCGTATTCGATGCAGTCAGAGTTTCTCATCACGTAGTTGTCGCACACTTCTTCTCGCGATTGGATAAACTCCCGCTTTGCCAGATAGATCAGTGGGTGCGGCCAGTAAACAATCGTCGCTATCGCTTGAAGCATTCCAAGAATCGGATCGAATCGATGCAAGTGAGCGCACTCGTGCGTCATCACATCCCTCAGCTCCGTGTCCGACAACTCGCGTACCATCCTCTCGGGTAGAACTATGCATCCTCGCAGGCCGTGAAAGACCGCGAACGCGGAGTTTGCATGTTCGGAGGTTCCAATGGTCGGTTGCCAATGCATGCCAATCGACTCGCGTGCACTTTGAGCGATTCGTTCGAGCCTCGGTGCTTGCTCAAAACGAGCGATCGCCAAGAGACGACGAATCCCTGCCATGGTGAGCGCCAATCGAACGATGCCAAAGACGACTCCAATGCCCCAAATGAAGATGAAGCTCTCGATAGCGATTTGTTCGAACCACTTTTCATTACCTGCTGGGGCAATTGTTGGATCGGTTGCGTTCTTGGTTTCGGGGGCTGGAGTGATATCTACATTCGGATTGTTAGGCGAGATGGCCTCGCTTGGTACTTCTGGGGTTCGGCTTCGTAGACCAGATTGGGCTGCGGGTTGCGAAATGCGACGTGCGTTATTGGAAGAATTCGGAGAGGCTATTGTCGACTGATCAATTCCCGATTCGATCCTTGGATGGTAGCCAAGGTTTGGTATTCGGATCCATTGCATTTCGTTGACGTGGCCTAGCCATGCCATTACCGGGAATAGCAACGTAAGCAGAATGGATGTTGTCCAAACGGTAGAGCGAAACGCAGGATTGTTTCTTCCTGCAAATCGGGCTAGCAACCAAGCACCGGCGAGAACGAATGTTAAGAATGCGAAAGCCCGAATCATCCATGCCAGGAAGTCGCTCTGTGCGCCGAGTTGAAACAGAACCATCATGATTTGCCTCTCCTATTTTTCTGACCTTCTGCTTTAGAAATCAATTCACGAATACGTTCCAAATCCTTTTTCGAAACACCACGGCTATCGAGTAGGGTCCATACCAGACCCGAGGCCGAGCCATCGAACGCTTGATTGCAAAGGTTATCCACCAGGTTACGTTGGATCTCAGATTGCTCGCTTACGGCCGAATACATGAAGGCTTGGCCAATCTCTCGATGTTTGAGCCAGCCTTTTTCTTCCAATCGACCAATGACCGTTTGCACCGTCGCCCGAGCGACTTTGCGTCGTGTTTGCAGTTCTTGCCAAACTTCCGAAATCGTCGTCTCGCCACGTTCCCATATGATTTTCATGATCTCAAGTTGCGATGCCGACAATTCGGCCCGTTTTCTACTCATGCAAATCTCCCCAAGGCACCATCCGCGAAACTCATTCTATTACACAAAGCGTCACGGTAACTACATTTGTAGTTAGAATCAACACATATTCAGCAATGAGTTGGGGGGAGTCGTGAAGAAGAAAGAGACTTCTTTGCTCGATAAGGCGAACGTAACGTCCGCGATCGAGGTCGACCTTCCTCAAGCCTCGGTGCTGACGATGACTTGCTCCCACCTCGGCGCAACGTTTTGCCATCGGTAAGGCATCGCGGCTTGGTGGGCTTCCCATCCCATATCGCGGCGCTCTTCGACGGATGACATCAATCGCTTCAAGCCTGACACGAACTCCGCTTCGCTTTCGACCAACAGACCTGCTTGGGAATGGTGATAGAGCGTCGCCAGCGCAGGAGAGCAGTTCATCGCGACGCTAGGCAATCCTGCCGTCATCCCTTCCAGTACGCTCTGCGGGAACCCTTCGTAGTCGCTGGTCAGGACAAACAGATCGGCTTGTTGCCATTCCTTCCAAGCGTCGGTGGTCCATGGCTCCCATTGAATCGATTCGGGTTGGATGCTCGCATTCGCCAGGGAATGCAATCGCGATTTCTCGGGGCCATCACCGACTAGCTTGAGGCTCCAATCGGGATGGTGCGCAGCAAGATGCGACCAAGCATTCAAGATTCGATCGATTCTCTTTTCGCGGGAGAATCTCCCCATGTAGAGGCAGGTGAAGCGATTCCGCCGGCTGCGATTCTCGATCCAATCCTCTACGTCAAACGACGGTGCATCGATCGCGGAGGGAATGGTGACGACTTTCTCGGGCGATTTGCGAAAGAGCGTGCGTTGAAAGTGTTCCTTCAAATCGTCCGACTGCACGACGCACCGGGTTGCCCGTGGATACTGAATTCTTCGCAACGTTTCCCAAACGAAAGAGAGCTTCTGTTTCCTGGGATCGCTCCGTTCGGAAATGACGACGGGGAATTTCTTGGCCCATGCCGCAAGCGCGACGATATTGGTGGAATCGCAAAAGGAAATAGCCAAGTCTGCGTGCCAATCGTGCGCATCGTTTTTCAGCGCCCTTATGCGTTGCCAATTTCCAAGGGGACCTTGCAACCAACCTCCCGTCGACGAGACCAACCCAAGCCCTCTGCGTTCGATCCGTTCATCCAATCGGTATCGATCGTCCGAGGCGGAAGAGAGCGTAACAAGTCGGACATCCGACTTCTTCACCAGATGGTTTGCCAAGCAGGCCATCTGTCGCTCTGAGCCACCTCCCGAGAGTCCGTGGATGACCAATTCGACGCGACCAGGTAGCGGTTTTTCCGAAAATGCGCTTTGGCTGGACAAGATCGACTCCGCGACTCCCGCGACACGTGGCTAAACTGGGAAAATGTCTTCATCCTACCCCATAATTCATCCTGCGTGCTTGGTATGCGAGTCCAATCATTGGAACCCCGACGTCGCAACGACCCGCGTCATTCGTTCTCGTTTTCCCGATGCGTCCGTCCACCGTTGCGATAGGTGTGGTCAAGGCATCTTACTCCCCCTTCCCGATGAAGAGGCAGTCCAAAAAATATATGATTCCGCGGACTATGCCGAGTCGTATGACTCCGCTGGAGAAGCGTTTGCCATCAGCGGCCCCCATGTATCGGAGCAGTTGGCTCCTCGCTTCGACACTCTAAATCGATTGCTCCCCCGACTTGGAAAACTGCTCGATGTTGGCGCATCGCGAGGATTCTTTCTCGCCGAAGCCAAAAGGCTGGGTTGGGACGTGCAAGGCATCGAGGCCAGTCCTGAATGCGCTTCCTATGCCAAGGTGAACTATGGCATTCCCATCCTCGTCGGGAGCGTGGAATCGATTCGACTTCCTAAAAGCTCGTACGACTGCATTCATCTCAGCCATGTTTTAGAGCATCTCCGCGAGCCCAAGCTCCGTATTCAACAACTCATCGATGCGTTAAAGCCTGGCGGCGTTCTCGTGGTCGAAGTTCCCTACGAGTTCGGCGATCTGTTTGATCGAATCCGCGAGCTCTTTCTTCGCCAACCAAGACCGTCCAACTCCGTCCCATCGACCCATCTCCACTTCTTCTCGCTCGCAACCTTGACTCGATTGCTCCAGGGTATGGGGTTGACGATCGAACAATCCGCAACCCCGCGTCGAAATCAATCCTTGGACAGCCGATTGCCTTGTGGCAAGTGGATCAAATCGTCCGTTTACTACTGGGAATCTCGCCTGCACTTGGGACCTTTGATCGAAGTCTACGCTCGCAAGCCTCGTTGAATATGAACTTGAAACTACCGCAACTCCCCGCCAAACCAGCGAACCATCATCGTTTGATCCTCGTCGGAGACATCGTTGGGAAACCAGGTGTCTCCATCGTATGCCAAGCGATTCCGTGGCTTCGGAGCTTTGGTCAAATCGATACGATCGTCGCGAATGCTGAAAACGCCGCCGATGGGGCTGGCCTGACCGTCAATCAGTACAAGAAATTGGTGGAGGCCGGTGTTGATGCCATCACTTTGGGAGATCACATCTACAAAAAGCGTGAGATTGCGACCGTTCTCACCACCGCTGGCAATATCGTCAAACCGGCAAATTTCCCCCCCGGCGCTCCGGGGCAGGAGTTCTGCACGATTCAGACCACGCTCGGCTTTTCGATTGGCATCGTCAGTTTATTGGGTCGCGTCTTCATGCGTCCCGTCGATTGTCCGTTCTTGGCGGTCGATCGTGTCTTGCAACGGATGCCAGAGGATTGCAGGGTTCGCCTCGTCGACTTTCATGGAGAGGCGACCAGCGACAAGCAGACCATGGCTCGGTATCTAGACGGGCGTGTGACCGCCATCCTAGGGACCCACACACACGTCCCTACCGCCGACGAGTGCGTCCTGCCGGGCGGAACCGCGTTCCAGTGCGATGTCGGCATGACGGGGCCTTACGAAAGCATCCTGGGGCGTTCCATCACACCTGTTCTGAATACGACCCTTACCTTCGATCCCAACTCCTTCCATGTGGCAACGGAGGATGTACGGCTCTCAGGAACATGGGTCGATTGCGATCCTTCGACGGGGAAAGCGATCGCGATCGGTCGACTCGTTTTGCGTCCATCGGATTTGGAAGGCTCTTAGGTCTATCTATATAGATTTAAACATATGTTGTATTAGTAGTAGGGGACGAGGATTTGTACACAACCATCGATTTTCACCACCAACGCTTGGAAAAGGCTTGGTGGGATCCAGACGGAGGTGTGTGGATAACCTGTCGGTGGAGCGAATGAAAATGAAGGAAGAGACGTTGATGAAACCGTGAGCTTTGAACATCGAAATTCGCGGTGTTGGTACTTGGAAACACGAGAGACATGGGGAAACAGGCAATCGACAACTTATCCACGAAAATAGAGGCGATCGCATTCGACATGGATGGATTGTTGCTCAACACGGAGGATTTGTATGGTGAAGTGGGGGAGATCCTCATGGGGCGAAGGGGAAGAGCATATCGCGAAGAGGTCCGTCAGCGGATGATTGGTCTTCCAGCCCCCCAAGCCTTTGGCGTGTTGATTGCGGCCGAAGGATTGCAGGAGACTTGGCAGGCTTTGCAGCGCGAGACGGATGAGATCTTCGAAGAGCTTTTGCCGACGCGGTTGGCATTGATGCCCGGTTTGGAGGAATTGCTCGATCATGTCGAGAGTCAAAGTCTTCCAAGGTGCGTAGCGACCAGTTCCACGCGAAGTTTTGCGACAAAGGCGTTGACGCAAGTCGGTATTTTCGATCGATTTGATTTTGTGTTGACGGCAGCCGATGTCCCGAGAGGCAAACCCCACCCGGACATCTATGAGGAGGCGGCTAGACGGATGGGTGTCGACGCGGGATCGATGTTGGTATTGGAGGATAGTCCCACCGGGACGCGAGCCGGGGTATCCGCGGGTGCTTACGTGGTATCGGTACCCAACGCGCATACCCAACACGGCCCATTTGACGGCGCCCGATGGGTTGCCGATACGTTGCGAGATGCACGAATACGAAAATTGTTTGAGAGAAGGATACTGGAAGCGTGATGAATGCGAAGCGAGTAGTCTTGGCCATGAGCGGAGGGGTCGACTCGAGTGTCGCTGCGAGTTTGCTTTTAGAGCAAGGCTTCGAAGTGATCGGCGTATTCATGCGACACGGTGAAAAGTCGAGCGAGGCATGCGAGTTGGACGCAGGAAAGCCCAACCCGCTGTTGCCGATCTTGCAGGGGAGGTTGGACCACAAGCAAGGGTGCTGTTCGGCGAGCGACGCGGCCGATGCGAGACGCGTGGCGGATCGCCTGGGGATCCCCTTTTACGCCCTGGATTTGGAAGAGGATTTCAAACGGATTGTCGATTACTTCATCGATGAATATCAACATGGGAGGACCCCGAACCCGTGCGTGCAATGCAACAACTGGATCAAGTTCGGACGGCTGTTCGATTACGCCGATGCAGCCGAAGCCCACTACGTGGCCACAGGGCATTATGCCAGGATGGTGCAGGGAGAAACAGGTGAGTGGGAATTGCACCGCGGATTGGACAACGACAAAGACCAGGCCTACGTGCTGACCGGGATTCCCAAAGAGAACTTGTCACGCATGCTCTTGCCCGTCGGGATTTATCACAAGCCGGAAATACGAGAAATGGCTGGCAAGGTGGGTTTACGAGTTGCCGACAAAAAAGATAGTCAAGAGATTTGCTTTGTGACAAGCGGCCAGCATGCGCAGTTCATTCGAGACAAGACAGGAGTTTCCGAGCCGGGAGAGATTGTCACCGAAGATGGACGCGTCGTCGGGACGCATGCGGGCATTGAGGGCTTTACCATCGGGCAGAGAAAGGGGATCGGCGTCGCGATGGGATCCCCATACTTTGTGACTTCGATCGATGCGGAGAAGCGACAAGTGGTGATCGGACCGCATGAGTCGTTGGGAAGGACATCGTTGATAGCGATCGATAGCAACTGGTTGACGGAAGATCTTCCCTGGGCGATTCCGTTCGAGGCTGAGGTGCAGATTCGATACAACTCCGAACCGCAACCAGCCATGGTCCAGCGACATAGCGATGGGAGTTTTGACGTACGGTTTCACGATCCAACCTTTGGAGTCTCACCGGGGCAACTCGCAGCGGTCTTTCGAGGTAGCCGAGCGCTCGGCTGCGGTTGGATTCAATCGACACATCGGTGAACCGCGAAGGGTTACTCGAGAATGGGTGGATAGGCAACGCGCTGGCCTAGCTCGCCTGAAGAGCAACTTCCGGAGGGTGGCTGGCAGATGTAGCCTAGGGGAGGATTACCGCTGATAAGCACCCACACGGACCCATTGCATTCAAAAACGCATTCGTAAGACAAAGATAAATCGCTGTCGTTGTTTACGTTTTGGCTCATGAAAAGTTCTTAGTCCGTTTGGAGTGGAGGGAGAGTCAGCGTTCGCACAATGCGAAATGCAGTCTCTACCAGAATTCTGTTCGTTGTGAATGAGTTGAGATGATCAGGCACAGGGCCCTTTCGGGTGGAGTGATATCCACCCTTGGCGTACAAAAGGACTTCGAACCTCTTGGCTTCCTCTTCGTTGGGATAGGCCCTGTGTTCGATACTGGTCGTTCCGACAAGTTCACGAGGACTCAGCCTAGCGTTCATCACCCACCCCGTTGGCGTAAAATGTTTCAAAATGTTAGCTGAGTCCGCGAGCCATTCCTCGTAGCCGCCATACCAGGATTCACAGATGGTGCTGCTTCGGGCCAAGCATTCCCATTCCGACAATGTCGGCAAGCGGTACTCGGTAGCCGGGTCGTCGATCCCTTCTAACGCGCTCAATCGCTGGCAGAATTGTTTCATATCATCGAATTTGGCCGACAGATAAGGCTCCTGCGCGGTACCTTCGTCGAAGCGGATTCCAATATCGGGACGAACATTCGAATAGAGTTGATTGGAGATTGCCTCCGTGCTGAACGCCATCGTGTGGTCTAAGACTTTGAGGGTCAAAGGATCGTCGTGGGAATAGAGCTTTTCCAACGAACATCCGTACCAAAAGACACGAGGGGCGCGAATGATCGCCATGCGTAAGCCATGTTCGGTGTGGTACCAGTTCCTCGATTCGACGATTTCCTCGAGCCCAGGTGTTTGATCGAGCCAATCGACTTTGGATCGATACCCCCACCGAATCAAGATCTCGCGGCTCAATTCGTGCGCACCGGCTGAGGGGTGATGACCGTAGATGTCTGCCAATTGAGCGACGAGCAGCTCGAAGGTATCGGTATCGATATCTTGTTTCGGGGTGTACGCCATGCAGGTAAGCATGGCGGTTGAGTGCCAATCATCGTCTGCATTTCGATATCGGTCGATAATCGTTTCGAGTTCGATACCCGAATAGGGAAACGAACATAGGAAATAGGTGCGAGGGCGTATGTCGTTGCAGAATCCAAGGACTTCATCGACCCATTCCCAGTCGTTGAGAATACATGCTGCCAAGGAAAGCCTGCCACACCATTTTGGATTCAGTTCTTCTGGAAGTGCTTCGGCACGCGGCAATGCAGCTCGAAACGGTTCCATCTCCTTTTGGATCGGTGCATCGAATCGTTCAGGATGGTTTCTTATCGCATCGAACACGTCGAGCAGTTCGCTTGTCGCGACGGATTGAAGCAAACGAAGGATCCGTGCTTCGTATTGACTCGATTGGTGCCAAAGGGAGAGGAGTCGAATTAACCGAGCGCGATGGGTTCCACTCGAGCTTTCCGAGAGGCTTTCAAAGAGGGTATCGGCAAGGCGTGGGTCGGCTCGTTCCAGCAGAAAAATCCAGTCGTTTTCGCTTCCCCGCGTCAACGCTTGGTGAAAATTCTTCGAGGCGAAGTTCGAAAGGTCGACGGAGTTCGATTTAGATTCGTCTGAGGATAGGAGCGACTGCAGCAACTGGACCTTCCAAGGCTCAGTCGGGGTGGAAGGAGACGATGTTAGGAACGGTTCGAGCTGCTGTTTCGCAAAGGATGGGCTGCTCGCGTAGGCTTGGTACCAAGACTTCAAGTGTTTCGGGTCCGAGGACACAAACCAATCGCGAAGTGACGATTCTATCATCGGCAAGGCCTTGCCGGACAAACCCGTTTCGGCGTTCGAGAGATTGGCTAGAGGTTGAATACCGCTACCCTTCTTATTTTGTGTCCAGGAGACGATCCAGTACGCGATACCGAATACGAGGGCCAGGGATAGGGTTGCGATGGAAATCTGGACCAGGCCCTGTCGACCGCGATGGATCTGAACCTGCGAAGGATTGAAGGGGATGGATGGAACCAGAGAGATCGGTTCCCCCATCAACCAAGCGGAGAGGTCGTGAGACAATTCGTCTACCGACCGATAGCGATCGGCTGGATTTCTCGCCAAGCAGCGCGCGATGATGGTTTCGAGCGGGGGTGGAAGATCGGGACGAATCGACCTCGCACAAGGAGCTTGTTGGTCTCGAATCAACGACGTGACCGTGATGGGATCCCCATCGAATGGCAGCTTCCCGGTCAGTCTTTCGAAGAGCATGACACCGATGCTGAAGATGTCAGACCGAGCATCGACCTGGGAGGATATCCCAGAGGCTTGCTCTGGGCTCATGTAATGAGGAGTACCGATCCACTGACCATCGAGGGTTGCCGAGGTCGTGGAATGAAACGATTTGGCGACGCCGAAATCGAGAATGCGAACCTTGTACTCGTTCGAGTCGAAGGGATTCAGCGACGGGGCGGCCTCGTCCGATGGGGTTCCATCGTCGGAAGCGAGGAGGTCAGGTTCGAGGCTTCGGGCTTCGACCATGACGTTGGAAGGCTTGAGATCGCGGTGGATGACACCGGCTTGGTGGGCCGCGCGAACACCTTGGAGCAATTCCAGAAAGAGTCGCACGACGGATGCATCGTCGGGCAACACGTCGGAAGGGAGCTCGGAAAGCAGTCTTCCGCGAACCAATTCCGAAACGAGGTAAGGAATCCCTTGCCATTCCCCCACGTCAAAGATTCTTACGATATTGGGGTGGGATACCAAACTAGCCTTTGCCGCCTCGCGAGCATACGAGACGGCGATGACGCGTTGGGAGTATCCCCCGGGCGTGTGGAGGAAGTCGATCGGGAGCTTGAGGGCTACCCGGCGGCGGATGGCGACGTCTTCCGCCTCGAAGACAAACCCGTGACTTCCTTTCCCCAATAATCGTAGAACCAAATAGCGATCAAAATGAGGAGGGAGGCGGGATGCGTCACCAGCAGCCTCATCGGGATTTTGATCGCGTTGTCGAGCGGACTCTGCAGTCCGATCACCTTCTTTGTCCGTCCAAGTCTCATCCGGGGCTGACGGATAAGGGGCGTTCGAACGTACGGTTTCTCGGAGTTCCCCGGGCTCGGGAGGGACCTCCGATGGGCGATCGATGCGTTCGGCCTGATCCAACCACTCCTGCTCGATCAGGATCAGCTCGCGAAGTATCCTCATCGAATACTCGGGGGATCCCAGCGAGGCGAAATCCTGAGGATGGGGTCGTGACCCCGATCGTAAGTCCGCCTCGAAAGCATCGCAGATCCGCTCGCGCTGCTCGAGGAAATCGAGAGCACGAAGGTCTGAGATGGAGCAACCCAATCGGTGCAGTGTGGAGTTCATCATTAGTCCTTTGAACGACATCTCGCACCGGAGAATAGAGACGAAAAAAGGGTGTTGCAACCATAAAAACCCAAGAAATCCTATATTCCGACCAGGCTTATCTTTTCTGAAAAAGAACCGAGTTTTGTGTCGAAATACAAGGGTTTCTTACGGTTTGAAGGCTGGGGCTAAAGTTCGCTTCTTCAATGGGCTCGGTGAACGGGCTCGGTGAACGGGCTCGGTGAACGGGAGGGTTTCTAACGCTCGACGAGGATTGCGGCAAAGGGCATGCAGGGCAGCCCAGTCGTATTGAAACGTCGCCAGCATCCAACTAAACTTCGAGCCCGCTGCCCAACCCACTTATTCTAATTGGAATGCCATTGGTATGGCATCTACTACACTCGACGCGTTTGATAGAAATCTCTCGTATGAATCATTCCGAAGGCGGGCCAGGTTCCGTGACACGGTGGATTTCAGCGATGCGAATGGGGGATCCAGATGCAATCCGCAAGCTGGTCGAAAGATACTTTGGGCGGTTAAGAAAGCTTTCGGAAGCTCGCATCCGGAGAGGAAAACCGATCTATGAAGATGGGGAAGACATCGCCATCCAAGTACTCACCTCGGTGTGCCAAAAAGTAGAGCAAGGCCATTTTCCCGATCTTCAGAATCGAAATGACCTATGGTATTTGATGATCTTCATCACCCACCGCATGGTGATCGATCGATGGCGATCCAGGAAGAACCTCAGTCATCATGTCCCTTTCGCCGGGACTTTGGAGGATGCCCTCGAAACCATCGATCACGATCTGGATTCCTTTCTCTCGGAGGACTCCGAGTCCGATTTCCAGATCCTTGAGATCGTAGATTGCTGGCAAGGGATGATCCGCCAGATCAAAGACCCCATCGCCAAAGAGGTCGCCAAGCTCAAGCTCGATGGGCTCAGCAATCGGGAGATAGCCGACAAATTGGGAATCGTGCCGAGAACGGTGGAGCGCAAGTCGGAACTCATCGAGCAGCGATGGTCCGCATTGTACGAATCTCTCGATCGAGACGAGTAGTACCCGCTCCCAACCCGCTTGCATTCCCTGACCCAACCCCCATAATGCTCCAATACTCAAACGTTCGTTTGAGCATATGTTTGGAATCAAGGGGCATCGGTATGCGGGCAAATCAAACGTGGCGAGGCTTTACGTTGGTCGAACTCCTCGTGGTCATCGCCATCATCGGGATCTTGGTCGGGCTTCTCCTACCAGCCGTTCAAGCCGCCCGCGAGGCAGCGCGACGCATGCAGTGCCAGAACAATCTGAAACAATTGAGCTTGGCCTCCCACAACCACGAAGCGGCGATGAAGGTTCTGCCAGCAGCTTATCGAGCGCAGTCGATCGGTGGGGCTCCCGGCTACTTCGATCTCTGGGGGACCCTGGCCCTCCTTACCCCCTACCTCGAACAATCCAACGTCTACAACGCAATCGACTTGCGACAGACGATGTACCAACTCGTTCCACCCTATGGAATCCAATCCCCGCTGGCGGTGCAAACACGCGTTCCCAGCTTCGTTTGCCCTTCCGACAAAGGGGAAGCAGTATGCCGGGACGCATATGGCATCGTCGGTGATTTGGCCCCAACCAACTACTCGTTCTGCATGGGAACCGGCACGACGAGGGGGCGTACCGGTTGGCTCGGCTCACCGTGGGACGCCGATGGAACATTCTACGCCCAGTCGCGGACTCGCATTACCGACATCTACGATGGCTCGAGCAACACCATCGCTGTCTCCGAAAGGATCCTCGGCGAAGGTCCCGAATCGACCGTGCTGAGCAATCGATCGGAACTACGACCCCAAACCATGTACGTGAATCCAGGGGCCGAGACATCCGTCGCAAACTGCCAGTCGAGCCTCCGAGTCAACTTCAATCAACGCCGCATGTATACCTGGGTAGCAGGAGAACCCCGTTGCACCAGCTACAACCACTACTTCGCCCCAAACGATCGAAACAACGCCGACTGCGTCGCCAATTTCACAGGGTCCGATCCTATCACCCGCAGCTCCGCTCATGGTCTTTCGACCGCTCGCAGTCGCCACACCGGCGGCGTCAATGCTTCGTATTGCGATGGAAGTGTTCGGTTGGTCAGCGACTCGATCGAGCTGACTATCTGGCGCGCCCTGGCGACTCGCAGCGGTGGTGAGGTGATACAAAGTGACAACTAGCGAAACTTCTCACAGCAACTCCCATCGCTTATTAGATGAGACCGCGATCCAAAGGTATCACGAAGAAGGGTATCTGGTTCTAAAACAATTCTTTGCACCGGAGAAGATCAAAGAATTAGGAAAGGACGTGGATCGTGTCCTCACCGAACACCGAGAGATTCTCGATCCTCGTAATCTGCGAGTTCGGTTCAAGCCCCATCATGCGACGGGCGAGAATCTTCTCGAAGTTCTCGATCCCATTGCCGATTTGTCGCCCATGGCCAAGAGTTTGACGATCGACGACCGACTGCTCTCGGTTCTTTTTGATCTCTACGAGGAGCCTGCAGAGCTTTTCAAAGACAAGTTGATCTATAAACCGCCGGGTGCATCGGGGGCCTCCCTTCACCAAGACTGGATCGCTTGGCCCGGATTCCCGAATTCCTTTCTAACCGTGTTGGTCGCGATCGATCCCTTCACCGAGAAAAGCGGGGCAACCGAGGTGTATCCAGGAGGGCACTTGAATGGGTACCTCGCGCCGATGGATGGAAAACACCATGTTCTTACCGAAGGCCAGATGATGTGCGAACCGGTCCCTTTGGTTCTGGATCCAGGAGACATCGCAATCTTCGGCTGCTTGGTTCCCCATCGCTCCTCCGCCAACACGAGCGAAACATCGCGCCGCGGCTATTTCATCAGTTACAACGCTCGTTCCGATGGCGGCCAGCAGTACCACAAACACTACCAAGAATTCCACTCCTGGATCCGCTCCAGAATTCCCTCCGGACATGAAGACCAACTCTATTTCCAGTAGTAAACTGCGGCTGCAGTTCGAATGGCTATCGTGGGGATGGCTGCCGATCGTCATCGGTGCAATGGCGATGACGGCGACCTATCCAGGTCGAACCCACGGGCTCGGAATGGTTACCGAGCCACTCCTTCAAGATTTGCATCTCGATGATCCTGCCGGGCGTGTCTTTTTCGCATCGCTGAACTTTTGGGGAACCATCTTGGGGGCATCTTTTTGTTTGCCCGTGGGATGGCTTCTCGATCGCGTCGATCGTCGAGCGGTTTTGACAGGAAACATGATTCTCCTTGGCCTCGCAGTGATGTGGATGGCCTCGGTCGAGTCATGGCAAGCACTTTTCGTTGGCATCCTTCTCTCGAGAGGGTTGGGTCAGAGCGCTCTTTCCGTGGTTAGTTTGAGCATCGTCGCGCGATCCTTTTCGAGGAAACATCTAGGGGTGGCGATGGCCCTTTACGCCGTGCTCGCGATGCCATTTCACTTGCTATTGATCCAAGGAGTAGGGATCGCGCTGACCGACTACCAACTTCCCTGGCGATCAGTTTGGTCCTGCGTGGGGATTGCCCTGTTAATCCTTTCTCTCAGCTCGCTCCTCCTAGGGGGGCAAAAACATCCGGATGGCATCGAGGACCCGACTTCCAAGGAGGGAGGAGCGAGTTTGAGGATGGCGTTGCAGACCCCCGCATTTTGGATGTTTAGCTGCACGATCGCGCTATGGGGGATGATCTACAGCGGAGTGGCACTTTTCAACGTCGATATCTTCCGAGAACGGGGATTTGATGAGAAGACCTACTTCCAGGTCCTCACTTGGATCAGCATCATCGCCGTGGCCTCGAAGTTTCTTTTCGGTTGGATGGTCAACTTTGTTTCACTATCGAAGCTCCTCGCCATTTCCCTTTCGGTCACATCTCTCTCCCTAGCCGGTCTCCCGTGGGCGACGCACACGTGGCATGCGTTCCTCTATGGAACAGCGATTGGACTTGCGTCCGGGGCCGTGGCATTGCTGTTCTTCGCCACTTGGGCGAAGCTATATGGACAGAGAGAACTCGGAAAGATTCAGGGGGTTGCTCAGATGCTGACGGTCTTGGCATCCGCATCGGGTCCCCTGGTATTTTCCTTCTCCAAACAGTGGACCTCTTCCTACACAAGTATCTTTCAAACGCTGTCCGCGGTTATGTTTGTTTTGGCGATCGCCGCCTGGTTAACACCGATTCCCCATTTTTGTGAGGCTGAACCAAAATGAGTTTGCTTGCTGGGGCATTGCCCATCGTCGAAACCAAAGTTGCCCGATTTCACATCTCGCTCAACGTTTCCGATTTGGAGAAATCGGTTCGTTTCTACAGCATCCTCTTCGACCGCCAGCCTGATAAGCGGCGAGATGACTACGCGAAGTTCGAGCCGGATCATCCGCCATTGGTCGTGTCGCTAGAACCGAACGGTCGATGCGGAGGTGGAACGCTCAACCATTTGGGCATCCGCCTGCCGGATGCTCGCCAATTGGTGAGTGTTCAAGAGCGTTTAGAGCGGGCCGGTATTCGCTCTCAACGTGAGGAAGGGGTCGAGTGCTGCTATGCGCGACAGACCAAGTTTTGGGTTCAAGACCCCGATGGCACGCTTTGGGAGTTCTACACCCTCGATGACGATGAACTCGACCAGCGTGGGGTAGGGCAATCCCTGGAGGTGATGACCAGCTCTACGCTTCCCGAGGATGCAATCGTGTGGGAACACATGCTGGGCACAACCATTCCACTCCGGTCCGATGCGTGCGAGAACAGCGTCGATGAAGTTCGATTGCGGGGGAGTCTCAATGTCCCTCTCGCGAGGGATGAAAAGGAGCGGTTATTGCACGAATCGATCCGAATCCTCAAACCGGGCGGTCGGTTGTTGATTCGCATTCTTTCCGGTGATCGCGAGCACCCAGCACCGCAGTTGCCGGGCAAAGGTGCACCGGTTCGCTTCGTACCCGCTAAAGACGATGTGGTCGGGTGGATCGCCGGCAGCAGACTCGAAGGAATTCGATTGCTGAAGTATGACGATCCACCTTGCTTCCAATGCGATGGCATCGCGATGCGCGAGACTCACATAGAAGCTTTCAAGCCGGTTACCAAGGCTTGATCTTCCAGCCCAAGTAAAATCCAGCTAGGAAAATACTGAAGCCAACCACCGCAGGATGCTTCCCTCCGTACTCCTTGATCGAATCGCCGATCGATCCAACCATGACTTCAAAGTCACCGGATTCCTCGGAGTTGGAGTTGGAGTTGGAGTTGGACCGAGGAGCGTTCGGTCGCGAGTTGGTTCGAGTTGATTCCCCTTTGGAAACGGATGTATTCGACATAGTGGATCCTCTATTCTGAAGTAGATGTTTCTCTCGCAAGCGATTTGAGCCAAGCGAGGTTCTTAGATAATTCGTGGGTGGATCTGGAAAAGGTTCGGAGCGAGCGACTCAGTCCCCAGCCTCCCAATCCGGCAAGCACAATCGACAAGAGCATCATTCCCGAGCCTGACACCAAATAGGCTGCCCAGGGACTCCAGTCCGCTTGCTCCATCAAAACCGAGGCAACGGCCATGCCTAGGAGGGGCAAACCCGCAATGGATCCTGCCATCCCGAGCGCGATCAATGCCATGGGTGCTATGGCTCTTCGGCAAGCCTCCTTAGAGTCCTGTCTAGCCAGCTCCCAATGCAGCTCACCCATCTCCAAAAGATCCCCCGCCAGCTGGGCTGATGATCGAACCAGTCCGGATAGGGGTGATGGAGATCGTTGATACGTGCTACTCATTTTCGCCTCGACACTAACCAACCCACAATCCCACCAACCAGGAAGCCTCCCACCAGCGTGGATGCGGGGTAACGGTGCACCCAGTCAGTAAGAAGGCCGGATGACGGAGGTTCCTTGCGACGCGCTGCCATAGGCCTAGTTATCCGGCGATCGAAGGGAGGAAGGGAACCGTTCCGGGTGGGAGCCCCGTTGGAGATCCCGTTGACTGTCTGGTTGATTCGATTGCTGACCATGATGGGATTGGGCAAGGTAGGTTTGAAGTCCACGCAACAGGGCTCGCTTCCCGGACGACAGCAAAAACGATGTCGCCATCGATAACACCATCGAACGTACCGAGTGGCCTGCGCTGGTGACCGGAGGTGGTGAAGCGGCAACCGTACTGGACCGAATGGGTAAAACCCCAGTTGTGACTGCCGAACCAGTTGCGACCGTCGAACCAGCTCGACGGTACAGCAAGGTGAAACCCGCTAATGCACCGATCGCAAATGTCGTTACGGGTGCGGATCGAATATGCTCTTTCCAGTCCAACATACGCTGCGATTGGCGAACCACTTCGGACGCATGCGTCCGACTCTGCTCGCGCAAACGCTCCATGCGTTGTTGGATTTCTGTCGATTCATTGGAGGAGTGCATAGCGAAGATTCAATCTACTTGCGAGATGCCATCGAAACGCCAATGGCGATACCGGCGAGCAAGCCCAATCCAGCCACGATCGCAATCGATTCCATCGGCCGCTTCGAAACCGTGTCCTTGGCCACTTGGTAGCCATGGTCCGCTTGCTCGCTGACGCGATGGATCCCTTCCTCAAGCATATCGGAGGCTCTGTTATAGGCAGTCCCAGCCCGATCGCAACAATCGGTTAAGAATGCCTCAATCTGCTCGCGAGTTTGCCCAGTCTTTCTTTCAATCAGTCCGATCAACTGATCCACGTTCCCCTGAACACGGGTCAAGTCATCCCCTGTAATTTGACCGAACTTCTCCTTGATCGCACCAACGACCTTGTGCCAGTTTCCAGCAAGCGTTTCTTGAGCAACCATTTTGTTCTCCTTCAGCTATCTCGTGTCCTGTGTGAACGCACCATTGCTCGGACGATTCCTAGCAACGCGTTTCCGTTTCTCATCTCAAAGTTAAGCATTCGGCGTGCCAACATGGAATTGCATGGATAATTCGGCTTTTGATGCTCCGTCGCCAACCAAGATGGTCGATGACCGGCCTTTGAGCACTCCTACGACTTAAGCCGGGTCTTCCGCTGTGCTGACCGATTCCAGCGTATAGATTAAACACGAGTATGCACCCAAGTGGACGTTGGCCGATTGGCCTTGATGATCGTAAGCGATTGCTTCGGTATCGATCCCCTCGGCTTGCGTTCCATCCTGATGCTCGCCATAGACTTCGGCGTCCCCGTTAAAAACCAATTTCCAATGGCCCGGCGTGGGGAATCCGATGCGATAGTCACGTGTTGCTTGATCCGAAAACTTCAGGACCACCACCACATCATCGTGCGGTCCCCCCTCTTTGGAGCGATGGAACGCGATGACTTTCTCATCCTCGTTGCAATGCAAGATCTGAACTTTTTGACCAGTTAAACCTGCGGTGAGCTGCGATCGATTGGCCCGCAATGCAATCAAATCGCGATACATGCGAACAATGGAGTCGTATTGTTCGGCGCGAGACCAATCGATAGGAACCGTGTCTCGAAACCATTGATCGACCAAGAATTCCTGACCCTGAAAAAGCATGGGGATGCCGGGTGCAGTCATCATCAGACAAGCTCCCAGCGTCGATTGCTTGACTGCGTATCGATTGGGTGTCTCGCTCGGATCGATTTCGGAAACCACACGCTGCTTCCCATTTGCGACTTCATCGTGGGATTCGGTGTAGATGACCCGTTCAAAGACATCATGGTTGTACTTGTGCAAAATCGCATCGCAAATGGCTTGGAGAGAGCGATGTGCATCCTCTACGGCAGTGATCGCTTCCCGTACAGGGTGGACGAAGGCAGCATCCCACTGGGCGTCGAAACTTCCTCCTCCGTGTTCGGCGGATTCCGTGAGCCTGGAATTATTTTGCAAATCCTCCGCGATGGTAATTCTTCCAGGGAATCGATTCGCGACCTCCGTGTTGATCCATTGCAAAAGCGAATATCCATCTTCATTGATATTGTTTTGGTCATGATCGGCAGCTCGGATATAAAGCGTCATGTCGTAGCGAAGACCGTCTGCGCGAAACTCATCCAGCCACATCATGGCATTGTCGAAGATGTACTGACGGACCTCTTGGCGACCGTAATCGGGGCGGGTATCTCCCCAAGGAGTCGCGGAACGCCAATCGTTGTAGAAATAAATGCCTCCCTTGTCGTTTTCACTCCATCCATCGAATCGCCAAAGATCCAGATCCGAGGGACCAAAGTGGTTGTAGACGACATCAATGATGACCGCGATTCCCAATTTGTGCGCCGCGCGAATGAAACGCTTCAAACCGTTCACGCCTCCGTAGGCCGACTCCACAGCAAACGGATGCGCTGGGTTGTAACCCCATGAAATGTCTCCGGCGAACTCGGCCAGAGGCATCAGTTCGATCGCATTGATACCAAGCTCCTTCAAGAATGGGAGCTTCTCGATCGCGCTATCAAATGTCCCGACTTGCCCCTCCATGGTATGGAAGGTCCCGATGTGCAATTCGTAAATCACGAGCTCATTCCAGGGGGGCATCGTGAATTCAGTCCCCTCCCAATCGAAGTCATCCTCGACGATGCAGGTGTGCCCTACCGAGTTTGAGACCTCTCTCGCCCGAGGATCGATGCGATCGAATCGTTCCTCTCCCCGTCGAATCGAGAACTTGTATCCCTGCCCCACGGTCGCTTCCGGAATCTCTACCACCCAAACACCTTGATCCTCCATCTTGCAAGGATTCGCGTCGATGTTCCATGCGTTGAAATCTCCAATGACCGAGACATGGTCGGCGTGCGGTGCCCAAACGGCAAATCGATATCCTTTGTCTACGCGTTGGCAGCCCAATCCAGAGATAGTTTCTGCGACGGCATTCTTCACGGTGGTTCGACTCCTTATTCGAGGTGATCTTCGTCACGAAGCTCCCGTTTTAATGGCACCGTTGCAATGGCACCGTGCACTGCGTGGACAACGAGGCGGAGCCTCGCGGGATCGTGGTTGAATCATGATAAAGCAACCGGCGGGCCAACCATTAGCATCCTATCAAGTCGTTCGATTCCCGACCAATTTGATCGATCATCGACCAAGTGCTCGAGAGGAGGGAGGGTTTTCGCACGCTGGAACACCGTTTGCCTTTCTGCATTTGCCTTCCTGTCAGTTTGTTCGTTTTGTTTGGCTGGCGGTCGATCGCGGCCACTCGCATTCCCTTTTGGTGCCCCACTATGACCCAGTCTGTCTCCCGAGTATTGTCCGCGTCCACAATGCGGTCGGTGAAGCTCGCAGCAGATCTAGGAACGGCGGTCTTGGTGGTGTTTCTCCTCTACGCGGGGCGCGACGTGTTGATTCCGTTCGCGCTGAGTTTGTTGTTGGCGTTCCTCTTATCTCCAGTGGTCAATTGGATCCAAAAGAGAGGGTTTTCCAACCTGTCGGCAGTCTTTGTGACGGCGGCGGGGCTTTTTACCTTGCTGATTCTAGGACTGGTGGTTCTGGGTTCGAGCATGGCCCAATTCGCGTCCGACTTTCCCAAATACAAGGGTGAGGTCGAGAAGAAGGTCGAGTCGATTCAATCTGCCGTGCAAGATGTTGGCAAGCAGTTTGAGAAGGTATTGGCGAAACCGAAAAAAGAACGTGCGGCCGGTCGGATCGTGGAGAAAGGTGAAGAGACGTCGGAGACCGAGGAACCGGCGGACGAGAAGAGCGGCGACGAGGGGAAGAGCAGGTCAGCGGAGGGCCCTGAAGTTCCTTGGCAAAGTCTCCTTGGGAATCTCGCGAACGTTTTTGGACCGATCGGGACCGCGGGCTTGGTCGCTGTGTTCGCCATCTTCTTGCTCGTCAATCGAGATGACCTGAGAGATCGATTTGTCGCGGTGGTAAGCCGCGGGAACTATGTTGTCACGACCGAAGCGATAGCGGAAGCGTCGGAGCGAATCAGCCGATACATCTCCGCCCAATTCCTTTTGAACTCTTCCTATGGTGTGATTTTTGGGGTGGGATTGTGGGTCGTGGGACTTGTCATGGACCCGCAGCGGGGATTCCCCAACGTCTTGTTTCTAGGGGTGATGGCTGGGCTCGTCCGTTTTCTCCCCTACGTCGGTCCCTTGATCGGCGCCGGATTACCCCTTCTGGTATCGATCGCTCTGTTCCCGGGTTACACGGTTTTCATGGTCGTGTTGGGGATGATTGTGGTACTCGAGTTGATCTACAACAATCTTTTGGAGCCTTGGCTATACGGGTCACGGACGGGGGTTTCGGCGATCGCCGTCATTACCGCAGCGGTTTTTTGGGGGTGGCTTTGGGGGGCGGTCGGGTTGTTGTTGGCGACCCCGCTCACCGTTTGTTTGGTCGTGCTCGGGCGATACGTTCCGCGTCTCAGGTTCTTTGTCACGTTGCTCAGCGACGAGGAGCAAGTCCCGCCGTCACTCCGAGCCTATCAAAGGCTCCTTTCTGGGGACGACCATAAACTGAAGGAGCTCCTCGTCGAAGAATCCAAGAAGAAGAGCGATGTCGAATGGCTCGATGAGATTCTCGTTCCGGTATCGAAGCGAATTCAACGGCAGCCTGCAGGGGAGCGTCCGTCGTCGAGCGAGCTGACGGAGAGACTGAAGTCGGTTCTCAACGAAGAGCCGTTGGCGAGCCTCTTTCGGGCTGACCCAGGTGAGCATGGGGAGCAAACCATCGCAGCGATTGGGGCTCGAGCAGCGACCGAGACGATACTTTTGGAAAAGTTCAGTCAAATGGAGCCAGATTTGCTGTGGAAGGTCGATGTCTCGGGAGAGATGCCGGAGGTCTTTGCCAAAGAGATACTTCAGATCAATCCCAGCGCGGTCTTACTCTTAGCGCTACCGCCCGGAGGGGTAAGGCAAACCATGTTCTGGATTCGTACCCTGCGCCGCGGTGGATACGAAAAGGAAATCTTTGTCCTGCGCCCGGGCAAACTTCGACGTTACGATGATTTGTTGGTCGCGCTGCGAAATGCAGGTGCCACCGCACTCCTCACTTCGTTCTCGCAAACGCGTCGAAAGCTGAAGAGTTTTTCTCAGGGAGGTGTAGTATGACAACGGTAATGGTGATCGATGATCGACGAGATTCCGAACGGATCGTATCGAGAAAGCTGATCGATATGGGCTTTGAAGTCTTTTCTCGCGACAACGCCGAGGGATTGGTCGAAACGCTAGACACTCAACCGGTCGATCTGATCATTTTGGATATGAATATGCCCGAGGTCGATGGGTGCGAAGCCACCATTCTGCTTCGCTCCCACCCCGTTTACAAAGATCTGCCCATCGTACTTTGTACCGCTCACCCTTTGCCGGGCGACCAAGAGCGGGCCATGAGCGCGGGATGCAATCGGTTTTTAGAAAAGCCGCTGCAAAGCGAAGAGCTTCGAACCATCTTATCGGAGCTCCTCACCCCATCCCCTACATCGGTGACTTCCCCCGAACAATCTTCATGATCAAGCTAACGACAAACATGACCAAGAAGAGGATGAAGAGGATTTGAGCAATGCCAGCCGCACCCGCAGCAATGCCGCTAAATCCGAACAATGCCGCGATCAAGGCAAGAATAAAAAAGGTGAGTGCCCAGGAAAGCATGACGATAACCTCCAAGATGCCAATGAAAACGAAAATGCAATCGCCGGGATGCGCTCCGTCCGAAGCGGACCTCCAGCTTTAGATGAAATTAGCAAGCGTCATGCCAAACGTTCTTTCCAGGCCTTGAGCGGTTGGATTGCTCGATGATCGACCAGGGTGTCTACTGAGCGTTCAACCAACGCGCGGTTTGCATCGAATGGATGAGCGACTGGATGATTCCGTCCAAGCTATTGGCGGCTGAATCCAGGATCGTCCAGTCCGCTTCCGATGCGGCTTGTTCAAAAACCGCGATTTGGTCCACTTCCGCTGTGGCATAGAACGTGCTGGTAAGACCTTTCAGGCTGTGAGCGAAGAGTTTGGCTCGCGAGGCATCGCGAGCCAGTACGGCTTCCCGAAAGTCCGCGACGAGCTTGGGAGAGTCCTCGGCGAAGATACCAGCCAACTCCATCAAGAGATCCCGGTTGCCATCGAGTGATTTTAAGGCTTGTACCTCGTTGATAGGCATGTTCAGTCCCATTCGTGTTGGAGAGTGTGAGGATGGTACGGGGCGGAGTGGCAAGCCCGTTCCGTCGATGAGTGGACGGAAACCACAGCAAACAGCATACCGATAAGAAGGCATTCGTTTTGGTTGGAGAGCTTCATGACAAAGGTATTGGTGATCGACGACGATCGGATGGTTCGGCACATCGTCAGCGCCGGATTGAATGGATACGAAGGGCTCGAAGTGCTTCAGGCGAGCGACGGGGATTCGGGGCTGCAACTGATTGAACAGGAGCAACCCTCGGTGCTTCTTTTGGATATTTTCCTTCCGGAGCACAACGGCTTGGAACTCTTTCGCAAGATCCGGGCGATCAATGGAAAGATCCCTGTGATCTTTATCACGGCGGATACGTCGAGCGAAACAGCGATTCAAGCGATGCGGGCAGGGGCCTTTGACTATTTGTCGAAGCCGCTGAATGTGGAGCAAGTTCGCAATCTGACCATCAGCGCTGTGCGCGCTCGAAAGGCCATGGATCAACCGGTCGCCTTCTCGATCGGGGAGGGAATGGCGGACGCAGAGCGATTCATCGGCCGTTCCAAAGCGATGGTCGAGGTCTACAAGTCGATCGGCCGGGTTGCCGCGCAAAACGTGACCGTCTTGATCCGCGGGGAAAGTGGATGTGGAAAGGAATTGGTGGCCCGCGCGATTATGCAGAACAGCCATCGAGCCGATCGACCTTATGTGGCGGTGAACTGCGCTGCGATCCCAGATCAATTGCTGGAGAGCGAACTCTTTGGCCATGAAAAAGGAGCGTTCACGGGCGCAGAGAAACGTCGGATCGGTCGGTTTGAGCAGTGCGATGGGGGAACCATCTTCCTGGACGAAATCGGGGATATGTCCCAGGTCACGCAGGGCAAGGTTCTTCGGTTGCTCCAAGAACAGAAGTTCGAGCGGGTGGGAGGAAACGAAATAATCCAGACCAATGTTCGCATTATCGCGGCAACCAATCGTCCCTTGGAAGAAATGGTCGAGGAAGGAACGTTTCGCGAGGATCTTCTCTATCGCTTGAACGGTTTCACCATCTTCCTTCCACCCCTCCGCGAGCGAGTCGAAGACATTCCTTTGCTGCTCGAGTACTTCTTCCGGCGTGCCAAACATGACATGTCACGCCCTGAGCTCGAAGGAATCTCGCCTGAAGCCTTTGAGTTGCTGCAGCATTATGACTGGCCAGGAAACGTAAGGCAGTTGCAGTCGGTGGTACGGCAATCGGTTCTCAACACGACGGGAACCGTCATCGCGTCGGTGAATCTCCCCGACTTTGTTCAAGAAGGCAGGCGACAGACGAAATCTGTTCCGCATGTGGAGAAAGCAGGTTTGGAGCGTTTCGATGAAAAGGAACAAACTGATGCACCTAACCATGTGATCGAAAAGGAACCGATGGAGCGCGCGCGCGTCGAACCCGAGCACATCAGCGCGCAGCCTGTTGAACGCCCATCCAGCGTCCATCACGACGAGGATGTGACGGATGGCACCGAATTCCTGGATCAGGACACGAGCAGAGTTTTTCCCCTTTTTGAGTATGTCGCAACGCGCATGACCGAGGGGACAGTCAATCTTTATGCCGAAGCATTGGAGCAGATGGAGCGACGGCTTTTCACCCAAGTCCTTGAGGCGACCGGGGGGAATCAGTCCAAGGCAGCCGAGATTCTCGGCATCACGCGAGGAAAGGTTAGGGATAGGATCGCCACCTTTGGTATTCACGTTGAGAAGACCGTTTCGATCTCCAAGAGAAGCTAGAAAAATATGTTACGCTTTTTGGAATCGCTATCGTCCCTGCTGGAAACGCAAGGATTTCCGGCGAGATGGAATTGCGGCACGGTTTGGTATCAAGAGCCGTGGTGGGGATGGTTGCATATTGTCAGCGACGTCGTGATATGGATGTGTTATTTCACGATTCCCCTTCTCATGATCGCTTTCGCGAGAAAAAAAGGGGATGTGCCGTTTCCCAGCGTCTTCGCTCTTTTCGCATCCTTTATTCTGCTTTGCAGTATCACCCATTTGATCGATGCCATGATTTTCTATTGGCCGGTTTATCGATTGGCCGGGTTGATGAAATTTGCTACGGCTGTGGTTTCGTTCGCGACCGTGATCGCACTGTTTCGGATCCTCCCCGCAGCTCTCCTCCTTCGAGGGCCGAATGAAGCGCAGCGTGAAATCGACGACCGAACGAGCGAACTGCGGAAACTGACCGCGCAGCTGCAGATCGAAGCAGACAGACGTGAGAAGGTGGTGCAGGATCTTCGTGAGCACCGGGAGTTGCTCAAGCTTGCGATGACTGAGGGGGATACGGGGTTCTTCAACTGGGATTTGAAGTCCGATATGGTGGCGATGGATACCGCGGAGATCGCTCTGACCGGGTTGGGCGAGAAGGAGAATAACATCCTCGCGGACGACTTCTTTGATCGCATCGATCCGGAATATCAAGAATCGGTTCGGGAGGCGGCGCGGCGCGCTGTCGAACAAGGGGAACCGTACGATGTCCGATTTCCGTTCCTGCGCCCCGATGGACGGAAAATTTGGCTGGCAGGCAGAGGCTGTGTCTTCAAAGACAATCGAGGAAATCCACTCAAATTCATCGGACTCAATCAAGATGTAACGGTCCAGGTTGAACGCGAGAACCTTTTGGATTTGGAAGCCGAACGAGCGCGCATCGCGAGCGAACAGAAGAGCCGATTCATCGCGCAAGTGAGCCACGAAATTCGAACTCCCCTGGCCGCCATGCTCGGGTGCATCGACTCGCTTCTCTTGACGTTAGAAAAGAGCGACACGCGTGACATGTTGGGAATCGTGCGATCGCAAGGTGAGCTACTGCAAGTCTTGGTGAACGATGTACTGGACCTGTCCAAAATGGAAGCGGGGAGATTGAAGTACGAAGCGAAGCCGACGCCCGTGGCCAATGTGTTCGCCGATGTTTGGTCTCTCATGAACCCCTTAGCCCAGGAAAAAGGCATCTCCATCCGATGGCTGGCCGAGACGAAGATTCCGGAGACCATCGTTTGCGATCGCTATCGTTTGAAACAGGTCTTTGTGAATCTCATCGGAAACGCCATCAAATTCACCGATCGAGGTTCGGTAACCATCGTGGCGAGACTGGAATCTCTCGGACCCGACCAAAATGAATTGATCGCCGAGGTACGGGATACAGGATGCGGAATCCCCAAAGATAAATTGGACGTGATCTTCGAAGAGTTCGAACAAGCAGGAGAGGAACGCTCGGGAGCTGGATTGGGACTCGCTATTTGCCGCCGCCTCGTCAACCTCATGGGAGGCACCATCTCCGCGCGAAGCGAAATTGGAATCGGATCCGCATTCACCGTTCGAATCCCCATCGGCAAAATCGACGAAGAGGCTTTGGTCGTCATGGATCAAATCGCTCTCGATTCCAATGAAGAATCGGTCGTCCGCGAGGAACTCCAGCGACTCCCGTTGAAAGTGCTCGCGGCCGAGGATACCCGGGCGATTCAATTCGTTTTGCGAAGGATGGTCGGCTCGCTGGTCAGCGAACTGGCAATCGTCTCGAATGGTCGATTGGCGGTCGAACAAGTCATGGAGGCAGAAAAAGGACCAAACCCCTACGATCTCGTTCTGATGGATATCCAGATGCCGGAAGTCGATGGCATCGAAGCGACGCGGCAATTGCGCCGTGAAGGGTTCCGCCGACCTATCATCGCTCTCACCGCAGGAGCCATGGAATCGGAGAAACAAGCGTGCATCACCGCCGGCTGCACCCACTTCCTCGCCAAGCCGATCGACCTGCGAGAGCTCCGTCGACTCATGCAATCCATCAGCGGTGAAAAGAAATAGCGAAACTCCTGAACCTTTTGGCACGAATATTGCTCCATGGAGTTGTATTCTCATCAACTACTGCCTAGGGTGGATCAGGAGACCTTAAAATGATCACGGAAACCGTACGTTCCATTCGCACCAATGAATTAGCAACGACCACTCCAAGCGAGCGCCGCAAGACGAAACTGGCGATTCGCAGCGGCTGGTCTCAAAAAGAGAAAGAGCAGCGAGCGATTGTCGCATCCTGCCGAACGGCCGAGCTGGCGTACCTCCTTTTCGGCGAAGACGGTGGCTGCTACCCAGCCGCATCTTGAGCGATTCCAATGCAATGTGGTCGATCACAGCCTAACCGGTTGCACTGGATCGATTACAGTTGGTGTTCCTGGATGTAGCTGGCGACCAAATGAACCAGCGCGCCGCCGTCCAAGGGTTTGGTGGCGTAGTCGTTGCAACCGCATGCAAGGCATTTGTCCCGGTCGTCTTTCATCGCGTTCGCGGTCAACGCGATGATCGGTTTTGAGAAACCCCATTCGCGCAGTTTCTTCGCCGCAGTGTAGCCGTCCATAATCGGCATCTGCATGTCCATCAAAACCGCGTCGACCGGCGACTGACTTAGAAATGGTTCTGAAGTGAGCATTCGGATCGCTTCTTCCCCGTTCGTGGCAAGAACGACGCTTGCCCCGGCTTTCTCTAAGAAGTTTTGGGCGAGGAAACGAATGTCCCGGCGATCGTCGACGACCAAAACAAGTCCTTGAACCTTTGCCAGTTTCGCGGATTTTCCGTCCGAGTGAATTGGCTTGATCTCGTCGATCCAAGGTTCTTCGCCGAGTCGGCCACAATCGATCTCCAACGAAAAGATGCTTCCTTCGCCGCGACGACTGTCTACCCAGATGGTCCCGCCAAGCATCTCTGCCAAACGTTTGCTGATCGCGAGTCCTAGCCCGGTTCCTTCGAACGCGCGGGTCGAGGACGCGTCCGCCTGAACAAAAGGTTGGAAAAGGTTTGGAAGGACGTCTGCATCGATCCCGATTCCCGTATCGACGATTCGAAAGAGCATGATGTTTCTTTCTGGTTCGTAACGGCAGTGGAGATCGACCCGACCGTTGTCGGTGAATTTGATCGCATTGCCGACGAGATTGACCAAGATCTGCCGCAGACGAATGGGGTCGGTTTGGATCGTATTGGGGATGCTGCCATCGAGATGGACCTGGAAGTCGATCTGCTTCTCCGCCGCGCGAACGTCGAGCAGCGATCGAATTTCGTGCAGCACTTCGGTCGGTGAAATATCAATCTGCTCTATTTCAAACTTGCCCGAATCGATTTTCGACAAATCGAGAATGTCGTTGATGATCTGGAGAAGAAATTTACCGTTCCGTTGAATCGTCTCCACCGACTGGAGATCATCGGGATTGGAGATGTGGTCGGCCAAGATTTCGGTATGGCCTAGAATAGCGGTCATGGGAGTTCGAATCTCATGACTCATATTGGCGAGAAACTCACCGCGGGCTTTGGTCGCATTCTCCGCCGTGATGCGAGCCTTCTCGAGCTTCTCTTCTTTCTCGATCAATTCGTCAATGTCGGTGTTGGAACCGAACCAATGGGTGATCTGGTTGTTCGCGTCCCGGATGGGAAGCGCTCGCGATAAGAACCACCGATACTTGCCATCCTTACCACGGAGTGGGAATGTTTCCTCCCAAGGTTCACCGGTATCCCAGCTTCGTTGAATACTCTGAACCACACGATCCAAATGGTCCGGGTGATGGACTTGCTGCCATCCCCACCCGCGAACCGATTCGATCGTCGTTCCCGTGTAGTCGTACCAACGTTTGTTGTACCAATAGACTTCACCTTCTGGATTGGCCATCCAGGCGAATTGAGACATGTTATCGGCGAGCATGCGAAATCGCTGCTCGCTCTCGCGTAGCTCCATCGCGGCTCGCGACTCGGCTGTCAAATCCTTTGCAATGGTCGAAATACCGATCAAAGTCCCATCGGCATCGACCAGCGGCGCTACTTTCAGCAAAACCTCGACCCGCGTGCCATTTTGATGAAGCCGTTCGGTGCGCAGCGGCTCGATTTCTTCGAGCAAGCACGAGCGTCGCAAAAGATCGAGCTCCTCCGATTGCCGTTCTTCCGGAACGACCTTGAAAATGGGGCTCCCAACCATTTCGGCCTCTCCGTAACCAAAGAGCTTCGTAGCTGCGGCATTCCAAGTCATGACAATGCCATGGAGATCCTTCGTGATGATCGCATCGTTCGAAGCATTCACGATCGCGGACATGCGAATGCGAGTCTCTTCCGCTGCACGTTGCTCGGAGATGTCTGTTACGGCTGAGATAATCGAAGTCGGTTTACCGTAATAGTCGCGGATAAGGCGAGAGGATATGTTGGCCCAGATCGTTTCGCCACGATGATTGCGATAACGCTTGTTCATGCTGAACGAATCTTGCTGACCGCTCATCATCGGAGCGACTAGATCCACGTTGCTCTGCAAATCGTCCGGGTGGGTAATCTCTCGATACGAGATGCCGATCAATTCTTCCTCGGTCATTCCGAGAATCTCGCAGAAGCGTCGATTCACTCGGATCAATAATCCATCCATCGAGGTATGGACGATACCGATCGGAGCCGAATCGAACAGCGCTCGAAACGTTTGCTCGCTTTCCTGCAATTGCGCTTCGAACGCGCGACGTTTCGAAACGTCCCGAAAAACCAAAACACTCCCTTCAATGCGACCGTCATCCATTTTGATCGGGGCAGCGCTGTCGTCGATCGGGGACTCCGATCCATCGGGTCGGATCAAGACCGTATGGTTAGCTAAGCCAACGATCATTCCGGTCTTCAAGGCGCGCATCGCTGGGTTATCGACCGCCTCGCGCGTCGTTTCGTTGACGATATGAAAGACGTCCTCCAGCTTCATCCCCTGTGCGATACTTCGCTTCCAGCCAGTCAGCCCCTCTGCGATCGGGTTCATCTCGACGACCAATCCATTTGCATCCGTTGTGATCACTCCGTCGCCGATGCTTTGAAGCGTGAATCGCATCGATTCGCTCTTGGCGTGGATCTCTTCGGCCTGCTGAGCGAGCCGTTTGGACTGTTGGCGGGAAAGCGCAAAGTGAAGTCCGATGGCAAATAGGACTGCGAGTCCCGATCCCACGGCCGAAACAAGAGTAGTTCGGTACGCTTCGTCCAATCCAGTTTGTCGGGAACGGAGCAACTCGCGTTCGGCTTCCTCAAATACTGCAACGGCTTGATCGAGCCTATCCATTCGATTTCGCCCTACCCCCGACGCGACGATTTTAATCGCCTCCTCCACACCGCTCTCGCGGGCTGTGCGAAGGGTTTGCGTCAATTGACTCACTTTTCCAGATGTCAACTCCGCGATCTCTTTCATGCGCCGCGATTGCTCCGGATTGTCGGAGACCAAGTCGCTGAGAACACCAAGCGTTCGTTCTACATTTCCGTCGAGCTGTGCAATCGATTGGAGATACTCTTCCCGATTGGTCAGTAGAAAACCGCGCAATTCCGACTCGGCATCCAGCACCGTAGAAATCAGTTGCTTCGATTCCGTCAGCACGCGATGGGTATGCGTAACCCAATCAGCGCGCGCGAACATTTCCCGCGCGGTTTGGGCGGAAAGAAACAGGTTAAGTCCGATGAGCGCAATGGCAACTACAGCGGATAAGACGACCGGACCGCGCGAGATGGGCACGTTCAAAGCCTCGGTGGATTTGGACCAAACACGACGTTGTTGTCCAGATTCTATCTCTTCCCACTTCGCCCGGCGAGTCTTTATCACGTCGACTCGCGAAACTGATTCCAATCGATTCCCAGCTTTCGCATCTTCGCTCGCAAGGTGTGAGGGTTGATTTTGAGAAAGTGTGCGGCTCCTCGCTTCCCTTCGATTTGTCCGTGGGTCAACACGAGCGCTTTTTCAATATGTCTTCGAATCGCCTGGTCGAGCGCATCGAGCTCGCGTTCCGGCTCCTTGTCCGCCCCCGGTCCATGCCTCTCACTCGCGACCACAACACGCTGGACCGATTGTTCGGGAATGACTTCGTAGTAGGTGGGCTCGTCGGTTTCAATCGCTGGCTCATAGCGGGTTGCAATGCCGATTCCCAAAGCGTTCTCAATATCGAGCTTGCTCCCTCGTCCTAGAATCACGGCCCGATCCATCACCGCTTGAAGCTCCCGGATATTGCCCGGCCATCGGTATTCGATCAGTTGCTTGATATCGCTCGACGCAAGCTCGACGTAGGGGAGTCCAAAATTTGTGGACGCCCGCTTGGCGAAGTGCCTGGCCAACGCGGGAATGTCTTCGATCCGCTCGCACAACCGAGGCAATAGAATCGGAAACATGTTGATCCGATACCAAAGGTCTTCACGAAAGCTCCGCTGATGCACCATGCCGGCTAAATCGCGGTGTGTCGCGGCGACAATCCGTACATCGACATGGATCCACTCTTCCCCCCCCACGCGCTCGATCTGATGCTCCTGGAGCACCCGCAACAATCGAACTTGTGCGGCCAAAGGCAACTCACCGATCTCGTCGAGAAAAAGCGTACCACCATCCGCTCGTTCGAACCATCCTTTGCGCTGGTCCGACGCTCCCGTGAAGCTCCCTCGCTCATGGCCAAAGAGTTGCGAATCGATCAACTCGGGAGGTATCGCACCACAGTTGACACGAATAAATGGTCTGCCCGCTCGTGAAGACCTTTGATGAATGGCTCTCGCAACCACCTCCTTGCCCGTCCCTGTATCCCCTAAAATCAATACCGGCATATCCGACGGTGCCACGATCTCCACCCGCTCCATCACCGACCGCAACCCCGAGTCGGCGCCGACGATAATGTCCTTCGTCGCTGAAGGACCCTCCTCGGAACCAACGGCTTCGTTGGAGAGGGAAACCTTGGACGTCGCTGCCAAGAGCAGGAACCAAAGGGGACCCCGGAGTCGCTCGAGCGCGAGCCACTGCTCGTCCCGAAGCGCCCGACCATGCTCCACCTCCAAAATCGCAACTCCCGTTTGGTCGCTCCCGTCCGAGTGAAGACTGCGAAGCGGGATCCCTACCGCGGAGCCACTGGTGGAATCCGGAGTCAAATAGGCCAGCTTGCCACTGCGACGGGGTCCGTGCTGCCTTAACATTCCATTCTCTTCAACCCAAGCCCCCAACTCGGACCATTTCGATTCGGTGCAGCGAACCGTTCGGGCATCGATGGGGTACGGTCCATGGGTCGCCGTTGCCACGACCGTCGCCGCCCGCTGGGTCGGGTCCAGCCCGTAGAGGACCAAGCTCTGGATTGGCAACTCCAGACGCAAAGTGCTGAGAACGCGCTGCACGGCTTCCAACGTCGAAGCTGCTTGGAAGACTTGATCCCACACGATCTCTTTCATCCTGACCTTGTTCTGGTTTGTTCCTTCGATTCCACCCCACACCGCAAATCCAGCTCGCGAATCCTGTGCCAACCGCTTCCCCAGCGCCTTACGAGAAACTACCAAGGTCTTCCCCTCACGGGACACAGCAGGCCATCAAATATAACGCCGTGCCGTGACATTTCATGGCACTGCGGGAAGGAAATCCCGTGTCAGTTAAAGGGGGCGAGAAATTTTTTTCCTCGAAAATGATTGGTGAAGGTTGGAAGTCTGGGGGCCAGGAGGCTCCTGAGGAAATGGCTTCGTCCTTCTGGCCTTGTGTTTGCGTCGAGAGATGGGGCGGTTCGGTTCCCTCTACGGACCGGCGTGTTCTCCTTCTTCACGGTAAGCAGATGAAACCCAAATCGATTGTTGTTCTTGGATTGCTAGCTCTCGGATTTTTCGGTGGCTGCGCCCGCCAGGCGTCGGCCCCGAAAGCGGACGGTTCCGGTTCGATCACGCTCTTAAACGTTTCGTATGACCCAACGCGCGAGTTCTACGTTGAATTCAATGCAGCCTTTGCCCAACATTGGGAGAAGCAAACAGGCCAACCAGTCCTTATCGATCAATCGCACGGCGGGTCGGGTAAACAAGCCCGGGCTGTGAACGAGGGATTGGATGCGGATGTTGTCTCTCTCGCCTTGGCCGGTGACATCGACCTGATCGCCAGGAGCTCCAAGCGACTGGAATCGGACTGGCAAACCAAACTTCCGCACAACAGCTCTCCGTATACATCCACCATTGTCTTTTTGGTCCGAAAGGGGAATCCTAAACAGATTCGGGATTGGGACGATTTGATTCGCGACGGAGTGGAGGTCATCACGCCGAACCCGAAGACCGGTGGGGGGGCTCGATGGAACTACCTCGCTGCATGGGGGTTCGCGCTCCAGAAAGAGCTCGGTGATTTATCCCTGGTTCAGGATCCGAGCAAAGCGAATCTAGTGCAGGCCGCCAACGGCAAAGCCAAAGAGTTTATCGGCAAGCTCTATAAGAACGTTCCGGTGCTAGATACGGCGGCTCGGGCCGCTACCAACACGTTCTTGCAACGCAAGATCGGGGACGTCCTGATCGCTTGGGAAAACGAAGCGTTCCTGGCATTGAAGGAATCGGGGCAGGGCGAAGTGGAAATTGTCGTTCCGAGTTTGAGCATCCTCGCAGAGCCGCCTGTCGCGGTCGTCACCAAAAATGCAGAAAAGCACGGTACGAGTCAAGTGGCAACGGCATACCTCGAGTATCTCTACAGCGATGAGGGACAACGATTAGCCGCCAAACATTTCTACCGTCCTCGCAATGCGAACGTTCTCACGGAAGAATCGAAAAAGAACTTTGCCGAATTGAAACTCTTTGCTTTGACAGACCTGGTTCGCGATTGGGAAGAAGCGCAACAGATCCACTTCAAGGATCGAAGTGGAATCTTCGACCAAGTCTTCAACCAATAACCGACTATCAAGGACGAGTGTCATGCTATTCGCTTCCAAGAGACAAAACCGTTTGCCTGGGTTTGGTCTCACCATCGGGTATACATTGCTCTACCTGAGTTTGATCATTCTTTTACCTCTGACAGCGTTGATGCTGAAGTCTGCATCGACCCCTTGGAGTGAGTTGCTGGCGACTCTCACGCACCCACGTGTGAGTTCGGCGCTACGGCTCACCTTTGGCGCGTCCCTCCTGGCTGCGTTGATCAACACGCTCTTCGGTTCCATCATTGCGTGGTCGTTGGTCCGCTACCGGTTCTTTGGCTCACGCTTCTTCGACGCCATCGTCGATCTTCCTTTTGCCATGCCGACAGCCGTTTCCGGCATTGCACTGATGGCGATTTATGGCCCGAATGGCCCGGTTGGAAGTTTCCTGCTCCCCTGGGGAATCCAAACTGCCATTTCGTTTCTTGGGGTTTTGATCGCTTTGATCTTCATCGGTTTGCCCTTCGTGGTTCGAACCATGCAACCCGCGATGGAGGAACTCGATGCCGAGATGGAGCAAGCCGCAGCGAGTCTAGGGGCTAGCCGATGGCAAACCTTCACACGGGTTACACTTCCCAGCATCCTCCCAGCCATGATTACAGGATTCACCCTGGCGTTCGCCCGTTCATTGGGCGAATACGGGAGTGTTGTCTATATGTCGGGCAATCTTCCTAACAAGACCGAGATCATCTCCCTTGTCATCTCCAACAAGATCGAGGAGTCGGATATTTCAGGCGCTTCGGCGGTCGCTATGGTTCTCCTGCTCGCTACCTTTGCGAGTCTCATGATGGTGCAAGGCATCCAATGGTTTGCAAACAAGAAAACAGGTCGCGCGTAACGATGGGATCGAGCAAAACCAAATCATTGCAATCGAAGGATCCGTGGTGGGTACGATGGATACTTATCAGTATTTCCGTCGCGTTCCTCACCTTCCTTTTGCTCTTGCCGCTGATCGTGATCTTCCAAGAGGCCCTTTCGAAGGGGATTGCGTTCTATATTCAATCGATCTCGGATCGGAACGCTTGGAACGCGGTGAAGATGACCCTGATCACCGCAGGAATCGCTGTTCCTCTCAATTTGATTTTCGGAATCGCAGCTGCTTGGGCGACGACTAAGTATCGGTTCCGAGGGAAGAGCATGCTGGTATCGATGATCGATCTTCCTTTCGCCATTTCGCCGATCGTGGCCGGTCTCATGTTGGTCCTTGTTTTCGGTTCGCAAGGCTGGTGGGGTGAGTGGCTTTCGGACCGAGGGGTCCAAGTCATCTTTGCTGTTCCTGGAGCGGTATTGGCAACTGTTTTTGTCACGTTTCCATTCGTGGCAAGGGAACTGATTCCCTTGATGCAAGAGCAAGGTAGCGACGAAGAATGGGCCGCCATTTCCTTAGGTGCGAACGGGTGGCAGACCTTTTGGAAGGTCACGTTACCCAACATCAAATGGGCCTTGCTCTACGGGGTCCTTCTGTGCAATGCCCGAGCAATGGGAGAGTTTGGTGCAGTATCGATTGTCTCGTCCAACATACGCGGACGCACCAATACCATGCCATTGCAAATCGATGCGCTGTACTCGGAGTATCAGTCCGCGGCTGCTTTTGCCCTAGCATCACTTCTCGCCGGTTTAGGTGTATTCACCTTGATCGGTAAGACGATCTTGGAGAACCGAATCAAAGCTCTGAGATCCGATCGATAACCCATTCCCGCTGATGTCCATTTCCGAAAAAATTTACCTTGTCGCCAACGGGAAATCGCGCCCGGTTGGTACCTGGGCCAGCAAATAGTATCGCAATGAGTATTGAAGTAAAAAACTTAAGCAAATCGTTCGGCTCCTTCTCCGCGCTCCAAGATGTGAACCTGCGCATCGAGACGGGGGAGTTGATTTCATTGCTCGGACCATCCGGATCGGGAAAGACGACGCTTCTTCGAATCATCGCCGGAATGGATATTCCAGATCCAACTCCCGGAAGCCAGATTCTATTCTTCGATGAGGATGTGGCGAGGATGCCGGTTGGCAAGCGGCATGTGGGCTTCGTTTTCCAACACTATGCTCTGTTCCAACACATGACCGTGTTCGATAACATCGCTTTTGGGTTGCGAGTACGATCTCGGGACAAACGCCCCAGTAAAAAGGAGATTCAGGATCGCGTTCGGGAATTGCTCCGACTGATCCAACTGGAGGGCTTTGGCGATCGATTTCCTTCCCAACTATCCGGCGGACAACGACAGCGCGTAGCCCTCGCACGCGCTCTCGCCATCGAACCGCGTGTCCTCCTCCTGGATGAACCGTTCGGCGCACTCGATGCCAAGGTGAGGCAAAGCCTTCGGCAGTGGCTCCGAAGACTGCATGATGAACTCCACACAACAACTGTCTTGGTGACGCATGATCAAGAGGAAGCTCTCGAGGTATCCGATCGAGTCGTTGTCATGAATCAAGCTAGAATTGAACAAGTCGGTACGCCGGAGCAGGTCTTTCATCATCCCACTTCGGAGTTCGTGATCGATTTCCTAGGGAACGTCAACGTCTTTCGAGGGCGCGTGCATGATGGGAAGGCGACCTGGGTCGCACCACGCGAGGAAATCATTACAGGGCATTCGGAGTCGAATTCAGAAAACGCGGCCAAGATCTATGTGCGACCGCACGAGTTGGCTCTTGAACGCTTGAAGCAAAGCGAGGATAGCATCTCCGCGAGGGTACAGCGAATCAATCTAGCAGGCGCACAGGCCAAAGTCATTCTCAGCACCGCCCAGCACGAAGAGATCCGTGTCGATCTGCCTATGGAACGATTCCAAAACCTCCGGCTCGTACCGGGTGACGCTGTCTTCGTTCAACCGACGAACACACGTGTCTTCGTACCCGATTACAGCATTTAATCAGGGTTGGACAACGCATGTTTCAGCGGGTCGAAACTGCTACTTCACCGCCATCAAATAGGCGAGGAGATCGGCCATGCCGGGAACATCGATTTGTCTTTCGAGCCCTTCGGGCATGAGAGAGAGCTTAGAACTCTTCATCTCGGCGATGTCGCTTCGATCGATCGTGTCCGTCTGGTTTTCACCTCGCACCAACGTGACGCTGGCTGCCGATTCAGACTGGATCATCCCACTCAGGACGCGATCATCTTCGGTAACAATGGTGTAGGAAACGTACTGAGGATTAACTTCTCGATTCGGTTCGACAATATTCTGAAGAATCGCTTCCGCACCACGGAATTGAAAAGAAGCTAAGCTGGGAGCCAGCTCATAGCCGACACCTTCCAGTTTGTGGCATGCAGAACAAGATTGCGCGAAGATCGATTTCCCTTTTTGCTTATCACCAGGCATGTTCAACGCAGCGCGATAGGTTTCAAACACTTCGCTTCGGGTTCCAAACGTGGAGCTTGCCAGAAGCTTCTCAACGCGATCCTTGAGCTTCCGATCGTTTCGCAATCCATTCAAACGGATGACATCGAGATCGGTCAAAAGGAAGTTCCCCTCTTCGGCTTGGGCTACCAACGCTTCCACCCACGCGGCGCGCGAGAAGAGGATGTCGGAAGCGATCGAACGGAGTTTGGGGGACATCATGGTCCAACTCTTCAGCAGCTCCACGGGGACTTGAGCCGAGGTGAATCGTCGCAATGCGTTGGCTGCGGCAACTTGAATATCCTGAGGTTCGCGCTGGTGGATGAGAGCGGCCAAGGCCGAGATGTCGGACTCGTTGGCCTGCCACATCATCCTTCGAATCGCTTCCTGCCGATCCGCGATCGGGAGCTCACCATTTCCAAAGTCGGCGCGAGCCTTCTTGATCAACTGCTCTCGCAGGGTTGCCAGAGTCGGTAGAGAATCGAACAACTCCTCGCGCTTGGCATCCGCAATACTTCGCTCCTGAATCGCGTTCAGAATCTCTGCGATCAACTGCATAGAATTCGCATCGGACTTGGGCCTCCCGGCCAATCTCTTGTCCAGGGTTGCCAGTTGGTCGGCGGAAGCAAGCTTGCCCGTCAAGCGCCCCATCGGCAGAGCTTTCGCGAGATCCAGCGCGCTCGGCGACGCATCCAATTGCTTGAACAAAATCGCTGTGGCTTGAGAACCGATCGCATTGAAACATGCGGCGGCAATCCAAGGATCCGAGGGGGAATTTACAAGCGTTTCGTAGGCAAGTTCGGATTTAGCAACGGGGTGAAGGTCGGAGGCCACGAGGGAAAGGGCAAGCTGCAATCGGACGCGGGGATCGGGGTCCTCGGCGAGCTTCGGAAGAAGTTTTTGAATCTGTTCGTCGGATCCAAGTCGCTCTTCCACCCACAAAAGGGACCATTCCCGTACGCGGGGGTGTGCGTCCGAGAGGCCCCGCACATGGGCTTCACGGGACTCGGACGTGCGCGCCAGCAATCCCAACGCATGCAAACGAGCCTGCGGTAACGACGAATGGATAGCGGTCTTTTCCAAGGCACTAAGGAGTTCGATTCGTTCTGGGGCGGTCGCTCGCAAGGAAAGTTGCTCGTATAGAAGTCGCGATGCAGTGTCTCGTTTCCATCCGTTGGCGCTCTCCAAAGCCTTGACCCATTGAGCAGGGGATTGCTGGGAGAGCTTAGGTGCATCCATATGTTTAAAATCGATCGGAGCGATGCGGTAGATTCGTCCACGATCTCGTCCGCTGGTGAGATCTAAATGTTGTTTGATTTCCTCGGGCAAGGACTTCGGGTGCTCGATGACTTCTCGATAGAGATCGGCCACATAGAGGGTGCCGTCGGGCGTGTTTGCAAATTGTACGGGGCGAAACCAAGTATCGGTGGCGGCTAGAAACTCAGATTCGGAGTCGATACGATGGCCAGCCATGGAGCTTCCCGACTCGGTGAGCTTCTTTCGATGGACGATATTGCTTCCCACATCACCGACGATAGCGACCCCCGACATGTTGGATGGAAAGGCATCGCCGCGGTAGATCGTGATGCCCGTCGCGCTGGTGAAGTAACCAGATGCTCGGCCACCCCCTTCGATCATTCCAGGTGTTTGATTGGTGACACGCATACGTGTGCGCACGATTCTCCAAGGCTCAACCGGACTGAGACGGTACACATTGGCTTGCGGGCCATCGGCCGCGATGCTCTGTCTCGATGGAGGGAGCGGATAGACTTTGCACAGGGACGCATAGCGGTCGGGATAGACGAACATCTGGAGGTGATCGCTGTTGTGGCAAACAAAACGACGGCCCCAATCGTCGAAGCTCATGCCGTGCTGTCCGCCACCGCTCTCAAGTCGGATGTCGAATGTGATCGGATCGAAAGAAAAGTCTCGTCCGCTAGCCGATACCGGTGGTAAATCAGGGCGATCCGGGCGTGTGATGGTAGCCCCAGAACTGCTCACTTGACAATAAATGCGATTGTCGAGCCCCCAGCAAAAACTGTTCAAAAGTCCTTGGACATTCTGCCGTCCAAATCCGGTGAAGACTTGGCGACGGACATCGGCCTTGCCGTCTCCGTCGGTGTCCTTAAGGTACCAGATGTCGGGCGCTGCTGCGACGAAGATCCCTCCATCGAAACAGATCGCGCCGGTGGGCCAGGAGAGCTTGTCGGCGAACAGAACGCTCGTTTCGTAGCGGCCATCCTGGTCGCGATCTTCCAGTCGACGGATAGTTCCGAGAAAGTCTTGGTCCTGCTCTGAGTAGTCGCACATCTCGACGACGTACATGCGCTCCTCGTCATCAAACGCGAGCGCTACCGGGTCGCGCACTTCAGGTTCGGCAGCAGCCAATTCCAATTGGTACCCAGGCTTGATCTGAATCTCCCGCATGGCGTCGGCAGGTTCTTGAGGCGCGATGCGAGGGAGCTCTTCTAGCAAACGGGGTTGCGTTCGGTCTTGGGCGAAAAGGGGGGACACCAAGGTGAAGGGAAGGATGCTGAGTCCCAAACCAGTGAAAGGAATCCAAATCCATGCGAGACGTTGCATCATCGATTGTTTGCTCAAAGCAAGAGTGGGTGGGATAAGCACGCGACCGAGGCATGGTCCGAAAGAGAGCTTCGGTGCATTGCGGAGAACGGTCCAGTGCAGGGTACCCCTAGTTATCGTCGCGATGCGAGCAAAATGCAACGTTTTCTTGCTGGCGCTCAGCGCCTTGACGCTTGGGAGATCGCCCGATCCAAGTCCCGGTGATCGACTCCGATTTCGGAGGCGAGCTGGCGTAGGAAATCGATCATGAACTCGGTGCGCTGCGCAGCGATCATGCGGCCTTGATCGGTTTGCATGGTCTTGGCGAGACCAAGCAACTTGGCAAAAAAGTGATCGATCGATTGAACGGTATCCTGCGGGGGACGATCGATCGGAAAGGGTTGCTTGACGCAATAAAGCAGTTGACGCATCGATCCGCCGGTCATCAAACAGCGAGAAATACCGACGGCGCCGATCGCTTCGAGGCGGTCGGCGTCTTGAACAACTTTCGCCTCCAAGCTTTCGCAGGGGATCCCGGCAGAGAAACTGTGGGCCGCGATGCAGTGTTCGATTTGTTTCAACCATTCCGCCGGATAGCGAATGGAATGCAGGAATTCGATGGCGGCCGCTGCTGCCAATCTCGATGCCTTGCTCCGCTCTGGCGAATCTTTAGGAACCAAGACGCAATCGTGCAACCACGCGGCGGGGAGTACGATGTTCACCTCCGCACCTTCACGCTCACCAATCGCGATCGCATTCTGAACAACTCGCTGCACATGATCGATCCCATGGCCGGCATCGGCCTGAGCCAGCTGCCTGCGAATCCAAGGCTCGATGGCGGAACCCCACTGGTAGCTCCATGCACTGCCATACTGTTGGCTCTCTGCGCTCGTCACCGAGGAATCCTTCAAATGCCCAGATACGATCGAAGCCAGCCGAGGGTGGAACGGCTCGAGGGAGTATCCTCGTCGCTCTTCTTCAGCAACTCGACAATTTGGCGTCGCTCCGCTAAGGACAAAATGGAAGGCTCTCTGCGAGACTCACCCTCCGTCTCGGATTCGGACGCATCCTCCTCCAAGGCGATCGCCTGATCGACGACCTCTCCCGCCATCAGTTGGATCGAGCAGGCGGAGTCCACCGGGGTTAATTCCGCTGGTACTTGGGTCGATGATCGTCCGATCGATCGATTGATGGGGGAGATCGACGGAGGTGGCGGCGGTGCATTGTCGGCTTGATCGAGCGGGCACGAAAGTTGGACGCGCTCGTAAAGATCGGCTCGGCCTCGCGGGTCGAGCAGCTTGTAAGCCGCGATTGCCACTTCTGCTCGATGCAAATCGACCGTCGAGGGATGCGATCTCCCTGACAGCTCTTTGGCTCGATTCCTTGCCGCATCACGAATGATTTCAATGCGGCATTCCCCTCGTCTCAGTCCAAGGGCTTGGAAATAGTGGGCGTTTTGGTCGATTCTTGTTCGGGTTCTCAAAGGTCTTTTCATGGTGTTTTAGTCGCATCCTCGTAGGATCGGGGTCGCTTCCTGCTCTCCTATCGGTTGCATCTTAGTCGCTAACTCGATTTCGTTCCCTGTCTTTTAATGCCCTATTCGACTGTCTTAAAGGCGAAAAAGTTCATCGAAATTTCTATTGGCGGTTTGGGGGGCCAAGTCCACATGTCTAGGAGCACGAAAAAGCCACAAAGGATTCGGCGGCTAGCCAGAAAAATTGGACTGAATTTGTCATGCAAAGGGTCTAGGCAAGACAGCGAGGATAAGAAATTCTTTTAAATTGGCCGAACCGGAGTGAACCGCCCCGATTGGAAGCGTGACAATAAAGGCTTGGTAACCTAAACTAGGAGTGTTCATCCTTTGCCAAGAAACAAATAGAACTGAGAACCGAAGTCGCATGGTGGAAACCGAACCAGGAACCCTCTCCCCACAAACAGTCGCCGATAGCATTGCCAACGCCAAACTCGCGGCTCGGGCCGCTGCCGAAAGCAAAGGACAAGACATCGTTTTGCTCGATATTTCTAAGCAAACGAGCATTTTCGACTGCTTTTTGATTGTCACGGGAACGAGCCGCCGGCAATTGCATGCCATTGCGGAAGAAATCCATCGATTGCTCAAGGCTCACGGGGAAACCCGCCTCAGTGTTTCCGGATACGATGAAAGCCGTTGGATTGCGATCGATTACGGCGGGATCGTGATACATTTGTTCGACGAGGAATGGCGGAAATTCTATGACTTGGAAGGTCTCTGGGCCGACAGCGCTCGTATTGACTTGAGCGAGACCTTAAAAGATACCAATGCCCGTGTCAGCAACACCGAACCCAACGCGTAGCCACCAAACCATCGCCGCGTTGGACTCGATCCATCACCTGAGGGGTAGCAAACCAGATGGGTATTTCCGTAGAGTATTTGCTCTGGCTTTTACCGGTCTTGATCGCTTCGTCCATGGTGATGGCAGCGACCCGTCATGAGCGGGTGCCGTTGATCTTGAGCCAAGCTATCAAAACTGGATTATGGACTTTGAGTTTCCTGCTAGCGATCGCGCTGGTTTTGTGGCTTGCCATGTTCTGGATTGGCTAGATTGCCAACAACCTTTTTCAGTCTCGACGCGCCGCTGCCGATATTCTATTTGCGTAGTTGGCCTCACAGAATGACGACCTTCATGGATGGAGGTGTTCTGGAATCTTTGCCGACAGGAGTGCACCGATGCGTTGGATTCGTGCTGGTTGGTTTGCAGGAAGTTTGCTTTGCTGTGCTAGCACTGCGATGGCCCAGGTCGCACCTTATTCGCAGAATGTCCACACGCGAAACGGCGCTCTTCTCGGTGGCGTTACGGGTGCCGTGATCGGCGGTGTGATCGGACACCAGCGGGACGATACCACCGAAGGTGCATTGATCGGCGGCGCGGTCGGTGCTGTCGCGGGCGGGGTCCTCGGAAATAACCGCGACCATGCGGAACGACGTCAAACGCCCACGCAGTACTACTATCAACGACCCAACCATTACCACGGACATTACCACTCTCCGACCTACGTAGAGCATCGGACCTACGCGCCGACGACCACCCAAGTCGTCACACGCCGTCCGGTCACGGTCAGTGAAGTGGTGAGCATGACTCAAAGCGGGGTGAGCGATACCGTCATCGTCTCGCACATCCAAGCCAACGGGGTCGCCGTACGTCCTGACGTCAACGAAGTGATTTGGATGAGTGAGCGAGGGGTGAGCGACTATGTCATCACCGCTTTGCAACAGAATGGCAACGTTCCGCGTCCTCCGAGAACAACGGTTTATCGTAGCCAGCCCTCCGAGGTCATCATCCAGGAGGAATATCGACCAGCGACCCGAACGATTATCACGACGCCAACGTCGCCGACTTATCGTTCTACCCGGGCTCCGGTCTATGTAGAGCGACGCGGGTTTTAGGGCATGACCGTCCCTGAACGACCGTCGTGGCAACTACCTGCCGGAGTCTCGCGAGGAACCTGGGATTACGTCAACGAACCAACGATCGCAACCGAGTACGATCGATTTCATGCTGGGCATCCGCTGCTCGATTTGGACCGGCAAATCGTGGCGGAGTCGCTTCCGCAAGAGACCACTCGAAGCGACGGCAATAATCGCCTGATTGTCGATGTCGGATGTGGTCCAGGCCGAAATCTGATCCCCTTAGCAGAACGGGGATTCCAAGTCCTCGGGATCGATTTGAGCCAGGACATGCTCGATGAATTCTCGCGTAAAGCAGCCTTGAAAGGCCTTTCGGATCGCTGCGGCTTTCTCCGCGCCAACATGGCAGATCTTCGATGCCTCCACGACGGTATCGCCGACGGAGTGCTTTGCATGTATAGTTCCCTGGGCATGGTGCGAGGGCGGGCAAACCGTCGATCATTCCTATCGCATGCGCAACGGATACTGCGTCGAGAGGGATGTCTCATCGTCCATGTCCATAACCGAGGGTCGTGGCTGCGCGATCCGGGGGGAGTTCGACGCACGATTAGCGATTGGTGGCGGGGACGTCGCGACAAGAGTTGGGAGCTTGGAGATCGAATCTATCCGTATCGAGGCCTGCCGAGTATGTTCCTTCACATTTATTCCGAACAGGAGTTGCGGGCTGATATCGAGTCCGCTGGCCTGAAAATCACCACCATGCACCGTCTGAATCGCGAATCATCCGGTTTGCTGCAATCATCCTGGTTTTCGCATCTTCGTGCGGGTGGCTTCATCGCGATCGCGCACCGTGTGAGGTAGACGATTGATTCGGATTGATCTGTACCAACAAGCTGTTTTGTACCAAGAGGATTCGGAGGACGATCGAGCGACGGCCTTTCACGAGGCTGGTCATGCAGTGCTCGCCATCACGCTGGGGAGACAGGTGGAGAAGGTGACGATCGAGCGAAACTCGCTTCGGTTAGGCCAAGTCCAAATGAGCAAACGGCGCGGGCAACCGATCAAGGATGCGTTGGAGGTGCAAGCGTTGATTCTCCTAGCGGGTGTCGTCGCCGAGGCCCGAATCGTCGGACGCTACAACTGGCCAGGTGCTCAGCAGGATATGGTCGGAGTTCGTCAATTGGCTCGCTACCGCGGTGCCACCGAGAAACAGGTCGAAAGATTGCAGCACAGGTGGCTCGATAAAACCGAGCATCTCATCGACGCGCCCGATACCTGGCTCGCCATTGAACGGGTTGCCGAGGAATTGATCGCAAAAAAGTCCTTGAGTGGTCGCGCCGTTCAACACATTGTCGATAGGTCGATCGAGAGCGACTAGCGCGGAGTCCAAGTCGTTTGGCGATGCCCAGGTCTTCGCAACGCGATGTCTTTGCGATTCACCAGGACGCGACCATCTTCGAGCTCATATTTCAGAAAGACCTGCACCCGATTGCTCTCCGGTGCAACGTCTTGAAATGGAAGACTCAAATGAAAGCCTTGCGAGGCTCCGATCGGTTCAAGCGATTCTTCTAGTTCATCGGGCGTCACGTTCCAAGCCGCAATACGGCGGGAAACCTCGTCGATCGACTCCTCGATCACCACCGTGAGTTTCCCGATCTGTTGAAGCGGTTCACCTGTCACGTTTTTGGGAACAAGAACCAAATAGAGTCCATCGTCACCAGGTTGATCGTCGAAATTGTGTCCGCGGCAGAGCGTCTCGTGGAAGGCGATTTCGACCATCCGTTGATCGGTCACTTTATGTTCGACCGGCATGTTGGCCGAAGCGGGAATAACAGCCGAATCGATTGTCGGGTCGATCGGCAGGTCGATTCGGCCTTGGAGGATCGCTCCCGGCGTCAGCTTGGGGAGCGACGGTTGAGGTAGGACGCTCGACGGCTTGGACAACGCAGGGGTCTGCGATGGCTCTTGGAGCCGCGGTTGCTGAGCCGATCGGATCAGGCCACCTGGAAGCTGTACGTCCTCCACCAAATCTTTGGCTTGGGGGCGTTGGATGCTCGATTTCTTGTCTTCGGTAGTTGGGAGAGAAGGAGCGCTCTTGGGAGGTGGGAGGAGCGATTCACCGCCTGTTGGCAGAGGCAATGGTTGGGGCGATGCGCTAGGGGGCACCACGTCTAAGCTGGGCTCGCTCGATTTCGGTGCAGCTGACTTGGACTGAAGCGGAGGTGGGCTTAGATCGATTGCGCTCGGTTCGTCCAGCTCCGGTTCAGCAGGTTGTTTTGGTTTGGTGGTGGTGGAAGGTTTCCGCTCTCGATCCAACGGGACAGGCAAAAGAGATCGTTCGCTGGAGGCTTCCGATTTGAGAACGCGGTTCTTGGATCGGAGTTCTTCGTTGATTCGGCGCAGCTCCTCGTTTTCGATCTCGAGGCTCTGGTAGGCGGAGTCGTACTCGTAGACCCGATCTTCCAAGGCTCGAATCTCACCCGCCATGTTCTCGACATAGATCTCGTTGAACGCCGCGCGGCGGCATCCAGTGAGCGAGGCCAGTGCGATGAGAAGCACAGTTCGAGCGTGCAGCGATCTGTGGGCCTTGGGCACACAGCGGGCATCGATTCTTTCGTGCAGGGGTGAACGTTCGTAGTCCATGCACGGAGGGATAGAAAAAACCTCACCGATGCGTCAAGACGAAACCCAGTCTCTGATGCAATTTTCTCGTCACTCCATCGACGAGAAGGGTTGCGATGGAGGAGAGGAGTTAGGAGGAATGCTATCTATCCAGCCCGACGCATTTGCTGGCAGGCGAGAAAGACTTCATAGAAATCTCTGGTGAGGACGACGGGATCGTCGCCGAGATCGTCGAGCCAAGCAAGTTGCATGGTGGCCATCGCTCGTAGACCGGCGGTGAGATCGCGTACACGCACGGTCACACGGTCAGAGGGGACCATGGAGCTGTCCATGGAATTTCCAGCGGATGGGAATGGTACCGACACCACCTTTCCCGTCGCATCGAGGGTTCGTTCCCTAGGAGTATGAATATGCCGTTCGACAACTGGGGCACTGACCGTTTCCGAGAAGCAGTACTGCTCGTTCAAGGTGCAGCATTCGATACCGATCACTTGTGCGGAAGATCGATTCATGAATCAGTTTCTTAGCAAGGGGGTAGTTGGGTCGGGTATTCCGTGCTGGACTGTATCGACTAGGTCGACTTTGCCGCTTGATCAATTCTTGTTGAAGTCATCCGAAAAAGTGAGTTCCACTCGCTGATACCGATGCATATAAATGGGTTGGGGCTGGAACAAGGGAGGGAAGGAAAGCGATGGATGCAGAAAATGGGAGCGGTATTGGGATCCCTCCGACACTCGACGAGGATCCGCGACGGCTTGGACAACTGCTTGAACAGTATCGTTCCTATTTGCGAATGCTGGCGAGGAGCAAACTCCACCAGGGCTTGAACGGCAAGGTGGATCCATCGGATGTCGTTCAGGAGACTTGCATTGAGGCAGTCCGGAAGATACGTCTCTTCCGCGGCAGTTCCAAGGCTGAGTTTGCAGGTTGGCTTCGTGGAATCCTCGCCGATCGCATGGCCAAGACAGCAAGACGTTACTTGGGAACCCACCAACGCAACATCCACATGGAGGTACAGTTTCAACGCGATCTCGACGAAGCTTCCGGGCATCTTGAACGCTGCCTTTCAGGCGGAGGTGCTTCCCCCAGCGAGATCGTTGTCTGGAACGAAACAACGCTGGAGCTAGCGCAAGCCATGGAGGATCTCCCAGACGACTACCAGCAAGTGGTTCTACTTCGGAACTTGCAAGGCATGTCGTTTCCCGAGATCGCAGAGGAGATGAATCGATCGATCGATAGCGTGGAGAAGTTGTGGATACGTGCTTTGCTCAAACTCAAGCAATCCATGAAAGCAGGCCACGGAGAGGCTTGAGCGTTTCTTTCTAAAAAACCGAAAAAGTTGCGGCGGTATTCGATACCGACGCGGTACTTAGCCTCTTAGCGGAATCATCGGACGGTAGAAGTTTACCGCCGCTGCAGCCCGACTCATCACGAAATCGAACTGGATCGATTTCAACTCTAGGTTTCTGGAAGGAGACATCATGCAACGCAAGAGAAGACTGGGCAGACCGACTCGATTGACTTGTGAGTCACTGGAGCATCGTCGATTGATGGCAATTGATGTCGGAGTGGTCGAAGGGGACTTGCTCATTGGAGGGACCGCGGATGGGGCGGTCTCGATTACTTCGCTCGAAGGTGGCGTGCTGGAAGTCAAGGAAGGGGATATGGTTGTTGCGACCTTGAACAACGTCACCGACGATATCCGAGTTCAATTGGACCCAGAGGGAGCCGTCAATGATGAAGTTCTTCTCTCGTTGGGCAATGCGCCAATCGACCAAGTGATGGTGGATCTCGGCGGGGGAGACAATGTCCTGTCGATCGAGTCGGGCTCTCTATCGGGTAGTTTGTTTTTGCTTGGTGGGGAAGGGAGCGATTCGTTGCTGATGGGTCCAGAAGTCGAAGTGGAGGATAATGTTTTTGCTTGGGTCGGAAAAGGAGATAATCTCGTCGAAGTCGATGGGAGTATAGGGCGTAATCTGTTCGTACGCGCTGGGGAGGGCAATGACTCGGTGGCGTTGTCCGATACGGCCATAGTCGGACGAAATGCTGATTTTAAACTTGGTGATGGAGACAATTCAGCGAGTGTATCGGGCCAGATAGAGGGACGCATGAGTTACCGTGGCGGATCGGGAGATGACGTAGCAGAGATTGGAGAAACAGGCGTCATCAATGGAAATGCTTCCTTTGATTTGGGAAGGGGATCGAACCAAGTGACGCACCTGGGAGTGATGGAAGGAAATCTTCGTGTTGTCTCGAAGAACTCGGAAGATACCGTCATCATCGATGATACAGCCATCGTGGGTGGGCAAGTCATCGAACAGCTTGGGATGGAGACAAAACGAGGCGGCAAAGGTATCGGTCGATTCTTCTTTCGTTGAAATGCGGGAAAGGATTCGTCCTCCCCTCGATCCACATTGTGACGATCCACATTGCTAGCAAGCCGCAGCGTCAGCCCATGCAGTCCAAGCATTCTTAAGTTCTCGGTTGGAGCCGCTTGTAGACTGGCGTTGCAGCAAAGCCCGCAGTGATTGTCTTCGGTATCCGAGGGATATACCATAGATGTCAGGTGTTGGATTGAAATCGTGTTGCAATGACGTTGTCTTCTTCGCGATCAAGTCATCGCTTTCCCGATCGTTCGGGCTCTAAGCCAACGATTCCGCTGAGAAGGAAACATGCGAAATCATCGCGGTCCATCGGTTGATGATCCGTGTTCCGATTTAACGGCGGAACAACAACAGCGTTTGATTGCCATCCTCGAGAACTGTTTGCATCGACAAAGCTTGCAAGGGTCCCCCTTTGCAAGTGAAAGGGATCGCGCGAAGCTCCTCGAATCCAATGCTGACTTGGGGAATGCGCTGGTCGATGCGCTGGATGGTTTACTTTGGGTAGGCAATCTAAACCCTGAAGCCTCTTGCACCGAACCTGCTTTGCCTCATATCCAAGGATATGAGCTTCTGGAGGAGATTGGCAGAGGTGGAATGGGAGTTGTCTATGCGGCCCGCCGTATTGGTGATAGTCGACCTGGTGATAGTAGCGAAGTGGCTATCAAGGTGCTTCTGGGCAGTAAGAGACTCGCAAAGAACTTTGTCGAGCGATTCCACCGAGAAGCCAGAGCCGCTGCATCGGTTTGTCACCCAAGTATTGTTCCCGTTTATGAAACGAACTGCGAAGGTGATTTGTGCTATTTCACCATGAAGCGAATCAAAGGGGAGTCGCTTGCAAACTGGATCGGGCGGCGGCGAGGCATGGGCGCCCCGATTACTTCGTTGGAATCGAAGAAGCATTTGGCTCGAGAGTTCGCACAAGTTGCGGATGGTCTGTACCGAGTCCATCAATCCGGAATTCTACATCGAGACATCAAGCCTTCGAATATTTTGATCGACCTGCAAGAGCATTTGTGGGTGCTCGACTTCGGACTCGCCTCCATAGCCGATAGCGATACACTCACCCGATCTGGGGATTTGATTGGAACCTTTCGATATATGAGCCCCGAGCAAGCAGCTGGGAGCAAAGAACCATTGGATTCTCGAACAGACATTTATTCACTAGGGCTAACGATTTATGAAGCATTCACGCTAAAGAATCCATTTTCTCAATACGAAGGAGCAGCATTGCTTAAGGCGATTCAGTCGCCTGCGGTTGAACCTCCACGAAGATTTTGTCCGAGCATTCCCAAAGACTTAGAGACGATTATCCTGCGAGCGATTCGGCCCGATCGCAATGCCCGCTATTCCTCGGCGCGGGAGCTAGCATGGGACTTGGAAAGATTCGCGAATGGTGAGTCGATCGACGCCTTGCGCGTCACGTGGCGTGAACAAGCGAGTGCTGCTTGCAGAAAGTATCCAGACCGCGTATTGGCTGGTGTATGCACGATGGTCGTAGCGACTGTGGCTATGGGAGTGCATAGCGCGGTGGTGCAACGAGAACGTAATCGGACTCGTATCCAGTGGGCAAGAGGAAATGAAAACTACGAGCAGGCACGCGCCGCCGTCGACTCCTTGGGACTTCGAGTCTCTGAACAGCTTGCAGCTCTACCAGGAACCGAAGCCTTGAGGCGCGAGGTCTTACAAGAGACTCTGAAGTATTACGGAACGTTTATCACGCGATCCAATCACGATCCATTGCTTCAGCGCGACGTCGCCGAAACACGTTGGAAGATGGCGAATTTGATTGGAATCGCCGGGAGCAAGGAAGATGCTATCGAAGCGTTGGCATTGGCCGCCAACGATCTTCATCAGGCTTGGATCGAAACGGCGGATTCCAATTTACTGCTTCTCGCTATTCAATCCAAATGCGAGCTTGCGGGCATCTTGGGAGATCAAGGAAGACTCGGGGCGGCCCAGCAGGAATTGGACTTGGTCAGCGTTTGGTCGGAGGAGGTGTCCCCAGGCGTGGACAGAGCCTATACCGATTCGCTCCTCTGGAATTCGATGGCGATACTTGCCTACAAAATGGGGGACACGCAAGCTGCGTGCACGCATGCACTCCGAGCAGTCGAGCGACTGGACATTGGTCCGATCGAGACCTCCACGATGCCGGAGAAGGACATCAACCGCTTCCAGAGGCGGATAAGACACTCGATTGCCGATGCTCTTCATAATCTCGGTTTCATTTTAGCCGAGCAGGGACACGTGAAAGTTGCCGAGCGCGTGACGGCGCGTTCGCTTGCGATGCGAACCTCGGAACCATCCGCCCAACATAGTTCGGACGAACTCCGCCGCTTGGCATTGTCGTATAGCAGCCTCGCAGCGCTGGCTTGGAAACAAGGCAATGTGGAGGAGGCGATTCGAATTTATTCCTTCAGTGCCAAGCTGTTGGAACGAGCGGTCGATGGGTTGCCAGGCTTGCTGGGCCCCAGGCGAGAATTGGCAGTCACGTTGAACAACCTTGGGATGGCTCAGTCGAGCGCTCAGAGGTTAGATCTTGCATTGAAGACATTCCAATCAGCGATCAGCATAGCTACTTCCCTGGCGGATACCGATTCTAGCAACGCAGAAGCTGCCAAACATGCGGCTGGGATTTGGAACAACATGGCAATGGTCCAATTTAAACTCGGTGAAAAGAGGCAAGCTCTCGAATCGATTCAAAAGGCGGTTTACTACCAGCAGTGGGTCGTGCGAGCGGAGTCCGCGAACGATCAAGAAAGCGAACTGTTGAAACGATACGAATCGATTCGTGAATCATGGGCGATCGAATATGGGCCGCCTTATCTCCTGGAGACCAATGGATGAGAGAGAAAAAGCGTACGTCGCTCGTGGAGTCGCTCGAGGTACGAAAGGTTCTAGCGCAGGGGGATTGGGAGTGGTCTCGTTTGGCAGACGAGTTTCGTCACGAATCGGACTCGTACATCCTGGCAGCCACGCTCGCTGATCAGGACTCGAAGCCTTCGTTGGGCATAAAGGAAAATGTTTCGAAGGTGAAAAAACTACCGCGTCAGGCATCGCGCGGCTTGGTGGGGGAAGGGGAAGGGGGCTCCGGCAATGCGTTGACCGGAGTTGCGAACCCTTCCGCCGTTGGATCGGCTTCGCAACAGAACCAAGTAGATCAAGAACGGGACTTGGTGACCGCAATCCAAGGATCATCAGTTCGAGAAGCACTCGCGCAAGCTAATTCTTCCCTTGCTTGGATCGACCTCAGCCCCGAACGAATAGATTCGTCAACGGCTCAGCAGACGACACAATCCGATCGCCTCTTCGTAAGCGACAAAAACCAATTCGTCCGTGCACCGATGGAGTCGTTCGTGTGGCAAGCGGAACAGGAGGATCGGATGGCCCCGAATGGAATGAATGGATACGGACTTGGTGGTAACTCGCCGTTCGAGCTTATCCAACGGATATTTCCTCGACGATCTCTGGCGGTGGAGTCGTACTCGGCGGTTGATCGTCTCATGTCGAATTCGTCAGAGGATCGATACTGGTGGAGCGAACCAAGCGAATGGTTCGACGGAAGGGATACCGGGGTAAGGACGCAGGAGAGTAGTAGTCTGCAAACGCGATCCATCTTCACCAATACTTCGAAACGAGGGAGGGAGGCACCGTGGGAATCGGTCTTCCACAACGGACTTCCGACACCCAAGGGACTCCCGACACCCAAAGGAATGGTGTATCTCGAGGTCGGTGAACTTGCCAAAGTCACCGCCGCGGGTGCTCCGACGTTGACGAACTTAGCAACATGGCAACCCTCTCCCTTTGGGTTGCTTCAATGGTTCGCTGGGGGAGCGAAAGAGCCTCACCGAGTCGACCCGGATCAACTCGCACTGGATCGCACGGAGATGGATATGGAAGCCAAGGTATCGAGTGCAAAAGAATGTACTGCAGGTGTGTTGTTGATGATCCTTGCTGGTATTTGTGTTTCCGAACGAGCGCGACGGAAGAGAGGTGAGAAATCGATTCCCTCTCGTTTGATTTGTTTGGCGATGTACCGCATGGGTTCGTCTCGAATGCTGGAGACCCGCGACGATCGGAATTGGAGAGGGAGGTTGATCGGTGAGGCGCAAAGGTCGCAAAGGAATAGTTCCTAAGCGCATCCACTTCCGCAGTCCCCACCCAACTCGTTTCCTTGCGACAAAGAATCGCCAGCCTGAGCGGATGCAAAGACGAACTGCAAAAGGGACTAAATATTAAATAGGAGGCACCCATCTATTGAATAGGAGGCACCCACCTATCTGGGGGGGAACGGGAGATCGGGGGATCGGCGCGGGGGGTACGGGCGATCGGGGGGAAGAATGGGGCTGTGGACGCGGGATTGGGGGCAATTTGGACAGAGTTGCAGTCGACTTGGCTGGGGAGAGCGCAGCAGCGTACTTGGCCCGGTGCTGGAGTTCGGGCGAGGTGAGAGGCGGGGCTCTCGCCATGGCGCCATGGCGCATAGGTGGAGTGGGGGACCGGCAGGGACGCATCGCGGGTTGGCGGTAGAGCAGCTACTAGGCCAAGCAAGCTTCTGCTAACCGAGGGCCGCTAAGCGAAGCAAGCGGCGACGAGCCGCTGGCCGCGACTCCAGCGATTGTTGGTCCGCTCCGCGTCGGCTACCATCGACTTGGGACTTCCACTACAGCGGCTGGTGCCAAAGTACTTCGTGTAGTTCCATACCAAGTCGCACCACATGCTGGGTTCGACTCCCAGCCCAGAGAATAAGGGCTTCAAGGATTCGGGGACCGGATGCAATTTCCCAGGAGGATGACCCTTCTGCTCCGCTGTCCAACGCAATAGCTTCACGTAGTCTTCCAGGTTCATGTTCAAGAACCCTTTGTTGCTGGCTCGCAGGCCGTTGGTGCAGGGCTCTGGATCCAACGAGTTCACCTTGGGGTCGAGCGTGAAGGGGGCCAGCCAAGCGTCTCTGGGGACCAGAGGACGGGGGCCACGGTTCTGACGAGCCTTCTTCTGCTCCTCCACCGTCATCTTGGTCCTCCGCTTGATCGATTCCTCCTTCGATAAAGGAACACGATCCAGAGCCGTCGATTCGATCATTGCACCGTTGGCAGCTTGGAGACGATCGTACACGGAGGTGTGGATGGAGAGTTCGATCGTTTCGGCTAGATTCGCGCGGAGGACATTGAGATCGACATACATGGCGCATGCGAGCAAACCGGCTTCATCGAGAAGCCGATTGGCTTTGAATCGGCCTTCCCAGAAGCAACCGGTGCATTTGTCTTCTGCATTGGCTCGCCTGGCGATGACTTCGGCGAGAGAGCGCATGAACCAAGAGATATCGGAGAGTCGGCTTCGATACTCTTTGATCTTTTCTGGATCGGCTACGGCGCTTCGGACATCTTCTTCGTTGGCCTCGGCCAAGACATCGAGGATCCGGGTACCAGGAAAGAGTCGCAGCCAACGTGTGGCAACTTCTTGGTCAGACCAAGTAGCCACGACGTCGGGACGATTGCGGAGGACGACATGGAGGTGATTGGATAGGACGGCATATTCGAGAACGTCGATACCAAAGACGGAGGCAAGGGATTCGAGTCTTTGGCGAATCCATTCTCTTCGGTGGGAGTAGTCTGTGCTGGTGAGCTCATCGAAGCCGGCCAGAAAGGCGCGACGGACACAACGGTTGTAGCAATGGACAAGGCAGATTTCGTTGCTAACGAATTGCTCAGAACGGAGCGTGCTGGACATGATGGATCTCTCCAGAGGTTCGGGGTGTAGATCCTATTACGTTATGGGATGGGGGAGCGGGTTGCAACCAAATAGAAGAACATTTTGAAGTGGGGGAATGCGAGCTAATCGAAGGCACTCAACTACTGCGAATAGGTGGGAGTGCGAATAGGTGGCACCCACCTTTTGGGCTGTTCTCGCCAAGGCGCTACGGCGCGAAGAGAGGAAGAGATTGGGGGCACCTATTGGAGAGCGGCGATTCGGGAACGGGAGCGAATTGAAGCCGCCCACCTGCGAGAGCAAATCGAAGGCACCCATCTTTTGGGAGGAGGTAAATAGAAGGCACCCACACATCGGGCCCACACATCGGGGGAGTGGGGCGATTCTCGCAAAGGCGCCAAAGAGGAAAGTAGGAAAGTAGGAAAGGAGGAAAAGGGGGCGAAAGTGGGGTGCCAGGGTGTGGGATGTGGTGTAAGGGTGCGTGTACGCCTACGGCTGACTGCTAAACGAATTGGAGGCACCCAGCTTTGGGGCAGTTTTGGGAGTTTCTTTGTTCGAAACTTTTCGGGAGATCGAAGGTATGGTTCGTGGAAAGGTATCGCACAATTAAAGCATCGGGGATTAGGCTGCGTGGCGGCGCGGTGGTTCGGTTCGTCGTGGAAGTTGTCGACCCGTCTGGGAGGCTGGGCTCGCTTGGGGAGTCTGGGACGCGGCTGATTCTGAAATGGGTGCTAGGTGAATATCAAGCTGAGGGAAGGCAATGACGATACCTTCGCTATCGAGTTGCTTCTTGACGGAGTAAACCACTTGATCTCGGACGTTGGCAAACTCTCTTGTGGGAGCCCAAACTCGAACAATCCAATCGACGGAACTGGCCCCAAGCGCGATGAGTTGGACTTGGCTCTTTCGCTCTTCGGTCTCGAGAATGACCTCGCGCACTTGTTCGACTGCACGCCATAGGGCTGCTCGGGTCGCATCCATATCTGCGGAATAAGCGACCCCAACGGGTACTTCGATGCGCCGTTCGGGGTGGTAGGTAACATTCTCGATCGTCGAACTGGCGATGGAGCTATTTGGGATAATCAGCCGACGGTTGTCGGGGGTGTCGACGGCGGTGGTGAAAAGATCGATCTCGTGAACGCGTGCTGTGATACCACCTGCGACAACCAAATCTCCGACTTTGAAGGGACGGAACACCATCAGCAGAACGCCTGATGCAAAGTTGGACAGCGTTCCCTGAAACGCTAAACCGACCGCAAACCCAACGGCTCCGAGGACCGCGGCAAAGCTGGTGGAACGTAGGCCGAAGTGGTGGAGGGTGAAGATGAGCCCGGCCCCGAGGAGCCCCCGATAGATCAGCTTCTCGACAAATCGTCCGAGGGTCTCGTCCACCCTGCGATAAATGGGAGAGGAGACCGCCTTCGAGGCGTACCGAGCTCCAAAGTAAAATGCAACGAGGATCCCTAGCGCTTGCGCGGCTGGCACCAGGGATTTTTCCCCCAGGGCGAACAACTCAGAAAAGTCTCCCGCTATGAGCTTTTGAGCCGAGAGTTGAAGTTGATCCCACATCTTCACGGTTTGATCACTAATCTCTTGTTGACTGACAATCTCGTTACTCATATTCGGTCGGTCTTCGAATGCTTGCTATTGGGAACGGCGTCTTTTCGCGGAGGTTCATGCCTCGCAATTGGATCCATGTAATAGCAAGAATGGACCGAACGATAGAAGAGCGTTTGCCGTAATGGGTCCCATACCCGATGAGGAGGCCCTCCTCGAGACGCCACATTTCACGCAGCGGAGCTATGACAGCATGGATTTGATGATCGCCTTGGCCATTTTTGTTGTTTCGGTTGGATTGCTCATAGCGTCGGCGAAATTCTTTACGGGGGCTGCGGAGACGTTAGGGTACCGATTTGGATTGTCTTCCTTTGTTGTTGGGGTGGTGATCGTGTCGGTCGGTACCTCGCTTCCCGAGCTCATTTCTTCGATTTTGTCTGTTCGATCGGGTAGTTCCGAGATCGTTCCCGGAAACATTATCGGATCCTCTTTGTCGAACATTCTGTTTGTGTTGGGGCTCACGGTGGTCCTTTCTCAGAATCGCATCGATTTAGGGGCGCAATACATCTATATCGATTTGAATTACTTGGCCGGGGCGGCGTTGATTCTGGTCGTAACGATGTTTGATGGAGTGGTGCACGCGCCCGAAGCGATCATCGGGTTGCTGGCTTATGGTGCCTATGTCTTTTACTTGCTCAGAGCGGGCAATAGTCAAGCATCGTCCGATGCGCTTCCTCATCCTCCCGAAACGTCGAGTTCATTGGGGTGGGCGATAGGAGTTTTGATCGCAAGTGGAGTGGTGATTTTTCTCAGTGCGAATCAAACGGTGGATTCGTTGGGAAAGATCGCGGAAACTTTGGGTGTGAGCAAGGCGATTGTATCGATGACCTTATTGTCGATCGGTACAACTTTGCCAGAGTGTGTGGTGAGCGTCTCAGCTGCTCGAGCGGGGAAGGCGGGTTTAGCCGTCGGTAACGTGCTCGGATCTTGCATCTTCAACGCATTGGTGATTCCTGGTGTCGCTAGTTTTTTCGGCTCGTTGTCTGTGCCGGAGGAATTGCTTCATTTCTCTCTCCCTTTCTACGCAGCGGTCACCCTCCTTTTCTATCTTCTCACACAGGACAAGAAGATTTCCCCATTCGAAGGAGCGCTGCTTCTTTTGATCTATGCCCTCTTCATGGGGAAGGTTGCGAATCTGCTGTAAACGCTACAACCCAAGTGTGATCATCCGAGAAGAAAAGGTCATTGCTGAATGAGAACACCGCGCGCAACCAAGTCTTGCCGCTTCACATTCTCACCCCCTTGGATAGTGATCAGGGCCCGGAGTTCAAGCTCGGTGATACGGGTTGTCATGAAAAAGACACCCAGATCAGCAAAACAGACATTCGCGCCGTCCGTATGAAAGCTTGATATCGAGGGTTTGATCTCCGAGTTGACCTTGAAGTCCATGGTCTTCACGTGGAGATCGCGAGGCTCTGTCCAGTCGGGGGTGCAATTGATGGACTCGACGAGGAGCAGTGTATTCTCTAGCCCATCGGTGATATCGGAAAACTTAGTGGATGCCGATTCCGGGAATACCGTTCCTTCTCCGATAATGACGACATAGTTCACCCCGGTTGGGCTCGTGCATGCGGGACACTTGAAGCACCAAGGGATGCGATCTACGGATCTGGTGATTGATCCTCCCCCTTTACCTGCGGCTGTCGTAATGGGGGTTCCGTCAAGCAATCGCAAGTTCGTTTTGGAATCCCATGCTTGCGAAACATCATAGAGCTGAGGGGCCTGTTCCATAAAGGTTGGATAGAGATGTGATCTCCAGCTACGCCATAATTTGCCTTCCTGAGAGGTCTCGATGGCCATCGGCAATCGCCGGTACATGGATTCATAGTTCCAAAAGGCGAGGCCAATCTGTTTGACATGGTTCATGCACTGCATTTTCATGGCAGCGTTTTGAGCCGCGCGAACCGCTGGGTAGATCAAGCCGCAGAGGCCTGCAACGACCGCCATCGCCACAAACAGAGATCGAGTGCCGAAAGTTTTCATCCTGTTGACTCGCAATGTAGGCAACCAGCGCGGGATGCGATTTGATTGGCTCTCGATTGTACTCGAGTGGTGGGGTTGCGCCATTGGAGCTGCTGATCATTGCCGAGCCGCTCGGACGTGGTTCGGTGCAACCCTGAGGGGGCGAAGGCGATTGGGCACGCCTGCGGCGGGGGGGTAGGGCTAGGCTGCGATGGATTGCGATGAGGGAGCGAGAAATGCTGCCAGCGGGCAACTGAATTCGACAGTCCCTGTGGGGCCATAGAGTTTGATCTGTTTTTCTTCGGCGAAGAAGACAATGCAATAGCCTTCCAGTGCGAACCGCCGACCGCAGTACATGCCGTCGCGGATCAACGTTGTTTCGAGCATGATCGCATCGGTGGGGATGGTCACTTTCGATGCGACGTATTCGCGGAACGTTTGTCGGATCTTGTCAGCGGGATGGTTCAGCATGCGATGAATGCTAGCGTTCTCAGTAAGGGTTGGAAGACATCCCGAATATCGGCTGGGGACCTTTCCTCGTTTACCTATTCTTCGGAGTTGCGAAACCTTTTCGGATTGGGTCGTCTTTGACTCAGCTTTCGTGGATCGGATTCCGATGGTAACGGTGAAGGTATCGACTTTTCCGCCTTGGCGAATTAGCTAGACGGGAAGGCAGAGAGACAACTCGAGCCGAAGGTTTTAAGAGCGTGATTGGATACGGAACATCTGTCGCTTGCGAATCGAGGGTCGCCGAACTGCGAGGCTCGACACGTTTCACGCACGCTTGGCATCCTGCCCGAGAAGCACCTTGGGCGGCCCTGACGATCATCCATGGGTTTGGTGATCATGGTGAGCGGTTCGCGGGCATGGGAACATCTTTGGCGGCGATGGGGATCGCATTGACGGCTGTCGATTTGATTGGCCACGGTCGCAGCCCTGGTCGACGTGGATGTATCCAATCGTACGAGCAGTTGCTCGACGACGTCGAAGCCAGCGCGGAGTACACACGGGGGCTGGTTGGAAATATCCCAAGCTTCCTGTTCGGACAAAGCATGGGGGGGAATCTGGTTCTCAATCTCGCGCTGCGCCGACCTTCAATTTGTGAGAGCATTCGAGGTATCGTGGCGGGTTCGCCGATGCTCAGGCCTGCGACAATGCCGAGAGAGCGATTCATGGACGCAGGTCGATGGCTTGCCAAGCGGGTACCAAACTGGCGAATCAAAGCCCCGGTGCAGGTCGACAAGCTCAGTCACGATCGACGCGCCCAGGACGCATACCTACGCGATCGCTATGTCCACCGTGCGATGTCCCTACGCCTTGCGATCAACCTGATCGATAGCGGTGTTTGGGCCTTGGAAAACGCAAGTTCGCTGAGAGTTCCGACCCTCCTCATGCACGGTTCCGAGGATACGCTCACCAGTCCACAAGCGAGCGCGGAGTTCGCAGCAGCAGCCCCCGGTTTTGCCAGGCTCAAGATCTGGATGGGATGTCGTCACGACCTGCATGATGATCTGCAACGAGAACGATTTTTCGCCTACGTCTCGGACTGGATGAAGCGGCAGTGCGTGATCGCATTCTCGATTCCTCAGCATGCCCGTGCAACCTCCATAGTCAATCACCATTCAAGCGAATAGGATAGTGGCGTCGGCGGATGGTCGATGAAGGCTGGAACCCCATTTTTTGTACAAGGCTGATTGCAGATGTCTTTGGAATCCGATCGCGATGCGATTCTCTCTCGCACCCAACAACTTTTGGTCGCCATCACCGCCGGGGATTGGGATGCGTACGCGGAAATCTGCGACCCTACCCTGACATGTTTCGAACCGGAAGCGCTCGGCAATCTCGTCGACGGATTGGATTTCCATCGCTACTACTTCAATCTTCCCGGCGGAGGTGCTCCGAGCGCTGTTCAGTCGACGATGATCGGACCCCATATTCGGATCATCGGCGATGTTGGGATCATCGCCTACGTGCGTTTGACACAAAAGATGGTCGACGGGAAACCGGTCACGACCGCGATGGAGGAGACTCGCGTTTGGCATCGTCAGAACGGCAAATGGAAGCACGTGCATTTCCATCGTTCCCCCGCATAAGGGGCTTGGACCTATGACTCCAACCGGGTTTCTTCGTGTCACGACCGCTTCGGCTATTACCAGCGTAGGAAACCCGCACGCGAATCGGATTTGCATTCAACGTGGGATTGAGCGCTTTACCGACTCGGACGTCGTGCTCTTTGGCGAGCTTTGTCTCAGCGGCTACACATGCGGTGAACTGTTTCGACAATCGCACCTACTCGATCGTTGCCGGCATGAACTCTTCGAACTGGCCTCGATTGTGGCTTCGAATCAAATCATCGTCGTCGGGCTTCCGTGGGTACACGAAAGCAAACTGTTGAACTGCGCTGCTGTACTCACCGATGGTCGGGTGATCGGATTGGTACCCAAACAGCACTTGCCGACCTACCAAGAGTTCTATGAGGGAAGGTGGTTCCATTCCGGGCAAGGATTGAGTCAGACAATTCGATGCACCGAAGTAGACTATCCGATTCCGCTCGGATGCGATTTGCTTTTTCAGCATGAACAAGCGGTGATCGGGATTGAAATCTGCGAGGACTTGTGGGTGCCGCTTGCGCCGAGCGCTTACCAATCGATCGCGGGGGCGAACGTACTGTTGAATCTGTCTGCGAGCAACGAGACGGTGGGCAAAGCGGTTTATCGAAGAGGACTTGTTACAACCCAGTCGGGCAAATGCAATGCGGCTTACTGTTACGCGAGTGCAGGTCCGTCTGAGTCCACAACCGATCTTGTTTTCAGCGGACATTGCTTGATCGCTGAAAACGGCAGTTTGCTGGCGGAATCCAAGCGGATTGGAACGGGGCTTCCGATTGGGCCCATTGCCGGATTGGGACCGATCGCTTCTTTTGCAACGGCCGATGTGGATTTGGATCGCATTGAGCAAGATCGACGGGCGACCGGAACGATGCATCAACGGCTCGCGCCTGAACCAACGTTTCGTCGCATTCCTTTTGCTCTGGAGCGGGTGTCGCGACCTTTGCAACGCTGGATCGATCCCCATCCCTTCGTCCCCAAAGAGAACGCTGCGTTGCAGGAGCGGTGCGATGAGATCTTCGAGATTCAGATCGCCGCGCTCGCCAAGCGAGTCCAGCAACTGCCGTCGGATCTGCCGCTAGTCATCGGCGTATCGGGAGGGTTGGACAGTACATTGGCGACGCTGGTGGCTGCCAAGATGCTTGATGCCATGGGTTGGTCGGGCGAGCGCGTGCTCGGGATCACGATGCCGGGATTTGGGACTTCCGATCAAACGCGACGCAACGCGCTGGACTTGATTCGGCTGCTTGGACTGCGCAGCGAATTGATCGATATCCGCGCGAGTTGTTTTCAGATTTTTCAGAATCTGAATCATTCCCCCTTCGGCGTTACTTGTGAGGGCAAATCATGGGAGTCGCTGCAGCGTGAACTGGAGCATTTGCCGAGCAGCAAGCGACATGATTTGGTTTTTGAGAATGTGCAAGCTCGCATGCGAACGCTGCTTCTCATGAGCCGGGGATTTGTGATCGGAACTGGGGACCTATCCGAGAGCGCGCTGGGGTGGAGCACCTACAATGCCGATCACATGTCGATGTATAACGTGAATTGCTCGGTCCCCAAAACGCTGGTCCGATTTTTGGTTCGACACGTAGCGCAAGCGAAATACGATGGGGAGATTCGTCGTGTGCTCCTCGATATCGCGGAAACACCTATCAGCCCAGAATTGTTGCCCCTTTCCAAGGACAAGACGATCGAGCAAAGCACCGAGGCGACGGTGGGGCCCTATGAACTGCACGATTTCTTTCTCTATCACTTCGTCCGAACCGGAGCCCCGCCTGCAAAGATTCGCGAATTGGCTCGCGCGGCCTCCTTTGACAAGCCGTACACCGAGAGCGAAATCGATCATTGGCTCGACATGTTTCTGAAACGTTTCTTCGCAGCGCAATTCAAAAGGACGTGCGTTCCCGACGGCCCAAAAGTGGGAACGGTCTCGCTGTCGCCTCGCGGGGATTGGCGCATGCCCAGCGATGCGGATCCAAGCATTTGGCGTGAAGGGTGAATGACGCGACAGCGGGGCAGAAGGGTTCTCGCTGAGGCGCCAAGCTCGCAGCAAGGAGTGGAGATCAAGGTCCGAGCGAGATATTGAGGGAGCCTTGGTTATCGGCCAATCCAGAAGAAGGTTCGTTGATGCGAAGGAGGAGGATTGCGGGACGGGAGGGGGATTCGAGTGAGGTCCCTTTACCGATTCGGATGGGGGTCCAAGGTTCCGAGGGTTGTTCAGAGTCCACTTCGGCCCAGACTCCGATCAAGCAGCCGAGGGGAAATCCGCGATGGTATTCCACTGTCACGCCCGCTGCTTCCGACTCCCATGCTGGTGCGCTAGGGGGCTGCCTTATCACAAAGCGTCCGGAGGCTTCGATTTTCACGTTCGTACCTGGAGGGACTGGCCCCCACACCGCTTGCCAGCCCCGGTCCGATGCAATCTTCGTTTCGATTGGGCTGGCGCTGTTCTCAGCTAGCGAAACGCCTTCGAGGAGCAACGAAGAACGAGCGATATCCATACCGAAGTCAAGATCATCGACGAAGCATCGCCATCGCAGGGACAATCCCGACCACTGATCTTCCATCGCTTGAAAGAATCGTTGCGAGGAAGTCATGCCGTAGTCCAAATTGCCTCGATAGATCGTTTGGAACTCTTTCGAGAGTTCGGGGTGTCCCATGAGAAATGTGCAAGCCGCCCAGCTCCAGGAGTATCGCTCCATTCGCTGCTGCCGCATATCGGGAAAGGAGACGATCGCAGAAAGCTTTGGTGCAGTTTTTTGTTCAAGCGTTTCGCGGATCAATCGAAGTCGCCCCCAGCCGGGCACTTCCTCCGGTTTGGTGGGGAAATAGCCCAATTCGAGTCTTTCTTGTTGGAACCGATGCGTCCCGAAAAGATCGGCCATCCCCTCCATCAGCCATGGGGAGCCCGCGCCTCCTTGCCATCGATACATAATCCAGTGTGTCGCCTCGTGGAGGAACAGCAATCGACGGTAAAAGGTAGTGGATTGCTCGACGACGAAGAGATGGTCTCCAAGCTGGTATCCATCCTCTAATCGAGGTACTTGAGCAAGGAGTCCGCTGCGATCCCATCGCGCGCGATCGCCGACGAGATAGACGACTGGCCCGGGGCCTGCGAGTTTGGCGGGAGATGGGGCAAAGATTCGCTTCCACTGCTCGGTCGCTTGCTCCAGGTATCCAGGCCATCGCCTCAATTCGTCATCGATCTCCAGATCGGTGATCAACCGCATGTTCGGGGCGACGAGTTCGCGGAAACCTTCGCTTGTCGTGCGAACTTCTTGTGTGAAGCCGATCTGAACGAGAGATTGCACCGATGCCAGCAGGGCAAGGACGAGGATAGCAAGACTCGACCCACCGCTTGTGAACGGACGCATATGCTTTGGATCCTTCGCTAAGGTGGCTCGCGCGAGTCGAGCCTTTACTTCGTGCCGGCCAGTTGCGATTGGATTTGCAAAGCCAACTCGACGGCCTCGCTGGCCAATTGGCCGTTCAGTCGCGGCGCCACTTGTCGGGTTCGCACGCTTTCTGCCATATCGCGAATCTCTGCCACGAAGGCATCGATTTCGTCTCCACCGGGCAGATCGGGGCGGAGGATTTGGCCGTCGCGCGTGAGGATTTTGAGAGGCATGGTTTCCGGAGTATCGGAGAAGGCTGCGAACTCGTGTTGCAGGGCCGCGTGTTCTAGATGGAGTTCGAACGCGTGGGTGAACGGGCGAGCAGGAGCGTCGACGATTCCCGAGCTACTGGCGACGCAGATGTTGGGGTCTTGGAAACGATAAAGCACGTGCACATATTCCGCGACATCTCCGCGCATACGTCCGATCGCATCGACGCTGACTGGTTTGCCGAAGAGCAGTTGGATCCAGTGCAAGTCATGGACGTGGAGATCAACGAGTGGACCACCTACGCGCGCAGGGTCGTAGAAGTCAGGAATCCATGTCGGATCGGAGATCACTCGTTTGAAGTAACCACCGATGGGTTTGCCGTAGGTTCCCTTTCGCACCAGTTCGGTGGCGAATGCAAAAGCTCCCATGTAGGGAAGAACGTGGGCGACCATCACGATGCGGCCATTGGCGTTGGCGGCGTCCATAATCCTTTGGCTATCGACAGCGGTGAGGGCGATCGGTTTCTCGCAGAAGACATCCTTGCCGTGCTCGATGGCTTGAACGGCCGCATTTGCGTGCAGATGGGGTGGGAGGCAGATATCGACCACATCGATGTTCGCATCGCGCAGCATTGCGTCGTAGGATTCGAATGGTGCGATGCCATCGAGATGGATTTGGTCACCGGGGGGGCCAAAGTTCCCTTGGATGCCCCGCCAGTCCCCAGCTCGTTTTTTTGCATCTCGGGAGCAGAACGCAGCAAGTTTTGCATTGTCGCTGCGGCGATAAGCCAGTTGATGGATCCAGCCCATGAATCCGATACCAACTAATCCGACGTTTACCATGTTGCCAAGTCGATTGCTCGAGTGAGAAACAAATGCTATCGAGGCGTTAGTCTACCGTTTCGGGGGGCTGGGCAGAATCGTCGTTCGGAGGAGCGGTGTCCTTTTTTTCTCTCCAGGTTGGTTTTCTTTGTCGGGCGCGAGGATGATGCGACGCGAGCATTTCCCGCATCGGCAGTTCGGTCAACGATTTCGAAAGAGGTCTCGATGCGGCTTGGACCAGAGTCGCTTCCAACTTTTGTTCGTCCATTCGAAGGATCTCATTGATCTCGAACTCCACTTCGAGGCCAACTTCAAGACGTCGAAAGACCAAGCCTTTGAGGGTGGATTGGTGGAAGAAAACGTCTTCGCGAAAGTGTTCGGTTCGAATGAATCCGAACTTTCGATCTTCCACGAGTTTGACAATCGTTCCGACTCGCATTAGCAACCTAACCTTCGGCCTTGATTCGGCCCACACTGCTTTGAAAGTACTTGCGGCGGCGAGCACGGACCGCTTCTTGATGATGGCTCTCGGAAAGATCTTCCCAATTCGATTTGCAGAATCGGCAACCGATCTCTTCGATATGGAATCGGATATAGTCCTTCCGGTCTTCGTTCATTGCGCCGAGGATATAGCTACCGATCTCTTCCCGGGTGGGGCAGCTCAATCGGTGGCGACGCCAAATATCCCCGATGGAGTGTACCCCGTGATCGCGCTGGGCGACCAATTGCAGCAATCGCTCACGGATCGGCGCGTCCTGACGCAATCTCTTTTCCAGCTCTGCCATTTGTTCGGCTGGCAACGCTTCCTCGATATAGGCCAAGAGAGTTGCATCGTTTAAAGGGACCATGATTGTTCTTGGCGCGACCAAGCTGGTTTTAGGTTCGATCTAACTTCGAAGTTTGCCAACGGCCAAGGTCACGTTTTGTCCACCGAAGCCGAAGCTGTTGTTGAGGGCGACCTCGATCTTCGCTGGGCGGGCTACATTGGGGACGTAATCGAGATCGCAGTCTGGATCTGGGGTTTCTTGATTGATGGTGGGTGGCAATACACCATCGCGAATCGCCATCAGGCAGACAATCATTTCGGTGACGCCCGCAGCAGCAATAAGGTGTCCCATCATGCTTTTGGTGCTGGAGACAGGAATCTTTTTAGCGTAATCACCAAACACTCCTTTGCAAGCGAGCGTTTCGGTCCGGTCGTTCACCGATGTGCTTGTTCCGTGCGCATTGACGTAGCCGATCTCCTCAATGTTGAGCTTGGCGTCCGCGATGGCTTGCTTCATGCATCCGATCGCTCCGCGTCCTTCCGGGTGAATGTCGGTGATGCGGTATGCGTCGGCCGTGCTTCCATAGCCAAGGATCTCGCCAAAGATTTCCGCTCCCCGTTTGCGAGCGTGTTCGTATTCTTCAAGGATGACGATGGCCGCTCCTTCACCGAGCACGAAGCCATCCCTTTCCTTATCGAAAGGACGCGATGCTTTCTCAGGTGCATCATTTCGTTGCGACAAAGTCGTAAGAAGGCTAAAACCGGTCAATCCGAAGGGATGGATCATGCTGTGCGCTCCCCCTGCGATCATCGCATCCGCGTCGCCGCTGCGGATCAGCTCGGTGGCTTCCCCGACCGCTTGGCTGCTCGCAGCGCATGCGGTCAAGCAGTTCGAGTTGGGGCCTTGGGCGTTGAAGAGGGCGGCCAGATGCGCGGCGGGCATGTTGGGTTCTTGCTCGAGCTCCGCTTTGGTGTCGAGGACTTCTCGTCCTTTGCGCAGGAAAGCGGAGAGATCAAAGGGACCGTTTTGAACGGCCGCGGCCATCATGGTGGTGAAGTTGTGGAAGTCTTGATTCCCTTCCCCGGCACCCATGTAAACCCCGAGTCGCGTGGGATCTAATCCTGAGTCGAGGATGCCGGATTGCCGGATCGCTTGGTGGGCGGCTCCGATCGCGAATCGCGTATGGCGGCCGCGGTGACTCCAAACCTTGGGGTCTTCGCCGCATCGACTGACGTCCCAAGCCTTCACCTCGGCTGCGATGGTGGTGGGGTAGCCGGTCGGATCGAACAAGGAAATTTTGCCGACCCCGCTTTGGCTCTCTTTCAAGGCGGACCACACCGTGGTCACGTCATGACCGAGAGGATTGATCATCCCAATCCCTGTAACGACAACGCGTCGACGCATTAAACTATCACTCCAAAAATGCAGAAGGAACTGGGCTGGGGCTGGATAAGGATCTAATCAGCCGATCGCGCGAATGCTTTTGCCGCCTCTTTCTCCGCCTCGATCATGTGGGCTGGAGGTCCTATTCTATTGCCGTTCTGGTCGACAGCAACGTCGAACATTTTCAGAATGCGAAGTGTTCGGAGCAGATCTTCCGGGGGGAACAGAGCGGACTCCCCAAATCGTTCGTCGAGAAATGCAAACCAAAGTTCCAGTTCTGCGACGATTTCACCGTCGACACGAATCGTCCCCTCGATAATGGCACCGGTCGGTTGTTTATCTTGGATGACGGCCTCGAAGTGGATTTGGTCGCCGGGCACGACCAAGCGGTGGAACACCGCTTTCGAAACTTTCGCAAGGACCGTTTTTGTTTTGAACCCACCAGGCTCCGAAACCAGCAGCCCACCCGTTTGTGCCATACCCTCGATCATAAGCGAATGAGGGTAGTGCGGGTGGCCAGGCTGGTAGTCGTCCAGCGGCTCTTCGCCAAAGGAGATGTTCTTGATGGCGCAAGCTCGTTTATCGCGAACGAACTCTGTAAACCGGTCAATCCAAAACCAACGCATCGGTTACCCTACGCTGCAACCTTGGATTCGACGTATCGGCACAGATCGCTGACGGTCAGCAGGTTACCGAAGTCCTGAACACGAGGATTTTGCTCGAACTTGGAAAGGTCTGCCCAAGCCATCCGCTTCTTGAGTTCGGCGAGACCCGATGCGGTCACCTTGCCGTCTTGAACGTATTGACTGTCGGTGAGAATGTCCTTAGGGAAGAGATCCTCTGTCGCGATCTTGATCCCGAACGCCTTCTCAAGCTTGAAAACGATATCGAGGAAGTCGATCGATTCCGCTCCCAAATCTCCCACCAATGTCGCGTCTTCGGTCACTTCGGAATCATCGACTCCGAGCGCATCGGTCAGCGCGGCCTGGACTTTGGTAAAGACTTCTTCACTCACTGGCATTTCAATGATTCCTCGAACCTTTGGTCGAAATATTGGGACAAAGCTCAGCGCATTGTCCGAACGGTGGAAAAGGCGAACAGGTTATGCTTTATCGCCAAAATCGAAGCATTTAGATAACGTTTTTAGCCTTGGTTGGCTAGCCCCATGCAGCTTTTTCTCGATTTGCGTCGAGTCAGAGAGACGGATTCCTAGCATGGCGGCCTCTCGTCTCCAATGCCTTGGACTACGCCAAGATACTTGGCAAAACAGGTTCTTTGCCCCCCAGCAGATCGACAATTTCTTCCCCAAAAGGGGTGTCAGTCCAATCTAACTGTGCCAAAGCGGCACGAACTTGATCCCATTGGTCGGAGACAGTGAGGGATTCGTCGACAAAAAGGATCGGCTGCCGACCCACGCGAACCAAGCCGCCGCGGACACCTCGAAGCCACTCTCGCCGGATATGAATTCCCTCCTCGAGTGCGATTGCAAGCACTCGCTCCAGCTTGTCTACCGTTCCCTGCATTTCGCAACTCTCCCAAGCTCGCATTCCGTTCGGGGACCCGAGCCGCTCCAGCTCGACTTTGCCTGAAAAGCTCCAACTAAGCCTCCAGGTCGACTTTCCCTCCGGACGATAATCTTTCTTCGTGCGTGTCGCCAGATCGAACCGACTACTCTTCCTTTGCGAAACCCAATGCAAAATCAAGAGCTCTCCACCACCGCCTCTCTGCCAGCTTCTTCGACGCAGCGTCATGAGGATGCTTCCTCAGCGATTTGGCTCGAGGAATTGCAATCGCGTCTCATGCAAGTCGAGCGATTGGCTGCGGTGGGGGAGCTGACGAGCACGACCACGCACGAGTTCAACAACCTTCTCATGACCATCATCAACTACGCGAAGATGGGGCTGCGTTACAAGGACGAGCCGACTCGTGAGAAGGCTTTCACGCGGATCCTGGACGCGGCCAATCGAGGTGCCAAGATCACCTCCACCGTCCTTGGGCTCTCGCGCAGTCGCCCCAACGACTTGGAGCTTTGCCAACTCGGGCAGCTCGTCGAAGACACGCTGGTTCTCCTCGAAAGGGAGATGCAGAAGTATCGCATCTTCGTTGAGATGCAATTGGACGAAGTCCCCGCTGTGTTCGCTTCACCGAGCCAGATCCAGCGGCTTCTGTTGAATTTGCTCACCAATGCCCGGCAAGCCATCGGCGAGAACGGAACGATCCGTATCAAATTAACCTTGGATAAAAAGACGAACTCGGTCGCGTTGACGATCCGAGATTCGGGCTGCGGGATTCCACCCGAGCAACTTCCCAAAATCTTTGAAGCCTTTTACACCACCAAGAAAGGTCCGGACGAGACCGGCAAAGGGGGAACAGGGCTAGGGCTGAGCGTCTGCCGCGAGATCGTGGAGAACCACAAAGGTCGCATCCGGGTGGAAAGCACCGTCGGCAAAGGGACCGCTTTCTCCATTCGCATTCCAGTCGCAGAAACGGCAGCCGAAACGTCTGTGGAAACGTCTCCGCAGACGGTCGCTTCATCGGATGCACAACCCCTCTCTCACGACGCATGTCGCACTGGGGCTTAGGCAAGAATCTCTTTCACGATTCTCGCTGGCTCCACTCCGGTCAATTTCAAGTCCAGTCCTTGGCTCTTGAAGGTGAATCGTTCGTGATCGATTCCGAGCAGATGGAGAACCGTGGCGTGGAAGTCGCGAATGTGGACGGGATCCTTCACAATGTTGTATGAGAAGTCGTCGGTTTCACCGTAAATCGTCCCCGGCTTGATCCCGCCGCCCGCCATCCACATGGTGAAGCAGCGAGGATGGTGATCGCGCCCGTAGTTGTCTTTGGTCAGGCCCCCTTGCGAATAAATAGTTCGACCGAATTCTCCGCCCCAAATCAGGAGGGTCGAATCGAGCAAACCCCGGGCCTTGAGGTCGGTGATCAATCCAAAGGTGGCGCGATCGATATCTTTGCACTGCGATGGTAGGCGTTTTGCCACATTGCCATGGTGATCCCAGTTGTTCAAGTAGACTTGAACAAATCGCACATCGCGCTCGACCATGCGCCGGGCAAGCAAAACGGTGTTGGCGTAGGTACCTGGCTTCTTTGCATCCTCGCCGTACAGTTCAAAGGTGCTCTCCGGTTCATTGGCGATGCTCGTCAGTTCCGGGACGCTCGATTGCATGCGGAACGCGAGTTCGTATTGTTGGATGCGGGTATGGATCTCCGGATCGCCGACCGCGCGAAAATTCATTTCATTGAGCTGTTTCAATCCGTCGAGTGTTTTGCGGCGGACGTCCATCGGCACTCCGGCCGGATTGTTGATATAGAGGATTGGATCGCCTGAGGAACGGAAGCTAACTCCAGCATGTTCCCCTGGGAGTACCCCCGACGACCAGAGCCGCGCCGAGATGGCTTGGATCTGCTCGGTGTTGCTTGGTTGCGCTACCAAGACGACGAAAGTCGGTAGGTTGCTGTTCATGGAGCCTAAACCGTAGGAGGCCCAAGCTCCCATGCAGGGTCGGCCTGTGACCATATTCCCTGTCTGCATGTACGTGATGGCAGGTTCATGGTTGATGGCTTCGGTGTGCATCGATCGCACGAAACACATATCGTCGACCACCTTGGCCGTCTCAGGGAGCAGCTCCGATACCCACATGCCGGACTTTCCGTACTGCGCGAATTTGTATTTCGACGGGGCGATGGGAAAGCGGGACTGGCCGCTGGTCATCGTCGTCAACCGCTGTCCATTGCGAATGGACTCGGGCAGGTCTTTGTCGAACCAATCGTTCATCTGAGGCTTGTAGTCGAAAAGGTCCATCTGCGAAGGACCGCCGACCATGTGCATGTAAATGACCCGTTTCGCTTTGGGGGCGAAGTGGGGGAGCATGGGCAATCCGCCCGTCACAGGAGCGTCCTCCCCGAACGCTTGGCCGACTGGCAGCCCTAGCGACGCGAGCGCTGCGAGTCCGATCGCGTTGCCGCCTCGTCGAAAAAACTGGCGTCGCGTTTCGCTGCGAACGTATTCCTCAAACAGCGGATGAATCATGGTTCTGGTTTGATCGTAAAAGTAGGGTTCGTTTCGACGTCTCAGCAAGCGTTGGATTCGAAGGAATCCAATTATTTGGTGATGACTTCGTCCAAGTTCATCAGTTCATTGCACAGCATGGTCCAGGCCGCTAATTCCGCCGGTGGTATCGACTCCTCGTTCTTCGACTCTCCCACCTGGAGCAGCTGGGTGGCGAGCTCCGGGTTGGATTGGTAGAAGCTCGATAGTTCTTGATAGCTCCCTTGGACCACTTGCACCTCTTCGGCTCGAAGTGGTCGGCCGACAAGCCGCTCGGCAATCCATTGAACGCGCGACGAAACCTCGGCTCCAGCTCCCGGCTCCTTCAAGACCCTATTTGCCAGGACGCGCGCTGCCTCCACGAACTGCGTGTCATTCAACGTAACGAGCGCTTGAAGTGGTGTGTTGGTTCGTTCGCGTCGGATCGTGCATACCTCGCGAGCGGTCGCGTTGAACACCTCCATGTTGGCAGGGGGCGCGGCTCGTTTCAGGAATGTGTAGATGCTTCGTCGATACAAACCCTCTCCTTTGTCGGCCACGTAGTTTCGCGTGTTGCTTTCCGGCATGGCGACCGCTTCCCAGACTCCTGGAGGTTGATAGGGCTTTACGCTCGGCCCACCGATCTTCGACACGAGCAGTCCGCTGGTGGCCAAGGCGGTGTCGCGGATCATTTCGGCGTCCATCCGGAATCGAGGCCCGCGGGCGAGCAGTTTGTTGGAAGGATCCCGAGCCAGTTTTTCTGGAGAAACGCTGGCGGTTTGACGGTAAGTCGAACTGGTGACGATCGACCGGAAGTAGTTCCGGATATTCCAGCCATCCTCTTGGAAGTGGACGGCCAAGTAATCGAGAAGTTCCGGATGGGTGGGCAGCTGCCCGGTGATACCAAAATCCCCGGCCGAGGGGACCAAGCCGTTTCCGAAGACCTCTTGCCAGAAGCGATTCACGGTGACACGCGCGGTCAGCGGATGATCGGGCTGCAGCAGCCACTTCGCGAAGCCCAAGCGGTTCTTTGGCAGTCCCTCCGCCATCGGGGGCAACACGGCGGGGATGGCAGGTTGGACCTCCGTCCCTCGTTTGTCGTAATCTCCGCGAGTCAGCACAAAGGCCATGGGTGCGGAGTCCGCTTCGTGCATGACGTGCGCGATGGTGCCTCGCTGCCGGATGGCATTTTGCTCAGCAACCAGTTGATTGCGTTCGGCGTTCAGGCGAATCGATTCTTCGTCGCGCGTGGCCAAGTAATGGGTGAAGAGTTCTTCCTTCTCGGCGTCCGATCGCTCGGACTTGGCCAACAAGAAATCTCGTCGCGACTTCGATTTCAACTCGGCGATCGCGTCCGCCGGAACGACTGAACGATAGATTCGGATGTCCTGGATTACAGCCTTGTCCGCCGGAGCGCTGGTGTGGCGGCGTCCAATTGTGAGGGGGACTTCGGTGCGTGTGGTCGCCGTGAGCGTTTTGGATTGAACCGTGCGATCGACTTCGCTCCCGTTGATATAGATCTTCAGGCCTTCGATTTTCGACGAGCCGTCGTAGCTTACCGCGACGTGACTCCATCGGTTCGCCGGGAGCTTCGGTTTGGAGACTGCTTTGAGCGCGTCCTCGGGCCACTTGTGGATCAAATGCATACCCACCGTGCCGTTCTCTGTCCAGATATCCCAGCCTCGATGGCCGTTGGCCTCATCCATGCGGGCGATCAAGGATCCGTTTTGGTTGTTGGTCGGCTTGACCCATAGCGCCACCGTAAATGGTTGATCTCGTTCCAAGTCACCGACGGGTAGGGATGGGAATACATCGCGCACTTCCCAAGCCTTCGGGCCGATGTAGCCTGCGGCGAGGGTAGCGTCTTGGCTCAACGGAGTTCGACGATAGACACCTTGGTGAACGCTCTCCAGCCATCGCGCTTCCGAGGCCACGAAAGGGACATGCGTTTCGGGGGCTCCTGAGACGCCGAGGGATGGCCAAGCCAATTCAGAGGTCGTAGCTGGATCGGTCAGATACTTTTCAAAGGGCACCTTCGCGGCATCTTTTCGCGTTTGGATACTTTCATTGGATTTGGCGATCAAGCCTTCGAGTTCGGCGGCTCGGGCGCGGTCCTCGGCCAGCGGTACGGGAACGATAGGAGGTGTGTCTTTGATATTGCCATCGCGGACGGCCTGCGTGGTGTTATTGAAGAACGCAGCCATTTGGTAGAACTCCGCCTGGCTGATCGGATCGAATTTGTGATCGTGGCAGACGGCGCATCCTACGGTCAGTCCCAACCAAACTTGACCGGTCGTCTCGACTCGGTCGCGCGTGTAGAGGACTCGATATTCTTCGTCGATGATTCCACCTTCGTTGGTGGTGATGTTGCAGCGATTGAAACCGGTCGCGATGCGTTGGTCTAAGTCTGCATTGGGGAGAAGGTCCCCTGCAAGCTGTTCGATGGTGAATTGGTCGAACGGCAGATTTCGGTTGAAGGCGTTGATGACCCACTCCCGGTAGGACCACATCTCGCGGAAGTTGTCGAAGTGGATCCCGTGCGTGTCGGCGTAGCGTGCGTAGTCGAGCCAATAGCGGCCTCGGTGCTCACCCCATTCGGGGCGTTTGAGCAGCTGATCGACATAGTTCTCATAGCGATCGGGGCTGGGGTCTTCCAGCACCGATTTGATCTCTTCAGGGGTGGGAGGAAGGCCGGTCAAGTCATAGCAGACGCGCCGAATAAGCGATCGCATATCCGCTTCCGGTGAAGGCTCCATGCCGCGGCGTTCGAGCTCGGCCAAGATGAATCGGTCGATCGGATTGCGCACCCAGCCACCGTTGCGGACGTGGGGAAGCTCAGGCTTTTTGGGGGGAATGAAAGCCCAGTGGCTCTGATACTCGGCCCCTTCGGAAATCCATTGGCGAAGGAGTTCCTTTTGCTTCTCGGTGAGCGATTTGTGGGACTCCGGTGGGGGCATGACGGAATCGGCATCGGTCGAGATGATCCGCTTCCAAAGCTCGCTCTCATCGGCCGACTGAGGCACCAGCGCCCCACCTGCGATGGCTTGATCGCGAACATCAAGCCGCAAATCAGCCGCTCGCTTGTTGGCATCCGGGCCATGGCACGCGAAGCAGTTTTCGGTGAGGATCGGTCTGATATCTCGGTTGTATTGAATCATCCCTTCGGCGAGAGAGGGAGCGGAAAGAAAGGGTATCCAGAGCAACCCAATCACCCAACTCGAGGCCTTAGATGAAACGAAGTGATGGAGCATAGGTCGTCATCGATTGAACAAGATGAAGCCCAGCGTCCCTTGCCGGATCGGTGAAAGGATCGAAAGGGACGGAGCGCGGCTATCGGGGACAGGAAGGTTGGGTGGGGACGGCTCGACCAATAGGATTTCGATCGAAACCGCCAATCCCTATTCTACAACGAAAATGCCGAAAGCAAGCTAGAACTTGGGTGGGAAGGGGGGAACAGTCGGCTCAGAGCCACTGGACAACTGCCCCGAACACTCGGAATCGACTAGAATCATGGTTTTCCCCCCACACCGCGCTGGTCCATGATCTCGATCGTCGTCCCCCTGCTCAACGAGCAAGACTCCCTGGTAGAACTTGTCGAGCGCATCGACGCTTCAATCCAAAATAACCAATTGGGCCCGTACGAAGTCCTCTTTGTCGACGACGGATCCACCGATCGATCCTGGGAGGTGATCCGTGAAATCGCTTCGCAAAGAACTGCGGTGCGCGCGATTCGGTTCCGTAGAAACTTTGGCAAAGCAGCCGCGTTGAACGCAGGATTTCAGCGGGCCACCGGGGATTACGTCATCACCATGGATGCGGATTTGCAAGACGATCCCGCCGAGATTCCTCGCCTCCTGAAAAAACTGGAGGAGGGATACGATGTGGTGAGCGGTTGGAAACAGACGCGGTATGACCCATGGCACAAGCGATATCCATCCCTCGTGTTCAATGGAATCCTGCGCGCGACGACCAAGCTCCATTTGCATGACTTCAATTGCGGACTCAAGGCCTATCGCCGCGAGGTTCTCTCGGAAGTCCAAATGTATGGCGAGATGCACCGCTTTATTCCCGTTCTCGCCAACTCGCGCGGGTATCGCGTCGCAGAGCTTGCTGTGCAGCACCACCCTCGCATCCATGGAGTTTCGAAGTACGGTGTCTCACGCATTCTCAAAGGTTTCTTGGACCTCTTTACGGTTGTGTTCCTCACTCGCTTTCGCTATCGACCGCAGCATGTTCTCGGGGGCATCGGGTTGTTCGCATGTGGCCTTTCCGTGGCGATCTTTTTCTTGCTCTGTTCGCTGTGGGTTTTGACACGCGCCTTCAGCGATTCGAGTCCGTTTCATCTCACGCAGACTCCGCTCTTTTATCTCTCGATGATCTTGTTCATTGCGGGCTTGCAGTTTTTGAGTACTGGATTGCTGGCGGAACTTGTCGTCGCGAATGCGGCGCATCGCAACCCACCGTTTTCGATTCGGGATAGTATTGGCGAGTCGACACCAACCAACTCGTGACCTTGGAGATTGAACGATGTCGAATTCGACACCCAGTCCAGAATCTTCGATCGCTCAGGCCGCCCCCTTTCGATCACCGATTCGGGCCGGAATCGCCGTCCTATTGATTTTGATCGGGTTAGGGCAGATCAGCGGCAGGATCTTCTCGATCAATGCCGTGAACATGCTGAGCCTGGAGCAAGTCCTACGAAACGATTTGCTCGACGAGTTGAAGTATCTCGCAGTCATCGCTCGAGAAGAGTCCAACGCAGAGGATCTCGCGATCTACGAAGAAACATTGCGACGCGAATTTCGATTCGATCCGGAGGTGCTTCAAGGCGATGCCGCCGCCAATGCTGCGAAGGGAGCGAAAGAGAAGGCAACTCGCAAATGGCCCATTCAGTCGAGGCGCGATAATTGGGATTCCCGTCGAAAAAAGATCACCACCGAAGCTTTGGTGAAAAAGGTCGTTGGGGAAACCAAGTATCGTCACGAGGATCTTGCCGCGGAATTGCGATGGCTGGCGCTGGAGTCGCTCGAGTCGGCCAACACCGAAGATCTCGCCGTCTATCTGCGAGCACTGGAGAATCTAAAACCCGTACCATCGAGCGCCCAAGACGGCGCCGTCATGGCTCCGCTTACCGAGGAACAACTCCGTTCCCCGGAGATCGCCGAATCCATTCGAGCCGCCAAACAACAGGCGAAACACCACTGGCCTATCGAGCTTCGCAAACGAGACTCACGGCGGATCGACGAGCTTTACAGCACCCAAGCGATCGTGGATATGGTACTCAAGGAAACCGACAAGCAACGTCCGTTCCTCAGTGGGAACGATCGAAGTCGGTGGCTTACCGTTCGCTCCCTCGTCGAGCACGGAACCTTTGAAGTCAACTCGATTCTCGAATACGAGCCCGCTTGGGATTCGGTCGATATCGTCAGCCATATGAATTCCCAAGGTGAGCAAAAGCTGTATTCGAGCAAGCCACCGCTGCAAGCGACTTTGATCGCAGCCCCGTATTGGGTTTTGCACAAGTTGACAGGTTGGACTCTCGGCGATCATCCTTTTGAGCTTGGGCGCATCCTTTTGCTCATCGTGAACGTTCTGCCGATGGGGATTGGTTGGTGGTGTTGTGCTCGGTTGTTGGACGAGTGGTGTGATGAGGATCTCACGTTTGTGGTGATCATGGCGGGGATCTGCTTTGCGACACTTCTTTCCACGTTTCATGTGGCGATCAACAATCACACGTGGGGGGCGATCAGCGCGGCGGCCGCGAGTTGGTACGCGTCAAAATGTTGGCGAGGAAGTCGCGCGTGGAGCGACTTTGCCTGGGTCGGATTCTGGAGTGCCTTCACATTCGCGTGCGAGCTTCCCGCAGCGAGTATGGTGGGAATGTTCGGACTTCTGCTCCTTTGGCGGGCGCCGAAAGAAACGCTGCTTGTGGGAACGCCTGCTGTGGTATTGGTGTTGCTGGCGTATTTCGGAACCAACTATGTGGCGCATGGAAGATGGAGTCCCCCTTATTCGTTCGGGGCTGGCGACGTGAATACTGCCGATAGCAGGACGAAAGAGAACTGGTACGACTACGACTTCATTCGCCTTTTCGATGGGAAGAAGGTCGACAGCTATTGGCGCCGACCAGACAACCCATTGGATCTTGGGGAAAAGGATCTGGGCAGATACGTCTTCCACGCAACGCTGGGGCACCATGGCATTCTCTCTCTTACCCCTTTGCTGGTGCTCGCCATACCAGGACTCTTGGTGACTTGCTGGAGTGCGCGTCGCGACCAGCAACTTTGGGGGATATCGCTGCTCGCGGTCAGCGCGGCGTGCATCATTTTCTATTTGTTCATGCTCGATACGCGGCAAAGGAACTATGGTGGGACGACGTCCGCGTTTCGGCAATTGCTGTGGCTCCACCCGCTTTGGCTGATCGCGTCCGCTCCGGTCGCGCATCGGTTGCTGCAGAGAAGATGGGGGATTGCGCTGGTCGGTACGCTTGGATTTCTATCCGCTCTCGCAGCGACCTACCCTCATTGGAATCCATGGTCGCAGACCTGGATTTGGAACTGGATGCAATGGAACGGGATTCCAACGATCTAGACAGTAGTATCAAGTCTAGACAGTACGGACCAGTCTAGACAGTGAGGTCGAGGTTGTTCCCGTTGCGAAACCAAGGCGTTCGAGCGGGGGCACTTTGCGGATCGCGAGGCCCCTCGGTGATTCGATTCGATTGCATCACCGCGTAGCGACTTTCGAGCGTTTGCCAGCGCGGATTCTCACCGCGCTGATCCGAACGCTCATCCAAACCTGCTGAATCCCCCCCGACCTCCGAGCGAATCTCCACTTCGAATCGCTCCACCTCAAAGCCTTGGGCTGCCAACTGATCCTTTAAAGCTTGCGCGTTCTGAATCAACGCGTCGCGAGCGACCGTGTTCTCAACCTCCAACCGGGCGAAGACCTGCATCGACTCAATTCGAAGGGTCATTTGGAGAGTACCAAGCTCGGGTGGGTGTAGACGCAATCGCACTTGCCCTCCCCCCTCGTTCAGTTGTTCAAATCCGCGCATGACCCGCTGCACCAGTTTGCTCTCCTGGTAAGGGGTCAGCGAACCGCGGACCGAAGAGGTTCCTGTTTGCGTACCCGCGGTAGAGCCTACTCGTTGCCCATCGTTGGATGAACTAAACGATGCACCCAATGGCGATGCAGAGTCGATGCCATTCGTGGCCGTCGCGCCTGCTGCGTTCCAGTCGCTCGCCGAGGGATTGGTTGTTAGGGATGGCGTAACAGAGGTAGCCAAGGTTTGCGGACCGGTGGTAGTAACGCTCGCCGCCGATGGGTCGGTGAAACCTGCCGTGACCACTTCGGTGGGGATACCGGTCTGACCATTCAAGATCGCATCGGCTTGGATTGCGAAGGGTGTGGTCGCATCGGACGCTTGCGAAGCAGTCCCATCGGAATCAACCAGAGACTCGGATACGTTTGTCTCGGAGGATTTCGATTCGTCTCTTCCCGAACGCTTGTCTCGTTCCAAGCGATCGGCACGACGACTCTTGGGGTTGGCGTCCGAGTCTTGCCGTTCCATTTTCGGAACGGTTTGCTCGTCCGTCGCTTCTTTCCAACCGGCAGACAATTGGATTCCGTCGGGGTTGGGAGCCTCGTCGTTCGTTGCAGGTCGTTGCGCCGAAGTCTCTTCGGTGGCTGCGGATCGTTTGGAATCGTCCGCCTGCCGTTTCGGCCGTGGGCGTCCCTCGTTCTCGACCATGGTTTGTGTGGATGACCATTCCGAAAGCTTGGGTTCGGCATCTCCCTTCGTTTCTATGGGAGGACCGTCGGACGTCTCGGGCATCGATGATTTCGGATTGCTATCAACGGGAGATGTTTGTTGCTCAGCGGACTCGATATTGTCCGCAGGAGAAGTTGGAGTGTGAATCACGGAGCTATCGGCTTCGGTTGTCTCACCCCGGCGAGCTACAAGCTGTTCGATTGGTTGGCGTTGCGAGCGATCTTGTTCATCCTGTTGCGAATTGACCGCGACGAGTTCTAGATCTTCATCGGACGGCCCCTCTGCATCGACGGGGGCGTTTTCGGGTGCGCGGCAGGAGGTGGGGTTGCAAAGAAGAGGGTAGGATTCCGATAGGGCCGGCTGGCTTTCCGCTGGCTCTTCCTCGTCGGATTGGTCTGACGGCTCCGATTGCTTCTCTGTCGCTGTCGGGCTGGAATCGGTGATAGGTTGCCCGGCCTGAAGTGGTTCCGTCGCGGAAGCGGACGGGTCGATGGGCTCGGACGAACGTGCCGGGAAGAAATCCAAATTCAGCAGCTCTTCTTGAAAACGTTTCGCCGAAACGTCACCGCCAAAGCGTTTGCGAGATGGGAGCGAGATGGATGGGGTTGTGGATGAGGAATGAACGCGTTCGGATTCGGCCATCGATTAATCCCTCCCAGTCCTTGCGGGTTGCCAGCTTTCGCGGCTCGTCGATCGGATCGACGATTCGGTCCGTTAGGGGGCTTTTGGAGGGGTGGTGTCGGTCCCCATTCCCCGCACGCGGATCTCCTCGAGGATCTCGGAAATCTTTTGCTGATCGGCAAGATCGGCAAACTCTGCCAGGATCTTTTTCAGCTTATCGGCATCCAGCGCCTTCATAATCGAGATTACCTCGGCTTTCTGTTCCTTTTCTAGCATGGCCACCAATTGCTGTTTCGCTGCGGCAGGATCGAGCGCTTCGAGGATTTCACGGATCTGTTGCTGGCTTTCCGTCTGCCTTGCCTCCTCGGCTTGTGCCACTGTCTTCTTGAACTCCGCGACGAGGGCGTTGTGGCGATCCGATTCTTCCTGCAGCCGTTTGGCTCGATCGTCGAGCTCCTTCTTGTACCGGTCGAGCGCGGCGGACCTGGAGTCGGACTGGAGAAGCGCTTTGACCTTGGCATCGAGCACTTCGTCGTAGGTAGGTACCGGTGCTGCTTTGCCGCTCTGGATGGCTGCGGCGAGCCGGTCTCCTTGGATATCGATCCCGCTCAGCAGGGCAACGATTTTGACCAACGTATCCCGATCGAAGTTCCCTTTCGCTGCGGCCATTCCGATGATCGCCATCAAGCCGAGTAGCATGGAGGTGCAAGTCCAAAGAAAGAACTGAATGAGTTTCGACATTTCAACCTCTCTGCATTCGTTTACGAATCATTGGACTGCGATTGAATATCCATCGCGAATCGAACGCTTGCCCATTCATCGGTTCGCTCCTGTTGTTTTTGAAGCGCCAGCACTTCTTCTGCTTCCGCTCGTTGGTCGCGGAGCTTCTCCAGCGACTTCACTCCCTGTTGGCACTTTAATAGCAGGGCTTCGCGTCGCTGTAATTCTTGCTGGAGCGTGCCCAGGTGATTATCAATCTGTTGCACCTGAGCTCCGAGCACCATTTGAAATCTCTGTGTATCCAAGATGCTTTGCAAGTTCATGGCTCCTTGGCTGGCCGATTTTCGAATCGAGTTCATCGTCTCGTTCTCGGCTAGGAGTTCCTGCTTTTGGGCTGTGAGTTTGTCGATAGCCATCCGAGCGTCCTGTACCCCTTTGGCCGCTTGGTCGCGTTCTCGTTCGCGAATTTTGAGAAGGGTCGCAAGTCGAAATTTCGCCATCGTCGCTTCTCGTTAGAACTGTGGAATCTAAAGGTCGGGTGATCGGCGTGTTTTCTCGGCGGCGTCTCCTTGGCGGCGTCACCTCGGATCGGTCGCCTGGGTTTGGGGGGATCGCTAGGCGGCTCGAGCGGTCGGAGGGTTTGACATCGCTGGAGGGGGCGCGGCGGCGGCCGCAGCCATTGCTAGTTTCAAGACGTCCTCGCGAGACTTCTCCCATGGAATCAGCTCGCGTTGGCCTTGCGATAGAAGTGCTTCGATCATCGGTCGCATCTGAATGGCCTTATCGATTTGTGGGTTGCTTCCTCGCGTGTAGGCTCCGATGTTGATCAAATCCTCGTTTTCGCGATAGATCGCCATGAGAGCCCTCAGTGCATCGGATCCTTTTTTGAGTTCAGGGTCGATCAAATGCGATTGCAACCGACTAAGGCTTGGAAGCACATCGATCGCGGGGTAGCGACCGCGCGAGGCGATGCTTCTGGAGAGGTGAATGTGACCATCGAGAAGTCCTCGCAAGGTATCGCTGATCGGTTCGTTCGTGTCATCGCCTTCGACCAGGACCGTGTAGAGCGCGGTGATGCTTCCGCGATGATTGATCCCTGAACGCTCGACCAACTGGGGCAACATCGCGAACACGCTGGGGGGATAGCCGCGCGTCGTGGGGACTTCGCCGGCGGCGAGTCCAACCTCGCGCTGCGCCATGGCGAATCGAGTGACGGAGTCCATCAGGAGCAATACATTCTTCCCTTCATCTCGCAGCGCTTCGGCGATGGCTGTAGCAGTTTTGGCCGCCAGAATACGTTTGGGTGCAGGTTGGTCGCTGGTCGCGACGACCGTTACACTTTTCTTGCGTCCTTCTTCACCCAAGTCCCTTTCGAGGAATTCGCGGACTTCTCGCCCCCGTTCCCCGATCAAGGCGATTACGACATGGTCTGCTGCGGTGCCTCGCGCCAGCATACCCAGAATCGTGCTCTTTCCGACGCCGGAGCCTGCAAAGATTCCCATCCGCTGGCCGCATCCTAGCGTGAGGAACATGTCGATGGCCCGAACTTGCGTCGGTAGGATTTTGTCGATTGGAGGTCGTTGCAATGCGGGGACCGGTGGAGCGTCGCAAGGCATTTTGCGACCAAGCTCGAGAGGCCCGGCGTCATCCATCGGTTGACCTGTCGCATCGAGGACCCGACCGATGATGTTCGAGGCGACGTTGACCGAGCGGTAGGTTTGGAAGAGTTCGACGTGATCCCCTTGGCTCACTCCATCCCAATTATCGAGTGGCGCGAGGATCGTTTTACCACCGTCGAATCCGATGACCTCGGCCTGGAGCGAATCCTGTTGCCTCCGATGGATTTTCACCAAGGCACCTACAGGGACAGGTAATCCGTCGACAACAATCGTCGTGCCGCGAATGCTGCGGACGCGTCCTGAGATTCCAAACGGCACGATTCGCTGAAGGTTTTGGCTCCAGTGTTTCCGTTGAATCATGTTTGGGAACGAAGCGAATGCTTGGGTCATAGGCGATTGTCTGCTACTGCAGTTCCTCCATCAGGCGTCGCAGCTGCGTGCGAATGGTGCGATCGATTTGGGTGTCGTCGGTCTGCAATACGATACCGAACCGACCCACTTCCACGTCTTCAGAGACTTGTACCTGTGCGTTGGGTCCGGATGAGTTGATGAGATAAGAAAGACCTTCCGATAGTTGCTGCGCATCCTCGGGATGGAGCTTGATCGTAATGTTCTTTTGTCCAGCGACGAGCCGTATGCAGTCTTGGATCCAATCCAAGAGTATTGTGGGATCGGATTCGATTTGGCGGATCAGGAGCTTTTCAGCAATCGCGATCGATAGGGCAATCGTCTCATGTTGCCACTGCCTCAGCCACTGTTCGGTTGCGGCCTCTAGTTCTGTGCAGAATCGCTCCACGCTTTGCGTCGATTGCTGGGCATTCTCGCTAGCAAGCTGATTGGCGAGTTGCTGAGCCATTTTCTCCACCTGGTTTTGGCCGCTCTTCAATCCGTCCTGCTGGGCTTGAGATCGAATGCGATCACACTCGGCTTGGCTCTCTCGTATCAGCTGCTGGGCCTGTTGTCGAACGGTATCGAGGTATTCCTTCGCTCGAGTCGTCACATCTTCCCAATTGAAGACCTCTGCTTGAGCCGTGTTGGATCCGGCGGGAATCGCTCGCGATTTGAATACACTCGCCATGAAAGATTCTGTCCGGTTATGCCGCTTTGAGAGAAGAAACGCTATCGAGCTGGGCAATCCTGCCGGATGCCATCAGCCGTTCGGATTGTTCCAGGATTGTTCTTTGCGAGCGACTCGATTCCGATTCACTTTGCAGGGGCATGCGTCGTAGGAAGTCGCGAAACTTTTTGACATCGTCGCGAGGGATGAGTCGTTCGATGCGTTGAATCATCGCCGGACTCGCTTTCCTCAAAGACTGGAGGACATCCGTGCGCTCGCAGGAGTGCAGGAGGGTCACCAAGTCTCCATCGCTCAAAGGGAGCAGCTCGTCCAAGGATCTTCTGGGGTTGTACAGGTCCGGTGCAGCCTCTTGTTCCTGGACCGTCGCGTGTTTGGGCTGGTTCGATTCTTTGCGATGGGATTCCATCGAAAGAATGCGAGGGGATTCGAAGATGTCCGACGCTTCGTTGTGCGCGGTGGCTGTCGAGATCGATGGCAGCGGAGTGAGGCTGATGGCGGAAGAGGTTGATTCGCTTGACAGGGGCAATGGTCCGTTCCAGCCCAATTGCATCGCCACGTCTGGGTTTTGTGTGGCGATCGTTTTGAGCCACGCTTGCTTCTGGTTGCCTTGAAATTGTTCGATGATGGCTGCGAGTTTTGCGATGCCCGCGATGGTGGCGGTGGTGGTCGTCGGCTGTTGCTTAGGAAGTTTCTTTTCGACCTCGGCCAGGATATCGGTGAGAATGCTGGGGTCGACCAAAAACAGATTGGGGATGGCTGCCAAGGTGGCCCCGGCGGTCTCGACCGGGAGATGATCGAGCAGCGCTTTGGCGCGCTCGGGCGATAGTTGGTTGAGGACCGTCGCGACCACCGTCGGTCGTTCGTTGGCGAGAAAGGTCGCTAAGGCCGAGGGGTCCCAGGCCAACCAAGGCAACTCGCTTTCCGTCACACCGCTAGCATGCTGTGCTCCCGAGTTGGCGGAAGCCGTTCCAGCCGTCGATGCATTGGTGCTCCATTCAATGCGGTCGTGCGAGGAGGATTCGGCCAGGAGGGCCGCTGCGGGCGATTCCGCATCGGCTTCCTTTGTCCCCGTTGACGCGTTGAGGGCTTGCAGCATGCTCTGAAGGTCGTTCATCGCCTGGGCGCGTTCGGATGCGGAAACCGTACCCAGCTTGGTCATCGCTTGTTTGACCAGTCGCGCCATATCAGGGGGGAGCTGCCCCAGCAAACTTCTCGCGGTGCCAGCATCCAGAGATTGCAAGACGATGGCGACTTGGCGAATGCGTTGATCGGCGGCTGGCATGGACGATCCGGGGGCTCGGAGAAGACGGCTTACGACAGTCCTCTTCTTTACCTAGTTTGCCAGTTGCAAGTCCAGGTCAGATCGGTGAACCGCGATTGCGAAGAGGCTGCACTGCATATTGGAAGCGATTTGTATATTGGAAGCGATTTGTTGGAAGCGATGCACTGTTTGTTCAAATCGAGGGTGCAACCATAAAAAAAGGGCGGAGTGACCTCCGCCCTTGCATGTTTTGCGATCATCGAACGCTGTTTAGCTAGCTTTGAACTCGTTCAGCTTTGCGAGCAAAGCTTCGAGAGCTGGCTTGAGAACCTCTTCGACGCCGGGCAAAGCAAGAACTTTGTCGATCATAGGCTTGAGGTCCTTCGAAGCGGCTTGGAAGATATTGGCAACCACGCCTTTCGCAGCATCTGGCAACTTGCCGAACGATTCGCTCATCGAGCCGAAGGTTTCGGTGAGTTGCGTAACTGCGGGGGCCGCAGCTTTGGCGGTATCGCTATCTTTGACGCTGGCCAGGGTCGTTGTGATTTTTCCAATCGATTCTTGAATGCCTTTTAGCATCGCTTCGCCACCTTCGACAGAAGCGAGAGAATCGGTAGCCTTCTTGTAAAGGTCGTCGAGACCGGCGGCTGCGGCAGCATCTTTGGCCATTTCCTTAGCAGCCGAGGCAGCGTCTTGTGCAGCGCTCGCGGCGCTTTGGGCAGCATCCTTAGCTGATTCCGCTGCATCTTTCGCAGCCGAAACAACTTCCTTATTCGTTTCTTCTGCCTTTTTGGCGGCTTCTGGGGTGCAACCCAACATGGGTACCGAAGCGATCGCGATCGTTGCCATCCAAGTCCAAGAGCGTTTCATGATATCTACCTTTCAAAGTGTTCGAACTCAAAAAACCAAGTCACACGGACTGTCCTTCGGCCTGCGACTCGGTTGCTTGGATTATACACGAAGATTCCTCAGCACGCTTCCGTTGGATTCCGCTTTGAATCTCAAGCGAGATTTGTTGAACGCTCTCGAGCAGTTCGAGCTCTTGATCGTATTCACTCTCGGATGAAGATGTGAAGGTCTCGTCGTTGAGCAGCCACGGGTCGCAATGTTCGAAGCATGTATCGACTGCCATGCATTCGAGCTGGGTCGCTAAGGAGTCCAAAGCGCTGGGTTCAAACGAATCATAAGAGGACGTGTCCCCCAAATCTTGAACGACGATCTGATACGCCTCGCCCGGGGTGACCGATTTCATTGCTTCTCCCTCTAAGCAGCTCCATACGGCTGCGAGTGCAGGGTCGCGTTGGGCGGATCGGGAGCGCGATCGAAAAGGTTTGTTCTCGCGTTGGGCTACTTCACGCCGCAGTTGATCCCACGCCAATGCATTGACGAAGGTACCTGGATCCATGGAAGAAGAGTGTTCTTGGGAGCGAGCCATAATGCGCCTCGATGGGACCAAAGGTTACAATATCTTCGGTACCATAGAACGCAATTGGCTGCTGGGCGGCGATTGCGGATAGCTTGGAGAGGAGAAAGCCTGCTGCGTAGGTAAAACGTGCGGAGAACTCGGCGTGTAGGGGTTGTGTCGGCGGGCGCGTTAGGCCGCCGACGCCTTTTCGATCGGGGGGGTAACTTTGGTCGGCTTTCGTCTTCGAGGACGGACCACCTCCAAGGCGACGCAGTAATCGAGGTTGGGACGGAAGATCGTAAGCAAGGCGAGTGGGACGAACCAAGCCAAATAGAGACCGCCACCAAACCCGTGCCAACATTGTGTCGCTGCCATCAACGCGGCGGAGCAGCTCATCAACGTAGCAAGACTTTTCTGAGCCGGCCAAGCGACGAAGGAAATGCTGAGGAGGACGAAGATGACAATCAATGGGATACGCATCACCGGGTACCAGCCTAGACCCCAGATGCCATCCATTCCGGTCATCGCGATCTGTTTGATGCCGAACATGTAACCCAGGTGCTGCAGGACATTGTTGGGATGGAGAATGATCATCGCCACCACCAGCCCCACAATCGAAGTTACAAAGCCACCCGTGAAACGGCGAATGCCCCTTTGCCAGTAGAAACTGCACCAGAGGGGCAAAAGGGAGAATGGGTAGTAGACAACCCCGGCCGCGCAACCCAAGCACAAACCGGCAGCGAACGGCTGGCGATACAATAGAACTGCGAGCAGGAGCAAAGCGCTCGGGACAACGTGATCCACCCGACCCGTCATATAAGCCGTGTAGGGAAGTAAAAGATAGAGAGTCGCCGCACCTACACCGGTTTTGAAATTGCCAAAGTGCCAGTAGCCAATCGCCACGATGCTGAGCACCATGACCAAATTTGCTCCGATCGACATGCATCGCGATAACAACAACTTCAACCGAGAAGGGGGTTTCGGCTCCTCTCGCAACTCTTCAGCTGTCTCGTCACCGGGCCCCGACATCGGAACCGTCGAGATATCTGGCAACGCCGCCATCAAGATGTAGCCGGGGCCACCACTGGTCAGATCGCGCCCCGAATACGAGGGTTGGCTAACGGCAACATTTACCAAAAGGTAAACCAGCATCGATGTTCCCAAAAAGAGCATTCCACCGCTGCTCAAGTTCGGATCGAGCATGGGCCGACGCACAATGGCTGTGTCCAGCAGCAATCGAATCACCAACAGACTGGCAACAATAATCAGCCACAAGTATCCAAAGTAAAGCAGCGTCGGGCTTTGAAGCGACGCTTGAAACGCACGCTCGGCAGCGGAAGGTCCATCCCCCGCTGTTTCCACAACCCCTCCGCTCTCGGAAGCCCCCTGCCGCGCACCGCTGGCCGTCTCGGTCTCGGCCCGCTTCTCCTGGGTGGCGATCTCCACCTGGGAAGGAACCAACTGCCGACTCCCTTCGAAAACCATCATGAGCCCAGGGGTGAACAAGAGGATCAAGACGATATCGAGATTCCTCAAGGACCAAAACCGATGGAACATCAGAAACAACCCGATAGCCAGGAATGTCGACAAAAACACCCAGGTCGGCGGCTCGAGTCGCAAGTAGTTCGATAGGAAATCGGTCATAGCGATAGCATGCGCGATGCACCGAAAAAGTACAACATCAGCATCAGAAGCGAATTTAATCTTCTCCAACGCTAGCTACCGGGATTGTGTGCACGCGACCTCCTCTACCTTCCCTCCCTACTGCCGCTCCTCGCCCAATTCCAAAATTCTGATTCTTCCAATAAGGGACCTTCCACCCCCTTAAAACCCATCGCGACACAAAGAAGTGTGCCAAAACTGCTCGTCCGTGCTCTTTTGGTCACGGAATTAAACGGAAATTAAGAGAAAGTTTTGCGGTTAGCGCTCCCATTTGTCGCGGGATACCACAACACCCGGACGTTTCGAAGCACAAGTCAGGGTGACAGTTGTGTCAATTTTTGAGGAGGCTGTTCTTTGTCCTTTCAATCTCTCCACGCGATGCCATTCCATCCACCGCATAACCAACTAACAGGAACTGGATCCGTTTCTATGAATCCATCCGGCTTTCCAACGACGGCCGCTCACGAGGTCCTTTCTCAGCCCGAACTTGTTCTCCCTATTTTGGCTCGCAGCCTCCGGGAAGACGTTGTCTTTTTTAGTCAAGACAACCATGGGCGAATCTCCTTTCTGAACGATGCTTGCGAAAGCGTTCTCGGGGTTTCGCGGGGGGAATTATTGGGGCGATCCTTTTTTGACTTTCTCACCGAATCGCCGATCAATGACGCGTTTCGAGCCACCAATTGGATCTCCTCCACGGAGTACATCCCTACCAAGAAGCAATGTGAGCTGGCGTTTTCGTCCGGCAAGATTGTTCGCGTTGAGTTTTGGATGGTACCGGTCGTGCATCAAGGGATAATGGTCGGCGCAACCGGTATCCTGAGGAACTTGTCGACGAACGGTGCGACCGAACTCTCTCCGGAAGCGCAAAAGCAGTTGCTTGCCAAGGCCGCCTTGCTGACTGCGGTGGAACGACAAGTCGTCGAGTTGGTGGTAGATGGTCAGATGAACAAGCGAATCGCGTCCCAGTTGGGAGTCGCATTGCGAACCATCGAATCCCGTCGCTCCCGAGCGATGTCGAAGCTTGGCGTGAGCTCCCTTTCTCAACTGGTACAGTATTGGATTCAGATTCGTCGTTTGGAGGGGGCTCGCTGATCTAGCACGCCCCCCTGCCTTGCACTATCTTTTCTCACCTCGAGAGTCCGCTCTTTTCCAAACGAGGTGAGTCATGAAGGCGCTTGTCAAATCGAAGCGCGATGTTGGGTTGGAACTTCTAGACGTTCCGAAACCGACGATCGGTATCAACGACTGTCTGATCCGCGTTCACAAAACAGGAATTTGCGGAACCGATTTGCATATCTACAACTGGGACGCTTGGGCTCAGAAGACGATTCCGGTACCGATGGTCGTCGGCCATGAATTCGTCGGTGAAATCGTCGAAGTGGGGGCGAATGTCACCGATTTCTTTCCCGGCGAAATCGTCTCGGGTGAAGGGCACGTCGTCTGTGGTCGATGCCGCAATTGCTTGGCCGGTCGCAGGCATTTGTGCAAGGACACGTCGGGCGTGGGGGTCAATCGGACGGGTGCTTTCGCCGAATACATCGCTTTGCCGATGACCAACGTCTGGCACCACAAGAGCACCATCGACCGCGATATCGCGTCCATCTTCGACCCGCTGGGGAATGCGGTCCACACCGCGCTCAGCTTCGATCTACTCGGGGAAGACGTGTTGATTACCGGCGCTGGGCCAATCGGCTTGATGGCCGTCGCCGTTGTCCGTCACGCGGGTGCACGCCATATCGTCGTCTCCGATTTGAATCCTTATCGACTCGAATTGGCCCGCAAGATGGGAGCTACCGTTGCGGTCGATCCCCGAGAGAAGACGCTCGTTCAAATTCAGAAGGATCTGGATATGCGCGAAGGGTTCGATGTCGGGCTCGAAATGTCGGGGTCCCCGGCAGCTCTCCGGTCCATGCTCGAAAATATGTGCCACGGCGGAAAGATTGCCATGTTGGGAATTCCCTCCGAACCCATCGCCATCGATTGGAATCTCGTGGTCTTTAATATGCTCACGATCAAAGGTATCTACGGACGAGAGATGTACGAGACTTGGTACAAGATGTCGGTCATGCTCGATAGCGGACTCGATATCAGCCCTGTCATCACCCACCGATTCTCCTTCCGCGATTTCGAAAAAGGATTCCAAGCCATGCAGAGCGGGATGTGCGGCAAAGTCGTGTTGGACTGGAGCGACGCCTGAATTTAGCTCCCCCGTCTTATTCGCCCCCACCGGCTGGGTTCCGTTTTGGATTCCGTCCTGAATGGATACAATCCGGTCCCCGACGGATCGCTCTCCACCTTCGCTCCTTGAAAGCTGACTTATGACTCCACCGAAACTCCTGGTTACCGCGGCGTTGCCCTACGCAAACGGGCAAATCCATTTGGGCCATTTGGTCGAGTACATCCAAACCGATATTTGGGTTCGCTACCAACGCTTGATCGGCCGGAGGTGCATCTACATCTGCGCCGACGATACCCACGGCACAGCCATCATGATTCGAGCCCGCCAAGAGGGACGATCCGAGGTCGAGCTGATCGCCGATATGCAGCGTTCGCACGAACGGGATTTCGCGGGATTCGATATCTCCTTCGATCATTACGGCAGCACGAATAGCGAAGAGAACCGCCAGCTTTGCCATTCCATCTGGCAATCCCTTCGCGATGCCAACTTGATCGTGGAGGATGACGTCGAACAGCTCTTCGACCCCGAAGCAGGTACCTTTTTGGCCGATCGATTCGTCAAAGGAACTTGCCCCTCCTGCAAGTCGCCCGATCAATACGGCGATAACTGCAGCAAGTGTGGTGCGACCTACTCTCCAACCGAGTTGATCGATCCGGTAAGCACCCTCAGCGGAGCTACCCCAGTGGCGAAGACGGCCAAGCACTTGTTTGTCCGCCTGGAGAGCTTGCACGCCTTTCTCGATACGTGGACCCAGTCGGGCGAGCACCTGCAAAGCGAAATCGCCAACTATCTCAAAGGGCACTTCCTAGGCAAGCCGCTTCGCGATTGGGACGTCTCTCGTCCGGCCCCGTACTTCGGTTTCGAGATCCCCGATAGCCCTGGGAACTACTGGTACGTTTGGTTCGATGCGCCGATCGGCTACATCGCGTCGACTTGGCAATGGTGCAAAAAGCACAACGAGAATCTCGACGATTGGTGGAAGAGCGAAACGACCGAAATTCACCACTTCATCGGTAAAGATATCACCTATTTCCACACCCTCTTTTGGCCCGGTGTTCTCCACTCGGCTGGATTCTCGCTTCCGCAGTTTGTTCATATCCACGGGTTCCTCACCGTCGATGGCGAGAAGATGGCCAAGAGCAAAGGGACGCAAGTTCAGGCAGCCACCTACCTCCAGCATTTGGATCCCGCTTATCTGCGTTACTACTATGCCTCCAAACTAGGGCCGCGATTGGATGATATCGATCTCAACCTGACGGAGTTTGCGAACAAAGTGAACTCCGACTTGGTAGGCAAGGTCGTGAATTTGGCCAGCCGCACCGCCCGCTTTATCGAATCGGCCGGACTCGCTCCCGAGTATCCGCATGATGGTGGCCTGTTCGCTTCCGCAGCCTCGGCAGGTGAAAAGATCGCGCAAGCCTACGAACAACTGGACTACGCGCGGGCTATGCGACTCATCATGGAGATCGCCGATCAAGCCAACGCGTTCGTCGAGAATTCGGCTCCTTGGGCATTGAAAAAGGATCCGACCCAACAAGTCCGACTGCAAGAAGTTTGCACCATTGTTCTCAACTTGTTCCGACAACTTTGCGTCTACTTGGCCCCGGTACTCCCCAAACTGGCCGAGCAATGCGGACAACTCCTTCAAAGCCCGATTCAACATTGGAACGACAGCCAAAGTCCCTTGGTCGGAACTCCTGTCTCCAAATTCGAACACCTTCTCCAAAGACTCCAACCTGAGAAAGTCCAAGCCATGATCGAAGATAGCAAAGTGGAGGCAGCTCCCTTGGCCGAAACAACTCCTAGCACCGAAGCGGCCGCCGCGCCTCAAGACTCAGGCGATGCTCTCGCCGCGGAACCATTGGCTCCCGTTTGCACCATCGATGACTTCACCAAGGTGGATCTACGGGTCGCGCGCATTATCAAAGCGGAAGAAGTTCCCGAGGCGAAGAAGCTCGTGAAACTGACCGTGTCGTTGGGTGGCGATAACGTCCGCACGGTCTTCGCCGGGATCAAAGCAGCGTATACCCTGGAACAATTGCAGGGACGCCTGGTGGTTATCGTTGCGAATCTGCAACCCCGTCAAATGAAGTTCGGATTAAGCGAGGGGATGGTCACGGCAGCTGGCCCTGGAGGAACCGAAGTCTTTTTGCTAGGGGTCGACAGCGGTGCCGTCCCCGGTCAACGCGTCCACTGATCCAGCGTCTCGACCCGTTCAGGCTTATCCGTTCATTCAACGATTACCAATCATGACCATTTCTTACGACAAAAATCAGCTCGTCGAAATCATCCATCAGCACGCGCTCCAGTTCGGGCAGTTCACGCTGGCGAGCGGCAAACAAGCCTCCTTCTATCTCGATTGCCGCATGGTAACGCTCCACCCTCAAGGAGCGAACCAAATCGCAGCAGGGATGCTCGACGTCCTGGAGAAAGGTGCCTTTGGTGGCTTGCCGCAAGCGGTGGGAGGGCTCGCGATCGGGGCTGACCCCATCACCGCTTCGGTCGTTGTCCACGCCGGATTGCGACAGCATCCCATCCTCGGCTTCATGGTTCGCAAAGAACCGAAGCAGCATGGAATCGGAAAGTTGGTCGAGGGGCCTGTCACGCCTGGCATGAAAGTGGTCATCGTAGAAGACGTTATCACCAGCGGTGGCAGCGCTTTGAAAGCAGCCGCGGCGGCTAAGGATTTCGGGCTCGATGTGATCGGTGCCATCGGTGTGGTCGATCGTCTCGAAGGGGGCCGCGCCAATTTCGATGCAGCAGGGATCCCGCTGGTCACGCTGCTCACCATCGATGACCTTATCCCTCCCGCTCAGCGATAAATGCCCGAGCTTCCCGAGGTGGAAACGATGCGGAGAGGATTGCTCCCCATCGTCGGCAGCCGCATCACCGGGGTCGAATTTCCCGAAATCCCCTACCGACCCATCGTCGTTCTACCCGACAGAGCGGGGTTCGCACATGGATGTCTTGGGAAACAGATTTGCGATGTTCGCCGAATAGCCAAACGCGTTTTGGTAGACCTTGAAGATGGCTTATCGATCGTGATGCAGCCCAAGATGGCCGGTATCGCCATGCTTCGCGATGCTCCCTCTCCACAACATATTCGAGTCCTCTTTCATCTCGACCGTGCTACTCCCCATGACCAGTTCCTCTATTGGGATCGTCGGGGGCTGGGGAATGTTTGCCTTTGGAATCCTGATGAGATCGATGCTGTGCTGGGTCCCAGTCGGCTAGGCCCAGACGCATCGATCGTCGATGCGGATCTTTTCGTTTCAAGATTTCGCAACTGCCATCGCGAAGTCAAAGTCGCGTTGCTCGATCAGTCCCTCGTCGCTGGTATCGGCAATTTGTACGCGGCCGAGATCCTCTTCGCTGCGAAGGTTCACCCTCAACAGCGATGCACCGAACTATCCACTCGCCAATGGAAGCGGATCCACCAGGAAACCATTCGTATCCTGCAGCAAGCGATCGAGAACGAAGGCTCGACACTCAAAGATGGAACTTACCGTAACGCGATCAATGGAGAGGGCAGTTACCAATCGATGCACCGAGTCTATGACCGTGAAGGATTGCCCTGTACGCGTTGCTCAAACGGAAAGGTGCAACGAATCGTTCAGGGGCAGCGGAGTACTTTCTTTTGTCCCCGCTGCCAGAAGGCTCATTAGCCGGGAGTTCGTGCGTTTCGGCTACTAGAATCCGCAATTGAGGCTGGGATTACTTCGCCCGCTTCGCGACTTGTTCCTTCATGAACTTCAAGCCTTGTTCGGCCAGCTGCAATTCATCGTCGAACATTCGTCGCCAGATCCGGGTTGCGGCAGCCAGTTCCGGCAATGCCAATCCAAAGGCTTCGATGACCAACCAGCCGTCGTATTGGACCGAGGCGAGCGCGTCGAAGGTCTCGTCCCATCGGATGTCACCCAAGCCGGGAGTGCTGCGGTCGTTCTCGCTGATGTGAACGTGGCACATCATGTCCTGGATGGCATGAATCGCTTTGGTGATACTCTTCTCTTCGATGTTCGCATGGAAAGTGTCGTACATCATGCGGCAGTTCGGATGATTGACCTGACGGCAGAACTCTGCCGCGTCTGCTTGTCCGTTGAGGAAGTAGACTTCGAAGCGATTGAGCGGTTCGACCCCGAGCATCACTCCGACTTGACCGGCATGTTCTGCGGTTTGCTTCATGCTTTCGATTCCCCAAGCCCACTCTTGCTCGGTGCGACCCGAGCCGGTGAAGTGACCGATGGCGGAATGGTAAGGACCGACGAGGGTCTCCACGCCAGCCGCTGCGCAGCAATCGAGCGTCTTCTTGTTGAGCTCGACCCCTTTCTTCCGGGCTGCTGCATCGGGACTGATCGGGTTATCGTCCACACCCCGAACCGTGACGCCGGTTCGGCGCAATCCCAGGTCGTCCAATCGCTTGCCCCATGCCGCGTAGTCCAAATCGAGATTGAACAGCGGAATTTCGACTCCGTCGAACCCCATCTTCTTGAGCTTCTCCAAATTGGGCAACATGCTGTCCTGGAGTTCGCCGGACCAAAGAAGAAGATTCATTCCGTATTGCATTATCAGTTCTCGGTGGAGGAAAGAGAGGAAAGGGGGCAATCGATGGGGGGATTATAGTTCAGAACTCACGCGAATGTCAGGTTCGCGATCACGCGACGTCCATCACCCACGCGCCGTGACGGAGGGACCGGACGGTGTCCTTCCAATTCGGGATGAACTCTTGGGCCACGAATCCTTGATAGCCGGTCGCTAAGATCTCTTTCAAGATGGGTGGGTAGTAGATTTCCTGGAGTTCATCCATCTCGCATCGGCCCGGGTTGCCGGCCGTGTGATAGTGACCAATCCACGGATGGTATGCCTGGATGCGGCGGATGATGTCTCCGTTCATGATCTGGACATGGTAAATATCGAACAGGAGTTTGAAGCGAGGTGAATCCATCTTCTTCACCAGATCGATGCAATGGTCGACATCGTCTCCGTAATAGCCTGGATGCCCCTTCATGGGATGGCTGTTGTCTCTGGAGTTGAGATGTTCCAGAACGAGCGTGATCTTCTTCTCTTCCGCGTACTCGATGACTTGCTTCCAGCAATCCAAGCAGTTTTGGTCCGCCGTCGCATCGAGCATTTCGGGGACTCGCATGCCGGTGAAGGTGATAACCGATGGAGCTCCGAACCGAACCGCGGTATCGATTCCTGATTTCAGTTTCTCAATACACTGAGGGTGATTGGACCGGTCGGTTGGTCCGTTCCCAAAGCCGTGGCTGCTGACCAACGCGATCTTGAGCCCCTTTTGAACTGCCTCGGGATAGAACTTGGCATCGATTCCTTCGATTCCTTCGATACCGATTTCGACGCAGTGATCGATGAGCTGCGACTCGGGCATGGGTTTGAAACACCAACCCATGACCGACTGGCGAATGCGCCGATGCTTGACGCGGAAGGAATCGGAGAACGGTGTTTGCTGATGGGTCGATTCGGAAGCCATCGCTGTCTCTGCTGGACTGATTCCTGATGCGATCCAGGTCCCCCCCGCGATCGCGCCTGCGTTCTGAAGCCATCGGCGTCGACCGATGGAGGATTTCGGAGTGTTCATGTCGGATGTGTTCTTGGAGTGGAGAGAAGGCCATCCTTGACACTAACCGTTACCCTCGGAAACCAGCGAGGAGTCCATTCAAGCGGCGCTGCGGAGCTCCGAGGAGTCGCGATCTTCTACGCCCTTGGTACCCAGATCGAAACGCTTTCGGAGCTGGTATCGGAAGATCAAGAAGATGCGCCCTGCCATGGTCTCGCTCTTGCGCCGCGGCTCGAAAACCTTGCCGAGCGGACCTGCCAAGATCGCTGGCAACAAGATCAGCTCTGCGACGACCCCTGCGATCAGGATCGCCAACATCAGCCAACCGAACCGTTGCGTGGGAGTGAAGGTGCTAAACGCGAAAACGGACAAACCAAGCCCGCTGATGCAAGCAGCTTGCAATGTCGGCGTCGCGCATCGCTTGTAACAAGACACAATCGCCTTGCGTCGGTCGCGAACCACGTGAAGATCTTCACGGTACCAGGCCAAGAAGTGAATCGTATCGTCCACTGCAACGCCCAAGGCGATGCTGGCCGTCATCATGGAGCCGATATCGATCGGAATGCCGAGCCACCCCATGCCCCCGAAAATCGCCAGGACAGGGAGCACGTTTGGAATCATCGCCACCATCCCCGCTCGCACACTGCGGGAGACAAATATCATCAAGGGAGTGATGGTCAGAAAGGACCACATGGTGCTTTCGATCAAACTCGCCAGCAACGCTCGCTGCGCCTTATAAACAATCGGTACTACCCCCGTATAAACAGAACGGACCCACTCCTTGGGAACTTTCGGGTCGTCTGATTCCAAGTCGATCACACGCTGCAGGGCGACATCCAAAACGTCGACTTCCGCATTGGAGAAGGATCCTGCGAGAACGACGGCGTCCAAGTCATTGAGCTTCTGAAGTTGAACATACGGAACGTCGGCAGGTGGTGCACTGATTCGAGCGATCTTGACACGCGACTTGGCCAATAGATTGGACAACTCCTCGGAGCGAAGCTTTGATTTTTCCAGTTCTTCGGGAGGCAAGTCCTCGCTCGTGGGATCCCAAAGGGCGATGTCTCGGCCCGCCATCTTGGCTTCACCAGTCCAAGCCGTCATCTGCCGAAGGATTCGTACGCGGTCCTGCTGGGCTTGGATGATGGGATAGAGCGAATCCCTCATCTCTTGGACGAACTGACCGTAGTCAACACCTTGGAAGGCTGCGACTCGAAGGCTGATTCGCCAAAGCTCGCTCCCGGTGTCTGGATCGACGCGGAGAAAGCCGGATTCGATCAACTCCTCGCGGCTGTTCTCTAGCTGTTGGTTATAACCCTTTCGAATCAAATAAGTCTGTGTGCTCGTTCCTTTGGAGGGAAGGCTCGAGGCGAAGGTCGCTGCCGACATGCTTCGGCCGACGATCTGCGTGCCGTCTTCACCAAAGCGTTTTTTGATCACGTCCTGGATGCGAACGATCGTTTCCATCCGTTCCAAGAATGTCAAGCGAGACAGGTCCTCTCCAAGAGCGGTATCGTCGGTGCTGCTCGCATTGTCGACCGGCTTCGCATCGGATGCGAGCGCCATGCTTTCCTTGTCGAACTCGATGACGATCTCGAGGGGGACCAGCATGCCGAGCTTTTCCTCGAGCCATCGATAGTCACGCAGGATTCGGGCTTGCGAGTCGAAGAGCTCGAGAAGATTGATGCTCGTTCTGGTGTGGCTCAGCCCAAAGCCGATGAAGGCAACGAAAAGAACGCAGACCGTCGCGACGCCATAATGATTTCGGACGATGAATGTTGAAATCGAAGCCCAGATCCGCTCGCTGCGCGTGTCGTCGTCAATCGGCCGCTTCTCATCCGGTTTCTCGCCGACCCAGTTTTTGGCAAACCCAATCACGTGGAGCGCCGCGGGGAGGATCAAGAAAAGAATCACGTTCAGGACCAACACTCCGGTTGCGGAGAAGAATCCGAACTTCTGGATGGGAACCAATTCGCTAGCACACAGCGAAAATAACCCAAGGGCAGTGGTGACCGAGCACAGAATCGCGGGCTTGATCGCGTGAATGACCGCTCGCTCGGTCGCGCGGTGTAGACCGCCATGTCGCACAGCGTCTTTGTAGTAGTTGATAAAGTGCACTGCACCGGACATCGCTAACACGTAAACCAGCGATGGCATCGAGAGCACAATTGCATCGACCGTCTCTCCGCACGCCCAAATGATGGCAAGGGAAGCGGCAGCGCTGGTGACCGAGCACGAAAAGACAATCCAAGTCAGAATGATGCTTCGAAGGGACCACCATGCCAGAAAGAGCCCCAATAAACCGGAGAGTCCCGCAAGGCGGACAAGGGTCTTTTCACCCTCTTCGTCGATGGAGATGTTGTCGACCGGAGGACCGCCTAGATGCAAGACGGAATCTTCGATGCCAGCCTTGGCAATCAGCCGTCGCAAAACTCCGGGGGGGACGTTGGGGCGGAAGATTCGCATCTGTCCATGACCCAGAATAGGCTTCATCTTCCCGCTCGTCATGGGATCTAGCGAGACGATGACGCATGTTTGGCGGCCATCGAGACCGATCGCGGTCCCTTTCAGTCGCTCCAGGGCCTCGGCGTAACTCAGGGCATGCTTTCCCTTGGTCATTTGCTCGATAAGCGTCCGACCTGTTTGCACCCCTGTGAAATACTTTTCAGCTTCGACCGCGTCGATATCGTTCGGATCGACCGACTCCGGAAGGACGAGCTTTGCCAATTTCGCGATCCGAGGATCGTCCAGGGAAGGATCTCCGTTGGGATCCTCGCTTAGCAGACACCCGTCCCAGCTAACGATAATGAACTGGTCGGATGGGAAATTCTTTCGGAACCAAGCAAGCTCGCCGGTCTCTTCGTACGTCTTGGGAAGCCAATCTTCGACTTTATTGACGTTGCTTTGAACGGCTTTCGCCGCCCCGAAGAAGGCAAATGGAATGCCAGCAAAGCAAAGGATGAGAAGCAACCATCCAAATCGATCGTAGAATGTCTTACCGCCGAGTTTACTCTGCCGCACGCTTTGCCCCTTTGGTCACCCGCCAGAATTGTCCATAGCCTGGCTATCGCCGTCTTCCCTAACAGCCTCAGTAGTGTACTAAAGTCTCCTTTGCATCGACAGTTTGAAAACCGGGACTTGCGAAGAATCCCCAGATCGAGCCTTGATTTGGCAAACAAGGCAATTTGGCGAATTCCCTCGAAACGAATTGGCCATGGGTCGGATCGAGCCCGCTGGACTCGGACGAATTTTTTCTCACCAGAAGATGCGAAAAATATCCAAAAATGAAGCGAGCGTTATTGAGACCGCTTCTCATTTAGGTCGATGATGGATATATTGGAAGAAAGTATGGTGTTTGGTATTTCCGACAGACCTGCTGAGCCATTATGTCCGCGAACCCCGTCCCTCTCGATACCTTGAAACCCGAAGATCACGGGGTGATCGTTGACATGTCGGGAGATCCTTGCCATCTCAAGCGTCTGCAGGAGATCGGGTTGCAAGTCGGGTGCAACATCCGCATGGTTTGCCCTGGGAAACCATGCATGATCTGCGTGGAAGGGCGTCGCCTCAGTTTGCGTCTGGACGAACAAGCCGAAATCTTTGTCGCGACCGACGACGCGTCCCACTGTTAGATGGCACTTCCAACTATCTCTCGAGCCTTAGCGTGAAACTCTCCCAGCTTGCTCCAGGTCAATCGGGCATTATTGATCACATCGTCGGAGACGACGTCCTCGCAAGCAGACTGATGGAGATGGGGCTTCTCGATGGTGAACCCATCGAGGTGGTCGGCCGGGCTCCGATGGGTGACCCGACGGAATACGCGTTGCGTGGGTACCGCATCAGTTTGCGGCGCAGTGAGTCCGATCGAGTCGAAGTCACCCTTACCTCCCCCTCGGCTTCGCCATGAAACCCGCCAAAAAGTCGGTCGCGCTGATCGGCAATCCCAACACCGGTAAAAGCAGCCTCTTCAACGCGCTCTGTGGCATGTCGGCGCGTGTAGGGAATTACCCCGGTGTCACCGTCGAACAAAAGACCGGCTCTCTTCTCGATTCCCCCGAGCCGATTGACATCATCGATTTGCCAGGAACCTACTCGCTCGCGGCCCGATCGGCCGATGAAGCGGTTACGATCGATGTCCTCTGCGGTGTGCAACCCGGGGTGCCACGCCCGGATGCCGTCGTTGTCATCATCGACTCGACCAACATCGAACGAAACTTCTATCTCCTGAGCCAAGTCCTCGATTTGTCTCTTCCCACATTGGTTGTCCTCAACATGTGGGATCGCGTCCTCGACGAGAAACATCGCATCGACGTCAAGACTCTGGCAGAGCGATTGGGGGTTCCCCTCCTCTGTACTACCGCCAGCCGACGCGATGGTGTGATCGCAGTCCGAACAGCCATTCAACAATTGGTTGCACCGAATAGCAAAGCCTATAGCCCCAAACACTTGCCTCGCGAACACTATCCGGAATCCTTTCGCCAGGAATCGGAATTGCTGCGAAAGAGATTGGCGGACGCCAATCACAACCTTCCCGCGTTGGAAGTCGATCGCGTTTTGATTGACAAGGATGGTCACTTTCAACAGAAGATCGCCAAGCTGGAGATCCCCGGTCTGCTCAATGCCATCGAACAAGCTCGAGAGAGGCTAGGGGAAGCGGGCTGCAAGATTCCGCTTTTCGAAACCAAGCATCGTTACCAATGGGTGCGGCAGCAAATCGCAGGCCTTGTCGAACGCCCCCCAGCCAACATCGCGAGCTCGAGCGATCGGATCGATCGATGGCTTACCCATCGATGGGTCGGGATGGCGTTCTTCATCGCCCTTATGTTTCTGATTTTTCAATCGATCACCCTGCTGGCCGCTTGGCCGATGGATCAAGTCGAAGCGTGGCAAGGCTGGGTGCAGGGAGTCGTTGAACAAGTCGTTGCGCCGGGGCCTCTCCGAAGTCTTCTTCAGGACGGCGTGATCGCGGGAATCGGAGGCGTTCTTGTCTTCCTGCCGCAGATCGTCATCTTGTTCTTGTTCATCGCCATCTTAGAGGATTGCGGGTACATGTCCCGCGCGGCCTTTGTGGTCGATAAATTGATGTCCTCGATCGGTCTGAGCGGGCGATCTTTCTTGCCGCTCATGTCGTCGTTTGCCTGCGCGGTCCCGGGGATCATGGCCACGCGTACGATCGACAATACACGGGATCGTATGGTGACCATTCTCATCGCACCGCTGATGAGCTGCTCCGCTCGGCTTCCTGTTTATGTGCTGATGGTCTCCGCGTTTGTGCCCGATATGCGCTACGCAGGTGGATGGCTCTCTCTGCAAGGAATCGTTCTCTTTCTCATGCACTGCGTTGGGGCATTGGTCGCTATCCCTGTCGCGTGGTTTCTTCGCAAGTTCTTTTTTCCCGGGCAAGCTTCGACGTTCCTGATGGAGCTGCATAGCTACAAGTGGCCATCTCCCTATGTGCTCTTTCAGCGTGTTTGGGAGAGAGCATCCGCGTTCGTCACCCGGGCCGGAACGTTAATCTTCTGCACGTCGGTTCTCGTTTGGGCCGCAGGGTATTTCCCCGGTGACACGTCCAAATTGACCGAAGCGCAAAAGCAAGTCGAGACGCTGCAAGCGCAGGTGGATGCGGCTCCCGAAGAGAACAATGATGCGGTAGCGACTCAGCTCTCCCAAGCGGAAGAGGCCCTTAACACGGCACGCAGCGAATTGATCGATGAGAGTTTCCTAGGCATGGCAGGAAAGTGGATCGAGCCAGTCGTGAAACCGCTGGGCTGGGATTGGAAGATCGGGGTTGCTACCATTGCGTCTTTTCCGGCTCGCGAAGTGATCATCGCGACCCTTGGGACCATTTACTCGCTCGGCGCTGAAGAGGATGAGGAAAGCGACGGGCTCAAGGCGCAAATGAAGGCGGAAAAGTGGGAGGATGGTCGACCGGTCTATACGCTGGCAACTGCCCTTTCGATCATGGTCTTTTTTGCCCTCTGTGCGCAATGCTCCGCCACGCTGCTTGTTATTCGACGCGAAACGAACTCTTGGCGATGGCCGATCTTCTCGTTTGTCTACATGACAACACTCGCGTATGTAGGGGCTTACCTCACCTACACCATCGCCAGCGCATGGGGGCTCGCAGCGTAATGGACGGGCAAACCATCCTGGTTGCAACCATTGTCGGGATTTGCTTCGCTTGGATGGTCCGTCGTTTTGTCATCTCGATGCTCGGTTGGGTTCGCCTGCAAGACGCTCCGCAATCTCCATGCGGTCATTGCACCGGATGCAGTCAAAAAGGGAAAAGGACCTTGGTCCAGCTCACCAACGGACCCAAGCAACGGCGCAGCTAGCCGCATTGCACCCCACGCACAGGAGGTTAAAGTAACAGCGGTTCGCAATACCCGCTACTTACAATCTTCCTGGCTCGCGACGCTATCCACTCGCGCCGGCCTGCTTCACGACAAATGGTGCAATCATTTCGGAATCCCATTCACCGGCGTTGAACTCCGCGCGCAGGAAGGCGTATTGGCGTCTCCTTCCCCTTTTGTTCGTTTGCTACATCATTGCCTACGTGGATCGGACCAACGTGGCGGTGGCCAAACTGACGATGGCGGAGGACCTGCCTGCGTTCACCAGCTGGGTCTTTGGCTTTGGCGGCGGGATCTTCTTTCTCGGCTACTTCTTGCTGGAGATCCCGGGCTCGCTGATCGTCGAAAAATGGAGCGCTCGCAAATGGATTTGCCGCATCATGGTGACTTGGGGGATCATGGCCGCCATCACCGCCTTCGTCCGAACGCCGACGCAGTTCTACATCGTTCGGTTTTTCCTCGGTGTCGCGGAAGCTGGCTTCTTTCCTGGGGTCCTCGTTTATCTCACCCACTGGTTCACCACGCGGGATCGGGCACGCGCTATCTCTTACTTTCTCGTCGCCTCTCCGATCGCGATGATGATCGGTCCTGCGATCTCGCGGCTATTCATCGACATCGGCCGCACGGTGACGATCGATGGCGTGACCCAAACCAATCCACCTCTTATGGGGCTGCAGGGCTGGCAGTGGATTTACATCATCTGGGGCATCCCGGCGGTCGTGGCGGGAATCGTGGTACTCCTCTTTCTCACGGATCGTCCTCGCCATGCCAAATGGTTGACCGAAGAGGAACGCGAAGCGCTCGAATCCGAGCTTGCACGAGAGAAAGCCGTCAAGGGTGACGCCAAACACAAATCGGCCCTCGCCGCATTCACCAACCCTCGCGTCCTCCTTCTCTCGTTTGCATATTTTGGAATCGTCACCGCCAATTACGGCATCGAGTTCTTTCTGCCGAGCGTGCTCAAGCAGTGGTACAACCTGACGCCGGGACAAGTCTCCTTGTTGGCGATCATCCCTTCCCTGCTGATCATCCCAGGTCAACTCTTTGTCGGTTGGAGCTCGGATCGCTTCCGTGAACGCCGATGGCATGCGGTGATTCCAGTGGTTATCGGCTCGACCATGCTCCTGGTTACTACGTTCACGCAAGGCAATTTGGTCCTGACCGTCCTTTGCTTTACCATCGCTGCGGCCGGCACGAAATCGTATATGCCCGCCTTCTGGTCCCTCCCCAGCCTCTTCCTTACCTCATCGGCGGCGGCCGGTAGCGTCGGAATGATCAATTCCATCGGCAACCTGGGCGGCTTTTTAGGTCCGATGGTCATGGGTTATATGGACAGCAACTTCGGGGAATACAAATATGGTTTGTACGTTCTCTGCGCGACCAGCCTTTGTTCCGCCTTCTTGATCTCGCTGCTGCCGCTCAAGAAAGAACCGCCGGTATAACCATTGGCCGGCTGAACTAGCTCTACACTTTTGCTTGCGAGTGGATCGGAACCGCCATGATTTGCCAGCGACCGAATCGAGTTATTGCCCGGAGCGAGTTTCTGCGACTGGGAAGGTGGGGAAGTTCCAGATGGTCGAGGTGGTCCTCGGCGTGGGTGTCTCTCTTTGCTCTGTGCCTTGCTGTTCAAACCGGCAAGGCCCAAACCGTCGACTTGGAATTCTACGACGACGAATCGGGAGAGCCGGTATCCGCCCGCTTTCAATGGAAGATAGGGGAGAAGCGGGTCAGCCGACCGCGGGGGTTGCTCTGGAGCGGCGATTGGTGGCTCGCCAATCCCCAATTCACTCTCGTCCCTCGCGGTGGGGACTTCGAATTCCTCGTCCAACGGGGCCCAGAATTCGTTGATATACGTGGCGGCTTCACGATGGAGAAGAACGCCAAAGATGTTGTCGAAGTCGAGGTGCCTCGCTCCACCGATATGCACGCCGAGAACTGGTACAGCGCCGATCACTATACGGACTTGCCCGCAGAACAAGCGGCGCGATGGCAACGCGCTGACGCGATCGATCTGATCTGTGTCGATGCAAAGAACGCGACCCATTCTGATACACGTTCGAATGCAGTGGGCGAGGCTTCGAATGATAAACCGGTTGCACCGAAGCCCAAGAAGAAACGGGACTTGCTTATCGAATCGACCGATCCCAATCTAGTTGGCTATCAGCTTCAAATCCCTTGCACCGCGAGCAACTCGCAGAATGGATGCGTGCTCATTCATCGGCTTCCCTTAACGAATTCCGATAACTCAGAACAAGAAGATGCGCCGAACGCACGATCGAAGAATCTGTTTGAGCAATTGGAGGAGATGCCGCTCCAAACCGATCGCTTGGCGGAATTAAAGGACCCATGGGCTCGCGATGTTCCAATTCTGCTAGCAACCAAAGGAATACGAGCTGTTCAAATTCTTTCCGCTTCGCATCGCCCCCAATCGGACGAGCCGCTCGTTCTGCGACCCGCAGCTGAAAAGACCGGTGTCTTTGGCACCATACAACGTTCGATGGGCAAGGAGCGAAGTCAGCTCTCCGTTTTTGCTCCCTTCACCCAAGAGGACCGAATACGGTTCAAAGGTCCGAAAGCCGCTGGCGAGTTGACCGAGCAAGTCTATTGGCGGATGCTGGAAGCTGGGCTTCGATTGACACCTACAGCAAGCAGTGGGTTTGGGCATGCGGATACGCATCTCGGCTACAACCGCACTTACTTTTACAGCGAATCACCTCCCGATGCTCAGGCTTGGTTGAACGCCGTTTCGCTCGGGCGAACAACGCCGACCAACGGTCCGTTGCTCCGAACCCTCATCAATGGACTTCCACCTGGTTCGAATCAAACTAGCAGTAGCGGTACGCCGATCGATCTCGATATCGCGGTCTCGCTGACGGTGCGCGAGCCGGTGGATTACCTCGATGTGATCTTCAATGGTGAAACGCTTTATAGCGCCAAACTAGAAGACCATTACAACCGAGGAGAGTTTCCGCCTCTTCAGATTGAAGAGAGCGGATGGTTGGTGGTACGAGTGGTGACTGCGCATGAAAAGGGGCAGCGCTTTGCAACGACTGCCCCGTTCTATTTCGAGTTCGATAACCAGGCCCGCATCTCGAAGCAAGCGGTCGAGTTCATGCAGGAGTGGCTGGCCCAGGCCGAGGAATCCATCGAGCAGACACCTCAAAAGGCCAACTACGCGCCTTGGATCGAGAACGCTCGGACCTTCTGGTCCGAGCAGCTGCAAAAAGCCAACGCCCCCTAGTAGGAGTTGGGCTCTTGTTACAGCACGCGGACGATGGCTTCCGATTCTTCCGTTCGCACAACCATACGTAGCGATCCGGCTTCGAATGCCTCTTCCACCGCTTTGTAGAAAGCATCGGGACTCGAGACGGCTTGGCCATTCACCGACTTGATGACAATCCCCGCAGGCAACCTGGCAAAAGGTCCGCCCCGTTTGACCGCCATGACTTCTACCCCTTCATTCGCCTCCAGCCCGTATTCACGGCGCAGTTGCGTCGAAACTTCTTCGACTTCGATGCCGTAGTTCTCCAGCAACTGCACACGTTGTTCTTGTTTCCGTTGATCGAACTCCCCGATCGTCACCTTGGTATCGACCGTCTTACCATTGCGCACATAAGTCAAGGAGACGGTGGAGCCAGGTTTGGTCTCACCGACGAGGCGGATGATGGAGGAGTCGGTCGTCACCGGTTTGCCATTCACGGCGGTGATGATATCCCCGGGTTCTAAGCCCGCTTGTTCGGCAGGTGATTTGCGATCGACGCGGCCAACAATCACGCCGCGAGTGGAAGGTGGAAGCTCCAACTGTTGGGCCAACTCGGGAGTAACGGTCACGGGGCCGATACCTACATACCCACGGGAGACTTGCCCGGTCGCGATAATGTCCCCCACGACCCGTTTGGCGAGATTGCTGGGTACGGCGAAGCAAACACCGTTGTACCCGCCTCCGCGCGATGCGATGGCCGTATTGATCCCGATGACTTCCCCTCGCAAGCTAACCAAGGGGCCACCGCTGTTGCCGGGGTTGATCGCGGCATCGGTTTGAATGAAGTTGTCGTAGGCCGTGATGCCTTGATCGGTTCGCTCGGTGGCGCTAATGATTCCCGCAGTGACGGTTTGAGCCAAGCCAAACGGGCTACCGATGGCGATCACCCAATCCCCCACTTCCATCGTGGCGGAATCTCCAAGGGGAGCCGACACTAAACCCTTCGCATCGATCTTGAGGACGGCCAAGTCGGTGCGTTCATCGGTGCCGATCACCTTGGCTTCGTATTTGCGATCGTCGCTCAGATAAACCTCTAGAGCCGTAGCATCTTTGACGACGTGATTGTTGGTCAAGATGTATCCGTCCTCGCGGATGATGACGCCGGAGCCGAGACCGTTTTGAATCTGACGCATCTCGCCGGCTTGATCGCCAAGATCGTTCCCGCCGAAACCACCGAAGAATTGCTCGGCCGGGGTCAAGCCTCGAGTCCGTTGTCGGACGTTCACCAAGTTTTTAATGCTCACGACCGCTGGCTTCACCGATTTGCTCACATCTCGGAAGACCCGGGAGAGCTGGTCCGCGCTGGCGACGCTCGCTTCATTTGCCAAATCGCTTCGGGAGGAACGTGCCTCCGCGACTTGCTGAGCATAAACGGCGGAACTGTTTCGTCCTGCGTCGGAATAGAACCAATACCCCACAGGGCCGGCGACCGCCGCAGTCAGTGTGAGCCACTTCCAGAAGCTTGGATTTGCTTGCATTTGAGTCTCTCTCAGGGCATTACAGTAGGAGGAATCGGACGCTCGTGCCGCGTGCGAACTATGTCAATTCGTACGAAAACGGCAATGGGTTGGATTTCAGAGCATATTTCGTTCCAATTTTTCGGTCCGATCGGGAGCGTTGCAGGTAGTCGCGCGCCGGGCCGATTCCCCGCAAAAAAACAAGGAAATCGGTGCGCGAATTGGGAAAGGAGTGGGGGCTCGGGGCACTGCTCGGAGACCCGTTGGAGCAAGCACCGGTTGGAGAGCGGCTATTGCTGGGGGTGGGGTGCGTTAGCGGGTGAGCTCATCCCAGATGGCATGCCATTCTCTCTGTGCGATTTCTTGCAGGCGGCTGACGTCGCTTGCAGCAGGGGCTGTCTTCCAAGCCTCTACAGCTTGCGTGAATCGGGATGGGTCAAAGGGCTTGCCATCGGCTCCCAATCCCACTTTCTCCGCGACGCGGGCTGTCAACTCGGGGGAATGGACTTGGCGGAACCAATAATTGGCATTCCAAAAATCCCCTTCGAGCCGGTGGATGATCCCGTGGATGTAGGCGCTGATGCCGCTTGTGGCGTCCTGAATAATCTCATGCGCCCGATCGATCATTCCCATCCTCACCCAGAGGATCGCTTCGAGGGGTTCGTCGACGAGAATGGGATAACGCTGCAGCCAACCCAATACGCGTTGTTCCTCGGGCGAGGAATCGACCGCCACCAGCGGCATCGGCTCCGCACTCTCCTCCAGCCACGCGCTAATCTCCTCCAACCGCTTCATGCTCTTCCTCGGTAACGATGTTGGGTGGGCTCAATCGAATCGAATGCTCCCGCCCCGATATTGACTCGATGTCAAACAATGCACTTTGATGATAGACGGTATGGTCAATTTCTCCAAATCTTCCTTGGCTCTGCTGAACCCAAGCCTCCCAAGCTCGAAATCGGAGTACTCGTTCGATTCCAGAATCCCATTTTTGTTCGTGTCATAGGCCTGAAACTCAAACTGGGATAACCTCCATTCGTCTGCGAACGCGGCATCGTTCTCTTGGACTGAATCGGCTCTCCAATCCACATAGTTTTGAATGCGGAAATACTTGGCTTTGGCGATCACTTCGGCAGGTAATCCGATGCTTTGTGCATACTCGCTTACCGATTCTTTTTCCGACAGATACCCGTCTTTGTTGCGATCACATCGATCGAGAAGTTCCATCCATTCATGCCCTATAGCCGGATTCAAACACAATCCAAAGGATCGTTCAGGCTTGCTGATGCAACTCATCAACACAAGATTGTGAACGAGGAAACTGTTAGACATCTCTTGAAGTGTCCCACCTTCGACCTTCAAGCTTTCTTCATGGATTCGCCAACGTTGACGTAAGCTCTCTTCGGTCCACGGCAGATTCTCTTTGATTCGATAGAATCGAGCGATCTGGTTTTCACCAATCTTCAAAGGGAAATCTTCATGCTGTGCGATGGCTAGGTCGGTAAATGCCTTCCATCCCCTTTTCGCGTTCCCTAACAGTCGGTTCGAAACTTGGCGAAAGGATGGTCGCAATTGTTCGAAGCGGGCTAATCTTTCTTCACCTGTCTTGTCTGGATATAGAAATTCCATCGCCAAATCCAGAGAGGGAGTTCGTTGGACGCCCGGGATTGCAGCAACGAACTTTGGTGCCCCACCGGGAGAGTAATACTCATAGGTTACTCCGATTTGATCTGGGATTTGCACGACAAGCGATTGGATGGATTTCCACCAAGTCTCATCGAATAGTTTCAGGTCTGTATTGCCACTTAACTTCATGTAGGCAACGGCTGCTGCGACCCGGGTGGCGTAAGAAGCCCCATCCTGTAGGGCGTGCTCTCGTATCAATGATCGTAAAACAGGATATGATTCCGGGATCGGTTCACCTATTGCATGGAGGATCTCGGGCAAGCGATCTTTGTATCGAAGTAGAAGTGGATGTGGGGCCTTGTACAGGAATTCCAGCCGTCCTAGAGCATCGAAGTATTGAATTGTGGACCGTGGGGAGGATGACGATTCAGTAACGGAACGAGTGGGAGAAGCACTGGGCCTCGACCTGGGTAAGGTAGAGTAAGTGAGTCTGGATATTGATCCATGTGGTATCGGCCCGGTGTGGGCAACACGGATCAATGCCATGAACATTTGATGCGAGTCAACCGCTCCCTTTACATGCTGTTCTTCTATCCAGTCCATAAAGCGGGGTAATTCTTCGTTGGACATCTTCGGAAGGATTGTCTGAAACTTCCAACCTCGATTCGCGGGCTCTGTTTTGACCAGATCTTCGTACAGCAGATCCACGATCGCTCGTTCACGAGACCGCAATCGCAATAAAGGATCGATCAAGCGACGCTTCTGACAAATTCCGAAATAGGCAGGTAACAGCTCCTTGTCGGTTTCACTGTTGTACAAAATGATGAAACCCTCAAACGCTTGCTCCCAAAGGATTGGGGATTTTTCGTTAACGAGTACGTCAAGCCATTCTTCGATCGTCTTGCCTTCATAGCGAGGCTTCTGTTGCACCGTTGCGGCCTCCGCTGGAGATGGGGCTTCACCGGCTGATGCCCCTTCCTCCTTCTTCACTTTACGGACTCTCGCGATGACCGTTTGGCCGTTATTAATGGTGAATTGATCGCGGTCGATCTCAATCCCGGTACTCGGGCTATCGAACTCCAGCATATAAACGCCACCTTGCAATCGCGTCACCGTATTGCCGGTCTCAATCGTAAGCTTCTTTTCGATGCCACCCTTTTCCTTCTTGATCGAAATCTGTCCTTCATCCAACTCGGACTCGATGATGAGCTGACCCTCATTCGTATCGAGTTTGATCCATACTCCCAGGAAGAATGCCAACGGTACCAAAGCACAGAGCACGCCCGCAATCCATCCCCTCGAACCCGATCCGGATGGTTGCGATGCGGCTTTCGTCGCGGTCGGTACGGAACGGGATGCCGCTCGTAGGAGTTGCGACTCTCTCTCGCCGTCAATCGGTACCGACAGTTGCTTCATCTGGCTCGCTAACCGCTGCAAGTCGGATGATTCGGAAAATGGAGCCAGTGACTCGGCAACATGGGCCGCGCTGGCCGGGCGAAGCTTGGGGTCGGTTCTGAGCAAGCTATCGAGGATTGAAGCGAAACGATCGGGGAGATCAGGGCGCAAGGTTTGGATCTTGGGAGGATGGTGATGCGCTAGCAGACGAAGCTTGTCGATCGGCGACAAATTCGGTGTTGCCGCCAAGGGAGCTCGGCCACAAAGGAGTCGGAAGAGGGTTGCACCGAGCGAGTACAAGTCCGCGCGGTAGTCCACGGCACCACTCTTTTCCGCTTGCTCGGGCGCCATGTAATCCAGCGTTCCGAGAAACTGCCCCACCGTAGTCAATTCGCTTGCCACTCCATCCCAACGATCGAGCAACGCCAACCCAAAGTCGAGAACTTTCACATTCCCCGCCTCATCGAGCATGATGTTGGACGGCTTGATGTCGCGATGCACGATCCCTTCGCTATGGGCATGAGATAAAGCCATCGCAACTTGATGGCCTATCTGTGCGACCTCTGCCACACCGAGCGAAAGCCTCGATCGTTGTAGCTTGGACAAATCCATGCCGGAGATATGTTCCATGACCAAGTAATGGATATCGCCGACATGTCCAGCATCGGTGGCAGCCACAATGGAGGGATGCCGCAGCTTGCCTGCTGCCAAGATCTCGCGATCGAATCGAGCGATCGCGTCGGGCGTCTTTCTTGGCAAATGAAGCAGCTTCATTGCCACGTTTCGATGCAGCACCGTGTGCTCGGCCAGATAAACCGAGCCCATGCCTCCACTGCCGAGGGGCTCAAGCAATCGATAAGGTCCGATCCGTTGTTCCGATTCGAGCAATTCCGATGCGATCATGCGTGGGAAAAGAGGGGACGAAGGGACGCTCACCATGGAAGGGGCGGGTTCGAATGGTCCGAGTGGTTCGCGAGCATTTTGCAGCAGCCGAAGGGGGGCGACCAATTCATCCTGCGAGGGTCGCGATTCGATGTCGCGAACCAGCGAGGAGCAGCGACTGCAATCGCTTAAGTGCGCTTCGATAGAGTCAATCGCATCGTTAGGGAGTAGGCCATCCCAGTAGGCCTGCAGTGTCTCGGCGGGAAGGCATTCGGTATCAAGCGTGAGCGGTTCCATGATCGGTAAATCTTTCGTGGCGATGATCGGAAGCGTTTCTTACTCTATACCAGGACGGTTTTCGTGTGACAAAAAACTTTGCTGGAAGAGTTTGCCTGTTGTGTACGGGGCTCACGCACCGTGTCGTACCTGCGAAACTTGACTAGACTAACTAGGAATCGATTTCCCCACGCCAGCAGAGAGTTCTCCATTTCCCATCATGCCTTCCAGCAGCGGAACCCGTTCCTCGTTGATTGCCGGCGCGAGAGCTCGCTCCGAGGAGGCTTGGTCTCAGATCGTTTCGATTTACTCCCCCTTGATCGTCGCTTGGGGGCGAAGGCTGGGCGCGACGCCCGAGCAGTGCGATGATTTGTGCCAAGAGGTTTTCTCGGCGGCCTCGAAGGGGTTTGCATCGTTCCAATCCGACGGGAAAAGTGGCAGTTTCCGTGGATGGCTTTGGCGCATCACCTATCGCAAGTGGATTGATAGTTACCGCAAAACTCTAGACGCCCCCGGTCCGGTAGGGGGAAGCACCGCTGCGTTGCGATTGGAACAGCTTCCTGCCCCTGATGACGAGTCGCAGGAGTGGAGTCATCCCGAGTGGATTCAAGGCTTAGTCGACCGGGCGATGCGTTTGGTACAAAGCGAATTTCAAGAGCGGCATTGGCGTGCGTTCTGGATGTCGGCCGTGGAAGGGAAGCCAGCCGATCAGATCGCGGCCGCACTGGACATGTCGCCATCGAATGTGAGGCAGATTCGAAGCCGCATTCTTCGGCGGCTGAGGAGCGTGATGGGGGATGCTCCTTAGTCGTTGGATTTCTTGCGAAGACACCGTGAGCATACCGTGAGCGCATCGCAAACAGACCGCGAGGACTCGTCTGGACACGGGGTGCTGGATGTTGTAATAGTTCCATCGCTTCAACATTTACGACCTACCCTTGGAACAACGAACATGTTTAGCAATGGTGTGCGAACATTATGGACCGTCGTTTTTGTATTGGCTTGTTTAAGCTCCCGCCCCCTTCTCGCCGAGGGGTGGTCGTGGAACCCGTTTGCCAGCAAATCAGAGAGCAAAGATTCCAGTCCGCTCTATTCGAAGAGCTCGTCGGGTAACAAATCATGGTTGCCGGAGTGGAAAGCTCCCAAGATGCCTTGGTCGTCGAAGGACAAGCCCACTTCGTATGCGAAGAAGAACGATTCGGCGTGGAAAAAGATGTCGAAGACGAGCAAGCAGTGGTGGGATAAGACAGCGGATATCTTAGATCCTTATCCGGAGCCCAAGCCCGCGACACCAGCTTATGCCAAGCCAAAGAAGCCCTCGATGTTCGCCAGCTGGTTCAAGAAAGAAGAGCCGAAGAAGATCGAAAGCGTCAACGACTTTCTCAAGCAAGAGCGGATCGACTGAGCAAGTCGAACCGTTGTGCTCCACCTTCGGCGGCCGTTCTGCTCCACCTTCGGCGGAGTGTAGTCGCCTGCGGCTGTCCGTTAAACGAATTGTTTCCGATCTGTTGGGATGGACCGCCTGTGGGCCCTCTTCGTTTAACAGTCAGCCGCCAGGCGTACACGTCTGAATGCGCAAGCCATTCATGAATCGTATCCGTCGATCGGATCCACGAATCGAGTGAAGCATATGCCTTCGCCTTTCGCTCGATCACATTGCGTTCTTAGTCCCGGTAGGGACGGCATAGAATAGCCCAGCGTTTCAACGTTGGGTATGCGCACAATCATCGCGTCAGTCCCGGTAGGGACGAAAGAGAACGCGGCGAAATAGATGTGATCAGCGTTAGAATGCACCGAAGCTTGAGGCACAACACCGGATCGGTTTACTACCCGTCCAGTGCAGCGAACCAAGCTTATGACATTGCACATTCTCCCCCTCATCCCCAGCCCTTCTCCCCCAGGGCGGGGCGAAGGGCGCCAGAAATAAACGCTCGCACCGCGAGTGGCGTAGCCGAGGATGAAATCCTCAATTCGAGACGGAATTCGAGGCACCCATCTAATCAAGGCGTTCAACAATCGCTTCGGAGGGTATGCCTTGTCACCAACGACACAAGCCCCACTCCGCGTCCTCCGCGTCCTCCGCGGTGGACCATCCTCGATTTCATATCAAAACAGCGAGAGCGACAAGTGGTTGGAAGAGCTCTGGAGCGGCGGGGCGAAGAAGGACTTACCGCGGAGATCGCGGAGAATCGCGGAGGGAGAATGCTGAGGAATAGGAGACAACCACCTAATCGGGGTGGTGCCAGGCTATCAAGGCATGCCTTCAACGGATTAGCTGCTCAAACGAGCTGGGTGCCTTCGAGTATTGCCCAAAGGTGTTGTACTCTTAGTCCCGATAGGGACGGCAGACAATAGCCCAGCCTTTCAAGGCTGGGTATGGGCCCAAACATCGCGTCAGTCCCGGTAGGGACGAAAGAGATTGTGGCGAATAGATGTGCTCAGAGTTGGTATGCACCGAAGATTGCGGCACAACACCGGATCGGTTTACTACCCCGCCAGTGTTTCGGCTCAAGCTTATGAAACGGAATAGAAGGCACCTACCTAATCGGGGCGTTTAACTATCGCTTCGGAAGGTATGTCTTGTCACCAACGACTCGGGACCCACTCCGCGATCCTCCGCGTCCTCCGCGGTTGACCATCACCGATTTCATCCCAAAACAGCGAGAGCGACAAGTGGTTGGAAGAGCTCTGGAGCAGCGGGGCGAAGAAGGACTTACCGCGGAGATCGCGGAGAAGCGCGGAGGAAGAATGCTGAGGAATAGGAGGCACCTACCTAATCGGGGCGCTACGCTTCGATCCGCGGTGAAATCGCTTGTCAAGAAGATCAGGGGCCCCAAGTGATTTTGGGGTCAATGCGATCGGTTCGTATTGTTAGATTTCAGAACAGAGTGATTCATCGGCTGCGCGGGCCGGGCATTGGCTTCAGGGGGGCCCCGTTGCTCGAGGGAGATCGTCACTCCCACCAATGGAGGCCAAGGCTTGGCCCGGCAAAGGATGCCGCACGGGGGCGGAAGCTCGATTTCGAGCTAAGATGGCAACACCCTCAATCGGGGCTACGGATCCGATTGAGCTACAAACACGATTTACCGTAGCAAGTTGCGTGGGAAGGGTCACGCTTCAAAAGGAAGGTGACGGCAGCAAGGCTGAGTCGGCCAATGAAAAACCTGTAGTTTTCTCTAATACACCTGACACGGCTCGAACGTGTAACCTTCGGTTCCGTAGACCGATGCTCTATCCAATTGAGCTACAGGTGCTTGTTGGCTAACCAACGGGCCAAATTGTAAGCGGTCCCCCGAAAATTTCTAGCCCTGAAAAAAGCCAAGGATTTCGCCGAATTCCGCCCCAAACCACCACCGCCCCCCACCACGTTCCGCCTCCAAATTCCTCCCTCGCGCCACCCATGCACTAACCCACCTGCGCCACCTATGTCCTGAACCTACACCGAGCATGGAGCCTGGAGCCTGGAGCCTGGAGCCTGGAGCATGGAGCATGGAGCCTGGAGCCTGGAGCCTAGCTTGCGTTGGATTGCTAGCTATAAAGCGTGCGTGTTGTGACGATCAAGCTTCGACCAAGACTATTTCGCGAGATCCCACTCGGCAGCGTTCGATGAAGAAGCGTTAGAAACGTCTCGCTCTGTCAGACGCCCGATCATTCGGACGGAGTCGTTGGTTGCGGTCAAGGAAGATCGCTCGGATCGAGAACGGGGGTTTGTGTTTTGCTCAAGGAGGAGCACTATGCGATCTCGTTACGGACTCGCTCTCGCTCTCACGCTGCTTTCTGTCGGTACAATGGGTTGTTCTTCCCTGCACACGACCTTCTTCCATCGCCATGAAGATGACACGCTCTGCAAGGAGAACGATGTTCCCATTCATGGCGTCCCGGTCATGGTGAAAGTGCCGACGCATCTCGAACTACGCGTCGATGAAACGATCCACTTGATCAAACATCCAGGGAAGACGACCGTGCAAGTCATCAGCCCTACCGGCACCTCGCTGCGGAGCGTCGAAGCAAAACTTCGTGTGACGGAAAAGATGTTTGTTCTCGATCCCAAACGTCCTATGTCCGGGACTGCGAACTATGGTTTCACCTTTCAAAGCCGACCCGATGGAAATAGCAATGCCGCCAAAGCGGCCGCGCAAGGTTCCGCAGGGCACGGTTATCTGCAAGGCTTGAAATACAAAGTCGACGACCAAACTCTTTCTAACGTTTCGACATTCCTTGCCAACATCGCTCCGCTCCTGGCTACCCCAGTCGCGAGATCGGAAGATGCGCCCTCTGATCCGTTACAAGGGGTCTACACCACACATCGAACCATCGCCTTTGGATTGTTCGATCTCGCTTCTCCCGGCTTCGAAGACGAAGTCAATGCGTTTTTGGAAGAGCATGTGAACCGCTGCTCTCCTTGCACCCCCAACAGTTCCATCTATCAAGGGGTAGCGACAACTGCCCCCGCGGAGTGAACGACGATGTCCCGCACGCTGACCATTCTCTTTGTGTTGATGACGACTTGTATACCGATGGGGTGCACCTCCTATCGATCGACCATCATGTCCCGGTTGCCTACCGACCAATTTGTCAAAAACAGTCGGCAATGCACGAAAGGAGTGCCGGTGACATTGAAGGTTCCAACCCATGTCGATGTTCGAGTCGTCGAAGAATACTTCATCGTCCAAGGAGGAGGCGCAACGGTTATCCCGCAAATCGGGAAACCCCTCCGGCGCGTTGAAATGGAAACGATCTACACTCCCAAAGTCCTCACTGTGGACTTTGTAAGGCCCGCAGCAGGAACGCTCAGTCTCGCATCGGACAGCGATGGCAATGGAATCGTCTTCGATGAAGCCGGTTACTTTGAATCGATTCAGGGGAAGATAGATGACCAGACGATCGAGGATCTGAACGCCGCCATTCCGAACTTCAAGAAACTCATCGGTGCACCGTCTCGCAAGCAAGCAGCCGAGGTTGCCGCGAAGGGAAAGAATACCGAGCTGGGGGGCTGGCATTCCTATGACGCGGTTATCGCCGTGAGACGTTTCGATATCAACGAGCCTTGCTGGGAGCAAGAGGTGGACGCGTTCATCGCCGAACATCTGGCTTGCCAATCCAGCAACTGCTTTGAACCGATCCCGTAATCGGACCGATTGCACTCCCTTTCGGCTTCTTCCCTTCTTGTATCAACGTCGACCCATATGCGATACAAACAACGGGAGCTTCTCGATCCAAACGACCCGTCGCTGCAGTCTCTTCTCGACGCGCAGCGCGAGGGCCTGCAGCTGGAGTATCGAAAGGCTTTAGTGGTGGCCAAGCGGCTGGAGAAGCGACTTCGCTCCGCCCCTTTCGGCGAGATCACGGGGGTCGGAGTCGAACTGCTTCATAAGCGAGGATTGGTCGCACTTCCCTTGCAGTTCTGTATTACCGTGTGGGTCCGGCGAAAACGGGATGCAGACGAGTTGTTGAGTTCCCGGCGAACCCTTTCCCGCCGAGGCGAGCAAAGCGATCGAGTCCTGGCAATACCCTCCACCTACGGCGGCTTGCCAGTCAAAGTGCAAGAAGCAGTGCTGAAGCTGGCCGTGGATCGCCGCGAGACACGTCCCCGCGACGCGGATCGATCGGCAGGTTTCGCTCGAGAAACCGTCGAGCCCGTTACCGGTGGAGTTGCCATCCAGGGAAGTGGGGCGGATCGCTGGGGGACATTGGGATTGGTCTTTCGTGAATCCTCGCAGCGGTTGGTAGGAATGACCTGCGAGCATGTGGTGTCCCATGGCGAGGTGTTTCCATCACCCAATTCCGATGGTGAGCCGCAGCCATTGGTGGGAATGGTCCTCGCCTCCAAACGTTCGCCACGTTCGGGGGTCGATGCAACATCGGTGCATCTGGTTGATCAAGTGACGGAAGGGGTGCTTGGGTTCGAAGATTCGTATCCCGACATGAAGTTCCTAGTGACCGCTCCGGCGCGGGCCAGCTATTGGAGTTGGCTGTTACAAATTCCTGTATCGGTTCGTGGTGCGAGCACCGGTAGGCTTGTGCACGGACGGGTGACGATGCCGATCGTTCATTCCGTCGAGTTGGGTGGGGACTCCTTCCGCGACTTGATGGTGATTCACTCGCGATCCGCTTCCTCATCCATCGTTTCCGAAGGGGACAGCGGGGCTGCGGTTGTCATGCAATATGGGAGCGATTGGGTTTGGATTGGGTTGGTGGTCGGAATGATCGACCCGTCTACGATCGTCGCGTGCAAGCTTCCGAAAGCGTGGAAGGGATGTGAGTTGGATGTGTCCCAGTTGCCTCGTGAACGGCGATGGAGGTTGGGAGAGTGAATTCTCGTCGATCATTGGCCGCGATGATTCTATTCGCCTTTTGCATAGCGATCGGGCTTCCCGAGGGGCATGCGCAATCACCCATTCCATCCACTTCCGCTCTCAACGCGATGGCTTGGGAGGTGCGAATGACCAAGCCCGTAAATTCTTCTTTGCTGTCTTGGGAGGAGACGTTGGAGCAGATTGCGCGAGGCTATCGGCAGAGGTGGATGGCGCGGGCCGCCGCCGGGGACTGGTTGCCCGGTGACGAGGGTGACGAGGACGAAGAGGATCCGTTGGAGCATGCGTTTTTAGGAGTGAAGAACGGCGCGAGGGCGCTGTTGGTTCCCGAGGGGATGGTCATGGCGCATGCGGTGGAGGGGATCCATCCGCTGCAAGGTGACACGCTGGTTCGGATCCCTGTGTCCCTCCTGGCCGGGGGAGATTGGAGGGATCCGAGTTTCGAGCGAGGTGCACCGCGTTCCGTTTCCGTACGGTTGCTCACGGTCGGAGAACACTCCATGCAGTCTCTTCATCCGACACATGCCGCATCGGTGAGCCGGATTGTTTCGTTCTTTCCATTGCCAAACGTTGCTTGGTCGGAAGAGGAAAAGAGGGCATCGGCGGTGTGGATGGAGCGACTGCGAGAGAACCCGGTTGACTATGTGGTTGTGGAGCGAGTCGATCGGGTCTTGGGTGTTTGTCAGATCGTGGTACCGCTTCGAGCATCGCTTTTATCACCGAGAGCATCCCCCTTCCTGGATCGGCATGTCGATGCGTTCGCGGCCATGCCGATCGAATCGTCAGATCGCGTGATTTGTCTGGATTCCGCGATGCTACGAACCATTTGGGTCCCTTGGCAATCTCGAATCATTCCTCGAGACACATCGCCGTCTCAAGACACATCATCGACCAGCGATCGTTCGATGCGGTCGGATGCCAAGCGGCCTGTACCATGCATCTTCCCCGTTCGCGGAACTAGCCAGGGACCGTCGTCCGGTCGTCATTCTCGTCTGTTCCCGTCGATCCCGCGTTAGGCTGTTCGATTCCTGTCCGTCCAGAGGTCGAGCATTGCGCTTTAGGGAATGCGTCGGTTAGTTTCCTTCGCGGGCGAGCCGTTGCAGTTCGATCAAGGTTTGCATGGCTTCGATGGGGGTGAGTTGTTCGATAGCGAGAGAGCGGAGTTGGTCGACCACGGCATTTTCTTTCCATTCGAACAAGGTCATTTGGATTGATCCGTTTCCTTTCTTGCGAGGGGGAGAGAGGACGGATTGGCCGTATTTGTTCAGATGGCTCGCTTCGAGTTGGCTCAAGATCTCCTTGGCCCGATCGTTGACGCTTTTTGGGACCCCAGCCAAGCGGGCGACGTGGATCCCGTAGCTTCGATCTGCACCACCGGGGACGATGCGGTGGAGGAAGACCACGTTATCATCCCATTCCTTGACCGAAACATTCCAATTGCGGACACCGGAGAGGGAGCGTTGGAGGTCGATCAATTCGTGGTAATGGGTGGCGAAGAGCGTGCGCGATCGATTGTTGTCGTGCAACTGCTCTACGATGGCCCAAGCCAACGAGAGACCGTCGTAGGTGCTGGTTCCTCGGCCGATCTCGTCGAGGATAACGAGGGAGCGATCGGTGGCGGTATTGAGGATCCGGGCCGTCTCGACCATTTCGACCATGAAGGTACTTTGACCTCGCGCCAGTTCATCGCTGGCTCCGACGCGTGCGAAGAGTCGGTCGGCGATCCCAATCGTTGCCTTGCGCGCCGGGACGTAGCTTCCGATTTGGGCAAGGATCGTGATAAGAGCCGTTTGACGAATGTAGGTGCTTTTACCTGCCATGTTTGGACCGGTAATCAGCAGGACCGAACCATGCTCTGCACCGACCATGCTATCGTTCGGCACAAAGGTCCCTTTAGGTAGGGTTGCGTCGAGTACCGGGTGGCGGCCTTCGTAGATTTCGAGGATGGGCTCGTCGGTGATGATTGGTTTCACATAGCTTTGCTTGACCGCGAGTTCGGCGAGCGAGGCGAGGACATCGAGTTCGGCGAGGATCGCGGCGTTGATTTGCAGGGTGGGTGTTTGCGCATGGACCAGTTGTCGTAGTTCGAGAAAGAGTTCGAATTCCAGATTCTTTGATGACTCATCCGCGGTGAGGACTTTCTCTTCGTACTCTTTGAGTTCGGGGGTGATGTAGCGTTCGGCATTCTTGAGCGTTTGTTTGCGAATGTAGTTGGGTGGGACGCGATCCCGGTGGGTATTGGTGATTTCGAGGTAGTATCCGAAGACCGAGGTGAACCCAACTTTCAGGCTGGTGATCCCCGTTGATTGGATTTGTTCGGCTTGGTAGCGAGCGATCCAATCTTTGCCACCCGTGGCGAGTTGTCGGAATTCATCGAGTCTCGCATCGTAGCCTGGGCGGATGTAGCCTCCGTCTTTGGGTTGGAGCGGGCAGTCCTCTTCGAGCGCGGCATCGAGATGGTCGCGAAGGGAGGGGAGCAGGTCGAGTCGTTGTTGAAGTTGGCTAAGGCGTGACGCGTATCGGTCCTCCAGCAAGGCTTTGATTTTGGGAAGCTGCGAGAGGGAGCGTCCCATTTGTTTCAGGTCGCGTGGGCTGCAGCGACCGGTCGCGACTCGCGCGGTCAATCGTTCGATGTCATAGATGTCCGAGAGGAGGGTGCGAAGAGTATTTCGCAAGCGATCGTCATTGGCGAATTCTTCGACCGCTTGGAGGCGGAGTTCGATTTGTTCTTTGGAGATGAGCGGGGATGCGAGCCACTGGGACAATCGCCGGGCTCCCATGGAGGTCACGGTGCGGTCGAGGACTTCGAGGAGCGAGCCGTCGCGAGAGGCGGTCCGAATGGTTTGGGTCAACTCCAGCGACCGGCGCGTGGCCGAATCGATTTCGAGGGACCTGCTCAAGCGAGCGGGGGTCAGTTGGAGGATATGGTCGAGCGAAGACTTTTGCGTTTCCTGCAGGTAGGCCATGGCGGCGCCCGCGGCGCTGATGGCGAGCCAATCTTGGAAGCGGACGTCATTGGCATCGCCGCCGTCGCGCAGTTCCCAGCCCATACCGGCCAAATCGAGGACGCCGAAGTGCTGGTGCAGGATCCGTTGGGACTCCTCGAAGCCGAATTGCCAAGCGGGTCGGCGGGTGAGAGCCCACTTTTCGTAGTCGTCTCGGTTCAGGGTCGAGTCGTCATCGCGGAGCAAGATCTCGGCCGGTTCGAGGCGTGCGATTTGGTCGGCCAAGCTTTGGGTTGGGAAGGCGCCTGCTTCGAAGCGACCGGTCGAAAGCTCCACCCAGGCCAAGCCGATCCAAGCCGAAGAGGCGCCGGGTTTACCCGGGGCGGGCTGGTAGACCGAGAGAAGCAAATTTCCGCTGCGAGGGTCCAGGAGGGCGTCATCGGTCAGGGTACCCGCCGAGACGATGCGTTGGACTTCGCGCCGAACGATCCCTTTGGCTTGGGCTGGGTCCTCCATTTGCTCGCAAACAGCCACTCGATAGCCGGCGCGGACCAACTTTGCAAGATATCCCTCCAGTTGGTGGTGCGGGAACCCGGCCATGGGGACAGGATTCTCACCCTTATCCCGGCTGGTGAGGGTGAGGCCTAGGACGCGGGCGGCGGTCTTTGCGTCTTCATGAAAAAGCTCGTAAAAGTCCCCCATTCGGAAAAAGAGGATCGCATCGCCGCTGACGGCTTTGGCTTCTTCGTACTGTTTCATCATCGGTGAAAGGTTCATGCCGTGATGGTACTCGGCTGGCCGGGGGGGACCAAGTAGGGAAGGTTCGGGCCCCCGATCGAAACAAATAAGCGGATCCGGTGTTTTCTGTATGCGTAGGATGTACGCCCAGCTAAAATGGCAAGATTCCGTCGCGATGCCATTCCATCCCCCGACCACCAACACCCAGGACCTGTGTCGATCATGCGAAAACTGATTGGATATTTCATGCTGGTGGCTGGCGGTTTGTCGTTTTCCGCTTTGGAAAGTTCGGCTCAGCCCCCATGGGGCGGCGGCGGGCCTCCCGGAATGGGAGAGGGTGGCTTTTCTGGCCGATGGGGCTCTCGAGATGGCAGGGACTCGGGTCGAGAATCAGGCCGCGATTTCGGTCGCGATTTCGGTCGCGACAGTGGCCGGGAAGGCTTCGGGGGCGGGGGCTTCGATCCGTCGATGTTCTTGGGTCGGATGGACCGAAACGGAAACGGCATGATCGATTCCGACGAGATGGAGGGTCCTGCTCGTTTCATGTTGGAACGGATGGCCAGGACCAATCCCAAAATCGATTTGTCCAAGCCGATACCGTTGTCGGTTATCACCGAAGGGTTTCAGCAAATGCGAGGTGGCAGCTCGAGCAGCAGTTCGTCCTCGAGCGATGAAGTAGCGAGCGGACCAGCGGTTTTGGTACCGGGCTTTGGGGTCAAGATCGAGCGACCTCCTGTTCCCGGTTTTGGAATGAATGCGAATGCGTTGAGCGTCCGGGTGGAAGAGCAAGATTTGCGCGATGCCGATGAGCGGATTCAACGCTACGATCGAAACCGGGATTCCGTCTTGGATGAAGCGGAGCTGCGAGACGGCCGGTGGTCCGATTCTCCGATGCAGTACGACAAGAATGGAGACGGAAAGCTGACCCGTGATGAGTTGGCGGTTCGTTATGCCAAGCGTCGCATGGAGTCGTCCAGTTCCTCGAATAGCAGCGGAGAGAACCGCGATTCGCGCGACAGCCGGAGCGACCGTGATCGTCAAGGTTATGGAGACCGCGGTCAGGAAGAGAAGAAAGAGATTCCCAATCCGTTCGAGAAGATCGCCAGCTACCGATTGACCGATCGCGATGGCAAGCTAAAGCGACCGGCAGGCCTTCCTGAATGGTTTGCTCGCTACGACGTCAACTTCGATAACCAAGTTTCCATGGACGAGTTTGTGAAGCGACCTTCGGCGGAGGCGATTGAGGACTACGCACGGTTCGATACGAATTTGGACGGCTTCATCACGGCGCGCGAATGTTTGGCCGCTCATAAAAACGGTTACATCCCTGGATCCAGCAGCGGCTCGGGGAGCAGTTCTTCGACGAGTAGCAGTAGTGGCGGTGCAACGGCTAGTTCCGGAAGCCCTGCCGGCTCGGCAGGTGCAGGTGCTGCAAGCCCTGCCACATCCCCTGGAAATAGCGGTGTTGATCAACGAACGCGAGATTGGATGGCAGGTCGATTGAAACGCTACGATAAGAATCAAGATGGGAAACTGGATATCGACGAGTACAAGGCCTACAACTCTTCCGGGGACTTCACCAAGGCAGACACAAACCAAGACGGGTTTGCGGATGTAGACGAATTGGCCATTGAGCGGGGCCGAAGGTAGCGAGGAAGGTAGCGAGGAAGGCAGCGTTGGGACATTCGAAACGAGTGATTTAGCACGATGCTACGCAAGGACCGCGCAAAAACCGTATTGGAACGTCTTAGTGAGTTGTATCCGGAGACCCCGATTCCGCTGGACCATTCCAATCCGTATACGCTCCTCGTCGCGGTCTTGCTCAGCGCCCAGTGCACCGACAAGATGGTCAATCGGGTAACACCGAGTTTGTGGAAGCTAGCCGATAACCCTTGGGATATGAGTCGGAGATCGGTCGAAGAGATTCGAGCGATCATTCAACCGTGCGGGTTGAGCCCACAGAAATCGAAAGCGATACGGGAGCTCTCGCAGATCTTGGTCGACAAGTACGATGGGGCGGTTCCCGAGTCCTTTGAGTTGCTGGAACAATTGCCTGGTGTGGGGCACAAAACCGCTTCGGTGGTGATGAGTCAAGGGTTTGGGCACCCGGCGTTCCCGGTCGACACACACATTCACCGGTTGGCTCAGAGGTGGGGACTTACCGACGGCAGATCCGTGGAGCAGACCGAGCGGGATCTGAAGAAGCTCTTTCCGCAGGAGTCATGGAATCAGCTTCATCTGCAGATTATTTTTTATGGACGTGAGCACTGCACCGCCCGCGGATGCAATGGGACGGTTTGCGGGATTTGCAAAGAGCTGTACCCGAATCGAAAGAAGCCTGTAGCGACCCGAAAGTAATTCGAAAAGCGATCGATCATGCCCTCCACACGCCCACCTTGGACCCGGTCCATTCGTCCCTTTTTTGATCTCCTCTTTCCACGGTTTTGCACGCTGTGCAATCGGCCGATCGTCGATCCATTGAATGAGTCCCTGTGCGAGGGGTGTTGGCAGGAGCTCTCGCCGGATCCGAATCGATGCCAGCGATGCAGCGCCCCTGTTTCGAAGAGCAAAGCGATTTCTCCGAAGAGCTGTTCGCTGTGTAAACGGGATTGGAAGTTTCGTCGCGTCTATTGCTTGTGCACCTATCGCAATCAAGCGGCAAAGATTGCAAGGCGCATGAAGTCTTCCAAGTATGAACCGTTGACCAAAGAAGTCGCAAATCGACTTGGTGATTGGTTTCTTTCGACGGAACAAACTTGTCGACACGATCTTCTCGTATCGGTCCCTCAGTATTGGATGAAACGGTGGCGAGATCGATACAACCAGTCTGATGTACTCGCGAAGGTGCTCTCCAAAAAACTTGCGATCCCCTATGCCGAACGGGCATTGGTCCGAACGAAATGGACCGAGAAGCAAGGAACCAAGACGATCGAAGAGCGGTTGCGATCGGTATTGGGTTCGATTTCACACGATCGCAAAACGTTAGTGAAGGATCGAACCGTTTTGATCGTCGACGATATTTTGACGAGTGGAGCGACCGCGAACGAAGCGGCGAAAGCATTGATGGCGGCGGGGGCGAAGAAGGTGGATGTGATCGTCTTTGCCCGTGGTGCGAGCAGTTCGAGACCGGGAGCCTAGCCGTAGGAGGGGTCCGCATTCATTCGTATCAACCTCTTCATTGGTTTAGGCGTCGCCGAGGAGTTGGGCCAGGGCATCCTCCAAGCGTCGTGCCCGAAAAGGAAAACGCATCTGCTCCAATCGTTGGGGTACCGCTCGGGTGCTGGCTAGCAGTAAGGGGTCGGCCATTTCTCCGAGGGCGATGCGGAGCGCCGGAGCGGGTGCGGGAAACCAAGCAGGCCGGGAAAGTGCTTGAGCAAGCGTTCGGGTGAACTCTCGATTGGTCGTGCAATGCGGAGAAGCGAAATTGAAGGGCCCCGATGCATCGGGGCAGGCAGCCAGGAACAGGAACGCTGCGACCGCATCATCGACGTGGATCCAACTCCAGTATTGACGTCCGTTTCCAATTCGTCCCCCGAGTCCCCAGCGGAACAGTGGAAGCATCTTCGCGAGTGCACCTTGGTGGGGGTGCAGCACCATGGCCAATCGTCCGATTGCGACTCGGCCACCGGATGATTCAAAGGTCATGGCTGCCGCTTCCCAGTCCTTGGCGACTTGCCCGAGAAAATCATCTGAGGGTGGGGATGATTCGACGCACTCTCGTTCTCCGCAGTCTCCATAGATCCCCACCCCCGATGCGCAGACCAAGGCTTTGGGGGGGGAAGCGAGATTCGTGAGGGCCTTTACCAAAGCTTGGGTTCCATCGACACGGCTGGATCGGATCTTCCGTTTCGTTTCTTCCGTCCATCTTCGCTCCGCGATACCAAAGCCGCCGAGGTGAACCACGGCGTCCAGATTCTGCATGGCATCGGGATGGCTGAATCCAGCTTGACGATCCCAAACAACCGCTTCCCCTAAGTTGCCGAGTTCGTTGGAGCTGGAAGGTGATTCAGGTCGAATGATCCGAACAACGCGATGCCCCAGAACCGACGCGAGCGCTGCGAGTCGAGATCCGATCATGCCACTGGAACCGGTGATCGCAATACTCAGAGTCCGGCCCGACAGCCAGGTCGTTAGAAAATCGTGGAGTTCCAAATCGCGCCGCGTCGTTTCATGGCGATAGACGAACATGCGACGAAGCATGCCGCGAACCATCGGGAGGGCGACGTTCGAAAGAGGGGCGTAGGGGAGGTCAAAGCGAATGCGATCTCGCAACCGAGAATGGTCAGGATCGACGACTTCTACTAGGTGGTCGTGTTGCCAGAGGGCGAATGGACCGCTGATCTGGGTATCTTGAAACGAGCGGGGGGCATCCAAGCTCGTGTGACGAGCTAGCCACTTGAGCCGAAGCGGGCCCAGGCGTTGTTGCAGGACAACCTCGGCACCGACGTCGATCGAAGCCCCGCGTCGGAGGAGGGTGATTCGTTCCCAGGGGGGAATCAGACGATCGATAGCACCTGGATTCTCGTGGTACCCGAAGAGTATCTCAGGCGAGCATGGAAACTCGGAGGACCATTCGAATGCTTGGGACACGATAACGTTCTCTAGTCGACAGATTCGGGAAGAATCGACAGATCGGTCATGCCACGAAGCTTATCGAGAGCACGCTTCTCCAACTGTCGGATCCGTTCCTTGGAAACCCCTAATTTATCCGCAAGCCGCTGAAGCGTTTGAACTTTGCGGTGCCCTCCGAGGGAGAATCGGGCCCGAATGATGAACTTCTCGCGGCGATCTAAGTGATCGAGCATGAGAGTTAGTCGAGCGCGAAGTTCATTCCAGCGGTTTTCGCTCATCGAGGAGGATTTCTGTTCGTCGCTGAAGTCGATTCCGTTTTCATCGATGCTAGCGATGTTCCGTTGCCGTTCCTTTTGCTTTTCCATCACACGACGGTAGGTGTTCCGTCGAACGACTTGCGTGGCATAGGTGCTGAAGCGGAATCCCATGGCGACATCGAACTTGTCGACCGCTCGGATGAGGGCGACGATACCATCGCTCAGCAGATCGTCGAATGCGTTTTGCGTGTTGACGAATTTCTTCACGATCGAGATGACGAGGCGCATATTCGATTTGACGATGCAGTCCCGGTGCCAGTCGGCGGCCCGCATCAGTCCATCGATACGTCGGATGAGCCAATCGTCGGGCTTATTTAGATCGAGTTTGGACTTCAGTTGGTTGGCTCGGAATCGAAGGTAGTTCATTCGACTGAAGAGAGCCTTTTCCTCCACGGGGGACAGGAGTTTCGTTTCGCAGAGGCGGGCTAGGTGGGAAGGTAGATCGGGAACCTTCGACGCTTTGGCATTACCGGAGGTTTCGCCGGTGCTGAAGAGAAGGTCTCCAAGGATCTCACCTTCGGCGGAGGATTCCGAGAAGGTAGGGTTCCCGATGAAAGCTATTTCGGTCGAAGCCCATTTCTTTGCCTCGGCGCGGAGGGCGGAATCGGCGATCGGCTGGGGCATGGTGAGCTGGACGAAATGGAGGAAATCCGCTTCCACGGCGTGGCGTCGGAAGGTTCTCGCCATTTTGGATTTGATCTTCGTGGAAGGCATCGTCGCCGAATCGACCGACATCTCCTGGCTTGGAACGTCGAGATTGGTGACTTTTCGTTTTTTGGTTTTTGCAACTGCGACCGTCATCGTCATGCTCCCACTACTCGTTCAAATTTGATTTTCGTCCACATCGATACGTCGCTGAACGTTTTTTGTTCGATCTGGGCTGAAAATCGTTCACTGAAACGTTCAAATCGTTCATATGAAACCTTTATACGGAGAGAATGCGGCGGGAGCAAGAAAGTCTCAGCGGAATTCGGCAAATAAATTGCCTGGTAATTTTGCGTTTTTTGACTGAAAACTTGAATCCGACTTGCCGATCGGTCTATACTCTCGAAAACGTTCACTTTGAATGATTTCGGCTCCAAAGAACGATTTGGTTGATCGGTGGAAGAAAACTTTACCCCCAAACAAGTAGCCCACGCCTTGCAGGTGAGTGAATCCTCGGTGAAGAGGTGGTGCGATCGCGGTCTGATCCGAACGGACCGGACGATGGGGGGGCATCGTCGGATTCCGTTGGAGAATCTGATGGAGTTTCTCGAGTCGACGAATCGTCGGTTGATCGACCCTGTTGCCATTGGGTTGGCGGGTGCGGCGGCGACGCCGGACGTTGTTGAAAGGTCGAGCGTGGATTCCTTGCAATTCGCGGGGATGCGAGAGGAGTTCGAGCGATCGATTCTGTCGGGGAACGAGGGGGATGCGAGGCGAATACTCAGTTCTTGGTATGCTCGCAACGGCGGGATCGTGTCGGTCGCGGACGACTTGATTGCTCCCGTATTTCGGTCGGTTGGGGAGCTTTGGGAGTGCGGGGATCTGGACGTCTATCAGGAGAGGCGCGGGTGTGAAATCTGTGTCCGATTGATCCACGAGTTGCGGCGTTTGTTGGCGGAGCCGTCCCCCAATGCACCTTTGGCGATGGGTGGGACCGCGTCGGGGGACCAGTATCAGATTCCGACGCAATTGATCGACATGACCTTTCGCGAGGCGGGGTGGCGATCGGTGAATCTAGGGTGCGATTTGCCCTTCTCCAGTCTTTTGTCGGCAGCGCGCAAGCACATGCCGAAAATCTTTTGGTTGAGCGTTTCCTATGTCCCGGACGAGGGGAAGTTCATTTCGGAATGTGAGCAGTTTGCCAAGCAATTGCCCAAGGGAGTTTTGTTTACGGTCGGTGGAGCGGCTTTGTATGAGGGGCTTCGAAAGCGAATGACCTTCAGTTCCTACAGCGACAACATGCAGCAGTTGGCGTATTTGGCGAGGACGATGAAGGCGGGGCTTCCGCCGACGAGCACGCAGATCTGAATTGGCTTAGGAAAAGTTTAGCCAGACCGGTTACACTGTTTGTCAGTTCCACTGATCCTTTCCCCATTCAGTGGCGTTGGTACGCCTCTCTAACGCTTGCAGGGTCACGGCTATTTTGAGTCCGAAACAAAATCCGCTCGACTTGACCGCAGTCATCAAGACGCCGGAGAACATTCAGTTTGAGTATCGATTAGCGGGTCCGTTCCGCCGATTCCCCGCTTTACTGATCGACTGGGTCGTTCGGATGTTGATGATCGCAGCGGGTTATATAGCGATATTGGTTGCATCGTCGACCTTTCTTTCGGTGACGGGGCAGTCGATTCTCCAGGACTTCGCTTTATTGATCGCGATGGTGGTCGATTTCTTGCTCCTGTGGTTCTATGGGACCTTTTTCGAGAGTTATTGGAACGGTCAGACTCCCGGCAAGTGGGCTTGTCGTATCCGCGTCATTTCGGTCGATGGTCGCCCGGTGAATGCGTTTCAAGCGACGATTCGCAATTTGTTGCGACCGGCCGACTTCGCTCCGATGGTATCGCTGGAGGTTTTTTCTAGCGAGTTTCCACCTGCGTACATCCTGCCGACGTTCCTATGTTCCTTGGTTTGCATGGTGTTGACCAAGCGGTTTCAGCGATTGGGCGATCTGGCGGCAGGGACAATGGTGGTCGTCAATGAGCGGTCTTGGGTGCCAACAAATATCAAGCTCGAGGATGCGCGGATCCCGAGTTTGGCCGAGTACATACCTCCTGGTTTTCGTCCTAGTTCGACGTTGGCCAAGGCGCTTGCTCTCTATGCGGAGAGGCGAGCTCGTCTGCCTGCAGGGCGTCGCCAGGAGTTGGCTGCTTATCTGGCCAAGCCCTTGATACGCAAGTTTGGGTTCCGCGAGGACACCAGTTCGGATCTGTTGTTATGTGCCTTGTACTATCGAGAGTTTGTCAGCAAGGAGGCTTTTAGCGCGAAGGGTGACAAGGCCTCGCTGCGCGTTCCGCTGGGAGCATCGCCTCTTTCCGATGCTTCGGCCCATTCCCCAATAGCCCCGTCCCCGATCGCCCATTCCCCCATGGTGTCGGCGGGAGTCGCGACATCTTCGGGAGCGGGCGTTTCCCCGGCGGTGACAGCGAAAGTGATTGCTCCTCCTCCCTTGCCACCCGTTTCCTCGTGAGGGTGCAACGAGACGAATGCGAGTCCAAGATTGAAACCACGAAAAGGTAAGAAACGATGCGAATAGCCGAGGTGCTAGAACGCCGCCGTCAAGGTTGGTTGGAGTTGGAGGCCATGTGCGATGCGTTGCAGAACGCGAGGTTTCCTTATCGCGATCAAGGGAGTCAGCTGGCCCGTTTCTCGTCGTTGTATCGAGCGGCGTGCACCGATTTGTCGATGGCCGAGCAGTACCAGCTTCCACCCGCGACGGTCGAGTATTTGCACCGACTTGTGGGGCGGGCCCATAGTCAGCTTTATCGTTCGCAGCGACTGCCGTTGGAGCGTTGGTACGAGTACATTGCATTGGTGATACCGCACGCCGTCTTTCGCGACCCGTGCGTGATGGTTGCGGGGCTTGTCTTCTTTGGAACATTTGGCTTGTCCGCACTGTTGGCGTTTTCCGAATCGACCTTTCCCACCTATCCACAGCGTGTGTTGGGGGTCGAGCAATTGGAATCGTTTGAGCAGATGTACGAGAAGCCGATCGACGGCGGGAACCACCGCTATTACTTGCAGGCCTCCGGATGGTATATCAAGCACAATGCGGGAATCGGATTGCAATGCTTTGCGTTGGGCCCTTTGCTTCTACCCTCCCTCTGTATGTTGGGGTACAACGGAGTTGTTTTAGGTGCAACATTTGGTTATATGGCGCGGCCCGATGTGCAGCAGGGCGATAATTTCATGCAGTTCGTCACGGCCCACGGAGCGTTTGAATTGACCGCGATTGCTTTGGCGGCTGCGGCAGGACTTCGAGTCGGGGTCGGGCTCTTTTCGACCGGCGGGTTATCAAGATTGGAATCATTTCGCTTGAACGCCGAGCGAGCGATACCGATTATTCTCTGTTCGGTCTTGTTGTTTGTTTTAGCGGCCTTCACCGAGGGGTGTTTGTCTCCTTCGGGGGCGGGGTATTGGATCAAGGCATCGTTTGCGGTGTTCTCATCGACCCTTTTGGTCTTGTATTTTGTCATGTTGGGGGTGCCCACCGATCCAAGGCTAGCTCGCTTGGAGTCATGCGAAGACAATCCGTGGAGGACGCGCAGCGATGCAGCTCGATAAGACGTCGGTCATCATTTCCGAGCGGAGCACCACCGATCTCGCCGATTTGAGTCTATTGGTGCTCCGGCACTATGCGGGGCCCATTTTTCGATTGGGGCTGTTGGGAGCGTTCCCGTTTGCGATCTTGAATTTCCTGTTGACTTGGCCTCTTTTGCAATATGACCAGCTGGCGATGTCCGCGACGACAATCACATCATCGGAGGCGTACCGCGTTCGATACTATTGCATCATGATCGGTGCTGTTTTTCTACAAGCCCCGCTTGCGATGAGTTTGGTGACCTATTTCATCGGGCAAGCCGTGTTCTTTGAACGGCAGAGTTTGCGGCAGGTGCTGCGAGGCGTTTTGGGGCGGGCGGTCCCTGTGTTGACGATTCTCGGTATTTTGCGGATGGGGCTGCTGTCCTATGTTCCCTTGGTGCTGATGTCGATCGATCCTCAGTTTCGTCCTGAGATCGAGTTGACGATTTACTTCTTTGGAATGTTTGTGATCAGTTATTGTGTCCGGGCTTTCCGTCCGTTTGCTCCAGAGATCTTGGTGTTGGAAAAGAGTCCGCTGCGAAAGAGGAAAGCTCCGTATGAACAACAGAGTTTTCGGCAGCGATCCAATTGGTTGCATGCGACTCAATACAACGACACGTTTGGGTCCCATGTTCTCTCCACGTTGATTGCCACGGCCACGGTTCTTTCTTTGTGTTTTGGGTGCATCTTCTTGTCAGGAGTGCTGTTTGGCGTTTGGTCGTGGGGGTTTTGGATGGACTTAGTTGTTTTTCCTCTTGTCCTGTGGTGTATTGCCATTTGGATGACGGTCCTTCGCTTTCTCTTTTACATGAACTCGAGGATTCGAACCGAAGGATGGGAAATCGAATTGCGTTTGAAGGCGGAGTCGGAGCGATTGAAGGAGGTGATGGCATGACGATAGGAATGCAATCTCGCCTCGGACGGTGGCTGCTGAGTTGGTGGTTGGTTCTCGGGTGTCTGATGGTGGAGACAACGCCTGCGGAGGCTCTTGAACAAGGAGTATTTTCGGAGTCGGAGCAATCCGTCCTTCAAAAGGCGACCGACGAAAGTTGGTATTCGGCCAAGTCGGGGGAACGAATGGTTCGCAGTCCGAGGACTGGGGATCGAATCGATGCTCGCGATCGGCACGACGTGATCGAGACGGCAAGTAGGGCAAGTCGCTCCGCAAGGTCGGGGGGAAACTCCATTTGGGACGATTTCTTCGCATTCATTTTCGAGATTTGGTCCTATTTGCTCCTCATAGGGATCGTTGTTCTCGCATTGATTGCCTTGTTTTTCATCTTGCAGCGGCGTGGCTTTTCCTTTGCTCGTTCCAAACGCTCCCGTGCTGTCGACGTAGCGGAGCGAGATCGTTTGAAAGTTACCGATCTCCCGTTCGAGTTGGAGCAATCGCAAGTTGGATTGTTGGCGCAATCCGACGAGTTTCGTCGACGAGGTGACTATACCAAAGCGATGATTTATCTATTCAGTCACCTGTTGGTGGAGTTGGATGCTGGGGGATTGATTCGATTGGAGCGAGGCAAGACCAATCGCTACTACCTGCGCGAGCTAGCTCCAAACGAAAAAATTAACAAATACATGCACCATGTTGTTCGGTGGTTTGAGCATGTCTTCTTTGGGAAGAATGCGATGGATGCCGATGCGTTCGAACGATTGCGTGCGCGCGTACCGGAGTTCGACGGTTGGTTGAAGGGTCCTGAGTCGCAGCGCGAATGGCGAAGGGAGGTGGCGCGATGATCGAACTCCGGACTCGAATCGCTCTCGTCATGCTCCTCTTGCTGCTAGCCGGCTGTGTTGCTGGTTGCACGGGGCGAACGCCCGTGAGTCGTTACGCGGAGAGCGAGGGTTATGAAGCTCGGCTCAGTCCCGATGGTCTTTCGGTCTTTCGAAGGCTTTGCGAGGAAGAGAATCTTAGCACGATGCGTTTGGGAAACCTGTCCGCGAAGGCAGCCGAGCGGCTGGATACAATCGTTTGGTCGCCGAAATCGTTGGATTGGCACGACGAGACGACTTTGACATGGATGCGAGATTGGTTGCGGCGGGGGAACAAGACATTGATCTATGTCGGGCGAGATTATTCCGCGTATGCCGACTATTGGTCCGAATGCGCACAAGACCATTGGTCTCAGGCCGAGAGCGTTGCAGATCGCGAGAAGGGGCGAGCTTGTTACGAGATCGCTGCGAGATCCCAAGCTGAATTGGCTGCGATGCGATATGCACATCGAGACATTCAGATGCTTCCTTGGTGTCAAGTGGACAATACGAAGCAGCGCGCGACCACCGTGGAGAGCTTGGACGGCAGCTGGGCTTCGGAGCTTGCAGGCCGCGAGCATCGGATTGTTGTGCGAGGTTTATTAAGGCCCTTGGCATCGGTCGATCTCCCAGCGTTAGAGAGCGCTTTGGAAGCTACTTTGAAACAGAACGCTGGTGCGACGACGACCAAGACAGTAGTGAATCCCCTTGTGCCCGCACGCCCTTTCGCGTCTCGGATTTCCTCCATTACCAATGAGGACGAAGCCAATCTTCGCCGCGTGCAATCGTACCGAGAGGAGGGACTTGATAGCGAAGAGCCGGAAATTTGGTTGCAAACGTCGGATGGGATTCCGTTGCTCACTTCGGTAGCGGCGGAGGCAGGCAGTACGTCGCGCGTGGTATTGGTGTCCACCCCTGCTTTGCTTGCCAACTACAACTTGACCTATCCTGGCAATTGGAAGATTGCCTCCAAGCTCGTCGATCAATTACCCCCTGGAAAGATCGGGTTTCTTTCGACGGAAGGGGATCCTCGGGTGTTGCAAGCGGGAGAGTCGGAGCAGCAAAAGGGATTTGAGATGCTGACGATGTGGCCCATCAACATTATTACTTTGCATGCAGCATTTCTTGGCATGCTCGTGCTCGTATCATTGTTTCCCATTTTCGGTCGTCCGAAATCATTACCTGCGAAGTCAACGCAGGATTTTTCGGATCACATCGATGCACTGGGGGCGTTATTGTTCAAGTCGGGGGATCGATTCTATGCATTGTCCACCATCGCCGACTACTTCCGAAGTGTGCGCAAGGACATCCATTCGCCTTGGGCCAAATGCGAGGAAGTGGAGTCGCTGAGTGTCGAATCACCATTCCGTAGCGATCAGTCCGTCCCGAGTGGATCGAGTCCAACGCCTCATGAGTAGCGAACCGATGGATAACCGGGAGCGGGGGTTGAGCGAACCTGCTTCGGTGCAGCCGAGCGAGTCCTCTGGAGCAGGATCGTTTTTAGCGGCAGGGCTCAATGAGTTTCAGATTTCCATGGTTTACAACGAATTGCGGAGTCTCGCCGCGAAGCGTTTGACTCAATGCTCACCGAGTGATTCGATGCATGCGACCGCGTTGGTGCACGAAGCGTATTTGCGTCTTGTGAATGCCTCCATCGGTCCCCACTCGGCAATTTGGTCCAATCGGGAGCTCTTTTTTGCGGCGGCGGCGGAAGCGATGCGGAGGGTGGTGATCGACTACTACCGGAGCAAGCGGAGTTGGAAGCGAGGGGGCAAGAGCCGGCGGGTGGATGCCGAATTGGATGTGATTGAGCCGTCGCTTCCCGACATCGATGTCTTGGCCTTGAACGATGCGTTGGATCTGCTGGAGGCCGAGCATCCGGAGAAGGCTCAGTTGGTCAAGATGAAGACGTTTGGGGGGATGTCGATGGAGGAGTGTGCCGGGGCGCTGGGGGTTTCCTTGCCTACCGTGGGGCGTTACTGGCGATATGCCAAGGCGTTCTTGGCGGCGAAGCTGAAAGAGGCCGACGATTGATGGCGGCAGGAAGGCACGATCCCCGTGGTCGGTTTACTTTTCGTTTTCGAGTCGCTCGATCAACTGTGCGTAGTGCGGTTCCTGCGACTTGGGAACTTTAGGATAGTTCAGCCCCAGGGATTCGACATGACCGACGATGATGTCCGCAATCGCGGCCCGCGCATACCATTTGTCGTCGGCAGGAATGACGAACCAGGGTGCTTTTTTGGTTGAGGTGGCTGCGAGAGCTTCTTCGTAGGCCGTTTGATGTTCGCTCCAGAGTTGCCGTTCATCGAGATCGCGTTCGTTGAATTTCCATCGTTTATTGGGATCGACCAAGCGTTCCATAAGCCGGCTCTTTTGTTCTTCTTTGGAAACATGGAGAAAGAATTTGAGTACGGACGTGCCGCTTGCGACCAGTGTTTCTTCGAAGGTTCGGATTTCCTCGTAGCGTTGTTTCCACAAGTCCCCGAGTTTTTTCATCGGAGGAAGTTTTTGGGGTTGGAGGAATTCGGGATGGACTCGAACCACCATGACTTCTTCGTAGTAAGAGCGATTGAAGATCGTGACCATTCCTCTGGCGGGGAGAAATCGCATGGGGCGCCATAGGAAGTGGTGTTGTAGTTCCTCGTCGTTGGGGGCTTTGAAGCTGTGGACACGGCACCCTTGGGGGTTGATGCCGTGCATGACGTGTTCGATGACGCCATCCTTTCCGGCCGCATCCATGCCTTGCAGGATGATCAGCAGCGCACGTTCGCCTGACGCGTACAAGCGGGATTGTGCTTCGTCGAGGTCTTCGTTGTCGACCGACAATGCGGCCAGTCCCTCTGGCTTCCCCTTGAACTCTTTGCCCGCTTTGGTCGCGAGTTCGGACAAGTCGACCTTGGACCCTTCCTTCACGCGAAACTTTTTATGGTCAAATCGATGTTTCTTCGTCATGATGTTCTCGCTGGTTGGCTGGCATTTCTTCACTCCATCTTAATTCGGCCAATCGCTCGGCGCGTTCAATCTCGCGACACCCTCTCCCATTTTGCAACGCAATTCGATACCCTCCTCGCGATCCCTGCAGATTCCGATTCGATCAATCGTGGGGAAAGTGTGGGGAAGTGGGGAACGAAGGGGGGGATCGCCTTGGTCTTCCCCATTGGCCCGTCTTTTGCATTCCCTTCCCAAATCACCCACGTGGGCTCGTCTAATTCGGTCGAGTTTTGGGGAGTGGTTTGGTCAGCAGCGCAGGGAAAAAGCATGTGGAATCGTGAGCGAATGCGATGGGTTGCCGTGGCGATGGGATGGATTTCGGTCGTATCGGGATGGGGGCTTGCTGGGTTGGTAGAGCGGGAGGAGCTGCTAGGGCAGGAGCCGGTAGTAGGGCAGGAGGTGGTGCTAGGGCAGGAGGTGGTAGTAGGGCAGGGGAAGATCGATCCTGTCCGGAGTACTTTATCTGCCGAGAGTCTTTTGGTTCCGCAGACGATGTTGAGTTTGGTGCATGCGCCGCAGGTCTTGGATGAGATTGGGGTCCCTCGATCGGAGCGCGAGAAGGTCGAGGATTTTTTGCGGACGATCGATGGCGAGTGGTTCCGCGGGCGGATAAGGCCGGATGTGGAGCATCGAAAGAGTACGGCGTTGTTAGAAGACCGGTTAGCGCGATTTTTGTCGGAGTCGTTTGGTCCGCATGTGATCAAGAGGTTGCGGCAGCTGGAATGGCAATCTCAGGGGGTGCGAGCGTTGATTCGTCCGGAGGTGGTGGGGTATCTTGGGATAACGGATTCCCAGTTGGAATCCTTAACGGTCTTGTTCGGCGTTACAGAGGAGACTCGCAAGCGAGCGTTTCCGAAGCCAGGTCAAGTGGAGGAGTCTGCCGCGGAGAGGTTGGCGCGCGTGTTAGAGGAGGAGCCGAAAAAGGTCGTAGCGTTACTGAGCGCGCGGCAGCGAGAGCGGCTTGGATTGCTGATAGGGAAGCCATTTGACACTTCGAAGCTCAAGCGTATTTATCCGTTGGCTCCTGAGTTGGTTCCGTCGACGGAGTGGGTTCATGAGCCGGTCGCGTTGGAGGGGCTTCGAGGCAAGGTGGTGCTTGTGCATTTCTATGCATTTCAGTGCGGCAATTGCAAAAGGAACTTCCCGATTTATCAGCGATGGCAGCGAGAGCTTGCTTCCTCAGGCGTGCAGGTGATCGGAATTCAATCCCCGGAAACGACAGCGGAGCGAGATGCGGAGAAAGTGAGACGGGATGCCAAGGAGAATGGGTTCGAGTTTCCGGTGTTGATCGATACGGAGATGAAGAACTGGGATGCTTGGGGGAATACGATGTGGCCGACGGTGTATGTCGTGGACAAGCGGGGGTATATAAGGCTTTGGTGGCAGGGGGAGTTGAATTGGGAGGGGGCGACCGGGGATAAGCAAATCGAGGACTTGGTCGCGGAGTTACTGCGAGAGGAGGATGGAACGCCGGAATCGCGTCCGAAAAAGTGACTTTCGTGGGAGAACGGTAGCTATCCATCGCAGGGAGATTTTGGGATCATACGCACGGTGATTTCCCCAGACTTCACCGGACTTCCCCGCGTTCCCTCGAACATCCTTTCCCGTATGACGATTTACTTTTCGCGAGGTTCCAAGCAGTCGGTGCTTGGGATGCCTGACTTCATTGAAGCCATCGAGACGACGTTGGTGGCTCGGGGCGGGGCCAAAAAGGTGTTGGCGATTCCTCCCGACCACACTCGGCTCGATTCCCAGGCCGGACCGATCACCCACGCTGCATTGCAGGTGCTGGGGGACAAACTGACCGATGTGATGCCTGCCCTCGGTACCCATTCGGCCATGAACGAGGAAGAGCTGACCAAGATGTTCGGGAACTTTCCCAGGCATCTCATTCGTGTCCATCACTACAAGACCGATGTGGACACACTCGGCTACGTGGACGCCGAGTTCGTTGACTCTGTCACCGAGGGGAACTACACCGAAGCTTGGCCGGCGCAAGTGAACAAGATCATTTCGCGAGGGGATCACGATCTGATCTTGTCGATCGGACAAGTCGTGCCGCATGAAGTCATCGGGATGGCCAATTACACGAAGAATATATTCGTGGGGACCGGCGGGAATGAAGGGATCGATGGCAGTCATTACTTGAGCGCGCTCTATGGAATGGAGCGGATCATGGGACGATGCGATACCCCGCTGCGAAGAATTTTGAACCGGGCTGCCGACCTCTATCTCACCCATCGACCTGTGGTGTATGTCCTCACCGTCGTGGAATCGACGCCAGATCTCGGGCCGGTCGTGCGAGGTTTATACGTCGGCGATGACCATTCCGTTTTCACCATCGCAGGGGAGCTGGCGGCTCAAGTCAATTGCTTCCGCATCCCCGAGTCCCCGAAGAAGATCGTGGTGTGGATGGATCCAAGCAAATACAAGAAGACATGGGTGGCCAACAAATCGATCTATCGAACACGCATGGCCATCGCCGATGGCGGAACGCTCGTCGTGATCGCGCCCGGTGTTGCTCGATTCGGTGAACACGACGATGTCGATGGCTTGATCCGAAAATACGGATATCGCACGACACCGGAAGTAAAAGAAATGGTCGCGAAGAACGAAGATCTTCGCGCCAATCTATCGACCGCAGCCCATTTGATCCATGCTTCTCCTGAGAATCGATTCCGAGTGGAATACTGTACGGACAAACTCACCCAGCAGGAGCTGGAAGGGGTCGGTTATTTCAAAGGATCGCCCGATCAAGCCATGAGCGAGTATCGCGTCGCAGAGATTCAAGATGGTTGGAACGAGAGTCAGACCGGAGAACGCTTTTACTTCATTCGCAATCCGGGGTTAGGCCTTTGGATGCACAGCAACCATCCCCACGCGTTTTAGTCCAATATGTTTGAAGCCAAAAACACCCAGCGCGCCGTCGTACGCATCGGATACGACGGACGAGTCTACAAACAGTTTCAAGGTCCCGAGGCGGAGAAGCGATTCGAGAACGAATGCAAGGCCTTGCTATACCTTGAGAAAAGGAAATGCCCGTTCGTTCCGCGGTTGATCGCGGCGGACAAGAATCGGTTGGAGATTGTCACCTCGAATTGCGGCGCGCGTGTCGAACGGATGGGAGAAGAGCGGATCAAAGAGATCTTTGCCGAATTGGAATCCTACGGAATCCGTCACGACGATCCTTATCTGCGAAATATCACCTATCGAGCATCGGATGGCCGATTTTGCATTATCGATTTCGAGTTCTCTACGTTCCTCGAGGAATCGTCGGAGTCCGCGAGTGAAGAGGAGAATGCCGCGAGCGATGCAACGCACCCACGCGATTTGAAATGGTCCGCGATGACCCATCAAGGGACCTTTCGGAGCAACAACGAAGATCGCTTTCTCGCGATGCTGATCGACGAACGAGGGGTGCGGTATCTGGGGAAGCAAGGTTCGATGAACACGGCGAATTGCGATTTGCTTTTCGCCGTCGCCGACGGCATGGGGGGCGAGCGTTCCGGAGAGTTGGCAGGGAAGATCGCCCTCGACAACATCACGCGGCTTCTGCCTCGCGCTTACTTGATGTCCGAACGGCATTTGGAGGAGAACTCGCAATCGATTTTGAAGGAGCTCTACGCAGCGATTCACAGCGAGCTTGTCAAATTGGGTTCGTACGATCCCCTGTGCATCAACATGGGGGCGACCTTAACGATGGTTTGGGTTCACAAATCGGTCGTGATGTTCGCGCATGTCGGGGACACGCGTCTCTATCGCATTCGCAAAAGCGCCGAAGGTGATATGAAGATGGAGCAAACGACCGAGGATCATACCCATGTGGGTTGGCTTCGTCGTTCAGGTAAAATCAATGAGCGGGAGGCTCGCACGCACCCGCGTAAAAATGTTCTTGCGAAGGCGTTGGGGGCGGGTAACCAATTTGCGGAACCGCAAGTGGGGCGGTTCACGCTGCAGGCGGGTGAGAAGCTGATTCTTTGCACCGATGGAGTCACTGATGGATTGTGGGATCGGGCGATCGAAGATTTGGTTCTTAGACCGGAATCATCCGTGGTCGATCAATCTCCGGCGCAGCGGCTTGTTTTGAACGCAGTGGCGGAATCTGGCCGAGACAACGCAACCGCGATCGTCTTGGAAAGTTAGCCAATGTCGATCTGCCGTCCCCCAAAGTCGATCTGTCGTCCTCGACAGATCTGGATCGCCTGACGCATCGCGCAATCTAATAAACCTTTCCCCCCACGGTCCTGTCTTCAAACGGCATGTGGGAGATGCGATTTCCGCGAGAGTGTTGCGAAGCGAGCGGTCGTTCCTTTGCGCCATGGATCCTGAAAGGCTCCAAGCTTGTAGCCGGGGGTATCGCTTGCGCTCAACCCCCGGCTAATGTCTCAAGTCCTTTCAGGACAAAAGGGAGGAACGTTCGACATGAGACGACCGTTCGACAGGGATTCCATTACCGTTTGGCTAGCCAGAGGACGGGGCTGCGGGGGTTGTTCTCATCGCGGAAAGCCTCCACGGCAAATCGATTTACTTGGCTTTGGAACCAATCGCACACCGCTTGATGTTCTTCGCTGCCGCCGCCGTGCCCTGGATAGGAGATCACTGTTAGGATTCCATCTCCCTTCAGCCGCAATGCGATTTGATCGAGTGCTCGCAGGGTTGTTGGCGATTGCGTAATGATCGACTTGTCACCGAGTGGTAAGTATCCCAAATTGAACATGGCGATATCGATCGCCAACCCATTGCTCTCAACCGATTCCGCATGCTGGACCAATTCGGGATCGTTCAAGGTTTCACGCAACCGCGAATGGCAGCCAACGATGAGCCTGGCTCGTTCCATCAGTTGGTGTTCCTCAAGCCGAGCACGCGTCGCCTCGATCGCCGCCGGTTGCCGATCGATTGCAATCACGACTCCTTGATCGCCTACCAGTTGGGCCAGGAAAAGCGTATCGAATCCGTTCCCTGCGGTTGCATCCACGGCAAGGAGCTTGCGTGAGGCGTCTCGCATGGAGTCAACATGCTGACGGATCCGTTCTTGGGCTTCGACGGTGAAGTGCATAACCGATTACTGCACCGGAGGGGCGAGTGCGGGATCGATACCACCGTACTTAGGAACGGCAGGCTCCTTGATATCCTTGAGCAATCGCTGAATGACTTTGTCGGATGTCATTCCTTCCGCTTGCGCTTGGAAATTGGTGGCCAAGCGATGGCGAAGGACGGGGATTGCGATTTTGCGAACATCTTCGATGGCAACGCTGAAGCGACCATCCATCGCAGCGATCGCCTTGCCGGCTTGGATCAAGAATTGACCAGCGCGCGGACCTGCACCGAAGTCCAGCAGTTCTTTGACGACTTCGGGGGCATCGGGTTCACTAGGGCGGGTGGCGCGGACCAGCGCGACGACATACTTCACGACGAAGGGACTGACAGCGACGCTGCCGACGAGTTTCTGGATATTGAGAATTGCGCGGGCGGATAGAACTTTCGAGATCTCCGGTTTGTCGGCGCGCGTGGTGGATAGCAGGATCTTTTCCTCTTCTTCGGCCGATGGATATCCCACTTTGATGTTGAACATGAATCGATCCAATTGGGCTTCGGGCAGTGGGTAGGTTCCCTCTTGTTCGATGGGGTTTTGTGTCGCGATTGTAAAGAACGGATCGGGGAGGGAGTAGGTTTGTCGGCCGACGGTCACTTCTCGTTCCTGCATCGCCTGGAGCAAGGCGGCCTGCGTTTTAGGAGGCGTTCGGTTGATTTCGTCGGCGAGCAAAATATTGGTGAAGATCGGGCCTTCGACGAACCGGAACTCCCGCTTTCCGTTCGAGTCCTCTTCGAGCACGTTCGTCCCCGTGATGTCGGATGGCATCAAGTCGGGGGTGAATTGAACGCGTTTGAAGTTCACGTCGAGGATGCGGGCAAGCGAGGCGACCATGAGCGTCTTCGCCAAGCCAGGGACACCTTCGAGCAGACAATGTCCGCGGGTGAAAATGGCGGCGAAGAGCTGCTCGATCACTTCGTCCTGTCCGACAATCGCCTTCGCCAGCTCCGATTTCATCTGATCCCGGTGCTCGCGAAACTCGCGGAGTAGATCGCCGATGCTTTTGACTGGTTTACCGGTGGGTGCGTTCGACACAGAATGGTCCAGGGTTGATGAATGAAGCCCAGGATCGCGGCTGGGCGATCAAGGCGTAGAGCTTGAGCAAAGGGACCATTTTCACGGGTTTGCCCCATTACTACAAGATGGCTCGCCACGGCTTGGATTGCCACTACACTAACGCCGTCCGTTTGATCGCATCCACCTAGTTTTTGTGGCAACCCCCTATTTTTGCGAGACAGAGCCGGATCCAATCGTTGTGAAAGAGAAAGGTATCGAAATATGTCCGAGTTGGTCATTCCCAGTGCGGAGGCTTTGGTCGCGATGCGAGACGGCGTCATCGGGCAGATGCAATTTGCACGAAACTATACCTTGGACCTCTTAGCCAATGTTCCCGATTCCCTCTGGATCGTCATTCCTTCAGGGGGATCGTCTCACTTCGCTTGGCAAGTTGGGCATTTGGCGGTCGCCCAATATGGTTTGATGTTATTCAGGCAGCGAGGGCGTTCCGAAGGAGACTTGGAGTTGATGCCGGGTTGGCTTCGCAAGAAGTTCGGCAAGGGGACCAAGCCATCGAGCGACCCTGCGGAGAATCCATCTAAGGAGGAGTTGCTCGGCTGTTTGGAACGCATTCATGTCGAAGCGATGGCCGCGCTGCCAACGTTCTCGTCTGATCATCTCGCCGAGCCGACGGAAATGCCTTACGCTGCCTTTCCAATCAAACTCGGTGCATTGCTTTTTTGCCCTCTTCATGAGTCGATCCATGCCGGGCAGATCGGAATGCTGCGGCGATTGCATGGGCTGGATCCGGTCCGTTAGTGCTAGCATTCAAATGCGCTGTACGCGATCGATAGAAATCGATACCATACGTGTCGAATGGAGTTGGTGGTCTTGTTTCCGAACTGATCCAGTTGGCCACGGATGGTCTTATGTCTCGCAGCGCGCATGCCGATGCACAAAATCAATCGTACGGACTAACCGATTGGTTGGCGTACGTAGCATTGCGGTTGGTCATTTGCGTCATTCAGATGACATCTCTCGAACGTTGCGATCGCGTTTGTCGATTGTTGGCGTATCTGATAACCGACTGGATTCCGATTCGTCGCAGTTTGTTAGCGGAAAACTTTCAGTTGATCTATCCGGATTGGTCTCCCAGGCAATCTCGGAAGGTGACGAGGGAGATGTGGCATCATCTCTTGTTGATGTGCTGTGAAATCGCCCACGCGCCGCGCAAGATCCACCGCGAGAACTGGCACGAGCATTACCGCATCTCGGATCGGCGAGGCATTTTGGAAGTGCTGATGGATAAACGTCCTGCTGTTCTCGTCTCGGGCCATTTCGGCAACTTTGAATTGGCAGGATTCATTACGGGATTGTTTGGAATACCCTCTACGACGATTGCCCGGCCCTTGGATAACGGATTTATCCATGATTTTGTAATGGGGTTTCGTTCTCTCGGCGGTCAGCATTTTCTTCCGAAGGAAGGGAGTTCGGAAGAGATTCAGGACCTTCTTCGGGATGGTGGTAAACTCGCGTTGCTCGCCGACCAGCATGCAGGTGAGAAGGGTTGTTGGGTCGAGTTCATGGGGCGTTTGGCATCCTGTCACAAGGGGTTAGCGCTGTTCACGTTGAGCAGTGGAGCTCCGATGATGGTATGCAGCAATGTCCGCCGCGATCGGCCTCTCGAGTTCGATCTCACCTTGCTCGGTGTCGCCGACCCTCAGAAAGAGGGTGAGCATTTGAGTGGAATCCCAGCCCTAACGACTTGGTATAACCAACGGCTCGAGCAGGCGATTCGCAAAGACCCCGAACAGTATTGGTGGGTTCATCGCCGCTGGCGAACGCCTCCCGCCCCCCGCGCTCGCAAAGCGGCTTAACGGGAGTTTGATCGGCATGACGCTTCCTTTCAAGATCGGCGTGTTGGGCTCTCCTATGGGCTGGTACATGCGAGACTTGGTGCGCGCCGCTGGCGAGACGAGTGGCGTCGAGATCCTTCCCCTCGCCTTTGATCGATTGCAGTCTGCATCGCAGGAACGCTGTTCCGTCCACTCCGCTCGGGCGACGGTTTTGCGCGATTCATCCACACCTATCGAATCCGTGTCGCTCGACACGTTGGATGCTCTTCTGGTTCGAACGATGCCTCTCGGGTCGTTGGAGCAAGTTATCTTTCGCATGAATGCGTTGCACGTCGCCGAACAACTCGGTGTCCCGATCTTCAACAGCCCGCGATGCTTGGAGATTTGCATCGACAAGTGGCTTACGATTCAGAAAGCGCGCCATGCAGGCCTGCTGACCCCCAAGACAATTTGCTGCCAAGGGCGTGATGAAGCGATCGAGGCTTGGCATCAACTGGGTGAGGATTGTGTTGTCAAACCGATCTTTGGCGGGGAGGGGCGTGGTATTGTACGGGTGACGGACTACGACATGGCTTGGCGGGTGTTCAGTACGCTATCGCAGATTCAAGCGGTGATCTATGTCCAAGAATTCCTACCGAACGATGGCCATGATTTGCGATTGCTGGTGCTGGATGACGAACTCTTTTGTGTGCGTCGGTATGGCAATGGAAACTGGCGAGCCAATGTCTCGCAGGGGGGCGAAGCGAAACGCTTTGAGCCGACCTTTGAGCAAGCCGACATTGCGTACCGAGCGGCGCGTGCCGTGGGAGGTTGGATGGTAGGTGTCGATCTGATCGAAACCCTGGATGGGCGAACGATGCTGATCGAAGTCAACGCGGTACCGGGCTGGCGTGCGACAGGCGCCGCGGTGGAACAGGACATTGCATTGCGGCTGATCCAGAGACTGCTGGATCGGTGATCGCCTAGAACAGTTCGCGAATCTCGCGGTAACCGAAGTCGACCAGCGGAAAAGGTCGGCCTGCGGGGCCTGGTAGATGGGTTTCCAGATCCAATCCCAAGGAGTGGAGGATGGTTGCGACGATCTCAGGTGGTTCGACAGGTCGGTCGGCTGGCACGGCACCGATCGGGTCGCTTGCACCGACGACGCGTCCACCTTGGACACCTCCTCCGGCGAAGTAGACGGTGAAGCATTGGGGCCAGTGATCGCGGCCTCCTGCTGGATTCACCTTGGGGGTCCGACCGAACTCGGCCAGATTGCAAACGAGTGTATCCTCTAAGAGTCCTCGCTGGTGCAAGTCTTCGATGAGCGCCGTATAGCCTTGGTCGTACATCGGTGCGACGATGTTCTTCATCCCTTCGATCGATGTGAAGGGTTTGCTGCCGTGAATGTCCCAGCTGACTTCATCAAAGACAGTGAGGAATGTATTGACGGTTACGAATCGAACGCCTGCTTCGACGAGCCGGCGCGCGAGCAAGCAGCATTGGCCGAAGCGATTCATTCCGTAGCGCTGTCGAACGGACTCCGGTTCTTTGGTGAGGTCAAAGGCGTCGCGAGCTTGAGGGCTCGTCATCAGGCGGTAGGCCGACTGAAAGTTCTCGTCCATCATGCGAGCGGCTTCGCTCGTTTCAAAGTTCTTGATCGTGCTCTCGACGACTTCTCGCATTCGTTTGCGTCGATCGAGACGAGCAGTACCGATGTTCGCGGGAGGGAGCAAATCCGGGACCTTGAAGTCAGGTTTCGAAGGATCCGCCATCAGTGCAAACGGGTCGTGCGACTTGCCCAAAAATCCACCCGCTTGCCCGTTGGGAAGGTTCCCGCCGCCGCGTCCCATTGTCTCGGGGAGAACCACGTGGGGAGGCAGGTCGGTTCGACGGCCGAGAAGGTAGCTGGCCGCGGATCCGACGTGGGGAGTATTGACGCCTCCGGAAAATTGACGCCCGGTCTGCATGATCTGCCACCCTGCATCGTGGACAGCTGCGCCGCGGTGGAAGCAAGACCGTACGAGGGAGAACTTGTCGGCGATCTTCGCATGGAGAGGGAGGATCTCCGAGATTTGGATTCCTGGAGCGCTGGTGGATATCGGCTGAAAGGGGCCGCGTATCTCAGCGGGTGCGTCCGGTTTCATGTCAAAGGTATCGAGCTGGCTCGGTGCACCCAGATTGAAGATCATGATCGCCGAGCGTTTGCTTTTGCTCGGGTCGATCTTGCCAGCTTCGGCAGCAGCGGCCAACTGGGGCAGTCCAAGACCGATTGCCCCCAGTGCACCGACTTGTAAAAAATCGCGACGCAGAGTGCCGTCGCATGTTTGAGCAGTACCTTTACCGACGAATGTCAACATGGCAGGGATCCGGAGAGAGGATCGGGGGTGGGACGAATGAGATCGCCCCATTATAGCCAGTTGTTAGCGACCGAACTGGATCTTTTTTCGAGCCATTTCCAGTCCTCGCTCCTTGATCAAATCGACTTTGATCTGCGTGCTGACCATGCGAGACCCGTCCGATGCGGGTTTGAGCGCGACGACGTCGAGCGTGGCGGGACTCGGCGAGGGCTCGACTTCGACCGGAACATTTGGATGGATTCCATTGGAACTGATCGGGGTTCCATTGGGCGAATAGAACTTGGAGACCGTGAGTCGAAGACCGCCATTTCCTTTTTCGTTGTGGAAGACCCCCTGCACGCTTCCTTTGCCGTAGGAAGTTTGGCCGACGATCGTTCCACGGGCGTGGTCGTGCATCGCGCCCGCAAAGATTTCGCTGGCGCTCGCGCTGTCTTCATCGATCAGTACGACGAGGGGGATGTCCCACGTTCCAGAGGATTTGGCGGTGAAGTTGTGGTTTTCCATCCCATTGCGACCTTGGGTGGAGACGATGGTCCCTCCTGTGAGGAATTGATCGGCAAGGTCGACCGCGGCATCGAGCAATCCGCCTGGATTCTTGCGAAGGTCGATGACCAGCGACTTCATTCCTTTGCCGGAGAGATCATACAAAGCTTTGTTCACCTCCGAAGGCGTCGTCTTTTGGAAGTTGGTGATTCGGATATATCCGATACCTTGCTCGGCGATCTCTGCAATGGAAACGCTAGGAACGTCAACGCGTCGACGTTCGACTCGAACATCGATCAACCGTTCGTCGACGGTCTGGAGTTGCAGTTGAACTTGAGAGCCCTCAGGTCCTCTCAGCAGGTCCGCAGCCTTTTTGGCTCCGATTTCTTGAACGGAAAGGCCATCGACTTTCACGATATGTTGGTTGGGAACCAAGCCGGCGAAGTATGCGGGTCCTCCTCGAAAGACATCGACGATGCGGAGTTGCGTTCCTTCAGCCCACAACTCGACACCGAGACCGATCAAGTTCCCTTCGATTTGCGACATGACTTCCCGGTATTCGCCAGGGGTCAGGAGCGCGCTATACGGGTCGAGCAATCCGACCGATCCGGCGATGTATTCGTAGAGGACGGCATTGGTGGGGAGTCCGATTTCATCGTAAGCGAGTTTCGCAACGTAGGTCGCAGTAGCCTTTAGCTCTTCCGCGTTGGTGACTCGGCGGCCAAACACCGACTTGTGAATGTTCTGGCGGAAGCGTTCGACGCTCTCGCGGTCCGCGTTCCGCAGATGTTTGCCAAGGAAATCAGGCTCCGTCAGAGCGACTTCCAGGAACGCGGTTCCGTGAAGAGCCAAGTGGTAGTAGTTGACCTTCTCGACGTAGTAGACCTCTAGCTTGGCGATCACCTCGCTGAAGACTTGGAGTGTCTCGGACGCGCTAGCCGAGTCGACGGTTTGGAGGAACGATCGATCGGAGTACCGGCGAGTCACGTCGTGGTGCACCCGGCAGACTTGCAGGCGGCTACCTACCTCGGCGAAGCTTGGGTTCTTTTTGGCCGACTTCTCGTAGTGCAGGATCGCTTCCTGCCATCGGCGTTCCTGTTCCAATTTTCGACCCGTCTCGATCACATCGCTCTCGACAACGGCCGAACTGCGACCTGCCGGTTCGTCGGCATGGAGACAGTACGGAGCAAAAGTGAGGGCGGTACCGATCGTGATCAGACCGAAAGCTTTTCTCAAATGGGAAAGCATGCTTGGGCAATCAGTTGGGGACATGGAATTTTCCGAGAGGTCTGGAAGCATTGGAGTATGCAGTCCCAAAAGCGCCGGTCAAAAAAACCTGGAGGACTTTTGTCGTCACCAACACAGCAACCGGAAAAGTCCCTCAGGGTTGGTCGCGATGTAGCGCAAAGATGGGAAATGCGGACAAATGCCCTCGATCCCTCGAGAAACTCTAAACGTCACCGGCTTGGTAAGCTGCGATGTCTAGGTTGTTTAGGCGGGCTGCGGTCGTTTCGCCGACAGGTCCGTCTGCACGTCTTGTACGGACCAACTGTAAGGAGCTGGCAGGTCCGAGGCAACCCTCCGCCAGTGCAGGGAGGAAGCGTTTATCCAACAACGTCTGAGTTACAGGGGGGATTGGCGCGCCAAGGCGCAACGCTCGCAAAGGGAATTGGCGCGGCAAGACGCACAGGGATGTCGAGGGGGGGAGATGGGGTAAGGGAAGACGAGAGGTGGAAACTGCGGGAGTGCCGAACTGAACGTTTTGTTGCACCGAAGTTTCTTTCGGTGACATTCGCATTCAGGAGCGAATGGAATCAGCGAATGGAATCCGCATATGTCTTGTGCGATCATGCATTCCAATTAGGCGCGTTTGGGTGGCGGGATGGGGATGCCAAGTTCTCGCATGAGCATTTTCATGTCGTCCCACGTAAGTCGTTTTGCGTCGGGGTTGCGGAGTAGATAGGCAGGGTGATAAGTCACCATGACCTTTGCTCCGCGGTAGTTGTGGAACTTGCCCCGCAAACGACCTACGCTTTCGGTGGAACGGAGGACAGCTCGAACGGCGACCGCGCCCCAGCAGACGATGTATTCCGGTTGAATCGTTTCCAATTGGGATTCGAAGAAGGGTCTGCAGTTTTCGATTTCGGCTTCGGTGGGTGTGCGGTTGTTTGGCGGTCTGCATCGCAACGCGTTCATGATGTAGACCTCGTCGCGGCTCAAGCCCGATGCGACGAGAATCTTGTCCATAAGTTGTCCTGCGGCACCGACGAAGGGTTCTCCTGCGCGGTCCTCGTCGGCACCGGGCGCTTCACCGAACATCACAATCCTTGCGTTCGTCGGGCCGACTCCAAAGACGGTCTTTTGACGGCGGCAAACGATTTCGGTGCACTTGCGACAGGCAGCCACATCTTCCTGCAAAACACGAAAGCGCTCGATCCGCATCGCGAGCTCAACAGGGCGTTCGCTCCAAGTGGTTTGTCCTGCGGGGAGGCTCGGCAGAGGAGTCGCCGCTGGCCGAGGGGTCGAGGTTGGGAGGGGAGTTGGGGTGACAGGAGGGGTCGCTGGAGCAGCAACCGACCGTTCCGGGGAGGGGAGGGAGAGTGCATCGTTGTTCAATGGGGAGCTTGGGTGCACACCAAGGTTTTTTGCGGCTTCGATCCCCGAATCAACACTCCATTGGTCCAGCCACTTTTCTGCATCGCGGACCCCTAAATCGCTGGGACGGGGAACGTGCGTTACGCCGGAGCGAGCCCAGGATTGAAAGAGTTGTTTGGCGGCCTGCGATGCCCAGGAGTTCATGAGGATTCTTCTACGGTCGGTGATTTCCCGTTTGCACCAGAACTCCAGCGGGGATTCCAGCGGGGATTCGCAATGGAATGGAGTGAAAAATCCCTCCCGCGAATCCCGTATCGAGACTACGATAACAGGTTTTCCAGTCCGGTCCAACCAACCTCTTCATAATGCCAATTCCCCGCGTTGCTATCGTCGGCAGACCCAATGTCGGCAAAAGTTCTATCTTCAATTGGATCGGTGGCCGTCGCTTGGCCATTGTCGAGGATACTGCAGGGGTGACTCGCGATCGGTTGACGACGTTGATCGAACACAACGGCCGTCACTTTGAGCTGATCGATACCGGGGGAATGGGCATCGAGGATGTGGATGACTTGACCGAGCAAGTGGAAGCGCAGATCACGGCGGCCATCGAGGAAGCGGACATTCTCCTCTTTGTGGTCGATACGCGATCCGGCTTGGTCCCGCTCGACGAGGAAGTGGCCCTTCGACTTCGCAAGGTCGACAAGCCGATTTTGTTGGTGGCGAACAAAACCGATAGCCCGACCCTGGACGCGAACGCTCAGGAATTTCGCAAATTGGGGCGAGGCTGGTTGACCTTGGTCAGCGTGCAGCAGAACCGAAACAAAGACATCTTGCTGGATCTGATTGTCCAGCGCTTACCCGACTTGATCGAAGAGCCTGAGGATATCGAGCCGCCCGTCATGAAGGTCGCCATTGTCGGGCGCCGAAATGTCGGGAAAAGCACCTTCGTCAACTCACTCGCGAAAGAGGAGCGAGTCATCGTCAGCGAAGTGCCAGGTACCACTCGCGATAGCGTCGACGTGATGTTCGAGCTTGATGGCCACAAATTCATGGCTATCGATACGCCGGGGCTTCGCCGTAACAAGAGTGTGAAGACCGATATCGATTGGTACGGTGTCCATCGTGCCCAGCGCAGCATTCGGCGGGCTGATGTGGTACTGCTGTTCTTTGATTGCAAACAGCAGATGAGCAAGGTCGACAAGCAGCTTGCTCATTACATCGCGGAGCAGTACAAGCCTTGTATCTTTGTCGTCAACAAATGGGATCAGCTCGCCGGTCAAATGCCGACCGAACGATGGGTTCGATACGTTCGCGAAATGTTCCCCACGATGGCCTATTGCCCGATCGGGTTTGTCACAGGCCAAACGGGTAAGAATGTCAAAGCATTGCTCAATCATGCGCAAATGCTTTTCAAGCAATCCCAACAGCGGATCTCCACGGGACAACTCAATCGATTGATCAAAGCGGCTGTGGAGAAGCACGAGCCGCCGTTGTATCAGCTCAAACGCCCCAAGATCTATTACGCAACGCAAGTCAGCGAGGCACCCCCGAGCATCGTCGTGGTCTGCAATCAACCGCAGGGCTTCACGGCTCCTTACCGACGTTATCTGCTGGGCTTCCTTCGAGACCATCTGCCGTTTGGCGAGATCCCGATCAAGCTCTATCTCCAACCTAGAGCTCGCGATGACTCTCGAGACGAAATCGGGGATAGCGCTGCCATGCGCGCCAATCTCCTGCCGATCGTCGACGAAAGCGACGACAATTCCTTTGACGACGAAGCATACGACGACGAACTGGATGACGAACTGGACGACTCCGATGATTCCTACGAAGAGGAAAACGAAAACGAGTTCGACTCCGAAGAATTGGAGAGCGACGAATCGGGGGACGAAGATGCTGATTCTGACGATGCCGAGTCTGACGAGGAGCTGAGCGAGTTCGAAGACATCGAGATTGATTTGCCCGACGAAGACGAGGCGGATTCGGACAATCCTTCCACCCGCAATTCGTAAGCCGATTCGCAACTCTTTATCCCTGGGCAGCGTTCTCGCGATCGGAGCGGGATCGCGATGCGTCGAGGCGTTCTGGTTTTTCGAGATCGAGCCGTTCAAGGGGTTCGGGTTCTTGTATAATCAGGGCTCGAACTTTACTCGCCCGCAGAAAGTACCTTCGGCCTTCCTGATTCTTAAACGAAGCATGCAGAGGTACATGGTGGGCGTTCCGGCACGCACCCTCTTTGGATCCTCTTCACATGATGGCTGCATCTCCCCAGCGTTCCCGTACCCTCAAGACGTGGATACTCGCGATCGGTTTGATCGTTGTTTCCGGCGGTTTGCTGACGTATCAAATCCGCAAGTACAAGTTGCTATCGTTTCCGACTCCTGAGGTTTCTAGCGGTCCGCCTGGCAAGGTGGTTCCGTTTCAAGAGTCGATGAGTTTTCTGAAAGATGTGAAGCACCGGTTTTCGTACGCACAGCCTGCCTATGAAAACTTGTATGACGAGGAGATCGAGCGGCTCGCGCAGCCCTGGATCCAGGACATGCAGGACTTGCTGAAGGAAGTCGACAAGGTGGAGGCTAAGCGACTTGAGGAGGATCCCCATCTCAAGGCAGCCCTCTCGGATCTTTGGAAGACACCGTTTGGCCATCCAGAAGCTCGAAAGAGGAAGGAGCGGGTGCGTCATACCGAAGGCGTCGTCGAGAGCTTGATTCAGGACTATCGCGACGTGGGGCTCGATCCGGACGAGTTCCGCGCTAAGGCTGCCCCGATATTCTTGGACTTCATCAAGCGTGTCTGGTTGGTTGGCACCGATGCAGTGACCGACGAAGAGTATGCCATCCTCGAGCAATCCAAAGATCCGTTGGGGCTCTATCTAAGGGCGCATGCGCACAGCCTTCGAAAGGAGAAGGAAAAGATGCCGGAGGTGAGGATGCTGGCGCACCAATCCTTATCGCAACGGAAGAGCCCTCCTTACTTGAGGATCCTCATCGAGCAATCGTTTATCGATCCGAAAGCGGAATGGAAGGACGAGAATGAGGTGGCGGGAAAGAGGCTTGCAGCTAGCTATGCGGATATCTTTTCCGACCCGCAATCTTCGGAAGGTTTATTGTTTTCGACGCTGAACTTATTGAAGCAATGCGCCAGGATTGTCACCGCGCCGGGATACTCGGATATCTGTCGTGAAATCTTGGCTCGCAAAGAACCTGCTTGCCGAGGATGGTCGCAAACCTATGCCTTGAGCCTGCTATGCGACATGATTGAAGACAAGTATCGAGCGAGTCGCCCCTACTCCGAAATCCCGCCGCTCGAATTGGAAGTCTTCGAGCGATTCGCCGATTTAAATTCACGCCTCATTTTGAAGACATGGACCTTGAATCCAAACCATCCTGACATTCTGATCCATTTGATGGGGGCTCAAATTGGCTTCGGGGCAACAGGGCGTCCGATCGACGTTTGGTTCCGGCATGCGTTATCCATTGAGTTTGATAATAGAAGCTTCTACGACAGCTATCGGACCTCCTGTATGACGCGTTGGGGAGGATCGAATCGGAAACTGGTTTGGCTGGCGTCGATGATGATCAATACGCTCGATACCAATCCCGAATCAAAAGTGCCCTACTACGCTTGGGGTCCGTTGAGCATCGCAACGGACGAAGGAGCGCTAGAAGAGAGGGATCTGAAAACCGCTATGGTTCGATCGGTGCAAAAGTTGGTGCAGTTCATGCAGTCCCAAGATCCTGTTCCCAAGTTTGACGGGGTAGATCCGAATGCGCTGGCGCTGTTTTGCTCGCTGCTATGGGGCGAGGATCACTTTGAAAACCTAAGCTGGCTGATGAAGCAATATCCAGATCTGTGTACGGAAAATAGTTTTTGCAACTACGAAATGAGTCCGGCCCATCTGCGTGCCTACTCCAACGCTTACGCCGCCAAACCGCTGCCGGAATGGAAAATTCTGGCGGAACGATTGATACGTTCGAACGAAGGTCTTACTCCCGATGCGTTCGTCGAAACAGAAGCCATGGTAGCGAAACTCGCAAAGGAGGCGCTCGACGAGTCGACACGCGATGCGATCGAGATATCTCAATCGATCTTGAAAGTGAGTCAATCCTTCCTTTCAGGAAAGCCCACTCGCATTCCCTTTGACGCCGACGGGGCTCTTTGGATTTCAAGCGAACTTCTCAAACCTAGCGACGATGCCACCTTGGAGTTTGAGGGCGACTCCGAAGGAGGCGGTCTCTATCTAACACCTCGCTTACAGATTGAGATACCGTTTCGAGTGGAGATGAGCGTACAGAATCTGGTCGATGTTTCGGATGAACAGGGGGTTATCCTGCTTATCGGCAGTAATGATCAGTATGGTGACGAGACTAGCGCTAGGATTCGATTTGTGCCCTTTCGAAGCGCAGTCGAGTGGACCTTTCGGCCGAATGAACGATTCGAGACGGTAAATGAATCGGTTCAGATTCAGAATCCAAACGGTGCACCGTTCCAGTTGGCGATCGAAGTGTGGCCCACCCATTGTGTTGGCTATGTGAATGGTGAGATCGTGGCGAATTCCAAGGTTCTTTCGGAGATCCCCAAACGTATTTCCATCAGTCGTCCGTGGATCGCGGGGAGTCGTGTCTCCCCGTCCCAGAAACCACCCAAGTTTCGGATTAAGGATGTAACCGTAGTGCGGCTTCAGGGTGAAAAGGGGGCAAATAGGGAGTTAAGTTTTGGTGAATCTAATGTTGAGTAAGGCTCCTTCCTAAGGGGAGCGAGCGATTTGAAATTTCATTGCGGCCTAGTTGCATGATGTTGGTCGGGCCGCATATGTTAAGAAGTAGTTCAGATTGATTGTGCAAATCACGCCCCACGCTGATTATGCCCATTCGCGTTGTTGGAAATCTCTCCTAAGGAGCACATGAGATCATGAGAGTGCGCAGATCTGCGTTTACGCTTGTTGAATTGTTGGTTGTCATCGCCATTATCGGAATTCTGGTCGGCCTCTTGCTGCCGGCCGTTCAAGCGGCCCGCGAGGCGGCTCGAAGAATGAGTTGCAGCAATAATCTCAAGCAACTCGGCTTGGCCATGCACAACTATCACGATGCCTTCCGAGTCTTCCCTGCTGGTTTCGGGGAGAACCAAGAGTTCTGGAGTTCGCAGATACTTCCACAGTTGGAGCAAGGCAATCTCTTCAACACGTTGGTGTGGGCCAACTCGGCTTATGCGAATCCAGCTTGGGGTACCGATTGGAGCAACTTCAATTCACCCAATCGAACGGCTTGCGAAACACTGGTCCCTACCTTTCGGTGCCCTAGCATGGCGCAGGATACCTATATGAACTACAACTCCATTGCTCGCCGCGTGCCCGTGAGCTATCGGGGTGTCGCAGGGGCAAGGGTCGCGTCGGACGATGCAAGTACGCGACCGGCCGGATTCAACACGGCGGAGTTCACTGCCCTCGAACAAATCAATTTGGATGGCATTCTTTACGGCGCTAGTCGTGTTCGATTCGGAGACATCGCCGATGGCACTTCGAATACTCTAATGATCGGTGAATCGTATACCGACTGCGATTTCGTCAAGGATAACCAGGGGATGGACTATTTCGCATTCTTCAGCCCGCAAATGGGACTTTGGAAAGCGGGCCGTTTGACGGGAACGGAGCATAGCGAAGGACTCGGCTCTGCAGTCGTGCAAATCAATGCGAGAAAGAATCCCACCATTCACGGTGTCTTGATGGAGATGAGCTTCGGTAGTTATCACACCGGTGGCGCGTCCTTTGTCTTGTGCGATGGCTCTGTTCGTTTCATGCCCCAATCGCTCGATTTAGTCACCTACCAAGCCATGGCGACGCGCAATCGAGGCGAAGTGTTCAATAGCAACGAATAGGAGAAACATCCATGATTTCACGAAGAGATTGGACCAAACTGTTCCCCCTCGCGGCGATATCGATGTTCCTTGGTTGCGGCGGACCTGCCGCAGACTACAGCATGGTGGATTTGGTGAATGCAGGGGGAACGGTGACCATGGATGGCGCCCCGCTTGCAGGTGCCGTCGTGACATTCGAAGATCCTACCGACGATACGTTCTCGTATGCACTCACCGACGGGGCGGGCAAGTACGTGCTGCAGTTCGATTCCGAGATGAAGGGAGTGAAGACAGGGAAGAAAGTTGTTCGTATCAGCACGACCAAAAAGATTCTCGGATTGAACACGGCTCCTGCTACCGAGGGTGGCGATCCGGATGCCAAGCGATCTGATAAAGAATCGGTACCTGAGAAGTACAACAAAAAGTCGATTTTGGAAGTCGAGGTCACCAAGGGGTCGGTGCAGTTCGATTTCGATCTTCAGGGTAATTAGTCCTCGTACAAAGCCCTGATCCCGCTTTCTTCTTTCGCTCCGATCCGACAGACAAGTTCTGACGAGTTCTGACGAGACGGAGCAGACTGCTTGGAAATAGCGAGTGAATAACGCTCCATCCTCGGATGGGCGTTATCGTTCGCTTCTGGATAGCTTGAGAGCGATCCTGGCTGTCGTCGATAGTCGTATCAACGTCAAGCCAGCTTTGAGGACTCCCAGTCCCGCCAAATTGAGAACGGAGGATTCAATGATCTTGGGGTTGTTCAAATCGGACAGAAATCCCAATCCGATCCAGAGGATGTAGAGGGCGAGTCCGACCAAAGCCCAGCCTGCGATTTCACGAAGCCAAAAGAACATATCAATCTTCCTTGGGAGTGAGGGTGGTTTGATGAGCGGTCCTATCGGCCTCTCGTCTTAGTCGATCGCGGCGCGATAGGGCAACGATTCGCTTCATGTCAGGATAGAGCCAACGCATGGATTGCGCACGCATCGCAATGCTGGCTTCATCGGGGCGCAACCGCCGCCATTCCCATTCACGCAAAAGGATGGCGATGGCTAGGGACGCGACGATTAATTCAGGATTGGGCCAAAGGGTACCGTCCAAGCTTTGTACCCATCGGCTCCAACCTCGCCTCCCCTCCAACATAGGGTTCTTCCCGAGGAGAACAGCGGAAAGAGTCGCCAATCCGATTGCTAGGAGAAGGGTGACGACCCCTCGCACGAGAAGTTGGGTGAGAAAGCTGGCGAAGGAGCGATCTCTCGCTGAGGAGTGGGGGGAAGAGTCCCTCGCTGATGCGTCGGGCTGGGACCGGAGGAGGTGGTGGACGATGCTTTGGTGCAGCGAGTGGTAATGCGTGCGCCAAGCGAACAGACAACCGGCCCATGCGGCGAGTTGAATGGATTCAAACCAAGCTTGGCTGCGCCCCGGGGTGCCTTGCGTACACCACGAGATGGCCAGCAAGAAGAGCAAAAACCATGTCGAGTGAACTCGCAACGATGCCCAAGCCAGGAATCCTGCAATGAGAAAAGCGATCGGACCCAGGATGGGTGCGATGTTGAGGATCCAGCCGTACATAGCGAGGGAGAACAGGAGCAATTGCGCGATCGCCACGGCAGTATGGGTCGCCACGGGTACGGAGATCGATCGGATATCGGGGGCGGTTAAGGGACGCGGGTTTGGAGGTGAGGTCATGATCTCGCTCCTGTCGGTGTGAATCGACCGGAACGAGCAAGTTCGACTTCCGCCAGGATCCATCCGATCGTTTCTTCGGTCGCACTGATGGAGAATGGAATGCCTAGTTCCCGCATGGATCGTCGAACCGTGTCTGCCGTTTCTGCCGAGCGGACTCGGTCGGAGAACTGTCGCAGCTCCTCGGCGGTCGAGGGGAGGGGGCGATTCGCGATCGATTCGGGGCGTTCGAAATGGGGGGACGTCGAGATGACTACCACGCGATGATGTCGCGCCTTCGCCATCTTGAGAGCATCGAGTAACTCAGAAAGTGGGCGAGAGGTTCCGAGCATGTCCACGAAAAGAACGTAGACCTCGTTGTCCTTGGCTCGCAACACCGATCGCTGGATCGCGCTGGCAATGGGACGCCAGTCGCGATGGGCGAACGAGTCCTTGATTTCGTTGGCTGCGATCATGGGCGATTGCCATTCATGGCCATGCTCCATGAGAAACCTTTGCAGTTGGGGTGCGAGAGATTGCGTATCGGCCAGCATGGCTGCGTGTTCCTGGATCGATAGTCGATAGCGATGGGCCAGAAGATTAGCCAGCTGAACATGTTGACGACGAGTGGCGGAACCGAGACCGTCGAACCAGGAAAGGCCGGTTGGATTGATGGCGGGTCTTAACCACCGGGGATAGTATTCGCTGGCAAAGGCGAAGGCAGTCGATTGTAGGGATTCGCTCCAGCCGACGTTTTGTGGAAATGCTTGGCTCGAGAATCGTGAGAGGTTCTGTGCGATCCGGTAAAAGCCCTTATCTCCTGCGGCGGCTGGCAACAAGAGCTCTTGCTGGCCATCGAGCAGGCATGCCCCGACCCAATCCCCGTGCTGGGTGGCAATGCGGGCGATACTGGTCGCGACGCTGTTGATTTGATCGAGTGTTCGATGGCCAAAGCTGCCGATACGGGTTGCAATCGTTCCCTCCACGATCAAATGGATGCGAATGGGGATCTCGGTTTCGTATTGCCGAGTCATCCACGTTTCGCGGCGTGCCGAGGCCTTCCATGCGATCGATTTCGGGGGATCGCCATCGCGGTACTCGCGGAGTTCGAGCAGTTCGAACCCCATCCCGGGCCTTCGTTGCCGGTGAATTCCGTGGTGGGGTATCGCGTTTTGGTTCTTGAGCAGGGATCTCAGTTCAGGGCCTTCGCGGTAAGCAGGTAGCACATGGATCCGTTGGCGGCATTCCAGGGTATCGTCGTACCGATACCACCCCCAAGCATCGCGGAGCTCCAATCGGACCCCTGGCAAAATCGCATGTCCGGCGGCGAGCGGTCGGACCCAATAGCGGATAGCGCGAAGTTTGGGGGTAGTGGCTGCGTCCTCATCGAAGGGAGGATGATCGCGATCGGGAACCGCGGTGATCCATTGGTTCAAGCTTCGCAGGCATCGTGAAAGGAACGGAATTTTCGCTGTGGATGGGCCCAAAGAATTGCGGCCAAAAGAATGGGACGAGGCAGTGTCGATCGAAGGGGCGGGATCGCGTGTTGCGGGCGCGAACAACGGAGGGACTTGGTCGCGTATCACAAGCCGCTTGGGGATTCGGCCTCGACTTTCCAGAGTGAGTTCCACCGGGACTTGCCGACCTGCCCACAGAAAGCCGGACTCCCCATCGCGCTCTTGGATCCGTCGCGTGGCCTTCAAGCCCCAGCGGAACCAAGCGCATTGGATGCGAAAGACAAGAAAGGCGACGAACATCCAGAGCAACATCATTCCAGCGAGAATCGCTAGCTGAAGATGTTGATCCCACAGCGCGAGCAGAAGCCCGCAGAAGGTCATCAATGCAACCCATTTCCCCTTGGTCGTCATGGTGCGAACCGGTTTCTCTTTCCGAGGAAAGATTCTGGAGGCTTAGGAGGACGAGGTTTGGACGACGGGAACGGTTTGAACAAGTCGTTGCACAATCGAAGAAACGGTCTGCCCGTCCATTTCCGATTCGGGGCGCAGGATGACGCGATGCCCCAGGACCGGTAGCAATTGGGCTTGGACATCCGCATGGGTCACAAACGATCGTCCTTCCAGGAGGGCATGGACCCGTGCCGCCTTGAGCAAGTAGATAGCGGCGCGAGGGCTCGCTCCCAGTACCAAATCGGGGTGGGTGCGGCTGGTGCGGACGAGATCGATCACATATTCCTTCAGCTCTTTCGCGCAGAAGACTTGGTCGATCCCTTTTTGGAACATCAGAACTTGCTCTGCCGCACAGATCGGGGAAGGCTTGGAAACGGGTTTCGAATGGACCTCCAGCATCGAAATTTCTTGATCGCGCTCCGGATAGCCGACGAGGATTCGAAAGAGGAAACGATCCAACTGTGCTTCCGGCAATCGGTAGACCCCTTCCTGTTCGATGGGGTTTTGGGTTGCCAGGACCATAAATGGTTCAGGGAGCGGAAGGGTTTTCCCTTCGATCGTCACTTGCTTCTCCTGCATCGCTTCCAGCAGCGACGATTGGGTTCGAGCCGGTGCTCGATTGAGCTCGTCGGCGAGGAGCAGTTGGCAGAATACGGGCCCTTTCCGGAGGACGAAGTTAGAAGTTTGGCGATCGAGGACTTGCGTTCCGGTCACGTCGGCTGGAAGCAAGTCGGGTGTGAACTGAATTCTCTCGAAGTCGAGTCCAAGAGCGGCGGAGAAGCATCGGCATAGCGTTGTCTTAGCCGTACCGGGTACTCCTTCGAGTAAAACGTGGCCCGATGCGAGCAATGCCATCAGCATTTGGTCCACAACGTTCGCTTGTCCCACGACGATTTGTCCGATCGATTCCTGCAACCGGTGTCGAAGATCGCGAATGGCGGAAGGTGGAAAAGGAAGAGGCGAGCTGTTCACAGAGTTCTTTGTAGGGTTGGGAGCGGCTGCTCGACTAGGAAGGCGCAAGGTTGGCGGAGGCCAGTTTCTGTCCTGGCCGATGGCGTTTGAGAAGATCTCGAATCCAAAAAGCAAGATTCTCTAGATCGCCGTCGGAGGTAGTTGTCCGACCACCGAAGACCGCCGTGGCGAGAATCGACTCGATATGGATACGGTCCTCGTGCGACAAGCTCTCATGGGGCAGATCCTTGATCTCCTCCAGGCAACGCCTCCATTCGGCGAGAGTCTCCGACCCTGACCACACTCGCGAGAATTCGCGTGCGAGAGATTCTGCGGCGATTTTATTCTGAAGATCGAGTGGTTGCGACTGGAGTAGCAATTGCCTTGCCGTTCTCGGAGGCTTCGTGTGGGGAATCGGACGAAAGAGGGGTGCGCGGCGGAGCAGCATCCAAAGGATCCCTGCGGCTAGAAGCCATCCGAGCGCCTGCCATACCCATCGTGTGTACCGTTCGGGTGAATAGCCTCGTGGTTGATCTCGCAGTCGACGATTGATGCGATCGGTCTGCGCGGACTCTGCCAAGGCGCGGTTGGCGACAGCCAAAAGCGTTTCCATGCGAGGCATTGGAGGGGTGGGTGGGACAGTCTCGTCGGGAGGTTCTGGGGGCAATAGTGCTTCGATAGGAAACTCTTCTTGCGTTTCTTGGCTAACCATCATGGTAAACGCGCTGCGGTTGTCCTCCGCAAGCCAGTCCGCCAGCTTCGCCGCAAAGGCACCATTGTCCTCGTACCACAACATGCCGTTGGAAAGAATGCTCGGGTCCGACAGGATGACAATATCGCTCGTTGTCAAAATAGACTCGGGTGCATCGAAACGTTCGGAAGTGAGTTTGCTTTCGAGTGTTCCCACGATGCCCACCGGTTTGCGTTCTGCAGTTTTGGGACGGATGTTATCGGGCAACGTCATCAAGTTTTGCCATCGGTACCGGTCGCTTCGACGGACGATCCAACCCGTGCGATTCGTGGCGATCGAGGTGAGGGATTCGGTTAATGGATGACGGACTGCGAGGTTTCGTAAAAGGATGCAGTCACCGAATCCACGGAGCCGATCGGCAGGGTTCTCGGTGAGGGCAGGGCCTCGCTCGACCTGCGCCAATTGCGAGTTCCGCAGCGAATCGACCGCGATCAAAAGCCTTCCGCCCGATGCGACGTAGGAGTCGCAGCTTTCCCAAAAACGGTCGGTAAGGGAGCTTGTGTCGCCCACAATGAGAAGGGAATGGCTGGTCGGATGGGCGAGGGTGTTGGAGAGTTTTGGCTCCACTTCCAAGCCCTTTTGCTGAAGCAAGATTTGCAAGAGCTCGTATCGGAAACTCCAAGCGGGATCGTTGGTATCGATGCTGGGAGTGGCTTGCCCCCACGCGTGTGAGCCTGTGAAGAACGCGGCGAAGAATGTTGCGAGAACGATGATGCCGAATGCGAAGAACCATCGCTGCAGGAATGGACCAGATCCCATGCGTTTACCTCTCAACCGATCGTCTCGGCGGAAGCGCAAGCCCGAATCGCTTGCCGCATGCGTTCCAGTTCGTTCGAGTCCAGTCGATAGGTCTCGGGAGTATAGCGAGCCAAATCGTACAAGTTGGCTGCCTCGGCGACTTGTGGTTGCAAAGGCTCCTTTCGATGTCGCACATGCTCGACGACCCGTCGCGAGGTCCACCAAGACTCGAAGCCCCGCACCTTTCTCTCCAGAATCCAATGGAAGGCACGCACGGCATCTTCCCTTCCTTGGATGTCACCGAGCTGCGCTTCGGTCCGGCTCGCTTCGGCGGCTGCACGGCCCGTGATCCGGTCCAACATCACTCGCGATCGTGGAATCAGATACACCGTCAAAAGGAACAAACCGAACAAAAGAGGGACGAGCCAAAACCATACCGGAAGGCTTGGAAGGTCTCCCAAGCTCGGAAGGGAAAACGGGGATTCCTCTGCTGCCTTCTCTGGTGCATCGTCTTGTTGTGGTTCTGAGGCAGATGATCGCGCGCGGGGTGCGAGGGAGTTGCTATCGGTGAACCAACTCAATCGAGATCCGTCTTCTTTGTCGCTTCGAGGGATCCCCTCACCCCAGCGGTTATTGCTGCCGTTGAACGCTTGGCCAACCGGGTTGGGATCGCTAGAACGAGACGGCTTGGGGGGATTCGAAGCAAGGCGTTGGGAGGGGGAACTCGAGGGTTTGGATGTCGGTGGTGTGGCGACCTGGTCCGATTCCCGGTTGGGATCCTGAGCGGGATCGAGTCGCTTTTGTTCGACACCGACCGCTTCTTTTGCGATTTGTTGGAGAAAGGAACTAAGCCCGAGTTCGCGGAGTTTGCGTCGAATCATATCGACCGAGGATTCGGAGGACGCACCGCTCGAGGGCTGGAGGCCCGCTTCCCGCGTGCTTCGAGAGGCGTTCCGGGACAGGGCTTGCTGGCGTTGTTGCATCCGATGTTCGGCCAAGGCTCGTTGACGTTGGATCTCATCCCAGCGTTTCTGAATCCGTTCAAGTTCTGCGCGTTGCCATTCTTCCTCCGAGGTCGCATCCAACTCCGTCCCTTTGGAATTCGCAGCAAGCCCGGTTTCGTTTTGGGGATCGCTCGTCGACCCTTTGGTGCCCGGAGCGTTGCCGCGTCGCGATGGGTCGGGATTCTGCGAGGCGTTTTGGGGCGAATGGGCATCCGCATCGTCGTTCCAAGGTCTTCCATTGGAAGCGTCCCGTTGATTCGGGGAGGGTGACTTGGCGGAAGAGTCCTTGGAGGATGGACCGGCGGTGGATTCGTCCGAATAGGGAGTCGTGGAATTTCGGTAGGCGTTTTGGTCGTTGGCACCTCCGGTTCGATTTTCCAGCAGCTCTTGCAATTGCCTCTCTAAGTCCTCCGGAGAGGGCTCAGGGGATCCTGCATCAGGGGAGCCATTGCCTTGGGTTTCGCCGCGCTGCTGGCCCTCTCGCTGCGGACGGGTTCGTTCGGCGGAGCGAGCGATCTCCTCGGCAAGCATTTTGAGTTCGGGGGAGTTCTCCATTTGCTGTCGCAAAGACGGGGGGAGATCATCCAGGCTTTTTGGGGGGCCGTTCGGAAAGGCTTGTTGACTGAACGATTCGGCCAGTTGCTTCAATTGTTCGCGCTGGGATTGGGAGAGGTTTTGGAGTTGATCGCTCAGTCCGGGGTTGTCCTGGAACGCCTTTTGAAGTTGTTGCCAAGAGAACGGATCCGACGACGGTTTGTTGCGCTTTTGCAGGCGAGCCAAAAGTTCGAACGGGTTCGGGGGTTGGCCTTGCGTCGTATCGAGCGGGATCCAGCGTTGGAATTCCGTCTCGCGGCTGCTAGGTGGCGAACCGCTTGCAAGGGGGAGGAGGCGAGCGCTCTGACTGTTTGGAACGGGCGGGCTGTTTTGAGCCAGAAGGAAGCAGGTGGGAGCCAACCACCCCAGAGCCACGCAAGCTGCCGTTCGGATAAGTTTCGTCGCGTTGTGCATCTTGAAAGCCGAGGAGGTAAGGTCCCGTTGCAAACGAGCCCTATTGTGCCGGTGCAGGACAGGCCTATTGTACCGGGGCAGGATAGACAGTGTGGAAGTTTTTTACCTGCCTGCTCTCTCGCATGTCACCGCGCGTGGTTCGCTTAGCGGGGAGTGGGGCGGCGCCAAGCTGCATTGGGATCGAGGGTCGCGGTCTCTTCCTCGGGGCCCACAGGGGTGTTGGCAGGCGAGGTGTTCGAAGATGCGACTCCGGATCCTACCGAGTCCTTGGCAGCGTCGGAGAGAATCGCGGACGCTTGGATGACGCCTTGCCCAAGTCGGTCGATGCGCTGGGTTGCGGAGGAAACGGAGGCGTTCAAGGATTCTGCGGATTGATTGATTGTATCGCGCGCTTGATGTGTAACCGAATTCAATTGCGATTGGGCTTGGTGCAGCGAGGAGAGAAGCTGCGTGGTCGGTTGTTCCAGCGGGGACGCTTGCGACGTCTTCATTCCGGCGGGGGTATTACCGGTGGCGGGAGGTGCTCCGGTCGGAGCTAGATTGCTACCTGCGCCGTTGTAGGAGTTGGGAGTCGCGAAGGAGCCAGTGGCGGGTGCGGGAACGCGCGACGCGCTATTGACACCCAAGGTCTGGGGGAGCGAGTTGTTTAATCCGGTGCATCCGGTGGTTATGAAACCGAGAACGAGAGCCGCGCAGGTGGAAGCGGAGCGATACGAGCTGCGGATGGATAGCATGGCAAATCACCTTGTTCCTAAGGGTTTCCTGCGAGGGGTTTCCTGCGAGGACCAAAACAATGGGAGGTTGAAAGGGACTGTCGGGATCCATTCCAGGCTCCTACACTGTCCCGTTCCACTCTGCCTTGTAGCGATTCGGCGACGCGAGGATCAAGAGGGGATTGGGTATGATTTGGGGTAATAGGTAAGGCGGGTGGTTTGCGATGGTGAAAATCGGTGCGCACATGAGTATTGCCGGCGGCTACTACAAAGCCGTCGAAGCTGCGAAGGGCCTGGAGATGGATGTTGTCCAGATCTTTACGAAGAACAACAACCAGTGGGCGGCCAAGCCGATTTCAACTGAGGACGAGGCACATTTCTCCGAGTCGCTTCGGCGGACCGGGATTCAAAATCCTTTAGCGCACGCCTCTTATCTCATCAATTTGGGGTCGCCCAAAGAGGAATTGTGGCTCAAGTCGATCGATGCCATGGTGATCGAGTGGCAGCGGGCCGAGCAATTGGGGTTGGATGGAGTGGTGATGCATCCGGGGGCTTATGTGGATTCCAATCCCGAAGCGGGATTGGAGCGGATTGCTCAAGGGATTGATCGCGTGTTCGACAAGGTCGGAGCTGGGAAAGCTTGGTTGTTGCTTGAGAATACCGCCGGGCAAGGGTCTTGTTTGGGGTGGAATATGGAGCAGCTCGGATGGTTGCTTGCACGTTCGGGTGCGGCCAAGCGAGTGGGGGTTTGCTTAGACACATGTCACGCCCATGCGGCAGGCTATGACATGGCGACGCAAGAGGGATTCGCGAGGTTGGAGAAAGAGGCGCGCGAGCAAGGAGTTTGGGGGGCGATTCGGGCTTTGCATGTCAACGACAGCAAGAAGGGGTGTGGCTCGCGCGTGGATCGTCACGAGCACATCGGATTGGGAACGATCGGTGTGAAAGGCTTTGCGCGAGTCCTGCACCATCCCGATCTCAGTCAGTGCCCCATGTATTTAGAAACCGAGAAAGGGACCAACGACGAGGGAGAAGATTGGGACGGGGTCAATTTGCGGGTGCTTCGCTCTCTTCTCTAGTCGACCGATACTTTTCGAGATGGCCGATACTTTTCGAGATGGCCGATACTTCTCGGGTGGGTCGATAGTCGTTTTGGCTAGGGATGCTTGGGACTACATGATGGAGAAGTAGTTCTCGACGGCAAAGTCGATGTACTCTTTCTTCAGTTCGAGTGGGGAGGAGTTGAAGTAGCAGTAGGCGCGGACTTGGAGCAGCAAGTCGCGTGGATGGCAGTTGCGCATGGGCCTGCCGATAGGCTTGTAGTGCTTTTCGATCAAGTACTCGATGATTTCGGGTCGGTGCGGGATGTTGAGCGATTTGCACATGATCTCAAAGAGTTTGCGAAACGCCGCTTCTTCGGGGTTGAGGACTTCGATTTTGTAGGGGATCCGTCGGAGGAAGGCGTCGTCGACGAGGTCTTTGGGTTCGAGGTTGGTGCTGAAGATCACGAGCTGATCGAATGGGACTTGGACCTTCTTACCACTGCTGATGCTGATGTAGTCGTAGCGTTTTTCGAGAGGGACGATCCATCGGTTGAGCAGTTCGTCGACGCTCATTCTTTGGCGGCCGAAGTCGTCGATGAGGAGAACGCCGCAGTTGCTTTTCATCTGGAGAGGTGCATCGCTGATATTCGTTTCGGGGTTGCGCGAGACCTCGAGCATCGACATGGTCAATTCACCACCGGCGACGATGGTAGGTCGTCGGATGCGGACCCAGCGTTGGTCGATTTGGGTATCGCGCAGGAGTCCATCGGAGGGTTGGTGGGGGTGTTCTTCGTGGTTGAGGGGATCGAAGATTCGCATGAGGTCCCCATCGACGTTGATCGCGCGAGGAATCCAGATGTAGTCGCCAAAGGCGCGCGTGATCCGTTCGGCGATGCTGGTTTTTCCATTTCCTGGGTAGCCGTAGAGGAACATGCCGCGGCCGCTGTTGACGGCGGGACCGAGTCGCGCGAGGAGTTGAGGGGCGATGAGAAGGTCGGAGAACGCTTTGCGAAGATCTTCGTGCGTTGGGTGTTGGTGTTCAACCGATTGGAGTCGGACCGATTGGATGTAATGGGAGAGCGGGACGGGGGCTGCACCGAAGTAAGTTGTCTTGAGCATGTGGCGGCGTGCTCGATCCCGGCCGGCGTCGGTGAGGGAGTGGATGTAGTCATTGACGGCGGTGGAGCCGAGGTAGCAACTGAGTTGTTGCGCTTTGAGTTTGGTGAGGGTTGGCTCGACCAACCGGAAGGGGAGTTTGAGTTGATCGGCGATCGTACGACCAGGTGCTTCCCCACGGTTGAGGAGGTAACGCATGACCAGTTCTTCGATCGCTTGGCCGTTCAACCCCGCTTGCTCAAGCGACTGGGGTTCGAGAGGGAGAAGAGGTTCGCTCGGGTTGTGGGTGACTTTGAGGAGTGGGTGTCCTTCTCCTGATAGTTTGGTTGGAAGGGGGGCAGCGGGGGCCGAAGGGGGAGCGGGCGGGGTGGATGCAGCTTGTTCGGAGGAAACGGCATCGGAAATGGGAACGCTTGGGACCGAGGGGCCTGGTAGGGATTGGTTTGCCAAGCGGTTGATCCGCTCGAGGGCTTCCTCGAGCGAGCTTGTGGCGCGGTTGGTCGTTGGTGGTGAGTTTAGGTTGGGAGCGTTCATATCGGAGTGCGAATTCTCTGTAGAAACAAGGAGGAGCTGTGCGTGCGACAATGTAGGGGCGTCCGCGGTGGCCGGTTGGAAACCATGAGGCGATTGGAAACCGAGGCTCCACCTGCTAAGCATCGGTCAGAATCGCATCGAGGCTTGGTCAATTCCCCTTTCAAGGGCTAGGGATGTGGGGAGCGGAACGTCAGAACTAGCATGTTCTGAGCAATCGTTGGGGGGGAAGGGGTATCGTTGGTGCCTTGAACGGACCAGTGCGAGCGGGATTCTGTATGGGATGCGGGGGGGCGAGTGAGAACTGGCGAAGAGGGAATCGCTGTAATCCTTGGAAAAACATGGGTTTTCGCTGGTCGGCGAAAAAACTTCGAAGAAAACCTTCCCTACCACTTGCAATAAATCGGGGGTGCCCATATCTTTTCGCCTCCTCGCTGCGGACGACTCCGGTCGCCGAAACTTGAAGCGAGTCGACGATAAAAAGTTGATTCAAAAAAAGTAGTGAGGACGCTTGACAGGAACCGATAACAGCGGTTACCATGTTGAGCCCAACAAAACGACGACTAGCTGGTCGCGAGCTTGAAAGAGCGAGTTGTGTCAGCGAAAACGTTGGTGAGTTGGATAAATTGATCTTTGACAATCCGGTGGATGAGTTTGATAGATGTTTTTAGCAAACGTCACTTCTTGAGAAGTTTTGTGAAGTTTTAAAAATGGTGGTAAATGACCAAAACCACCGACCGGTTTCAAAACCGCAACTAGTTTGACAAGGCTGTTTGGCAGTAATGCCGGGTAGTCTAAGCATACACAAGTGAAGGGTTTGATCCTGGCTCAGAATGAACGTTGGCGGCGTGGATTAGGCATGCGAGTCGCGCGAGAATGTAGCAATACAGGAAAGCGGCGAAAGGGAGAGGACAACATGGGAATCTGCCCGGGGGTCGGGGATAGCTACGGGAAACTGTAGGTAATACCCGATAAGGTCTACGGACCAAAGGTTTACTGCCCCTGGATGAGCCCATGCCCCATTAGCTTGTTGGCGGTGTAATAGACCACCAAGGCGATGATGGGTAGCTGGTGTGAGAGCACGACCAGCCTCACTGGCACTGAGACACTGGCCAGACACCTACGGGTGGCTGCAGTCGAGAATCTTCGGCAATGGACGAAAGTCTGACCGAGCGACGCCGCGTGCGGGATGAAGGCCTTCGGGTTGTAAACCGCTGTCGAGGGGGATTAAGGGCAACTTGAATGAACCCTGGAGGAAGGAGAGGCTAAGCTCGTGCCAGCAGCCGCGGTAAGACGAGCTCTCCAAACGTTATTCGGTATCACTGGGCTTAAAGAGTTCGTAGGCGGCTTTGTAGGTGGGGTGTGAAAGCCCTCGGCTCAACCGAGGAATTGCGCCCCAAACCGTAAGGCTTGAGGGATATAGGGGTAAGCGGAACAGATGGTGGAGCGGTGAAATGCATTGATATCATCTGGAACACCGGTGGCGAAAGCGGCTTACTGGATATTTTCTGACGCTGAGGAACGAAAGCTAGGGTAGCGAACGGGATTAGATACCCCGGTAGTCCTAGCCGTAAACGATGAGCACTAGTCTGAAGGACTCTCACAGTCTTTCGGACGTAGCGAAAGTGTTAAGTGCTCCGCCTGGGGAGTATGGTCGCAAGGCTGAAACTCAAAGGAATTGACGGGGGCTCACACAAGCGGTGGAGGATGTGGCTTAATTCGAGGCTACGCGAAGAACCTTATCCTAGTCTTGACATGCTTAAGAACCTGACTGAAAGGTTGGGGTGCCCGCAAGGGAGCTTTTGCACAGGTGCTGCATGGCTGTCGTCAGCTCGTGTCGTGAGATGTCGGGTTAAGTCCCTTAACGAGCGAAACCCTTATCTCTAGTTGCCAGCGCGTTATGGCGGGGACTCTAGAGAGACTGCCGGTGTTAAACCGGAGGAAGGTGGGGATGACGTCAAGTCCTCATGGCCTTTATGACTAGGGCTGCACACGTCCTACAATGCAACATACAAAGGGAACCAAAATCGCGAGATCGAGGAAATCTCAAAAAGTGTTGCTCAGTTCGGATTGCAGGCTGCAACTCGCCTGCATGAAGCTGGAATCGCTAGTAATCGCGGGTCAGCATACCGCGGTGAATGTGTTCCTGAGCCTTGTACACACCGCCCGTCAAGCCACGAGAATTGGGGGGGCCCGAAGTCGCTGAGCGAACCGTAAGGACGCAGGCGCCGAAGGTCAACTTGATGATTGGGACTAAGTCGTAACAAGGTAGCCGTAGGGGAACCTGCGGCTGGATCACCTCCTTTCTAAGGATTTATGTTCGGTCTAGTACCGAACACATAAGTGAGCACAAACCCTTAAGAAGTTCAAACTCGTCTAACCGTCAACCTCACGTTGACGGTGAAAAACACCGGATTTCAAAATAGAGGCCCAGTTCAGTCGCAAGATTGAACTGGGTTTTTTTATTGCCTGTTTCGAACGGGATCCCAGGCGGTCTCAATCGTCTCTCTATTCGACTCCCTCTCTACAGAATCCAACACTCTTACGCGGGGGCGTTGATCCGGAGTCGGAAGATGTTTGGCCGTTTGCCAACCCGTGGTCCCCCGCCCCTCCCCGAATCGGGACGAGGGGAATAGAAAGCAACCTGTTACTTAGCGATCTCAAAGACAAAGAGCTTTTCCAAGTCACGGATGAAAAGTTTGCCGTCGGCGATCACGGGGTGAGCCCAAATCGCTCCTTGCTTGCGATCCAGAGATGTTGTTTCGGGCAACTTCACTTGGCCTACCGATTCCCAGCCTTCTTTCGAAGGTTTCGCGAGGTAGCAAATTCCATCACCGTCGTCGTAGCAGTAAAGCATCCCGTCGGCAAAACCAATCGATCCTGAACGACCAGCTCCAACCTTCTTGTACCAGAGTACATCGCCGGTTTTGAAATCCTGAGCCATCCAGACACCGCGGTAAGCGCGGGAAAAGCCGAAAATGGTTCCATCGTGGAGAACATATCCACCATGATGGTTCTCCATGCTCTCCTTATTGGCCGCGTAGACTTGGTTGGCGACTAATTTGTCCCCGTCACGCTGGATATCCAACGCGACGTTTCCCGCGCCATAGCCAGACGAGTGGTAGATTCGGTTCCCTTGAACAATCGGGGTTGGAATGACGGCGGTTGGGTTGCCGGTCTTCGCACTCTTGAACAACTCTTCCCCGGTGACAGCGTGTGTGCCGATGAGCCCTTCCTTGGCAGCCGTGAGGTAGGTTGGGATGCCGTCGAAGTCCGCCTTGATGATCGAAACGTACTGCGCGTCGTAAGCATTCTTTGACTCCCAGACTTTCTCGCCGGTCTTTTTATCGAAGCCAACGAGGAAGGCTTTGCCGCCAGGGGTCGCGATGACTTTGTCGCCATCGATCAAAACCGACTCGCTGAATCCCCAAGTCGGATGCTTGCTACCGAACTCCGCGACAAAGTCTTTGCTCCAAACAACTTTTCCGGTGTTGCGGTCCAAGCATGCGAGGACGCCGAGGTCGCTGAGGCAGTAGACATGGTCGCCATCGATCGTCGGGGTACTGCGAGGTCCGTCACCCCAGTTCGTGTTGTATTCCTTTTCCACTTTGCCGTTTGCAAAGTCGGAAGCCCAAACTTTTTGACCTGTTTTGGAATCCAAGCAGATCGCGACAGCGCGATTGTCGATTTTCCCAAGCGTATACACTTTGCCATCCGCAACCGCGACGGAAGAGTATCCCATGCCGGTATCCGAGTAGGACCAAGCCAATTTGGGGCCCGACTCCGGCCACTCTTTCAAAAGGTTCACGGAGGCGGAACGGCCATCGCGGTTGGGGCCTCGCCATTGTGGCCAATCGCCGTCCGCTGCAAATGTTTGGCTGGCCAGCCCAAGGCTAATGACCCATCCAAGAAACTTGCGAGATAGTTGGCTCTTCTTCGTGTTCATACGTACTCCACGGGGGGACTATTGGGGGAGAATCGAGGGATAATGTGCAATGACATCGCGGTATTGTAGAGGATGCGTCATTGGTTGGGAAACTGGCCAACGGGGCTTTAGACTTCTTGCGGGATACCCTGGGATTTGCAAGACTAGAGCGGCGCTCGTCTTGCGGAATCCGTGGCCCTTCTGGCTAATCCGCTTGAGAACTACCCCACCCAGTCTTCTTTTAGAGTCGAAAGCGACCCCCTCGAATGATCCCAAGCGAATCATCGGACTCATCCAATCCCTATCAGAGTCCCCATAACCAGGACAGGCCTGTTGGACAGTCACCGGGCGAATCGGCGGCTGCGGTCAAGGCGCCACCTCTTTCTCTCCATCATCGCGTTGTCCTCTCGGTGATGATGTTCCTGCAGTTTGCGATCTGGGGATCATGGGTCATTGTCTATTACCCCTTCTTGACCAACCGTGGCTTCACGCCAGCTCAAGCTACCTCGATCACGGGCAATATGTTTGTGGGTGCGATCATCTCGACCTTGTTCGCAGGGTACTTGGCAGATCGTTGGATCAATAGCGAGCGATTGATGGGAATCTGCCATTTGCTAGGGGCGGGATTGCTGTATGCGATGACTCTCTTGACCTCGCCGGAGCAATACTTGTCATTGTTCATTGTGACCTTTGTTTACTCGCTGGTCTTCAATCCGACCCTTTCGGTCATCAACTCGCTCACCTTCCGGAACGTGCCCGATGGAGAGCGAGACTTTCCTGGTCTTCGGGTCCTGGGAACGATCGGTTGGATCTGCGCTGGATTCTTGATCGATAACATCTTTTCGGGAAAGACTCCAATGGCCGATGGAACCTTGATTCCAAATACGATTGCGACGCCGGGACCGCTTTACCAAGCCGCCGTGATTTCTGCGATCTTCGGTGTTTACTGCCTAGTGATGTTGCCAAAGACGCCGCCGACAGGAAGCGGAGCCGGTGCGCTCGATTTCCTTCGCGCGCTCGCGATGCTGAAAGATTTTTCCTTTGCGGTCTTCTTCGTCATTACCTTACTCGCTTCGATTGCGATGGGAATGTACTTCAATTCCGCTGGGGACTTTCTCGGTAAAGGCGCCGGTGTTGAAAAAGTAGGGTCGACGTTGGCAATTGGGCAAATGGTTGAACTGCTCCTCCTTGTCCTGCTCCCGTTCTTCTTGAAGCGATTCGGAATCAAGATGGTGATGGCGGTCGGGCTCTTTTGTTGGGCATTGCGTTACCTCCTGTTCGCGCACGGGGGACCTGAGGGGATCGGACTCTGGTTCGCCATCGTAGGGGTCGCATTGCACGGCTTCTGTTTCGACTTCTTCTTTGCAGCCGGATTTATCCATGTCGACAAGACTGCTCCTCGCGATTTGCGAGCTAGCGCGCAGTCTCTTCTCGGCGTCTTGGTCTACGGATTGGGAACGTGGTTGGGGACGGTTGCATGCGGGGTGTTGAATTCCATGTACAAGGATGGCGATAACATCAACTGGTTTGGCTTTTGGATTATTCCGAGCGTCGTGTTGTTTGTCGCTTTGGCGGCCTTCCTGGTGCTGTTCAAACCAACACGCACCGAATCGGCTGCGTGATCGATCGGATTTTGTGGTCATTCACAGCGGCGCGGTGACATGGTTGGTCCCGCGCCGTTTTAAGTCACGGAAAAGGATTTTATTCGATGCCTATCTACGAGTTCTACTGCCCGGTTTGCCATACCGTATTTAGTTTCCTCTCCCGCTCCATGCAAAATACAAAGGTTCCGGAGTGCCCCAAATGCGGGAGAAAGAAGCTGGAGAAGAAAGTCTCGCGCTTCGCGATTTCCAAAGGACTTAAAGAGTCGGATGCGACACAAGACCCTTTTGAAAATGTTGACGAGGCCAAGATGGAGCAGCTCATGATGGAAATGGCCCCCCATCTCGATGAGAACAGCGAAGGCCCCGAGGATCCTCGTCAGATGGCAGCGCTCATGAAAAAGATGTTCGATGTCACGGGTATGCAACCGAACGAAACGATGATGGAAGCGATGCGGAGAATGGAGGCTGGCGAAGATCCGGACCGTATCGACGAAGAGATGGGGGATGCACTCGACGGAGAAGGGGATCCTTTTGTCAGTGCCGATTCCAAGAGCAAAAAGTGGAAGCGGATGTTCGAAGCACCGGATGTCGATCCCGAACTGTACGAGATGTAAAATCCCTTTCTCTTCCTCCCTCAATTCCTTGGCGCCTTTGCGCCGTCGCGAGAAACCTCCCCTTCGTAATGGATCGTTGCGCGCCACGGCGCAAAGGGGGAGAAAAGAAGTGGGGGGACGGGGAATGGCTGTGGATGAAGTAGGTTGTCGATAACTTTTAAGTCCCTCGGAGTTATCTCCTCACTTAGCTCCCCCTATCCCTTTGATTCCCTTTCTCTTCCTCCCTCAACTCCTTGGCGTCTTTGCGCCGTCGCGAGAAACCTCGCCCTTCGTAGTGGATCGTTGCGCGCCACGGCGCAGCGGCGCAAAGGGGAAGAAAAGAAGTGGGGGGACTGGGAATGGCTGTGGATGAAGTAGGTTGTCGATAACTTTTAAGTCCCTCGGAGTTATCTCCTCACTTAGCTCCACCTATCCCTTTGATTCCCTTTCTCTTCCTCCCTCAACTCCTTGGCGCCTTTGCGCCGTCGCGAAAAACCTCCTCTTCGCGATGGATCGTTGCGCGCCACGGCGCAGCGGCGCAAAGGGGAAGAAAAGAAGTGGGGGGACTGGGAATGGCTGTGGGTGAAGTAGGTTGTCGATAACTTTTAAGTCCCTCGGAGTTATTTCCTCATTTAGCTCCCCCTATCCCCTTTGATTCCCTTTCTCTTCCTCCCTCAATTCCTTGGCGCCTTTGCGCCGTCGCGAGAAACCTCCCCTTCGTAATGGATCGTTGCGCGCCACGGCGCAGCGGCGCAAAGGGGAAGAAAAGAAGTGGGGGGACTGGGAATGGCTGTGGATGAAGTAGGTTGTCGATAACTTTTAAGTCCCTCGGAGTTATCTCCTCACTTAGCTCCCCCTATCCCTTTGATTCCCTTTCTCTTCCTCCCTCAACTCCTTGGCGTCTTTGCGCCGTCGCGAGAAACCTCGCCCTTCGTAGTGGATCGTTGCGCGCCACGGCGCAGCGGCGCAAAGGGGAAGAAAAGAAGTGGGGGGACTGGGAATGGCTGTGGATGAAGTAGGTTGTCGATAACTTTTTAATCCCTCGGACTTATCTCCTCACTTAGCTCCCCCTATCCCTTTGATTCCCTTTCTCTTCCTCCCTCAACTCCTTGGCGTCGTTGCGCCGTTGCGAGAAACCTCCCCTTCGTAATGGATCGTTGCGCGCCACGGCGCAGCGGCGCAAAGGGGAAGAAAAGAAGTGGGGGGACTGGGAATTATCCGAAGGCGGGAGTCGGTCGAGGGGATTCGTTCCCGGATTCTTGCCCCGTCGGAACATGTGGATGCACTTGCCCGTTGACGACGGGTGAGGCTTCGGTCGAGAGGGACGGTTTGATCCGGAAAAAGAGGACATAAAGCGCGGGCAGGTTGACGAGGGTCAAGAAAGTAGCAATCGACAGTCCGCCCATGATTGCCATAGCCATAGGGCCCCAGAAGACACTCCGGGTCAATGGGATCATCGCCAAGATTGCGGTAGCTGCCGTAAGAATCACTGGTCGTGCTCGGCGGACGGATGATTCAATGACTGCATCCCATTCATTCAATCCGCCAGCGATGTCTTGCTCGATCTGATCCACGAGAATGACCGAGTTCCGCATATCCATTCCCGCCAGTGCAATGACACCAAGAAGTGCGACGAATCCGAACGGGGCATTGAAAAAGTGCAGCGACGCGACGGCACCGATCAAGCCGAGGGGGGCGATCCCGAAAATAAGGATCATCTTTTTGAAGGAGTGCACCTGCGACATCAGCAAGGTGAGCATGATAAGGATCATAGGAGGGAACATAGCAAACAGGGCCTTGTTCGCCTTCACGCTTTCTTCTGCAGCCCCACCAGCTTCGATTCGATAGCCTGGAGGAAGCGAGCTTTTGAGTTCTGATAGTTCCTTTTCGATTCGGTTGGTAACGTCCGGTGCTTGGAATCCATCGGCCACGTCGCATCGGACCGTAAGCATCCGTTCTTGGTTCCGCCGCCAAACGATCGGTTCTTCAAAAGTGGGGCGAATCTTTCCCACTTGTTCGATCGGAACCACTTTGCCTGTGGGTGTGAACAGCGTGAGGTTACCTAAGGTTTCTATCGATGCCCGTTCCGATTTAATAGCCCTGGCAACGACCGGAATGGTTTCGGTTCCATCGCGAAACTGAGAAACGGTCGTTCCTGACAAGAGAGTTTCCAAGCCAAGTTCTACTTCTTGCGGAGTCAGGCCCATCAGTCGTGCCCGGTCTTGATCAATGTCGACTTGCACCGATTTCGCAGGTTCGTCCCATTCCAAGTTCACATCGATGACCGCAGGGTCGGACCGCATCACCTGTCGGACGTCTTTCGCGAGCCGACGTACGGTCGATGGATCTGGGCCAATTACACGAAACTGAACGGGGTAGCCGGTCGGTGGTCCGAACTCCAGACGGAGCACCCGCACCGAAGCGTCCGCAAATTGGCCATCTTGCTCAAACAGTTTCTTGAGACGCGTCCGCAGCTCTTCACGCGCGTAGACGCTCGTGGTTTGGATCACGATTTTCCCGAAGCTTGGATTGGGAAGATCGGGATTGAGCGCTAAGAAAAATCGGGCAGACCCAGCTCCGACGTAGCTCGTGAAATGTTGGATCAACGGCTCATTTTCCCCGTCGGCGGTCAAGAGGGGGCTAATCCGCTGCTCGACCGACTGGATCATCGCCTCGGTCGCTTGGATGGAGGAGCCCTCATGCAATCTGACATCGACCATGAGCTCGGTGCGCGAGGAAAGTGGAAAGAACTGTTGCTGTAACCTTGTAAAGCCAAATAACGCCGCGATGAACATAGCGACCGTGATGGAAACCACTGCGTAGGGGCGTTTCACACACCCTCGAATAAGCCATCGCAGTGCGCGATGAAAAGGAGTTTGAAATGGAACGTGCTCGCCGTGATCTTTTCCCTTTTTGAAGTCGGGCAACAGCTGCACACCCAGATGGGGAGTAAAGATAACTGCTACAAACCAAGAGACAATCAAGGTGATTCCGACAACCCAAAAGATCCCCCCTGCGTACTCGCCAGCCGCCGACCGAGCAAAGCCGACGGGTAGAAACCCAGCCATCGTGATAAGGGTTCCGGACAGCATGGGAAAAGCGGTCGATCGCCATGCGAATCCTGCGGCATCAACGCGGTTCCATCCCTCTTCCATCTTCACCGCCATCATCTCCACCGCAATGATCGCATCATCGACCAGCAATCCCAATGCGAGGATCAAAGCACCGAGGGAGATACGATCCAAATTCATGCCGATGGCATTCATAATCATCAGCGAGATGGCCAACACCAAAGGGACACTGAGCGCGACGACAATCCCGGTGCGCAGCCCCAAGCTGAGAAAGCTCACGATCAATACGATCACCAGAGCCTCGACGAAGGATTGAATGAACTCTCCGACCGACTCTTCGACCACGTGCGGCTGGAATGCGATGTTCCCCATATGCATGCCAACGGGCATTTGGGCCGTGATCTCTTCCATCGCGGATTCGAGTTGCTTACCGAGGGTCAAAACGTTGCCACCTTTGGTCATTACGACCCCAACTGCGACAGCGGGTTTGCTGTTGAAACGAAGTTTGAAAAGCGAGGGGTCTTCATATCCTCGTTTGACTTCGGCTATGTCCTTCAATCGAAAGACGCGACCATTTCCTAGCACGGGGACTTCTTGGATCTGCGACACGCCATCAAAGTCACGAGCGACGCGCACATGGATGCGATCGTTGGAGGTATCGATACTGCCGGAGCGAACGAGAGCATTTTGCTTTTGGATGCTATCGAAGATTGCTTGGGGGGACACACCGAGCGTAGCGAGCTTTTGGTGGGAGAACTCGATATAGATCCGCTCGTCTTGATCGCCGACGAGGTCCACCTTTTCCACGTCCGCCACGCGGAGCAGCCGTTTGCGAGTGGTTTCCGCCACGCGTTTGAGTTCGGCATAGGAGAAGTCATCTCCGTGGAAAGCATAGATCGCGGAGTATACGTCCCCGTATTCGTCGTTGACATAAGGACCGACCACTCCTTGAGGCATTCGCGACTCGATGTCGCCAAGTTTCTTGCGAACTTGGTACCAGATATCGGCCACTTGTTTGGGTGGCGTATGGTCCTTGAGTTGGACCAGTGTTTGCATGCGGTCGGGAAGGCAATAGGTTTGGAGGAAGTCGAGGTAGGGGGTCTCTCGAAGCTTGTCCTCCACTTCCTCGGCGACTTGCTCCTGTATTTCCTTTGACGTGGCCCCTGGCCAAGTAGCTGTTACGACCCCGGTTTTGATAGTGAACGAAGGGTCCTCCGCGCGACCCATGCTGAGATAGGCTTGCAACCCTGCAGCCCCGAACGCCAACATGAGGAAAGAGATAAAAGCGGGGTGCGTGACGGCCCAATGGGATAGGTTGAATATCCCAGGACGCCTCGATTCGTCGGTTGTGCTCATGTTATTGGGAGTTCCAGACGCGAACTCTTACCTTTTCATCAATGCGCTGAACTCCAGCGCTCACCACTAGATCGTTTGGCCGGAGAGGACCGCGAACCATCGCGGTATCGTTACGAATTTGCGCGACTTCAATCGGAATCGCTTCGACGCTCCCGTCTTGCTCGCGAATGCGCCAGACGACGGCCTCGTCCAAGCTGTTACCAATCGCTGCCGTAGGGATTGGAATATCGCTTGGGTTCGAATCAAAAAGATGCACCGTCGCTGTCATACCAATCGAGAGTTTCGAAGCGCTTTCTGGAAGCGTGAATTTGGCATCGTAGGTTCGCGAAATCGGGTCAGCGATGGGCGCGATCTCGCGGAGTTTGGCAGGAAAGCGAGCGTCTGGCTGCGACCATATGGAGATCGTAGGTCGTCGGTTTCGGACCAGGTCCAAGCGATTCTCGGGAATGCTGATAACCGCTTCCAGCTCTTCCCCTTGCATGAGTTGCAGTACGGTTTGTCCGACGTTCACGACCTGTCCGGACTCTCCCTGAATTGCTGTGACAAGCCCGTCAAAGTCAGCTCGCAGCTCGCAATAGTCGCGTTGATTTTGAGCCAGCTCCAGCCGTTTGCGGGCGGAATCCAACCGAGCTTGAGAGACATCTCTCGCTGCCAAACTCAGGTCGTATTCGGAAAGGCTCACAGCACCAGTACTGCGAAGTTGCAGAAGTCTCTTTTCTTCGGCGGCGGCTTGGGTGAATGTCGATTGAGCGGAGATAAGGTCGGATTCCGCGACTCGGAGGTTCAAGTCATAGTCGGTCGGATCCAAACTGAATAGCAAGTCCCCTTGTTTGACGCAATCACCAAGTTCGATATGCCGCTGGGCCACCTTTCCTGCCACTCGGAATCCCACTGAAGTTTGGTAACGCGGTTGAACAGAACCGGTAAAGGAGACTTCGGAATCCGAAGGTCCGTCGGTTGGGATGCGATAGGCTCGCACCACCAACTCCGATCCGTTTTGCTCTAACTCGCTCACATACTTGGTCGGGACGCGGTGATCTCCGTGGCTGAAATTGTGATAGGCGAATGCAGCTCCCATTCCGCTAGCAGCGATTCCTAGTGCGATCATCAAGATACTTTTGCGATGGAATCTCATGGTGCAACCGTTTGTCTTTCCGCTTGAATCGAGCGAAATTCGGGTAGAAGTTTTTGAAGCAAATCGTGCATGTGGGACTGGTACTCGGACCAGTTCATCAGCGGCTGCCATGCGAACCCGTTGAGCAAATTCAAACAGTGAGCTCGGATGGCAATCACTGGATCGTAAATTCCAATCGACGCCAGCGAAGGGCTGGACCGGGTCAAGATCTGACTCCCGTATACGAGGGCCCAAAGGCCAAAGACAAACTCAGGAGGCGAGAGGGGGGCGGGTACCGTTAGCTCCCCTGCGGTGACTCCATCGGCGACCACGGAAGAGACGAGGGCCATGCAGTTCCCTTCGCACTCGCGGATCAACGCCTGCCGCTGCTCGGAGGTCTTGTCCCAGATGTTGTTGTTTCGGACCCACTGCTCCACGAGGAAGTCGTCGCTGCATTGCTCCGTGAAAAACTCGCACGCCGCCCCGACCGCCATCATGCGGACCCGACTGCTGGCCGAGGTCGCAATCGCCCTCTCGAACAACGAACGACGCAGCTGCATCGCCTCCACCGCCAAAGCCAAAACGATTTCTTCTTTGTTCGGAAAGTGGTTGTAAATCGTCCCCTTGGCATATTCCATCTGAGCTGCCACCCGGTCCATGCTGAGGGCTTGAAACCCCTCCCGAAGCAGGATCGGACGGGAAACCCTCAGGATTTCTGCCGAGCGACGTTCCATTTCTCTTTGTTTTCTTGTTAGTTCGACCATGAAGTCATTTTTTGACGAGTCGTCAGAAAAGTCAATGGAATTTTCGGCAGTTTTGGGCCAAGGGCTTGAGCGGGGACTAGAATTTCGTGTAATCCGGTTTCCCTGTGCAAAGGCCCGGAGTTTTTGAGATGGTCGAAGACCAACCTGCGGCGTTGGTCATCCCTTAACGTGAGTGAGATTTGGCGATGCGATTTTGGTGCAAGGTCCTGGTTGCGGCGTCGTTGGTAGGTAGTGTGGGGGCGGTTCAAGCCCAGGAGACGAAGCAGCGGAACGGAAAAAAAACTTCTTCGGCTCCCGCCCAGGAAGTCAAGGTGGAAGCGACGGAAACAAAACCGCTCTTTCTCCGAGTCGATAAGGAAGGGACGGAACCTCGCGCGTTGCAAGTGGCCATCGCCAAATACGAAATCGTCTCGGGGCCTTTCCAAGGCGCCACGGTCGATTTGATCGGCGCAGTGCACGTCGGGACCAAGCAGTACTACAGCGACTTGAACCAGCGATTCCGCAACTACGATTCGGTTCTCTATGAATTGGTTGCCGATCCGGAAGTGAACAAACCAAATCAACGAGCCGAAGGAGGCTTCAATCCCATCAGCGGTCTTCAGACGGGTATGAAAGAGGCGCTGGAGTTGAGCTTCCAACTCGATGAAGTCGATTACTCCCCCAGCAACTTCGTGCACGCCGATATGAGTCCTGGGGAATTCGGCGAGGACATGAAAAAGCGCAAGGACGGTTTTCTAGGCATGTTTGCACGCATGATGGGAGCCGGGTTGGCGGTCCAGGCGAGCAAAAAGGGGCAGCAACAACAAGCCGACATGATGGCCGCGATGATTTCCAAAGACCCGATTCGTTTGCGCCGCGTGATGGCGGAGCAATTCGAATCCATGGAAGGCCAAATGGCGGGGCTTGCGGACAAGGATGGCAAAAGCACGTTGCTCACCGAACGGAATCGCAAAGCATTTGAAGTCCTTCAATCCGAGTTAGAAAATGGAAAGCGAAAGCTGTCTGTCTTTTACGGAGCAGCACACTTGAACGATATGCACGATCGGCTCTTGAGGGACTTTCAAGCCAAACCGGTCTCCACCGAATGGGTCGACGCTTGGCCCCTCCGCTAACCCGCGTTCGTTTACCCCTCAGCCGATAGGCGTACTGCCGTTTTCGTTTAACAGTCAGCCGATAGGCGTACTCCCGCGCTCGCGCAAAGACTCCAAGAATCCAACCAGCTTCGATACTTGAATTCTCCTTTTGAATTCCAGTACTGCGTGCTTCGGTGCATGTTCTAGTTTCGAAGCCACGCTCGATTGGACCAAAAGCACAATCGGCTGATCGGGGAAGAGATCGATCATCCGTTGTTTGTGTGCCAAGTACTCCGGTGTCCAGAATCCGACAATCTCGATGTGCACGCGTTTTCCTGACACGTGGATTGCTTCAAAATCCGGCACGAAAACGTGCTGTCCCTCATGAAGTATCTGCGTTTCACGAAAGAGGCTCCAGCCTTTCGTATCAGACTGCAACCAGTCGGCAAAGAATTGTTCTTCCAGCTGGGAATCGAACTCGTTCCCTGGATCTGTTTCCGATTTCAATTGGCAGTTCGAGTCGATTCGCCAAACGAGCTTGCCCCATTTGGGTTTCCGAATCCAAGCTTCTGCACTCCAGTTCTTGCATGCGAGCAGACCAGGTAGGAATTTGGCGAGTGCCACTCCGTAGCGAGTGGTCCTTTGCAGCAAGGACGCTGGGCCATCGAAGTGAATACGATAGCTCACGCCCTGTCGCTCGATCCGATGCATCAATCTCGCTAGTTTGGCATATCGCAAGACCTCTTTGATGTCGTCTTGTGCAACGACTGTTAGCCCCAATGCGTCGTAGAGTACTGCCTGCGTTTGCGCGACGTTGTACTTGGCCAATAATCCCGATGGTTCGTCATAGGTGCGAAAAGATTGCAATCGATGGTTTTCGGGGAGATCGAGGAACAGTTTGGATTCGATCTCGCTCCAAGTGGTTTGAAGGATTTCGGCGATGCGATCTTTCGCTACGGAACTCGATGTGCCAGTGAGTGTTTTTTGGTTTGCAAGGAGCTCATCCGAGATCGGTTGAAAGGGCGCGGCCAGTCGGAAGACTTGTCGACGAAGTCGGGCCGATTCCCCACGCGAGTCGGAAGAGTATTCGGCGCGTTCGTCCAATAGCTTGCAGAAGGCATCGATTCTTTTTGGAGGACATTGCGGGACGTCGACCGAAAGTTCGTGAATCCGTCGGTGCAGCACTTTGCGGGTCTCGCCGATTCCATTCATGTATATCGCGAGCATCTTCGAGGCAAGCGAGAGGTACTCAGAGTGGGTGGAACGGGTCAAGCGATCGGGCTGGATCTCACCCTGAACGATCCTTGAGATGGCGAGTTCGCGAGTAAGCATCGTTCTTTCGACGTGTTCTGGACTTCTTGATTTCGTTGGTGTTGTGACAGACGACTTCGTAGAGGATGGCGCGCTCGTTACCGGTTTTGCGAAGGATCCGTCCAAGCCGCTGTTGCGATTGCCGGTTCGAAGCCAACCCTCCGATCACGACCGCCACTTTGACCGCCGGGATGTCGACACCTTCATCCAAAATCTGATTGGCCACAATCGCAGGATAGAGACCATCTCGCAATCCATCTAAGTAGTCAAGCCGTTCCTTCTTTCCGCAATGGCTGAGAAGGCAAGGGATCAGGAATCTTAAAGAAACCTCCCTCGCCATCGCATTGGAGCCCGCGAAGATGATCATCGGAGTTCCGTGATGAAGCCGGAGTAGGTCGTCGATCACTCGCAATTTCTCCACCGCTCGATCCTCGATCGATTGCTTCTCACGGTGGGCTAACAGAATGTGGTGGGCTCGTGGATCGTCGATCGCCTCAGTAAAAAGTTGTTGCCATTGGAAGCGATCGTCTTCCTGCTGTCGCTCGTATACAAACATCGCAATATCTTTGGCCAACTGGTCATATCGGCTTCGCTCTTCTGGTTGCAGTTGGACGCGTATGCGAAAGACATCGTAGTCGGCCAAACTCTTCCCGCGGACTTCGTTGATCGAGAGTTGGTAAACTACCGGGCCGATTAGATCGCGAAGAGTTGCGAAACGTAGGGTGCTTTGGTCGAGTGTGGCTGTAAGACCTAATCGCTTGGGAGCAATCGTCATGCGAGCTGCGTCGCCACGCGTGGCGCCGGGTAGATGGTGACATTCATCGAAAATAATGAATTGGAAGCGGTCCCCTAGCTTTGGCATGTGGATACACGCGCTATCGTAGGTTGTGACCGATATCGGCTTGATTCGGAACGTGTTATCGCCGATGACCCCTGCGTCGTAGTCGAGGCCGTGCGCAATGCGTCGATGCCATTGGTACATCAAGTCGCGGATGGGTGCGACGACGAGCGTGCTGCATCGACTGGCGTGTATTGCATGCAACGCGACCTCCGTTTTGCCAGTACCGGTTGGCATGATCACCATTCCTGCTTCCAGTTGCCGCCAAGCATCGAGAGCCTGTTGCTGTTCGGGGCGGAGCGCTGGTAATCGGTGTTGCCGAAAGGCGATCGATTGCCATTGCGGGACGTAATCAATCACTCCATAGGGAGCTTGAGCCCATTTGGCTTGGATCGCCCGTTGGATGACCGAGTAGTGCATCGCCATCGCGCGCCAAACATTCGCCCTATCATCCCAAGTCCACGGATGGTTTCCAAAGAATGTTTGCAACTCTCCTCGACTCCATCGGTCGAGTGTCAACGTCCCTTGATGGAACTCAAGATGCGATAGGTCTTCGGGTGCATCGATCTGATTTTCTTCCGACGTGTGATCGAAGGAAGGGAGTTCGTCGTTTGGCATCATCCATCTATTTTATTCTCGCTAAGTATCGGGGCAGAACCCCATTTCACCGTCGATTCCGGAGCGAAATCAGCGAGCCGGCCAGTACGGTAGCGGCGAGAGCTGGCCCTACCAAGGCAATCATCCAGGCGAAAACATATCGCCAGCCCCAAGAGTGAGTGCTGAAGAATACGATGGCGTGCATGGCCGTCGCAACTTCATCGGCAATGACAGCTAACAGTGCAGCGGAAGCCAAAGGAGCCACAAACGTTGCTCGCCGGACAATTCCATGTCCAATTGCGAGTAAGACGACGACCATCAAGCAGTCAAACGCAATCCAGAATCGCAATAACGATTCGCTACCGAACCAAAACGGGCCGTCGCATTGGCTCAATAACGTAGTCCAAAGGATGAGAGCGATGGCTAACACATGAATTGCACGCTGCCACATCGTGATGGAGGCTTGGCGAATTTGAGCAGCAGCGAAGCGAATCGAGGTGTGGTAGGCAAATCCGGCCGGGTACGATCGCATGAATGCCATCAAGACCGCGATCAGCATCGAGAATTGGAACTTGGGAAAACCTGTGACGTAGACCTCTTCCCATTCATCGGGGCGGAATTTGGATTTGAAAGCCGCGAGTCCTTCGAAGTTGTAGATCGGTGTAGAGAGTCGCCTGGATAATCCGAACAAGTGCTTGGCCCAGCCGGGCTGTGGGTAGCGCGAGGAATCGGTGTTGCGTAAGGGAGATAGGCCCAGTGAAGCGTAGGACTTGCTCTCTTCGGCAAGCGATCGCATGGCGGCATCGATCAATGCTTCGGTGGTCCCGTTCGGAGCGGAGGGAGTACGGATGAGATCCTCCAGAAAAAATCCTTCTCGAGCGTATACGGGAACCAGGGAAAGAAAGCCGACCGGCTCCCCAGCCTCGTTCGCATCGCCTTGATTCGCTCGGAGGGCGAGGAAGTAACGACGCTCGTGTGCGAACGAAAAGGTCTCGAGATGGACGAGGAAACTCATGGTGGCCATCCGGTGCGATCTCTGCCATTGACGCATGACCTGTTCGGCTTGTTGGCGAGGCAATGACGTGGCGTCCGCCATCTCCTTAACGGGGACAGGTCGGACGGTCACACCTTTGCGTTCCGCTCGCCGGCATTGGGAGTCCACCGATTGAACTCGTTTGGGATCGCTCCGCCAAAGCATGGGATTCCAGCAGGGCTGTTCACCAATCTTGACATGGGTCGCGTGTGTCCCGCACTCGTCGGCAAATCGGGGTACGGTGCCAAAAAAGCAAACTTGATATCCTGCTTGCTTGGCCGCCTCCACGAACCGCAAGGCGCAGGGGATCAATTGGTCGTGGGGGCAAATCGGAGCACCCGCCGCGACCCAGGTGCCCCAAGCTTTGTAGTAAGCGACCACGCCCAATTCATTGGGATCGAACCAATACTCGAAGAAGGGTTCGAGCGTCTGGAACGAGGTATTGTTCCAACCATATTGTTGAATGAAGCGAAGTGCTCGCTGACGGGTTTCGGTACTCACCCCCTAGAAGATAGCAAAAGGAACCCCATTCAGCGAAGTCCCCACTGAACGAGCATTCGAATTTTCGGCAACGACTACGCATCGTCGAACGGCTCGTCCTCGACCGTTCTAGTGCTATAGACCACCGCTCTATCAACCAATCCACTTCTCCCCAAGCTCTCTAGCCAGTCGCCCGGGGGAAAGACTCTTAAATGGCGCGATGCGTCAGGCGATGCTGATCTGTTGAGGACAACAGATCGACAATGGACAACAGATCGACATCGTCGAACGGCTCGTCCTCGACCGTTCCAGCGCTATAGACCACCGCTCTATCAACCAATCCACTTCTCCCCCAAGCTCTCTGGCCAATCGTCCCGGGGGGAAAGATTCTTAACTGGCTCGGTGCGTCAGGCGATGCTGATCTGTTGAGGACAACAGATCGACAATGGACAACAGATCGACAATGTCGAACGGCTCGTCCTCGACCGTTCCATCGCTATAGACCACCGCTCTATCAACCAATCCACTTCTCCCCAAGCTCTCTAGCCAGTCGCCCGGGGGAAAGACTCTTAAATGGCGCGATGCGTCAGGCGATGCTGATCTGTTGAGGACAACAGATCGACAATGGACAACAGATCGACAATGTCGAACGGCTCGTCCTCGACCGTTCCAGCGCTATAGACCACCGCTCTATCAACCAATCCACTTCTCCCCCAAGCTCTCTAGCCAATCGTCCAGGGGGGAAAGATTCTTAACTGGCTCGGTGGGTCAGGCGATGCTGATCTGTTGAGGACAACAGATCGACACCTTCCAGTTCACTACATCGGAACGAAGGGCGGAATCTCTCCGTCGTACTTGATGTCGTAATCGAACGTGATGCCACCTTCGACCACGTTCAAATTGAACTCGGGATTGCTCGCTGCATCCTCGTTGAATTTCTTGGGCAAATAGTTTTTCATCGACTCGCCCCGATAGATCGATAGCTGAACAACACAGGGACCTAAGTCCAAAAGCGAATTGTACCTCCGCATCTAGTCACGGATGGGTGTCGATTCCTTCCCGGTAGGTTTACTTCCTCTTCCAAATCTATGTCTGAAAAGGGCGAGGGAGGGCAGGCTTAATGCAAGGAGGACCATGGATGATGGTTCAGGTACAGTGGTGATCGATCCAAATTGAGCGTTTTGGAATTGTATATCGGGCACCTCAATTCCATCGGTGAATAGGTTCGCAAATGGAATTTCGGAGGGACGAAGCGTGAGTGTCGATACTTGGTTCGGTAGGTTATTGTTTCGGAAAGTAAGCGTTACAATCTCAACTTCATATATGCTCCTAAAGTTACGCATGTAGGGGACAGCTTCGATACCTTGATCGATGTCGACGGCTTGCGCATCGAGTTGCAGATGCGATTGAGACTCGTTGTTTACAATAGTTGTGAACGGTAAACTGAACAGCGAGGTGTTTAGAGAGGAGGAAACGAACGACGCACCGCCAGAAACCCCAGTCGACACCGAATAGTCGAGCTCAAATCCAGCAGCGAACAGTCCTTTTAGGCCACCAGATGCCAAGCGTGGAGTACCTGTCCCATCGACAATCTCACGAAATATTACTTTGACCGCTTGTTCACCACTTGTCTCTACATCGTACGCATCTCGATCGAAACCAATCTCATATATTATCCCTGCATAAGCGGAGGGGGTAATCCAGCAAAGAATAAGTGAAAGTATTACTGAGTTTCGCATGCTAGTTTTCAGTCCAGGTACTGTAAATTGATTTTAGAATTGCAATGGTTTGTTTAGATTGTTTCGGAATCGCAATGAGTCTACTGCGTCGATAAAATTGTTGAAGTTATAATCGAATAGGGCTCCTTCCAGATTTGTTACAGGTTTATTGAGTGTGTTTCTAAATCGCAGAGAATCCACCGCATCTACAACACGATTTCCGTTCGAGTCGCCGTATAAAGCGAAGAAGGCATCCGTCTCGTCATCGCCAAAGAGATAGACGTCGCCTAGTATCCCGTCACTATTCACGTCAAGTTGGTGTCCGGACCGCGTAATTTTGCTTCCATCAATCGTCAATTGATAGTATCCATCAAGCAGAGCTCCTATCGAGTTACGAGTAAACGACCCAGCGAATGTAAGAGTCACAATTGTTTGGTTACCGACCTGTTCCAAAGTTGGTGAATTGAGCGTCACCGCTCCCCCTCCAGCACCTCGCCGAACCAAGGTGAAAGCGCCTTCTGCGATATCGATATTGCTGTCAAAAGCAAGCTGAACCTTGTTTACCATCGAACGCTGTACAGTCCCGTCACCCACGATCGGAGTACCGACCATCTCAGGTACATCCAAAACGGTGACTGTGAACGCTGTTTCCACGAACAAGCATCCCTGGTCGATGGATCGGATTCGGACGCTGTAAGTGGATTTGGTTTCGAAATCAGAACGAATACCTATTTTGAGTTGGTTTCCTTCCACTAAGAAGGAGGCGTTGTCGGTATCTCCGGCGCCAGCCACAAGCTGGTAAGTGAATGTATTCCCGGCATCGCGATCCGTCGTACTGAACGTTCCTACAACACTTCCCACCGATAAACTCTCTGCGACGGAGTTACTCGAAAGAGCAATCGTAGTCGGAGCCGAGTTGTTGGTTTCAATCCGGATTTGCTCTGCAGTGAAATCCGCATCGAGACTATTCGTTGTTAGCTGGGTTGCTGAACTAGCTCTGCGGACGACCAAAGTTCCTGGATTCCTAAATTCGATCGGTGCAAACTGCCCAGAAGGGCTCACCATACGCATACGACCAGATTCACTTGGATTGGCATCTTCCAATATCGCGCTGGTGACCCAGGACGGGAGGTCGATGGTCAGCAGGGTAGTATCCGACACCAGTAAATTTACTTCCTCAACTCCAGTTGTCGTGACTTGCGTCCGATTCGCTATCTCTTCCGGCACGAGTCCTACCAAGATACTATCCAAGCCAATGACAGAAACTTCGATCGTCTGGAAGGTACCAGCTAATGCGGAAAATCCATCGACAACTCCCGAACTGTTTCCGGCATGGAAGGCAACGGTATCGCCCCGATAGGTGTTCTCAGAGAAATCAAGAGCCAAAAGGTCTGCTTTATCAGCGACACCGTTGATTATGGAGCTCAAGGGTTCCGCAAAATCACCGTTGAAGACCTCGACGCCGTTGGAGACCAACGAAGCGTTAGACCGGCTTTGCAAATACAGTAGATCATTGCTTGTTCCACTGCTATTGGTAGCAAAGCTCGTAGCGTCATCGTTGAGAATAAATCCTGTCCCTTCATCAACGCGGATGACTGCTTGGCTAGCGTTGGTTAAGAGTAGGTTGAGCGATTCGTCTGATTCGAACAGCAAATCTCCGTGGATGACCACATCCACATATCGAGTTGTATTGTCATTTGCTGGCCAACTTAGGGTGCCGGTAGTCGCTGTGTAATCTTGGCCGGCAAGTGCAGAACCATCGACGGTCATGTATTGAACACTAATTGGATAATTGTGGTCACCGATGACATCCACGGAGAATCGCATCACGCTAGTACCGCCATTTCCTTCAATAATGGAAAGACTATTGATACCGATGGCGGGTGGAATGGTGACGGTCGCGTTCACCGCGGCGATTTTGCTTACCAAGGCAGGTCCGCTGTAGTCTGCCGTCAGCGAGGCGAGGGATCGAGTTCCCGCACCAAGATCGAATAAAGCATCAGAAAATTCGCCTTGTAAGACCATTTTTGCCTTATCCAACGCCAGAACAAAAGCACTACCGTTCGTGAAGCTTTCGAGGTTCAGCGAATTCATTTCCTGGATAGCGGCAGCAATTCTACCAGCGATCGAACTGATTTGCTCGTCATTCACTCCAGCAATAGCATGCTTGATCACCGTCGCACCGAGTAGGCTCTCCACCGTGGCGTCACTGGTCAAATCAAGAAGGCTATCAGGAGTGGAAACAAGATCGGCTACCTCGTCATAGATATCTTGCCCAATCGTATTCAATTGGCGTCCTGATATACCAGCCAAGTACTGTGATATAGCCAAGACTGCTGAGTGTAGCTCGACGTGTGCTCTGTACGCGCGCGCTGCAATAGGATCATTCGCTATCGTTTGATACAGGGAGTTACCGGAAGTAATGTTGTAGTCCTTCACTCCTAACGCGTTGGTCGCGAAGTCGATTGCATCAGAAATACTCAACGATTGCGTTCGAATGAGACTTTCCACCAGGGTGGTAATCGGAGTGATATTCAACAAACCGATCGGAGCAGACATCGCGATACGTCGGACCAATCCCGTGGAAATATCGACACCCCCTTCTTGGACAAAACGGCCTTCTTCGAGATCGATAACACCATTTTCATTCGTATCAAATTCATCTAAGAAAACGGCAAAAGAACCATCGATGGCTGTGCTGCTAAACGGCTCGTCCGCATCGAGCACGCCGTTGAAGTTCGCATCGAAGTAGGCTATCGCCCCTTCGATAGGTCCGTTTGTAATTGCTAAGGCAATCTGCCCGGGCCTGATTTCAGCTATACCGCCATTAATAACCAGGGAAGTCGGATTTCCAAAACTACCTAAATCCAGAATCACTGGAGATGTACTGATCGCGAGAGTTCCAGTGGATGCAGGGGCAATTGGTGTGTGCGAAATTGTCTTTGGGACACTTGAAGAATTCAGTGCAAGATTCGTTTGTGTGACCGCCTTTTTGTCATCGTCAATAATAAGGAACGACCTGGCAGGTTTTGTACCTGCGGGAAGCTTTGCGGGAGCGGAAACGCTTTGTATGGTTGCTGTAAACGCCTCATCACCTTCAAAATTGGAGTCGTGGATGATTTCAACTGTAAAAGTTGCACTTGTAGAGCCTGCTGGAATCCGTAGCTTATCGTTGGTGAGTCCCAGCACTCTATAGTCGGTATTTCGAACTGCCTTCCCGGAAAAGGAGAGTGTCACATCGATAGCTCGGTCACCTGGCTTGCTGAGATTGACAGGGACACTGATCGTACGATTGCGAAGTCCGTTAAGTAAATTGCCGGTACGTGCCTCCGACACTCTCGCAATGGCTTTCTTGTCTCCTGCGGGAAAGTCTACAATCGCGATGTCGTTGTCGTTGATAGCAATCGTCGCCGATTTGGCACTGGAACTCGTGATCGCAGTGGTCAAGCTCCCGATTGATAATGTTAAAGTAGGTGCAGTCGTACTAGCTATACTATTGTTAATCGTTGCGATAGCAATCGAGACAGAAGTTTGCCCCGTAGGAATCGTCACACTGGAACCAGAAGGGGAGACATGGTTTATGTTCGCTCTGCTCGTTCCGGAAAGTGTGAATGGTATTACTAGTGGGACATTGGTTGCAGCGGATAATCGAAAAGTATAAACGGCATTTGTGCCTTCGACGACGGAACTATTGGATGCACCTACACTAAGAATGGGATCATTGTCAAGGATCCGGATGCGAGTGGAAGTGTTTGTTCCAGCAGCAACGACGGAAGATGAAGAGAAGTTGCTTGCTGCGAACGCAATCACAGCTAATTCCGTCGGCTCATTGATCGAGTCCTCTGTGATCGAGAGCGTACGCGATGCAACTAAAGCGCCTGCCGGGAACTGAAACGGTGCCGACGAGAATGCGTAATCGTTGGAAGACGCATAGCCCACAGTGTTCCCACCCGAAATGGAAATAGGTACGCTTATCGCATCTGGGAGGGGGCGATCAAGTCTCGCAGTAATGGTAAAGCTTCCAGTCCCTTCAAAACGATCAAATTGCGCTACGTCAAAACTGATCCTCGCCTTGTCGTCGTCGCCAATGTGGAAGTTGCTCCGAGATACAGAGCCAAGCTTGTATCCGTCACCGGACAGCAGTTGGATGGTAAACTGCTCTCGTGGCTCGACAATGTTATCGTTGACAATGGTAACAGCTAGCGTGGCTGTGTCGCTATTATTAAAAACGAACTCCGCATTACTGGGTAAGAAGTAGTCTGGATTCGAACCACCCCGATTCGCAGTGCCAGTAGCAGTAACCGGGACTCGCAGAATTCCACTAGAAGGCTTCGACAAGGTCGCGGTCAACGCGAAAGTTCCGTGGCTCTCCCCTAAAGCGGCGGTACCGACGGTAACGCCGACAATCGGCGTATCGTCGTCAGTGATTGTCAACGTGAAAGTACGATTGGCGGCGGTTGTTCCCGCAGCCCAAAGGTCTGTGCCCTCAGCAAAGACCAATACCACCGACTCGTTGGGTTCGACCGATGCGTCTTGTTGCAATGTAATCGGAACGAACACTGTCGTCGCACCGGCAGGAATGGTGACGGTGGTAGGGATGTCATTTTGGAAATCGCTGCCCGCAAGTGCACTACCGCCGACAGTCAACCCAATGGTCGTCGGAGCAGAGCTTGGCCGGGATAGTTGCAAGGTTGTACCGGTTTTTTGGGTTGACTCTTCAACGACGAGCGAAGTCCGGTTGAGAGTCAATGTCGGCTGTGTCTCATTGTCTTGAATGGACAAGGTGTGGGTACTTGTCGTACCCAAGTAGTATTCCGAAGACTCACCCAACTCCACCGCAACCGTTTCGGTCGTCTCGAACATTGTGTCGTCGACAATATGGACTCGCATCGTTGCGAGAGTTTGGCCTGCGGGCACAAGTACGGACGCCGTGGGTAGAACAAAGTCCGATCCGGCCGTGGCTGTCGAACCTGTTCCATTCACGCTGATTGGAATCCACAAATCAACATCCGCTGGCTCGGAAATCGCTATGGTAAGGTCAATTGCACCGACCGCTTCGCTAACGCTGCTCGTGTTAGCTGCAAACTGAATCGTCGGTTTCGTTCCGATAACTGCAATCGCCACCCTGGCTTCGTAAGAGGTGAGGGCCCCATCATTTACTGAAAAGTAGAACTCATCATTTCCGACGAAACCATTGTGCGGCGTGTACGTTAAATTTGGTACTGTTCCGCTGAGCGTTCCATGATTAGGGGCATCGACAATCGTGTACGAAAGCGGACCAGCCCCCGAAGCTGCAAGCATGATGAGAGTAGGTTGGTTTCGTAGCGTTGATAAAGTTAGATTCTCCGCAATGGGACGATCTGGGGAATCGGATACGCTGATAATGAATTGTGAGGGATGACTGGCCATGAGCAGTCCATCGCTCGCAGCCACTTGGACGACTAGCTCTCGGTCCGCGAGATTCTCGAAATCGAACTCTCGCGCCGATACCAACTGATTGCCAACAATAGTAAATGAGTTGTTGTCGTTCGGTCCAACTAGCAATAATTGATAGCTAAGCGGGAGCGGGCCATCTTCGTCATTAGCATTGAACACTCCAATAACCGATCCGGCTGGGAGGTTCTCGCTAATCGTCGAATTGCTGAGCGTCAATCCGGTAGGTGCGTCGTTTCTGTCGGTAACCGTAATCGACAACTCATGGGTTTGTGAACGCGTGCCATCACTGATGGCAATCTGTACCACATAGACGTTGTTCCCATCTGCATCGATGGGGGCCTCAAAATTGGGAGCTGTAAAAAACGATAGAGTGCTGCCTGTTGCGATCGCAAATCGAGCGGCATCGGGTCCACCCACGATACTGTACATCAAGTTAGGATTCGGTAGATCGGCATCGCCTCCAGTCAAGTTTGTAACAAAGATCGAATTCTCTGGGATGCTGTAAGTAAGTTGGGAAGTCAATTGCGGGTCAAACTCATTGACTGGCGTCACATGGACGAGGAACGGACGTGTGATGCTTGACCACGCAGAAATAGCCCTTACACTTACGGTGAAGACATTGTTGGATTCATAGTCAAAGGATCTCGTTGTTCGCAACTGATTTCCGTCGAGAACAAAGTTCGGATCTGGAATTGTCTCAGAGACGATTTCAAACGTCGTTTCACTCGGATTCGCACCTGTCGCGGTTAATGTCCCGACGAGGGAGTTTGCTATTGAATTCTCCAGAATCGTATTGGATGAGAGAACGATATCCGTCGGACCCTCGCTCACATCGGAAACTGTGATGACAAACACCTTCTCGAACCACAATCCTCCTTGGTTCGTTGCACGCACTCGTATTGAGTAGGTGCTCTTAATTTCAAAGTCGAAGATCGCTTCCGTTGCGAGTCTTCCAAATGCATTAATTGAAAAATACGAATTGTCTACGTCGCCCGTACCGTCGACGAGAGAATAAACCATGCCCTCGTCGTCAGCAGGATCACTAAATGTCCCTACTAGTGAACCTACCTGCTCGTTTTCCGCTATACTTGTATTGGTGATAGAAATATCAGTCGGCTTCGAAGTATCTACATAAACAAATATATCGCTCGATAGGTTGTAGTCTTGCGAAGTGAAGTTAGTGCTTAAGCTCGAAAAATAGACGGTACGACCGTCGCCGCTGATTATGGGTGAAATGGATCTTCCGTTTCCACCCAAACTCGCACTTTCAGTTTTGCGATTTGTTCGATCGTATACAAAAACATCTATTTGCGATCCATTCTCGTCGATTTGTCCGTTTACAAGGTTTGTTGCAGCGCTGACAAACGCGATTCGTTGCCCGTCCAGACTAACTGATGGAGCGCTTGGATTGAAATCCACCGTCGATGAAGAACCATTGCCCGCATTTGTGGTAGATCCATCAATACCGGTAATTAGCTCGTTCGTACCATTCAGGATATTGTAGGAAAATATGTTTCCAACACCGTAGCTACTAACCTGGCCAGGAACGATATTCTGTAGGAAGCTTCGGTAGACTATGTATGTTCCGTCACGGTTTACTACTGGTGAGTCAGATCCCCCAGTGCCTCCGTCAACTGGTGATGTCGATGTGTGACTGATCAACTTGGTTGTACCAGCAATCCGATCATACAGAAAGACACGGTCAGCGATTGTCGAACTGATTTGTCCGCTTACTAAATTAGTGCTTGTGCTCGTATAAGCAACATATCGACCATCGCCACTAATACTCGCGTTCATTGAGCTGCGATTGCCGGTTTGTGTTTGCGATCCATCAATACCGCTAACTAACTGGATAGAATTCGAGGATATTTCGTAAAGGAAAAGATCTGTGTTAACGGATTGGGAGGCATTGTTATCGACTTGCCCAGGGACGATGGCATTGCTTGCGCTTGAGAAAACTACAAATTTACCATCAGCGCTCAATCGAGGATTCTCAATCACGATTGATCCGCCTATTTGTTGCGTAACTCCATTGATTCTGTCAAAAATAAATGCGCCACTCAGTCCTGAGACAATATTGGTCGCCGAGCTTGTAAATAATACCAAATTCCCGTCAGAACTAAACTGTGCATTTGAGCCGCCTTGGCTCGCGGGTGTCGTTGTCGATCCTAATGCGCCATTTAGTAGCCTTGATGTCTTAAGGAGTCGGTCATACAGGTAGAGATTTCCAATGCCGTGGAATGTTCCTGCAACAGAATTATCGCTCTTAAATGCGACGAATCTTCCATCCTCGCTGATGGTGGGGTTGTAGGATTGTCCTGGCATAGTTTGCATTACCGATCCAGGCATGTGGCTTAGCAATTCCATAGTACCGGTCAAACGATCGAATACAAAGACATCTGACATTCCATTGCTGTCAGTTTGGCCAGAAATTATATTCGTCGCAGTGCTTGTAAAGACAAGATATCGTCCGTCTGTACTAACCGAGTTGCTTACGCCCGTCGGTATCGAACTGACACCTCCTGCAGAAAAACTCGGCGTTACGGCTTTACTGATGATCGTGGGAGAACCATCCGTTACGGCAAACTGATAGACGCTTGCGGCTCCGTCCCGGTCGCGGGTTATTGAGCTGAGGTTGCTTGCTAAGCTCTGATACAGTACTGTGGATCCATCTGAGCTGATCTGAGGGAGTGTAGAATTACCATCCGAAAGCGAGCTAGTTCCGCCCGCCCCACTGGCAAGCAAATTTGCTTTGGTTACGCGATCGTATACCGCAATCTTTGCGTTGCTGTTCCCGCCGCCGGGAAATGTTCCAAACGGGTCTGTTCCGCTAGTTTCGTAGGCAACAAAACGGCCCGACGCATTCACTGAAGGACGAAAGGATAGTCCGTTTCCGGTACTTCTTGTTTGGCCAAGTACACGACTAACAATCTCGACTGCACCAGCGGTACGATCAAATAGAAAGACATCCAGAGTTCCATTGTTGTCAACCTGGGTGTTGAACGTAGATCCAAAGACATTTGTTCCGCGCGAAGCGAATACGATTATATTACCATCGTAGCTGATGCTGGGCGTTTCCGATGCGTTGTTAGAAGTCTGGGTCAGTGAACCATTAACCCCACTGACCAATCGCTGGGCACCCGCCATTACATCATAGACAAATATATCCGCGGTGCTGTTTGTGTCGACTTGGCCCGCGACAAGATTGGTTGCCGCACTACGAAACGCAATAAAACTACCATTTCCACTTATCGACGGCGAGTCCGACATGCCGTTTCCAGTATTCGTCGGAGAACCTGCGATCCCGCTGACTAGAGATGTTGTCGATGTAATTCCGTCAAATAGAAAGACATCTGACGTTCCATTCGTGTCCACTTGTCCTGTCACTAGGTTACTTGCAGAACTGCGATAGGCAATTCGTTTTCCGTCGGCAGTGATGCTATGCGAATCTGACGGCGAGTTCGCAGTTATCGTATCCGAGTTCGAACTTCGGCTCACGAGGCGAATGGATCTCGCTATTACGTCGTAAGCGAACAAATCTGCACCGCCGTTTGCATCCGCGACACCAGAAATCAAGTTGGTCGCAAGACTGCTAAAAACAATCGTTGATCCATCTGCACTAATGATTGCTGAACTTGAGGCAGATGCGGCCGTATTCGTCGATGAACCGCTTGCACCGCTAACAAGCCTAGTGACATCTAAAACACGATCGTAGACAAAAATATCCGTATTCGCATTAAAATCGGCTTGGCCAGAAACGAGATTGGTCGCGGTGCTTTGATACACAACGTAACGACCATCGTCACTGATGCTCGGCGTGCTGGACGCATTGTTTGCGGCAGTCGAGGAGGAATTGTGCATTCGGCTTACCAGGCGAGTTTCGCCAGTCTGGCGGTCGTGGAGGAATACGTCAGACGCCTGGTTCGTATCAAGCTGGTCGAGGACAAGGTTTGTCGCGGAACTAACAAAAACGGAATACCTACCGTCCTCGCTTAATGATCTCGTCGGGAGCGGGCTCACTGTTGCTGGAACGCTTTCGGAATACAGCGATGGCTCTGCCATGGAGACAAGTTGTAGCGTTGCCAATAGACATCGACTTTCAAGAGGTTCTGTAACCAGGCGACGAAGGCGGTTACGACGTAAGTCCATAGTGTTTAATTGTCTTCTGGATTGCTTTTTCATTTGTTCTAGACTTTACTCTATCGATTGCTTTACGAATCCGTGGAGCCTACCCAATGTTGGGAGTTGTCCAGCGGTCTTGTGCTTTTGGTGGTGGATGCGACAGGAGGGGGTTACAAAGCCATACTTTGTATTGATCGTACATATGCGAGAAAGGAGAGCATCCGCAATCCAAAGTCCCTCGTGCCCCCGAACAAAAACACGCCCCATGTTGGGGCTGTATGGTGCGTTCGGCGTTGGACAAAGCACCCGCTGAAGGGTGCTGCTCCACCCCGAGAAACCGCGGACAATCGAGTCGCAACCTTATGGTTGCCGTCGTAGGATGCAACTCCTGTTCGCGTCTTCAAAGAAGGGCAATTCAGCCGGAACGCCAAACCGATCGACTGCTCGTAGCCAAGTGTCTTCAATCGTGACTCCCCTCCGCGCACCCCAATGCAAGGCTCGTTGAACATCATCCGAAAGTCGTTCATGTCGTTAGCGAATGGAGTCATGGCGAAGCGTCTATCTAAAAGGTGAAGGGGTTCGCTAGCGTTGGGCATCACTTTCTCAGTCGTTGTCGCGGTTGACTTTTTCCGAAAACTTTAAGGAAGTTTCGAAATAAATTTAAAAAACTTGTGAGTGAGCAAATCGATCGCTTAGACTTCAAGGGCGTCCCAGATGCGGCTCGGGGCGTTTACTGGCATATAGGAGAGAATTAATTTGGCTGCGGCACTATCGGATGGCGAATTTGCTCGACTCCTTGGATCGATTCGAGCCGGTGACGAACAGGAACTTGGCCGGTTGCTCGAGATCTTTCGCCCGCTTCTATCACGTATTGCCGAAGACCGGATCGGGACCAAGGTTCGTGTACGCTTTTCAGGTTCCGATTTGGTCCAGGAGACCCTTCTCGCCGCCTCGATGAAAATTGCTGCCTTCCGCGGACAATCGCCGCAGGAGTTCCAGTCATGGCTCGTGGAAATCCTCCGAGCTCGCCTCAATGACGGGCTTCGTCGCCATCTCCTTGCCGAACGACGCCGGGTAAGCGCGCAACGATCGGGGAAATCGGGACTCCTCGAGACGAAACTGCAAAGCCCATCAACTCAAGCAGTCCTCAACGAGCAATCGGCAGCCTTGATCGCTGCCATTGCCTCCTTGGATGACCTGGACCGCGAAATTGTTTTCCTGCGCTATATCGATCACTTGAGCTTCGAAGAGATCTCCGCGAGAGTAGACATTCCCCTGTCGACCGTGTGGAGACGATGGCATAATGCAATCAAGTTGCTGAGGATCCGGTTGGAGCATGGCTGATACACAAAAGTCCGAATCTACCGACCCAATTGATTCTGACATCCGAAGGCTTCTTGAATACGAACAAGCCCTCATGGACGGCTTGTTCGGCCCACTTGACGGTCATGCATCTGTTGACAATCAATCGGCCAAGACAATTCGCATGCTCGTAGACACCTTCAGTGCCTTTGAGAACGTATCCCCTGAAGCAGTCCCACCTGTGATCGTGTGGGAGTTGCCTCCGAAGTTCGGGCGATTCTCCATCATCAAAAAACTGGGCAATGGTGCTTTTGGGGCTGTTTGGAAAGCGACGGATCCCAACACAGATCGTTTTGTAGCAATCAAAGCTCTTCACCCAGAGCTACGAAGTGCACCGAACCTATCGCAACGATTTATTCAGGAGGCCTTCGCCGCTGCGCGATTGAATCATCCGAGTATTGTGCGAGTGCTCGAAGCGGGAACAATCGACGGCATTAGCTTCATTGTGACCGAATTGGTTGACGGAGAAACGTTAGTGACTTCGACCGATGGCAAGCCTTCGTATGCGATCTGCGAGGCAGCCTCGATCGTTATGCAATTGGCGAGCGCTGTCCAACATTCGCACCAACAAGGTGTGTTGCACCGTGACATCAAGCCAGACAACGTTCTGATAGAGCGTCAGACAGCGACTGATGGAACAAAGTTTACAGTCCCACGATTGACCGACTTCGGTTTGGCTCGCCTGCAAGATTCCCGAAGCGAACTGAGCCAGTTTGGCATGATGATCGGCACGCTGGACTACATGGCACCCGAGCAACTGGCAGGTGATCAATCGAATCTAGGTCCAGGTGTGGATATCTATTCGCTAGGTTTGCTGCTTTTCGAACTGTTAACGGGTACACATCCACGTCGTTGCGGAGGAAACGTGCTCAAAGCCATCGAAATCCGGGGGCAGATGCCTAATCCAAGATCGCTTCGCCGAGATATTCCCTTAGATCTTGATGCGATTTGTGTTCGATGCTTGCAGAAACTCCCCGCAAACCGATTCCCAAATGCAGTCGCTCTGCAACGCGATCTAGAGAACTTTCTCGAAGACCGCCCGACCGAGACACGCACCCCCAGCCTTTTCGAGCGTGCGACGAGATGGGGCTATGCGAATCAAGTGCTCGCCTCGTTTTTGCTTATGGTATCTCTTTCATTGGTAACGATCCAGGTTCTGACCATCCGACACAGAAGAGAGTTGCAGACCCAGAACGAGCACCTCATCCAAGCTCGTCACGCGAGCGATGCAGCCCGTAGTGCCGCCGAAGAACAAGAAGCCAAATACCGCGATTTGGCTTGGAACTCAGGAATCAAAAACGCTTATACCCGTTTTGAGCAAGGCGACTTACCAGATGCAACCCGACAACTAGCAGCGTTACGCAGGACACATCCCAGTGCGCCCGAGTATCCTGAGTGGTATTTGTTGGACGCAGAGTTGAAGAAACAGTTCGAAGTATTGTGCGATGCCTCCGTTCCCATCTGGGAATTGACACCCATTCCCAATTCGTCACGCGTTGCGTTCGGTGGCCAAGGCTCGACTCTTAGTCTCTATGATTTGGAAACGCGAACCATTGAGCAACGAATTGAAATGCCGCTTTCCGAGATCCATGCGATTGCAGCAAGCCCTGACGGAAAGTTTCTGGTTGCAGGTGGACAGGATTCCAAAGCAGGATCCCTCAATGCTCCAGTACAGATAGATCTCGAATCAGGACGGTTCAAAAGACTCGAGGCGGAACAAGATGCTAGGGTCGAATCTCTAGCCTATTCTGATCAGGGCGACTTTCTGGCAGTCGGATTTCGATACGAGAATATTCAGATCATTCCCCTGAACCGAACCGGTGCTAAATCATCCATAACCTCCCGCCGACGAGCGCGGTCCTTGAGTTGGACCAGCAAGAACGAAGTCGTAGTTCACAGCGATCATGGCCAGCTGACATTGCAGGATCGCGAGGGAGGCACGCGACAACTCTCTTTAGGCTTTCATGTCGAGGCATTTGCTCTCCAGGCTTTCGGGGAAATGCTTTTGGTCGCACTTGCAGATGATGACGAATGCCAGCTGATCGAACTGAGGGAGGGGAAGAGTATCGCGAGACTCCAGGATGCTGGCTGGAGAGCACGCTCCGTTTCGATATCCGAAGATGGGCGATGGGCTGCTGCAGGAAGTTCGATTGGCGAGGTCGCGGTTTGGCAAATTCCCGACGATTTGGACTCAAACAGCTTACAGACCATACGGCCATACAAGGTTCGGCGACTCCTGTCGGGTAATGTTACCTCAGTTCGTTGGCACAAAGACCATTTGCTCTGCGCGGACGATGCAGGCCGTTTGGTGAAATGGAAACCTCACAACGAGATCGGATTGGTCCGTGGTGATCTCGTCATAACAGCAGCGACATTCTGGAGAGACTCTTTGCTAGTTGGATGGAGTGATGGAAGCTTGAATCTCTTTCCGAACAGAAGCCTCCCCCAAGTGGGTGACGTAACATTAACTCCGTCGGAGATCGGGGGGAAACGTATTATCATGGAAGCGACAGGAAGCCCGCTCATTGAAGTAGCTGTCGATCCGGGTTCTGATTGCATCGTATGTGGTTTCCGAGATGGATCGCTCCATCAAATCTCTCGCAACGAAAGCGGGGAGTATACCCCCCAAATGCTTGGACAGTACCCACATTCAGGATTTGAGAACTCGCTTCAAGTTCGCGACGGAAAAGTTTTATTTCGTACAGATAGCAATATGCTCAACCTGATGGATTTGAAAAATGGCCGAGAAGTGGTGCGTGCAGAATTACCAGGTCACAATTACGCACTACGTTTTTTCGAGAACGCAAGTAAAGTCGCTGCAGTCGGGCATGCAGAAGGAGTTCATATTTACTCTGTCCCCACGTTGGGTTCTTTGGGAAGATACGGCGTTGGTCAAGCAGTAAGTCTGTTCTACGATGGGGGAAGCGGATTACTCGTAAGCGGACACGCAAACGGAGAAGTACGATGGTCTGATGCTTCAAATCTAACGACGTTGAAATCACTTCGAATGACCCGAGATAAAGTCACTTCCTATACACAAGACCGAGACGGAAGAGTCGGGTTCTCTGTCAGTGGTCATGGTAGCTTGACTGTATGCGACCCTCGCGACAATCTTGTTTTTGGCACCTTGGCCTCCGTGCCGAATCTAGATCGCTCTTATAACCATTCACGATCGAAATGTGAAATTTCTGCCGACTCCCGGCTTGTGTTCACTTTGGAGATTCGGGAATATGAACCGTTCGTCCTGGAATCAACTTTTCGGATCTATCAACTACCCTAATTGAAGTTCATCCACCCACAGGGGGCTCGTGACGTTCGAGAGCAAGCCGAGTGAGCCTCGGCTTCTTAGGTTATCCAGTTCACTACATCGGAACGAAGGGCGGAATCTCTCCGTCGTACTTGATGTCGTAGTCGAACGTGATGCCCCCTTCGACGACGTTCAAATTGAACTCGGGGTTGCTCGCTGCATCCTCGTTAAATTTCTTGGGCAAGTAGTTTTTCATCGACTCGCCTCGATAGATCGATAGCTGAACAACACAGGGACCTAAGACGACGCCTGATTGCGTTGTGAGAAACTCCGCGCGGTAACGCCCTTGCGAGTCGGTCATCCCAATAGATGGTCTGACCTTGGCTTCGGGGACGAACTGCACTTCGATTCCTTCGACTGGTTTTCCGTTGATCGTAATGGTTCCTGTAACCGAAGCCGTAGGAATTTTGTTACCGCATCCGGAGAGCCCTCCAATCAGAAGCAACGCACAACACGATAAGGCGAATGAGGCTGAACGAAACAAGAGAATTCTCCGGGTTAAACAAATGCGAATAGAAACGAGATGGATCGGCGATGGGGGGACCCACGCGCGTCGGTTTAGAAGCCTTCGGTGGGATAGCCGTCTTCTCGGTGAGCCAGCTTTTGGAAGACACCCCATTGGCTTCGATTGGTTGCGTGCCACTTGAATTCGATCGTATCGCTGATGAAGTGAACGGATCCATCTGCCAGGACAAAATTCGCTCCACCTGGATGCAAGCTGCTGAAGGAGAACACCGTGGCTTGGGTTTGTGTAGGGACAGGGTTGATCACATATTGTGCGGATCCCATCACGCGCTTCGCGTGCGCCCCGTTGCCGATCGACTTCGGTGTGCCGAGCCAAGTCACTTGATCGTTGGTGGCAATCTTTACTGCTCGTTCTCCCGCGAGGATGGTGTTACTGGTTCCATCGGTGATGTTCCTAAAACCTTTTTCATCTTTGTATCCACACACTCCGCCGGTATCTCCCTGCAATGCACCACCATTGGTGGTCACACCGATGCAAGCGATATAGTTGGATCGGCCGATCCCTTCGTTTCGGTTGTACATCTGGGAGACGGGATCGCTAAAGGTTGTCATGATGCTGACTTGCTCTGCGCCGCTCGGGCAAATGAAGCTCGGCAATGGAGTGCTGGTGGCTCGAACGAAGTCTTGGAATTGGGTCGGATACGCAGGAATTGGCGCGCTCCCCGGAATGCCAGAACAACCGATGATGATCTCTTGCAGTTTGAAGCGATCGACCCCCAGTGCTTGGTAGACATTGCCTTGTTCCATGTAAGGCATCAACATGACCGCCCATCCCCAATCGGGGTTTTGATTCTCAGGTGCCGAAGCGGACGTACCGCCTGGAAGGGAATCGTAATAGCCGGCAGGAAGCTTGCGCATGGCGGATTCGCGATTGTGAAACGCGAGTCCCAGCTGCTTCAGATTGTTGGAGCATTGCATCCGACGCGCCGCCTCCCGAGCCGCTTGCACGGCCGGCAGCAGCAAACCGACCAATACGCCGATGATGGAAATCACTACCAGCAGTTCAACCAAAGTAAAGCCCGAAGATTTCTTCATTATGCACCTGGGATCTAATAAACCAGTATTTCATAAAAATTCGCTCGTTACATCGACGAGGACGAAGGCTCGGAAATTCCGAATCTGCCCTATTCTCTACGGTTGGTTCCGCGTGCGTCTTGGCGGAGTCTTCATGGGTAATAGTTTTTTTGCGCACAGCCACCAATGCTTGCGTTCAGCGATCGCCAGCATTCTCTGACGCATTTGACACATATCGAAGACTGGGTGTTAAAACGCGCATAGGGAGCGTTGCGCGTATGGACCGGCGTGTTTTCCGTGCGGTCCGAGCGAATAGCGCTTCATGCTTTGTGCAACCGAAGTGTTTTATTGGTCCGGTGTCTCCATCTGCTTTTCGAATCGGAATCGAAACATGAGCGAAGAGGTATCCACGGATTCATCCCTCGACTTGTTGGTGCGATGCCAATTGCTCCATTCGAAGGCGGATGGGGTTGGAACAGGATTGATAGCTGGCCAGAATCCATCGTCCCTGCCTCCAAGTGTCAGATTCACACAAAACTCTCCTTTGCTCGTAAAGAGAGGGACTTTGGCGACCAAAATCCATTGATCATCTTCCTGGCGAAACTGGTCGCGATCGAATCGAGCCAACTCCCACCCTCTAGGCTTCTCATTTCCCACGAACAGTGACAGTGTCACGCGACGCAGAAATCGGCATGCGAGAAGCGTTTGTGCGAAGTAGGGAAGAGCTTGAATCGGATCCGAAAATGGCAGTACTGTTCTCGTCATGAGTGATCTGACACGGGGCGAAGGGGGCAATGGACGTCGGCCATTTAGGATACAGAAGCGATTACAATATCGACGAAGGTATCGTTCCAAATATCGAGGTTCCGTGAAACGTTTTTAATTAGAGCCAAGTCCATGACTCCTAATTCTCTCGGACGTGCTTGGTGGGTTCGCCAAGCTCTGTCCCTCGTGATGATCGCTTCCCTAACGGTCATTTTGTGCCGAACCCAGGCCGCTGAAGCCAAACTCCCCAATATTGTGCTCGTCTTTGCAGACGATTTGGGCTACGGTGATCTCGGTTGTTTCGGCTCCCAGACGATTCGCACACCCAATCTTGATCGGTTGGCCGAACAAGGGCGCAGGTTCACCAATTTTATGGTTGCATCGCCTGTTTGCACCCCTTCGCGAGCAGCGTTGTTAACTGCGTGCTATCCGAAGCGAGTCGGAATGCATCTGCATGTGCTGTTTCCTACGTCGACCAAGGGACTGAACCCGACGGAACACACGATTGCTGACCACCTCAAGACTCAGGGCTACGCTACAGCATGCTTCGGCAAATGGCACCTTGGTCACCATCCGGAGGTGTTGCCGACCGCGCAAGGCTTCGATACGTATTTTGGAATTCCCTATTCGAACGACATGAACTATCCAGACAATAAAGCCAAGCCAGAGGGTGGGGCCGGCGGCATGGATGCGTTGTGGACCGATCCTGAATCGACGCTCACAAAGTGGAAGACACCCCTTTTCGAGAATGAGAAGATCGTCGAACTGCCAGTTGATCAGCGCACTGTCACTCGACGTTACACCCAAAAAGCGATCGACTTTGTGAAGGCCAACCGCGATCGCCCTTTCTTTGTCTATCTGCCTCACTCCATGCCTCATATCCCTCTTTATGTTCCCGATGATGTCCGAGATCCCGACCCCAAGCGAGCGTATATCAACACGATCGAACATATCGATACGGAAATTGGCCGATTGCTTCAGACGCTCGATGAGACGGGCGTGTCGGAAAATACCTTCGTCATCTTCACTAGCGACAACGGTCCCTGGCTCCCCTTCAAGCATCATGGCGGATCTGCCGGCCCTCTGCGCGATGGCAAAGGGACGACGTTTGAAGGTGGGCAGCGAGTTCCGTGTCTGATCCGTGGGCCTGGCATCCCGGCTGGAACGGTATGCGATGAACTATTAGGAACTATCGATATGCTTCCAACCATCGCCGCGATCATCGGAACTCCCTTGCCAAGTGATCGCAAGATCGATGGTATGGATGTCTCGGGTCTATGGATGGGGACTGATACTCAGTCACCTCGCGAAGAATTCGTCTACTACACCGCTCAAGGCGAGGTGGAGGGGATTCGCCAGGGTGATTGGAAACTGCTAGTGAAGAAACCTGCCGCACCGAACCAAAAGGCAAAACAGACGCCAAATTCAGATAAGAAAGCACAAACGCCGCAGATCTTGCTCTTTGATCTCGCGAACGATCTTGGTGAAAAATCCAATCAAGCGAAATTGCAGCCTGAGATTGTGAGCCGACTCCGAGCCCGGTTGGAGGAGATCGATGCCGAAATCACTCAGAACGCACGAGCACCTTGGGTCAAGCCATGAGATGGTCTGCTAGGAGTGGATGTTGGTCGCGTGCGGTGAAAGCATATTGCTGGCAAGAAAATGGGGGCAAGAATATATTTTTGTCTTCATGTTCTTGCCCCCATCTTCTTGCCACAAACATCGGCTTCAAATGGCAGCGCGATGTTGAAGCGAACCATCCTCGATTGCGCCGGAACGCCGCTTACACCTTGATCTTTCGGAGTTTACTCTTCCAGAGACTCTTCACCCCGGAGACTTTAGCGGATACGTGGCCGCTGGCCTTGCCCTTTTTCTTGACGAAGAAGTCTTTGTCTTTCACGAGAGCTTGTACGTACTTATCGATGTACTTTTCTGGCGACTTCCTTAGATTCTCGTCTGTCTTCATCAACTCGGCGAGTTTCGATTCGAGGAAGTCGATGATCTGCGAAAGCTTTTTGGGATTGATGCTGACAGCATCGTTCATAGACGCCAGTTGGTTCGCGGTATCGGAAGCCCGGACAACAGTGAGTTCTGCGATATCGCGAGCCGAGAGAGTGTAATCCTTGGTCGTCATGCGAGCGAGTCTCTGGCGAGTCGATGCCAGATAGTCTTGCTCGAAGTCCTGGGAAGCGTTTGTGGTAAATGTGTCGGTCGCTTGCTTGAGGCTGGTCAGCAGTTTCTTTCCTTCGGTCTTGGGATCCGAGTTCGTGTCAAACTTTTGACATTCTTCGGAGACGGTTCTCACCAGTTCACGGATTCGGTCGGTCGCGAATTGAGGGGGAAGATCCGAGTTGCTCAGCTCCTTTTCAAGCATCTTCGTAACGAGAGGCTTGAGTCTCTCGAGGAGGTTTTTGTCCGCAGTGTCGAGCTGCAAACAGCTCAAGTTCCAAACCGGTACGCCATCTTGGGAGCTTGTTTGGAAACTCGGTGAAAGAACTCCTTTCGCGAACGTGAATTCCTTTTCGATAAACTCCCAAATCTTATCGGCGTTGTAGACCTTTGGGGACGCGAACAGCTTGTCTGGGGAGTTGGCGATCGATCGATTCTTCACTCCAAGATTGTCATCGAGATCGGGCGAGTGGAGGTCGTTTTCGGTGCAGCGATCCTCCACGTCCATGGCGAAGACATCCATGTAATGCTTCGACAATTTCGGATACATTTTTTGAACGAGAGGTAGCCCCAGCTCGGCGATGGCTTGGCTGATCCCAACGATCAATTCAACCTGCATGTTTTCACCACCTGACAACAGCCGGCCGGGAAGCTGCAGTTCCTTTTGATAGGTAGTGAGCCGTGCGGAAACCAACAGGACGACCCGTTGTTCCTCTTCGGTCATGGCGAGGTGCGAATTGTTTCGAACATCCTCCTCAAAAGCGGTGACGTAAGCCTGCGATTTTTGGGGATCGGTCTGGCCGTTTCCTTGCCCTTTGGGAACAGGAATCGCATCGTTGTCATAGGTGATCGCGGCGGCGTGATGCGTCAGCTCGTGGATGAGAGTTCCCTTCACCGAATCGAGCCAAAAACCTTTGCCTTGGGGTTGGCCGTGATTCTGCTTCGCACCGAAATTCAAACGGTTCCCGAATGGCATGTAATTGCCTTGACCGCCACCGCCGGCGGGGCCTGAACCATTCGAAGCGTTGATCCGGAGGGCCGACTCGCCGAAGCGGTTGGGGTCGGTCGTTCGCGGTCCAGACCCGCTTCGGGCTGCCACCTCCAGAACCGGACGTAGCACCGGATCGTCGTACAACTCTTGGTAGATCTGCTCGAGAAGCTCGTCGGGAATTGCCTCGGGATCGTCGACGTTCGTCATCCACTTGAGCATCTGGACGACCGACACTGGTTTGCCGGGGCCATCGGAATCAAGCTCGGGAAAGGCGCTGTAAAACTCCTGTTCGCACTTCCCTTCGCCGATGTCGCTCTTCAGGACCGAATACATAAACGGAGTCATGCCGGTGTTATCGGCCGCGTTGAAAAAAACTTTGTGAGGGCTGGCAAGCATCTCTCTCGCGGGGCCGGACAGGCCATTCTCGGCTGCCAGCATCAAAGGCGTTCGCCCGTCCGTATCCCGCTCCGACGAGCTTGCTCCCATTGTTTGGATGATAAACGCTGCCAGAGGTCCGTCGTCGATTCCCGCAGAGCACTGAATATGAAGAACGTTCCGATCGCTGGGGCCCTTGATCTTGATGTCCGCACCCTTCGACACAAGGGCTTGGAGTGTACTGAGATGTCCACCTTCCGCGGCGGCGTGAATGGCGGCGCGTCCGCGGAGCTTCTGATTGAGGATCGGATCATTCAGCGCCAATTGATTGACCTCGGCGGTCTCGCCGTGGTAGCAAGCGGTGATGAGTTGCTCAAGGTTTCCTGGTCTACACGCTTTGGCAGCAGCAAACGTCGGATCCTGAGAGAGTTTGGTCAAAAGCGTTTCCATGCTCTTGAGAGGCCCAGAATTCTCGTTGCTCTTCGAAGTGGTGTACTGCAAATTCCGAAGCAAATGGACAGGCGTGTCCCCGCGTTGGTTCTCTAAGTTGATCGTCGCGCCGGCGTCGACCAGTTGCGTAAAAACGTCCTCGAACAAACGATGGGCGTTCGACGCCATGTTCGACGCGGCCAAGTGCATGGCCGTATTCCCGTCCGCGTTGCGATGGTCGGGCTTCATGCCCCGTGCTAGCAACTCTTTCGCCAAGTTCGGGTTCTTGCCCTGGGCGGCTGCGTGCAGCAAACTCGTTCCCTCGGGTAGAGTGATCGTCCCGAATTTTGAGATCGATTCCAAGAGAATCCGGTCATCGGGAATCGACTGCACGATTCGAAGAACCTCATCTCCCCTCCCCGATTCAATGGCTTCTTTCAGCTGCTTGACCGCATCGATGTATTCGGCAGGCCCTTCTGCGGCAGTGAGAATCGCGGCGTCGGCATCGGTCCCTCCCAACGCGGCCGCTCCATTGCGGATTTGGTCCGAGACCCGATCTGCAGCCTCCTCTGCCAGCTGAATCGCCTTGGCGGGATCGATCGCCCCCAGCATGGGTCCGATCTTTCGAGTCAGCTTGTCAGCCGCTTTGCGAATGTTTTCGCAACGGCTTTTCACGGCGTTACCGTCTCCCTTGAACGAATCTGGATTCGCCTTGAAGACAGCATCCATGAACGCTTCGTAATACGCCTGCTCCGACTCGGTTCGCATCTTGCGCGGGTTGCTTTCCTTACTCACGACAATCTCGCCCGAATCCTTGTCGATCTTCAGAGCTGGAATGCCCAGCATCTGGCCAAGACCGGGAAAGCCTCCCTCGTCTGTATTGTTGTGAGCACTGCCGGCCAAGAGTAGGAACTTGCCGTTGCCTTTCTCCCTCTGAACCACCTTCGCCGCGGTATCGTTGAAGGCCGCGACACGACGGTCTTCGGTCAAGGGATGGCGCTGCGTCGCTTTGGCTTGGTAGCTATCGAGCCCCACCACGCGAATGTTCTTCGCTTTCGCCTCATCGAGCATCGTTCGAAGCGGTTTGTGGTTTGGGGTCTTATCGGTGAAGGGTTTGTCAAGTTTGGAAATGGCTTTGTCCAAAACCGGATCCATCGGCAGACCGCTCAAGTAGTCGTCTAGCATCTGCTGCTGTTCTTGCCAAAAGTGTTCGATGAACAATGTCGTTACGCCGGACTGTTGCATCGCGTCCATGTTCTCGGTCAAGAACTCGGGTCCTTGAGGCGATCCGTGGTTATCATCCAAGCAGATTCCAGGCTGTGACGTATTTCCGCCGAACACAGCGGTGACGACATCTTCGCCGGTTGTGGCACCTTGCAGATCGATTGGATTCTGTGGGTCGTTGTACGCTTGATCGCCCAAGTCGCGTTGCTCTTGAAGCGAATCTCGAAACGCGTCCTCATACTCTTTCATAACCCTCGGCGTCGCGTACTCTCGGAAGATGTCTTGGAGCGGTCGCTCGTCATTGGGATCCGTCGCGACTGTCTGTCGCACGACGGGCATGGCGGTGGCGAATCGGTCGAGAAACTCTTTGAATCCACAACCGATTTCAATCCTCAGAGAGTTATCGTCGAAATCGAGAATCGGGGGGCCGTTGTAGCCCGTACTTTGCAAATCGTTCTGAAGAGCTTGCTTGAGCTGGTTGTACTGTTGCAACGACTGTTGCCTCAGATTGGTGATCGCCTGCTGCGTCTGGGGAATCGCGGTCTTCGGTCTTCTTGCCGCATGCTCCTCCATCAAGTCATCGTATTGGTCCTGAGAAAGGGGTGCTCGCTGCGAAGGTGGCGGATACACGTACGTGCCCGACCCATCGTCAAACCTGACGTTCTCCAGTTCGTCCAAGTCTTGAAGTTCAAGCAATTGTTGTTGAAGACGGATCAGTTCCTTGGAAACATCGAGCTGGAAATTGGGGTTATTGAGCGGCAAGGTCTATCTCCTGAGCGATTCGAGTGCGCGTACCCGTTGTCGAGGGCGGAAGCTTTGGTAATTACGCTTGGTGTTCAGTGGGGATCTGGGTTTGTATCTTGGACAGCGGTACGTTGAGCGTCTCGCGAATCTGCACGCTTCGATAAGGGTTTTCTTCGACCAGAGCGATCAACTCGTCTTGAGAAAGATAGACTTGGTAGTTTTGGACAATCGAAGTCAATCGAATGAAGATGGGCGGGCGGGCGGATGGCTCGGCCGAATAAAGTTCATCAAGCGTGTCTCCGAGGCCTTCGTTAAGTCGTGAAAGAACCTTGTCTAGCTTGACGACGGCGGTTGTCATGTCGTCTCCCTCTTCCGACTCCTCTTCCTGCTCTTCCTCGGGATCGTTGAGAATCTCCTTTGCAAGCTCATCGAGTTGTTTCTTGACTGCTTGTTTCGCCGCATTCCATTCCAGCTTGATCTTCGCAAACTCCACGGCGGAACCGTCGGTCTTTGGACGTCCGTCCGCTGTTTGTTGGAGCAGGCGCTCGACCTCGTCCAGTGAGCGATGGGCCTGTTCGAAGTCTTTTTGACGCGCGAACACTCCAGCTTCATTTGCAGCCGCTGCGATTTGCTCACCGATCACCGAAGGGTTTGCTTTCGCCTGTTGGATGCCCGGCATTAGAGGCTTCAGCCTCGCCATAAACGCGGCGGCCGGATCGCCCTGGGGTTGCTGTGGTGCAGCGTTTTGTTCGACGACGGATGATGCATTCGCTCCCAAACTTGCTAAAAGCGCCTCCAACGTATCGAGCTTTCCTGCTGCCTCGTCATTCGGTTCTTGATCCAGGAGTTTGCCGATCAGAAGACACAACTCGTTGATTTCATCGGCTCGTTGCGAGTGGGCTTCGCAGGCTTGAAGGGCCGCACCTTGCAATTGTAGAAAACGGGCCACGAGCGGATCGTCTTCGTCCAGGGCCAGCGGGGCGACATCGACAATCTCGAAGTATGGCTTGCACTTCAAGTTGGCCACTTCGTCTAGAAAACTCTTGAGCACCGTGGACTTCACCGGGGCGCTGTCGAATCCGTCCGCACGGGCCAACACAAAACGGATATCCTGCCCTCTTCCGTCGACGATTCCGAAATAGAACTGCCCCTTTCCCGACTCCTTCGCTTCCTTTTTGCGCTTCTCGACATTCCCCTTCTTGTAGACGACCAAGCTGACAATATTGGTCCCTTTGCAGATCATGGCAAACTTGCGAGGCTTGCCCTTTTTTACTTCTTCGAGGTAGGCAATCGAATCGGGACTCATGGCTGGCGGAGCGGAATCGGTCTTGCTCATGCGAGTTTTCCTTGAATGGAACGAACGAACGACAGGCGTTTGCGCAAACCGGAGATGGGACAGAGAGGTCTCTCCCGCCTAAGATTCGCGACTCGAAAGCCTGGCTAAAGCTGCTAGCGGGCTTCAGGCGTCATGATAGAGGAAAATGCGTGGAACTCGATTCCCTCATGGATGCAATTCGCAAGTTTCGTAGTTCCTTTCGTTCGAACCCCGTGTTTCCAAAGCGAATCGATCCATGGAAATAAGACGGGAGACGTCAGGCCCGGCTCAGTTCGAGTCTGGTCAATGTTCCTGTACTGGTGCCGAAAAGTCACCTTCTGCTCCCGCTCCCAAGTGGCAACACCGCCGAGTTTCTAATCACAGCAGCTTTTCGAGAATGCGACCAAAATCTGAGGTTGCGGCGGTAAGAGCCTTGTGCTCCACCTCGTCTAGAAAGGGGTCATCGGTAGCATTGCGATTCTGCTGAAGTCGAACTCCCCGAATAACTTCTGATGGCGACATGTACGGAATGTCAGTAACTCGGTTCCAAACCCATTTCCTTTCTACTAGGACAAGATGATGAAATTGATTGCTTTAACGCTACTAGGGATCGCGCTCTCCATACCCCGGGTGACATTAGCCCAAGAGGTAGAGAATTTTACACTCGAGGCAGTTGTTACGGACTCTCAGACCCAGGGCGATTCCAAGTTCGAATTAGCTAAAAACAAAGGAAAAACGATTGTTCTGCACTTTCTTTTGAAAACGGAGTGTCCATTCTGTCTAAAGTACACGCAGGAGTATGCCAAGCTAGCTGCGACAACCCCTGACGTAGTTCATTTGTTCATCAAACCGGACAGCGAGAAAGATATCCGCGCATGGGCAAAGAAAATCGTAAAGATCGAGGGGGTAAAACAGCCTACGATCTATCGCGACGCTGGTGCGAAAATAGCGAAACGCTTTGGCATACCTGACGGATATCAATTCCACGGACAGAGCGTTCACTATCCTGCTCTGATCGTTCTCGATGGCCAGGGTAAAGAAATGTTTCGGCACGTCGGAAAAAGTAATAGCGATCGGATGCCCAAGGATCAGTTCGTCAAGAAGCTTGAATCGATGACGAAGAAATAGCAATTGTCATCTGTTATCGGATAGGAGCGATGGACTGCAGCTATCTCAGGACCAATAAGCGAACTCCGGAAATAGCGGTCATTCTGCAAGGAGTTGATCGACCAAAGTCTCGATGGATTTGTCGCCTGTTGCGCCTTGCCAGTTAAGCTCGCCCTGCCACCAGGAACGAATGTAGCCCTTCTTGTCGATGACATACACCGTTGGCCACATCGTGTTGCTCCAGGCGTCCCAGTTCTTGTTCTGCAAGTCGATCAAGACTGGAAACTGAAAGCCCTTTTCTTTGGCGGCGGCCTTGACCAAAGAGACATTTCGTTCCGCGGAGGTTTCGGGTGTTTGAATACCAACCACACGGACGCCTCGACTTACTAAGAGCTTTTGCCATCGATTGTAGTGGTCAAAATTTGCAACGCAGTTGTGACATTGAAAGGCATAAAAGTGAACCAGAACTACTTTGCCCCGCAGATCAGCTAGCGTTGTTGGCTCCCCTCCAGTCCACTCGCCTGAATCGATAAGCTCAGGTGCTAAGGGGTAGATTCTTTTCAAACTTAAAGTATCAAACGGCTTACCAATAAGCTTACCAAGTGAGGTGCGCTGAGAAGCGGTCAAAAGGTCGTTGAGTCGCTTTTGCTCCGCCTCGCGCGCCGACTGCAACTTGCTCTCCAAGCCGGAATCATCCTTGGGGCTTTCGACCAGCTTCCGAGCTATTTTGTCCGTCTCCAGGAACATTTTCTGGATCTCCTGAGTCTGGCTGATCGAAAGTCCAACCCCCTTCGCTATACCTGGGCGTATTAACGAGCGAGTTCCCTGCGACTGAACTTCGATTTCACGCAAACGTCTTAGCCGATCATCCTTTAAAATCGTTTTCAGGTCGGCAAGCAATTTCCTCTCGAGCAATTCAACAACTTCCTGCTGCTTCTCTTCAGGTAGGTTTCGGCTCCGCCACCAAGGTCCATCGATCTCACGCAATATAGTCATCAGCGATTCGCTGTCAGGCTGAAGTCCCAATTCCTCTTGGACTTCGGGAGCATGAATCAGTTTCAGAAGTGTTTGCGGGATGACCGGCTTTGGTTGTGGCTCGTCGCTATGGGCAACTCTACCAGCGATTAGCAATATGAGTGGGGCTATCACTACGAAGGCATTTCTGATAAGCGACATTGCAAATTCCTTCCGTTCGAAAATAAAAGAGAGCAAACCGCAAGACGATTAGTGAAGGTAAAAATCAACTCATGCTGACCTTCGAACATTCATTGAACCTCGCGCAGAGCAATCATCAACGCGTCGTACTCGTCTTTGCAACATTTGCATTGATCGAGATGGATGCGAACACGTTCCAAAGCCCCTGGGAACGCAGCGCCGTCAAGCTCAGCTTGCGCGAACTGGTCCATGAGTCCCAAACACCCATCACAGCCCATCGAATCATCCTTCGTGATTAGCATAAGTTGGATCAGACTGGTAGTTTGTTGATAGCTCAGTTGCATTATTTGCTTCCCTCTGACAGTTCGTAGAATATTTCTTCACTGGTCAATCCGGCCCGCTCGAAACCGACCTTTAGTTTCTGTCTTGCATCGTGGATCAGTTTGTACACAGCGTTACGATTCATCTTTAGTTGCTCGGCGATCTCGTCGGTTGCAAAATCTGATAGAAACGCTCGGGTTGCGAGACGTTGCTTGTCCGTGAGTTCGGTGTCGATCAAGTTTTGCAATACACGAAATATTTTGGACCGTGATTCGGAGTTCGATAATGTAGGCTCGTCAGTAATCGCGACTTCTATTGAATATCCATCGGTAGACCAGAATGGTTCCATCGATACGTCTTGATGGTACTTTCGTCGAAGGGCACTGATCCCAATCCTCGTCGCGACCGTCATCGCCCAAGTCGTGAACTTGCTACGCCCTTCAAACTTGTCGAGCGAGCCTAATACCTTCAGCAAGGCATCTTGCACGATGTCTTCTGCATTGAACGGTTTCCCGTAACGATTGTTGAGCGATTTGCTCAACCCGCGAAGCAGAATGGCGCGAAGCTCGGAAATAGCATCATCCTGTAAAGGACCACCACCCTTTAAGTGCATCCATAGAGCCTCGTCATCGAACTTTGGTGTTCTCATTCCTGATCGGCATCTTCGTTTCGCAATGGGTTACGGTCTGTTTTTGTGGAACACGGTAGCTGTTCCACGTCAGCATCCTTTCGGATTCTCAATAAGATCCCTCAAAATCGACGGACACCATCAACAGACGCTCCATCTTCCGTCGCGCTTACCTCGGTTTTGCAATTAGTGGCCGAGATTGGACAATCAGGGTCGAAAACTCAACCGCTTTTGGAAGGTAGTCGTCAAGAAATCCGTTGCGTCTTACGTTTGGTCCAAGACGGCGGCTAACTCTTGGTCGACGACCGAGTGTACAAGTCAACAGCTATCCAAGCTGCACGAGCTTCTGGCACAATCGTTTTATGCCCAATGTGCAGCTCCGTCTTCTTGTAGCGAAGCTCAAGATTCATCGGTTTGAGAAAACAGTCTCTCGAAGACCACGTATGGCGTTTCACGAAAGCCAAGGCGTCGATAGCTTTGACGTGCGCTTTCGTTATCCCGCTCCATGTAGAGGCGGATGCCACAGCAATCGGCGTTTGCTTTGCCAAGTTCCTTCATGTGGGTGAAGAGAGAGCGAAACACTCCCCTGCCACGAAAATCGGGATGCACGTAGACGCTCTGAATCCACCAGATTTCGGCATCTCTCCAGTCACTCCATTCGAAGGTGTGCGCGGATTGCCCGACGACTTGACCGTCGATCTCCGCCACAAAGTACCTTCCCCTGGTGGGTTCAGAAACGAAGCGTCTTACACCGTTGGTTACCGTCGCCAAATCCAGTTCCCGTCCTTCGGTTTCCCGGCAAAGTGCAATGTTGTAATGGGCAATGGTCTCCACATCGCGAGGTAAAGCTTGTCTGATCTCAATCATAGTTTCCTTATCAGTGTTCGATTAGCGTTCCGAATTGCCTTCCTTCTTTCTGACATGCAGATCATCAACGACGAACCGTTGCCTTGTTACTGAAACATCATAGCCCTTCGCCCCAGGGGCGAAAGATTGGGAACACTAATTACCACTAATCGAACACTAATCCTCGAGAGCAGCATGGAAGCGTGAATGCATCCGCGGAATCAGATCCAACGCATAGGAATTTGCTATCGTGTCTTGCCTCATTAGTGTTCGATTAGCGAAGATTAGTGTTCCCAATTGGCTTCCTTTGCTCTGGCATGCAGTTTATCAACGACGAGCCGTTTCCTTCTTGTTGGAACATCATAGCTTTTCTCTCTGAAGTCAAAAGACTGGGAACACTAATAACCACTGATCGAACACTAATCTTGAAGGGCGGCATTGAAGCGTGAGGGCATCTCCAAAATCAGGTCCAACGCAGAGGAATTTGCAATCGAGTTTGCCTTATTAGTGTTCGATTAGCGAAGATTAGTGTTCCCAATTGGCTTCCCTTGTTCTGACATGCAGATCATCAGCGATAGATCGTTTTCCTCTTATTGGAACATCATAGATTTTCTCTCTGAAGTCAAAAGACTGGGAACACTAATAACCACTGATCGAACACTAATCTTGAAGGACAGCACTGATGCGTGAGGGCATCTCCAAAATCAGGTCCAACGAAGAGGGGTTTTCTACCGGGTTGCCTTATTAGTGTTCGATTAGCGAAGATTAGTGTTCCCAATTGGCTTTCTTCATTCTGACATGCAGATCATCAGCGATAGATCGTTTCCTTCTTGTTGGAACATCATAGCTTTTCTCCCTGGAGTCGAAAGACTGGGAACACTTATAACCACTGATCGAACACTAATCTTGAAGGACAGCACTGATGCGTGAGGGCATCTCCAAAATCAGGTCCAACGAAGAGGGGTTTTCTACCGGGTTGCCTTATTAGTGTTCGATTAGCGAAGATTAGTGTTCCCAATTGGCTTCCTTTGCTCTGGCATGCAGATCATCAGCGACGAGCCGTTTCCTTTTTGTTGGAACATCATAGCTTTTCTCCCTGGAGTCGAAAGACTGGGAACACTAATTACCACTGATCGAACACTAATCTTGAAGGGCGGCATTGAAGCGTGAGAGCATCTGCGGAATCAGGTCCAATGCAGAGGAATTTGCTACCGAGGTTGCTTCATTAGTTCTAGAGTCGCTCCGGCAAAAGCTTTGCCCATTTGAGCGAAGATCTTTGCACTTCCAAAGTAGTGATAGCCGCCATTGGATGCCCCCTCGAGTGCTTCTCGGTCTTTGGGCGGAAGAACTTCTTCCAATGCCAAGTCAAACTTCTCTTGATCCGCTTTGGTGACCCCCTCAATCCAAGCATCAATCGCGGCATAGTGTTCACTGGAGCCTGGCGAGTATTGGTCGTTGGCATAAACCGCCAAGATGTTCTTCCCTTTCTTCAGATACTGAGTCTGCTCTTTATCGAGAGCGATAGATCGGTATTGCGGCTTGTCATTCCACCAGATGTAGGTGTGAATCTTGTGACCATTCAAATAGGCATGGAACCCTTGTCTCGCCAGGATCGCGATACGATAGGAATCGTACTCGAGACTATCCACTTCAAACGTGGTACGCATCAGCAGGAATTCTTCCTTTCCCCATTCTGAGGGATGTTTTTCTAACGTGATTCCACTGTGCTTCCATACCCCCTTGCCGATGGGGGCCTTGCCGATCAGCCAGTTGCTGTCGTCGAACTCAGGCGCATACCAATTCTCCATCTCTGCAGGGAGTGCGATGTCACGGAAACGCCTATCGCTGAATTCCTCTAGTTTATCCTTGGTTTCGGTGGGATCCACCGCGACGAAACGCCAGCTTCGCTCCTCAGGCAAAGGCTTGCCAATCGGTTTCCAAAACTCATTCCATTTCCGTTCCCTATCGAGCGTGCCGTCTGCTTTCAAAACGTGTGCCGTACCAACGATTTGGTTGTACTCGTCCTGCTTGGGTACAGCGGCTTCGATGGCATGATCCCAAAAAGGGGCGGTGTCCACAGCAATTACATTTCCCTCGAACTCGGGCAAGGCAGCGGGAGCGGCCATGGCATTGCGGAAGTTGACGTTCTTCTCGCCATCGACACCAAGTACGCCAATAACGAATGGCATCGTGGGAGCGGCAAGATCTTTGCGCACGTCGCGGATGAAGTGCGCCAAGAGACGCGAGTATTCCTCATAATCGCCATTCGGATATGTATGGCCATCCACGAGATCGTTGAAACCTTGAAGCCATACAAAACCCGCCAACTCGTAGCCCGCCTTGGGATCGTAGGCAGGACAGACACGAGCGGGATCTGCGAGCACCTTTTTCACATGCTCAACCATCATGCGATAAAACACACCCGAGGCTGCGTCTTTGTCTTCCTGCCATTTCTTCCGATCTTCAAGCTTGGGGATACCGTGGGCACCCTGTGGATGTTTGTCCCACTGCTCTTGAGTTTTCTTAGGGAGCTTATAAACCCCTGCACTAGGGGGACGAAACTCGGTATGAAGAGATCTTCCGCCCCAAGCAGTCTTGATGATCAAGATAGGTTCCTGGAGCTCTTTCTCCATCGTGATACCGAAAGTGAACTCAGGACCAATCTTGCCGCCATCCATAGTAGGCCGGTTTCCACGTGCGCCAAAGCCTGTGGTCAGTTTCCCCAATCCCTCGCCATTTGCGCTCCCATCATAAGGTCCCGTCAAATAGGACATCCAAACCCTATCACATACGCGAGGCGTTCCATCGGCATTGCGCATCTCGCTGAGCAAAGGTGCCGTGGCTGGATCTCTGCTGATATAATCAAAGGTCCGGATTTCCGCATGTCCCTCCATGTTCGACTGACCAGCCAGGATGAACACCTTGAGCGGCTGGGCAAAACAGCTTGAAGACAGCAAGCACAGAAGTATCGCTGTGATACCCATGTCGGTCAGTCTCTTTGTTTTCGCCATTCGCATTCTTAATGCCCCGCCTTATTGCCATTTGTCTTGAAAGGGTTCACCACGACGATCTTCACACCCGTAAGCGACTCGTCGCTATTCTAGGGCTTGGTATCTCTGCTGCCTTGTGCACGACGAGCCTCCTTTCTCATCAAAGTGCGCACAATAGACAGCTTGGTGATTTGCTACTATCCTGGCGGAGACCAGCATAACTCTTCTTACGCTGGCGTCGTGAGCTGAAGTTTCCATAACTCCAATTCTTTGGATTCATTCGATGAACCTTATGCCATTTCGATTCATTGCGATCGTCGGAATTGCGACCGTCCTTCACCTGGCGTCACTCACCTCCTTTTCCTGCGCCCAGGAACTTGCTCGAAGACAGGCATCAGGCCTTACGATCGACTCTATCTTCACGAGCAAGGACTTCGCCGGCGAAACATTCGTTGGCCAATGGCAGAGCGACAGCCAAGGGTTCGAGCGAATCAAACGAGATGCCGAGACAGGAAATAAATCGATCGTTCGGATTGATCTCACCTCCCCGTCCATCGAACAAGTTTTGGTATCGAGCGAGATGCTTACGCCCGCAGGGGCACAGAAGCCGCTGAGTTTGGACTCGTACCAATGGTCCCATGACAAAACCAAGCTGCTGATCTTTGCAAACACCCAGCGAGTCTGGCGGTTGAACACACGAGGTGACTATTGGGTTCTTGACGTGAAGTCCAAATCGCTGATGCAAATTGGAGGTGATGCCGATGCAGCATCTCTCATGTTCGCCAAATTTTCACCGGACGCCATGCATGTAGCTTTCGTTTACAAGAACGATCTCTACATTCAGAAATTGGATGATCGTTCGATCTCGCGCTTAACCGATACAGGCAGCTCTACGACGATCAACGGGACCTTTGACTGGGCCTACGAAGAAGAGTTCTCGATTCGGGATGGTTTTCGTTTTAGTCCGGATGGGAAACACATCGCCTTTTGGGAGATCGACGCTTCGGGGATCGAGTCGTTTCCGCTCGTTGACAACACCTCCACACTCTATCCCAAGATTCAGTTTATTCCGTATCCCAAGGTTGGGACAACAAACCCTGCAGCGCGCATCGGCGTGGTTCACTTGGCCAGCCGCGACATCAATTGGATACCGATTCCCGGAGACGGACGAGACAACTATTTGCCTCGAATGGAATGGGTCGACGAATCTCGATTGGTTATCCAGCAACTGAATCGACTGCAAAACCACCTCAACGTCTATGTAGCGGATGCCATCCATTCGACGGTCGATGTGATCCTGACGGAAAGAGATGATGCGTGGATCGACGTTGAGGACGCACTTTATTGGCTACCTGATCGGTCGCAGTTCGCTTGGTTGAGCGAGCGAGATGGCTGGCGACATATCTATCTCGCTTCCATCCAAGACAAATCGCTTAAGCAGCTAACCTCAGGTGATTTCGATGTGATGGGGATCCTCGGCGTAGACGGCGACGCTCAATGGGTCTATTTCTACGCATCACCTTCCAACGCTACCCAGATGTATCTCTATCGCGTGAAATTCGACGGCAGCAATGTGCAACGCGTTACCCCTGAGACCAAGGCCGGTACGCATCGTTATGTCCTTTCCCCCGATTGCAAACGGGCATTGGTTACATCTTCTCAGTTCACATCTCCCCCTACGACAGAAGTCGTTCGTCTCAGTGATCACGCAACTCAGTTTGTTGCTGAACCAAACGCGAAGCTCCGCTCACGCCTCGACGGGATCCAATTGCCTAGGAGCGAATTCTTTCGCGTCGAGATAGGCGATGGCGTGGAGCTTGATGCGTGGTGCATTCTCCCCCCCGATCACGATCCGTCGAAGAAGTATCCACTGATCGTTTATGTTTACGGTGAACCCGCTGGACAAACTGTGGTCGACAAGTGGGGCGGAGACCAAATGTTGTGGCATAGCATGCTTGCACAACAAGGGTACGTGGTGATGAGCTTTGACAATCGAGGTACACCTGCACCTCGAGGGCGCCCATGGCGAAAAAGTATCTATCGCCAGATCGGTATTCTCGCATCGGCCGACCAAGCGGCGGCAGTGAAATCGGTCCTCAAACAGTTCCCGTATCTGGATCCCGAGCGGGTAGGTGTTTGGGGATGGAGCGGTGGCGGATCAATGACTCTCAACGCGCTATTTCGATACCCGGATCTATACAAGGCTGGCGTTTCGATTGCTCCGGTCCCCAATCAACTCTACTACGACACGATCTATCAAGAGCGCTACATGGGTTTGCCAAGCGATAACGCGGAAGGATACCGTTTGGGTTCGCCGATCACCTTTGCGGACCAGCTCAAGGGGGAGCTCTTATTGATCCATGGAACCGGCGATGACAATTGCCACTATCAGACGACGGAGCTGTTAATCAATGAGTTGATCAAGCACAATAAACCATTCTCCATGTTCGCTTACCCGAATCGGACTCACGCGATTCGCGAAGGCGAAAATACGACACCGCACCTTTATCAAATGATCACCAACCACTTTCTGCGCGCGATCCCTCCCGGACCTCAACCTTGAACGGATAAAACGTCCTGCGGGTTTTGACGTTGATGATGTTGAACACAATCGAAAGATTTGGGAACATTAATTACCACTGATCGAACACTAATCTTGAAGGGCAGCATTGGAGCGCGAGGGCATCTGCGGAATCAAGTCCAACGCAGAGGAATTTGCTATTGAGGTTGCCTTATCAGTGTTCGATTAGCGAAGATTAGTGTTCCCAATTGGCTTCAACCACGAAAGGGTCATGGGGACGATGAAAACCCGCGCCGATAAACCAAGGCTTGGACGCCAGCTGCTTCATCGCCGCAATCGCCTGATGTGCCGTTTAGCGAGCCTCTGGATTTCTATTATATTAGCCGATCTGTACACCGAGTGCCTTGATTCTGGATATGAGCGTTGTCGGTTTCATGCATAGCAACGCTGCGGCTCCGTCACCGCCGTAGATCTTGCCCTTGGTGCGCTTGAGGGCGGACAGGATGTTGCTCGCTTCGAGCTCGCGGAGTTCGGAAACGGTGAAGATGCGATCCTCGGCGTGGGTCGCATTCACCGTGGGTGTCGACGCCGGTAAAGTTTCCCGTAAATGATCGAATGCGAGTCGGCCTCTCTCGGAAACAATGCAGGCTCGTTCTAACACGTGCTGAAGCTCGCGAACGTTGCCAGGCCAAGAGTATCGCTGCAGGTCTTGGATGTTGGCCATTGTCAATCTGAATCTTGGCTGCCCTAGCTGCCTGGCAAAGCGAGCTAAGAAATGCTCAGCTAACATAGGGATATCCTCAACCCGCTTGCGAAGTGGCGGCAACTCAAGCGGAAAGACACTGAGTCGATAGTACAAATCCGGGCGGAATCGACCGGCCTCGGCTTCGGCACGCAGGTCCCGATTGGTGGCGGCGATAATGCGAACACTCACTTTGCGCGTGCGTTCTTCACCGATGCGCTCTAATTCGCCTTCTTGAAGAACTCGCAACAGCTTGGCCTGCATGTCGAGCGGTATCTCGCCAATTTCGTCGAGGAACAAGGTGCCGCCATCCGCCAATTCGAATCGACCAACCCGATCGCGCAGTGCTCCGGTGAAGGAGCCTTTGCTGTGGCCAAAGAACTCACTCTCGTAAAGCTCACGCGGAATGGCAGCGCAATTGACTTTGATCAGCGGACGACTCCCTCGGCGACTGCATCGATGAATCTCTCGCGCGACAACTTCCTTACCAGTCCCGCTTTCGCCAAATATCAAGACGGTGCTATCTGTATTGGCAACCAATTCGATCTGCCGCGTGATGAGGTTGATCGCTGGGCTCGCTCCGATGAGATCACCGAACACCGAGTTGACGTTGACCACTTCTCGCAAATACTCGTTCTCGACTTCAAGACGCCTCTTCAGAGCGGCGATCTCGTCGACCATCCTGGCGTTGGCAATAGCAGCGGCCAAATGGTCAGCGATCATTCGGAACCATTCGAAGCATGTGTTGCCCGGTTTTACTCGAGCAAAGAGTGCCAGGACCCCCAGCACTTCGCCACGGTAGACTAGTGGATGGCCAGCGAACGATTGGATCTGTTCGCTTTTGATCCATGCCGGAGCGGCCGCCCAAGAATGATCAACACTGACATCGGCGACTTCCATCGATTGACCTGCTGTAGCAATGCGACCAACCTTTCTCACTCCCATCGGGAAGCGTCTGAAGTCCCCATCGAGTCGCGACCAATTCGCGTTGCCATCGAGGATCGACACACCGCAGCTGGCAACCAGATGGAGGCATTGATCACGATCGGGACATTCAGATGCAAATCTGCATTGCGCACAGTCTTTGCGTGGTGTCGGGAGTTTCAACCAAATTCTCGCCAAGGCAACATTTGGGTTCGCGGCCAATCGACTAACGGCGAAGGGGAGCAGCTCAGTCAAAAGATGATGACCTGCTAATTCCAGGAGAAGCGACTTGGGGTCGCGAAGCAGTCCCTCGCTCTCCGCATTGTCGAAAGTACTTTTCATTGGAACAGCATAACGACTTTTCGCTGCAAATAAAACGATATCTCGTTGTTCAGCGAAATATCGCTGGTCGTTTCCGGAAAAGAAAATAACTATAAGTACTTGATGGAAAGTGACTTACGGCATTCTTCCGGATCTGGCATGCAAGTTGTTTTAGAAGAGCACAGAAACCTCGGACTATCCGACGCAAAATTCTTTTCTTACAGAAAGCAACTCATGACACGAATCCACGCGATCGCCCAGCGCAATCGATGCGACTACTGCCTCGCGGCTCATTCCACCCTAAGCAAGATGGTCGGCCTGACCCACTACTTCAATCATGTCGCCAATCCCGACATCGACTTTCCGAGAGCAACTCCGCTCAGCCTTGACGGTGAAGCCTGCAAAGTCGGCGAAGCGTGCTGCGATTCACACAAGTAGTCCACGGTGGTCACCAAAACGGTCACACAATCAAATCTTGCTTTCGAGGTAGTCATGAATTCGACATCCGTCATCTGTCCCCCTTTTGATCAGGCGAAGGCCACTGCAAAGGTCCAAGCTGCTGAAAACGCCTGGAACAGTCGCGACCCCTTGCGAGTCTCTATGGCGTACAGCCAAGACTCGCTCTGGCGCAACCGCGATCACTTCATCCAAGGTCGGGAGGAGATCGTTCGATTCTTGACAGCCAAGTGGGAGAGAGAACTTGACTATCGCTTGGTCAAGGAGCTGTGGGCTTTCAGCGAAAACCGTATCGCGGTGCGGTTTCAATACGAATGGCATGATGTCGACTCTCACTGGTTCCGAAGCTACGGAAATGAACTTTGGGAGTTCGACGAGCAAGGTCTGATGCGCAGGCGAGAAGCCAGCATCAATGATGTGGCCATCCAAGCTCAACACCGACGCTTGTTATGGTCCGCGCCAGGCCCCCGACCTGAATCACACATTGGCCTTGGTGGCGTCGAGTAGTTCGTCGTTCAATCGCAGAGCGATTGCAGAACCAACAATCAACTGAACCCTGATCCTGAATTAACAACCATTACAACTGGAATAAGAAACATGATTTGGCACGACCAAAAAACAATTGCCCTGATCGTCGCATCGGGTCTTTTGAGCGTTTCGCTTCTCACATCCTCTGCTTTGGCGCAGTCTACAACATTGATCAAAGCAAGCCACACGAATGTTGTGCATCATAAAACAGCAAAGGTCGATGGGCTCGATATTTTCTATCGCGAAGCGGGACCTAAGAACACTCCGGCGATTGTGCTGCTACATGGTTTTCCAACCAGTTCGCAGATGTTTCGCAATCTGATTCCTAAGTTGGCAGACCAGTATCGCGTGATTGCGCCCGACTATCCAGGTTTTGGGCAAAGTTCGATGCCGGACCGTTCGGAATTCGAATACACATTCGATCGTCTGGCGACCGTTTTGGATCATTTTTTGGAGCAACTTCAAGTAGATGAGTATGTACTTTATGTACAAGACTACGGTGCACCGATTGGTTTTCGATTGGCAGCCGCGCATCCTGAGCGAGTCCGTGGACTTATCGTCCAGAACGGCAATGCGTATGACGAAGGCTTAGATAATGACTTTTGGAAGTCGATCAAGGAATATTGGAAGAACCCGAACGATTCAGCCAGACGAGAGGCGTTGAAGGGGTTGCTCACTTACGACGCAACCAAGTGGCAGTACACTCACGGTGTGTCCGATGTAGAGCGTATCAGTCCGGATGGCCCAGCCATGATCAGTTCCTGCTGGAACGTGAAGGCAATAAAGAGATTCAACTCGATTTGTTTCTAAGCTATGGAAGCAATCCACCGCTGTATAAGAAATGGCAGGAGTATTTTCGCAAGCACCAACCTCCTATGTTGATCGTTTGGGGCAAGAACGACCAGATCTTTCCAGCTGCGGGCGCCGAACCGTATCGTCGAGACATCAAGAAGATCGACTTTCATCTTCTCGACGCAGGTCATTTTGCTCTGGAATCCAACGGCGATGAAATCGCGGAATGGATTCGTGCGTTCTTGCAACGGGAGTTAAAGGCAACGCGCTAGAAACTGGAAGACTCCGCCCACAACCTGCCGTTTAAGCTAGAAAGCGGCTTGGAATGGACGGAGTGCTTAATATTTGCCAGCGAAAACGGCGACAGGTACTCTCGCAAAGGCGCTAAGCCGCAATGAAGAGATGGGGAGTCGAAGAAGAGCATATCCAAAGATCTCTTCTATCTTTTTGCCAATCCCACTACTTGTTCCTGCGCTGATAAACGAGCACAAGAAAATGGGGGGCAGAGAAAGGAAAAGCAGGTGCAGCCAGCAAGAAAGAAATCTCGAATAGAAATTCCCTTTGCGAACTTAGGGCGGCAGGATGCTAGAGGAGAATCGAATGCGATCGTCGGCCTCGGGTGATTTATCGCGAACACGAGGCTGTTGGATCTCGAGCGTTCCTGCACCCGTCACCAACTCGCGTGAAGGCAAGTATCCGTTTCGGACAACTTGTCGCCTTCCCTCCTTGTCAACTTTGTTCGAATGCCGTTCGAGGAATGCTTCGACCTCGTTTTCCAAAGCAGCTTGCAGCATGCGTCTCGCCCCGTCTTGGATGATTTGGTCGAGAATGCTTCTGGCATTCTCGATGGCTCCAAACTTCAAAACTTCGTTTCCACCCACTGGTTCAGAAGCATCGAATACCTTATTTTTCATCTCGGCGTACTCCTTGTGCCCTCGTTGGGACGCTAGTGAAACTTGACATTTACACCAGCAGGATACGCCACCTTTTTCTCAATTCACAGAACCCAACATTTGGTTATATCTCAAGTCCCTCAGTTGATTCGACTGCGAGTTCCATCCTGAATCGGAATTTGATACCTTGAAGACAGTTCGAAAAGCGGACTTCAATTCCACGATTTTTTCATCGAGTTGCTTAAAATGACAATTGTTGATTGGCTGAAAAGTCGGTTCTCAAGTCGTGCGAAATTTATTTCGTTGTACCGAAACGGAATGTCAAAGGCGAAGAAAGGCGACTTTGCTGGGGCCGTTTTAGACTACACCTCTGCGATAGATGCATCAGGCATATCCAATGATGTACTGGGGATGGCACTCTACAACAGAGCGCTCGCCTACTCCGCCATTGACGAAAGTGATAAGGCGGCGGAGGATCTGACAAGGGCCCTGAAAATACCCGGTCTACCTGAGAACATTAGAGTTGCGGCAATTCAACGGCAAGAACGAATTCGAAGAAGGGAAGCATAGTCGTACTTCGGCGCTGCAGGACATTCTGAAAAAAAGCGCTCGAGAACTGGGGAGTCGCGAAGCGGCTGGAGAGTCGAGTTTCGAAAGTGGAAATTAGAGAGGGGCGAGCAGGATGGATGTATCGAGTCTGTCGCTCTGGTCCCAAAGACCATCTCGTCGGATGTCTGCCCTTGAAAGGCAAAATGGGGAATGAGTTTTTGGCTCGGCCTTTGGAGGAGCGTGTACGCCTCTCGGATGCCTTGAATCTATCGATCAATGACCTGAATTTCGCGGACGAGCAAATTGAGCGTGCTAGCACAAATCACGATCATTTCCGGATTGTCCCTTTCCCGAAATCAATCCACGACAAAGTTCGCCACCAGATCGAAGTCGCCGAAAGTTTTCACCGACACGATGCAACCAACAACCCTAACGGGGTGCCAGTACCTCATGCCTATGCTCGCAAATGCCCTTCTGCGCCTCGTGAGCTCGGTTGGATGTGGCTATTCCCAAGCGAGACACTAAGCCGGGCCCCGGCAGATGGACATCTGAAACGCTATCACAGCAACGACGACCATCAGCGCCGGATATTTCACGACGCTCTCGCGAGATCTGGCATCCGTCGACGGATTACGCCACACGATATTCGGCGGGCTGCAGCAACGCACCTCCACTTGTCCGGAATGCAAATGACGCGTTTACAGAGCATTCTGGGGCATAATTCGTTAGAAGTTACCTAGCTTTACGTTTTAGAAGATGAGGCAAAAATTAATGGGTCCCATAGCCCATTTGACCTGCCAAATGGGTTAGTCTAATCCCCTATTATCCGGCGCGGGCGCCGGAGAATTACTAGTTAGCTCAGCAGAGTTGTGAAAAGTCTTTCTATACCTCCATATTGATTTCCAAACAATTGTGTGCTGCCAGACATGTGAACCATACCTACGAGTTCTCTGCCAATCAAATCCTCGGATCGCATGATAGCAGAACACTAATCGTCACTAATCACCACTAATAAGTAAGAGCATAGGTTCGTGGTGGTTTTCGATTAGTGGCAATGAGTGTTGATTAGTGTTCCTGTTTGTCCAAGATGTTGAACGTTACAATCTATCTGTGTTCCTAGTCGTCCTGAGTAGTTTTGACTCATTTCTGCGTCCACCTCCTGGCTGATGTGCAATCAACGAGACGCTCTGCTAGAATCTGGTCTGATTTGGAGGCGGTCTCTAACGCATACAATTTGCTCATCATCTTCCTAACCGACGTTAGGGATCGATTCACACTCGAACCTGCCGGATCAGAAAAGGCATGAGCTAACCAGCGGATGCACTCAACGTGTCGGTCCACCGGCCTTGGGCGGTCCGTCCCTTCTCGCTCGACGTGATTGATCCTTTTCGTTACCAAGTGTACTGAACCTTGTTCACACGGCTACCCGTCCTGTCTCTGCTGTGGTGGTGGAGACCACATTCCTCCCGAATCCACGCTGTCCGTTTCCACAGACACTGCAACCGGAGTTCCAGTCAATCCACTCGGATCGACATAGTTGACCGGATTATTACCGACGTACCGTTGGATATTCGTATCCCCGGCGGCGAAGCCGATGGGGTCGTTGCTCAGCCAGCGGCCGTTTCGTAGTAGCGGGCGCGGTGGTAATTGAGTCCACTCTCTTCGTCTCGTTCGCGACCAGTGAAGCCGTACAAGAATGCAATGGCAGCGTCAGTTTCGCTGACCACATTGCCGAAGGCATCGTAAACGAATCGGGTGACCTCAGCCGCCGCTGGACCGGCACCGTCGGCATCGATCGATGTGCTCACCCGGCGGTTGAACACGTCGTATTCGTAGTCGACCTCCTTGGTGACCACGCCCGAGTTGTTCTTGGTAACGATACCGGTCAGACGATTGCGATGATCCCACTGGGTCTCGACCGTCTTGTCTTCGGCCGGAGCGGTCCTGATCCGTACTTTGGTCAGCCGATTGCCATTCTCGTCGTACGAATACGCTTCGTCGCTGATGTGCGTGTGGTCGGCGGCGGTCAGTTGCCCAAGCTAGAGATTGAGAAGAGTCAGAGAAGCTGCTCCCTCACTGCGACAGCTCGCCCGTGAGCGATAATCTCCCCAAAAAAGGCTCCTGACCCCTTTTCTCTTCCACGCGCGTTGCGAGGTCGCAAACCGACCCGGCTGTTTAGAACGTCGCGAATTGAAACGAAGAAGGCACGGATACAAACTGATGATGAAACCTCGCGAACAACTTCGTCGCGAATTGCGCAAGCGCTGCACCTGAAACAACTTACGACTCGACAGTGCCATTCGCTCCTGACCCTTTTTCTTCTCTGCCGAGAATGCGAGTGCGATGCGGCCAGTAACAATCATGTTTCGTCACACGCTCTTGCTTCAATCCTCCCAACGAACGCGCCAGTCTGTTCATTTTTTCTTACGATATTCACAGGTAATACACTCCCCTCTCGGATCGAGCTTACCGTTTCCCTCCCCTTTTGAGGCAAGTACGGTGCAAGTACTATGATCTGGTGGCCATCGTATTCGAGGATGATCCCGTAGCCTTGCTTTGAAATTACTTTCGCGTCGACTGTGTCATTAATGCGTATTTCCATGCTATCTCCTGTTGGGGCTTGGGTGATAGATATTAGGTGGTCCCTGTTGAATTCCATCGTTGAAACGAGGGAGACTTTCCGTAGGTGCGTATACAGCCACACCGCCCGGATAGTGTCCGTCCACCACCAGTATTCCATCGTCCATCATGTCGTCGAAAGTGGCACCTGGAATAATAATCTCTTGAATTCCATTTTCGTAAATCGGTTCAAATCCTTCAGCAACCCCTCTTCCTGCGTCATCCACGCCGAAGTAGGGGCCAGCCGGAATCAAGCCATCATCAACGTAGTCTTTGGGATGGAAGCCGCCGGCAATCTCGTCTGCGGGGTTTCCGATTCTCGGCGGGGAGGCTCGCCACAGTCTTCGCAGGACCGCGCGGCCGCCGTCTTGCAGGACATCAACCGGGCTCAAGGGTAGGAACGGAACTGCTCCTCCAGTTGCGGTGGCAACAGCTTCTTCGGCTACGGTGTCAACCACTTCTGTTAGGACTGTGGTCCCCGATATGCCTCCGACGACGATCGGTCCCACTACTACTCCAACACCGACGGTCCCAACGACCCCAACTGTTACTTCCGTCGTCCGAGCCAAATCCTCCAATAAACTTATTCTTGCGTCAAATTGTGCCGGCGTTTGAACACGCGCAAACTCCATCGCTCCTTGCTGGAATGACAAGGGCAGGTCCTCGAAGCTGCCTCCGTTCATAATGATCGGATTGTGGCATACTATGCAGCTCCTTACGGTCCCACGGCTAATTGGAGCCTCCCACATGCCTCCTGAATCCACGCTATCCGTTTCCACAGACACTGCACCGGAGTTCCAGTCAATCCACTTGGATCGACGTAGTTAACCGGATTATTACCAACATATCGCTGGATGTTGGTATCACCGGCGGCGAAGCCGATGGGGTCGTTGCTGAGCCAGCGGCCGGTGGCCGTGTCGTAGTAGCGGGCGCGATGGTAGTTCAGTCCGCTCTCTTCATCTCGCTCCCGGCCGGTGAAGCCGAATAGGAAGTCGACCGCTGCGGCTGTCTCGCTGACCACCTTGCCGAAGGCATCGTAAACGATGTGATTCTCGACGTTTCCGTCGTTGTCCACGATGTCGCGAATGCTGCCCAAATGATCGGTCAGTCCCCATAGGACCTCGCCGGTCGCGTCCTCTTCGATGGCTAGAATCTGATCCACCGCCGGACCATGCAGCATGCGATGCGTGATGTCGCCGCTGGCGTCGGTGACCGCCAGAATATCACCGCCATCGTAAACGAACCGCGTCACCTCGGCCGACGCTGGACCGGCACCGTCGGCATCAATCGATTTGCTCACCCGGCGATTGAGCACGTCGTATTCGTAGTCGACCTCCTTGGTGACCAAGCCCGAGTTGTTCTTGGTAACGATGCCGATCAGACGATTGCGGTGATCCCACTGGTACTCGACCGTCTTGTCAGCGGCCGGAGCGGTGCTGATCCGCACTTTGCTCAGCCGATTGCCGTTGTCGTCGTACGAATACGCTTCATCGCCGATGTGCGTCGGTCGACGGCGGTCACTTGACCAAATTAGAGCTACCTTATTAATTTGGCCCAAGACATTGTCAGTCGCTCTTCTTCCTGGGGCAAAGCTTTGAAGCTAGTTATTTCGAATCAAAACTCCTTTTGCAACGATTTCAATGCACGGTTGGCCCTCGATATCGAGGAATTGGTAGACCGACTCCCCTCCATCACTTTGACCTTCATACGCTCTTTGGGTACACCACTTGGTGAATTCGCCTTTAAGGTGTGTTACCACCAAATCCGACAGTTCAAATGCCATCGATTCCCGAATTCCTATTACTTCATCGAATTCGACCTCAATCGTAGATTCGTCCCACGCCTGAACAGCCACATGAACCTTCATGCCTAGCTTTTCGATTCGAACTACTTTTCCATCGGCAAAGCCGATCGGTGTTTCAACGGATTGTTGTGTTGTCATAGTCATACTTACATTCCTGGGAAGTTCTCACCGGGCAAGAATCCTGTACCGTGCCCCGGTTGGTAGTTCGGAGGCAACACCTTTTGTACGTTGTTGGGATTATTCCAACTCCTGGTGGGGTCGAGTCGAATTTCAACGTGATAGTGTTGATCATGATGCCTAGGCGCATGAATTTCCCCAGGATTGATTGGGTGTGCTTCTGCTCGAATTCGAACTCTATCCGAAGCGTGAATCACTTGGTTACCGTTCGGTTTGACTGTCCGAGGTACTCCCGGAAGTAAATCATTTGGATTGCTCGGAAATGTGTTTCCTGCACTAACTGGGGCCGCCACGACATCGTCGACCCTCTTGATGAGTATACCACCGACAGCTGGAATGAATGGTAACAACCCGGGATAGCTCCACGGATTGCTTGGATCATTCCATATCTCTCTTATCGTTAGATACCAGTCGACTGGTTCAACAACCACCGACGCGACACCAACCGAAGCTTCTTGAGCGGAATCGTGTGCATCGCGAAGAGAATCAATCCCAATCTCGGCATCTACAACCGTATCGACTCGTAGAAACTCCATCGCCCCCCGCTGAAACGATAAAGGGAGATCCTCAAAACTTCCTCCGTTCATAATGATCGGATTGTGGCATACTATGCAGCTCCTTACGGTCCCACGGCTAATTGGAGCCTCCCACATGCCTCCTGAATCCACGCTATCCGTTTCCACAGACACTGCAACCGGAGTTCCAGTCAATCCACTTGGATCGACGTAGTTAACCGGATTATTACCAACATATCGCTGGATGTTGGTATCACCGGCGGCGAAGCCGATGGGGTCGTTGCTGAGCCAGCGGCCGGTGGCCGTTTCGTAGTAGCGGGCGCGATGGTAATTGAGTCCACTCTCTTCGTCGCGTTCGCGGCCAGTGAAGCCGTACAAGAATGCAATGGCAGCGTCAGTTTCGCTGACCACATTGCCGAAGGCATCGTAAACGAATCGTGTCACCTCGGTCGCCCCTGGACCGGCTCCGTCGGCATTGATCGATTTGCTCACCCGGCGATTGAACACATCGTATTCGTAGTCGACCTTCTTGGTGACCACCCCCGAGTTGTTCTTGGTAACGATGCTGATCAGACGATTGCGATGATCCCACTGGTACTCGACCGTCTTGTCATCGGCCGAAGCGGTGCTGATCCGTACTTTGCTCAGCCGATTGCCGTTGTCGTCGTACGAATACGCTTCATCGCCGATGTGCGTCGGTCGACGGCGGTCACTTGACCAAATTAGAGCTACCTTATTAATTTGGCCCAAGACATTGTCAGTCGCTCTTCTTCCTGGGGCAAAGCTTTGAAGCTAGTTATTTCGAATCAAAACTCCTTTTGCAACGATTTCAATGCACGGTTGGCCCTCGATATCGAGGAATTGGTAGACCGACTCCCCTCCATCACTTTGACCTTCATACGCTCTTTGGGTACACCACTTGGTGAATTCGCCTTTAAGGTGTGTTACCTCCATTGCCCGCAATTTTGGATCGACGACGACCTTTGAGTACGATGATTATTTGACGACAGTCAACATTCCTGGTGGGCGAGAGACCACATTTACCTACGGACAAGACACCTACACTCAAACGGCTACGGTCGAAATCAAAGAAGGTGGAATCGGTGGCAAATACCAAGGTCGAACGGTCAAGCATTATCTGACCCAAGACTACATGACCTTGGATACCAACGGGACTTTAGAGATCATCAACCAACCATCCGGGATCCATCGAATGGTGGAGAGTGAAAATGGAGGAACCGAGTGGTTGCTCATACCCAACAGCGACCCCGAGATCGATGAAAAGTTCGTTTTGTATGGTGGACTAAAGGCAAAAGTTGTTTCAGGCAACGGCACTTTTCGTAATGTGATCAGTTGGGAGTATGGCGACCAAGCTCCTCCGCCAGAGGAGGAGCCGAGCGGACCGCCCCCTCCTATTGCGAACCAAGTCGCATTCATGGGTATCGAAGGTGATATTTCCGAAGTGGTAGTCGGAGCCGTTTCTACAACGACAATTGCTAATCTTCGAACCGGCGAGTTGCCTGGCTATCTCGACGAAGCAGGGCGAGAAATCACAGTTACTTACGATTCCGATGGGAACCCAACGAGCATCACGAATGAAGTTGACTCGACGGTAATCAACCGAACCTACAACACGTTCGGTAAGCCCACGCGGGTCCGCCAACGCGATGGATCCGTCGAAAAGTTTACCTACGATTCTTCTGGGAACCTCACCACGGTTGAAAAAGGCATCAAGGAACAAAGCGGGAGTGATGTGCAAACATCGCAATACGCAGTAACCACCAAAGAGTACTACGGGTCTACCCATGCAAGTGCTGGGATGCTCAAGGCGGAGATGACCGCCCTATACAACTCCTCGACACCGACTCTCCATCGGACGGACTACGAGTACGATAGCCAAAAGCGATTGACCAAAAAGATCGGGCCAGCAGTGAGTTCAGGGCAAGCTCGCCCTGAATGGACCTACTCCTACAACACCGCTGGTCTCCTCTACCAAGAAACCAATCCTGAAGGTCATACGATCACCTATACGTATGACAACAGCGGATCGCTAACCCAAAAGTCCTATGCAGATAGCACGACGGAACAAACGCTCTACGGAACCGATTCCCATGGGAATACGGGCAAAATCCTCAAGAAGAAGGACCGCATGGGTGTCGTTGACACCTTCGAATACGATGACTCCGGGCGTTTGATCAAACACAACCACAACGCAGCGATCGATGCGAATGTCCTCGATGGCAATGCGGATGATACCGTCATTACCGACGTCAATCTGAAGCAAGTTACGGAATACGTCTACGTAGATGGAAGCGATCAACTTAAAAGCAAGGTCAAGGTAAACGGTTCTGAAACAGATTACGTTTACGACTTCCGCAACCGCTTGACCGAGACGAAGCAATATCCCCGTTCGGGAGTAACGTTTTCGAGCAAGAAGGTTTATCTGGGCGATCTGTTGTTCTACGACGAAGACCCGCAAGGGCGCCGGAAGTATTACGGTTATCGCGCTAGCGATCGCACCCTGATTCGAACGATCACTTGCACCGTGCCCGAGCATAGCTTCGCCGATTTCGAAGAAGTCTGGGACGCCACTCGCAATACGAGCGCAAACGCTCTCTATGTGATCCACGATGCGATCCGCGACGATGTGGGGCGCTTGACGCAAGTCATCGACGGACGCGGCACGGAGACTCGCTACGAGTACGACGGCCAAGGGCGTGAGACCACGAAGAAAGCGGCCTATGGCACATCGATCGAAGCCAGATCGGACACCTTCTATGATCTAGCTGGAAACGTTACCGAAGTTCGCCACCCTCGGTACTTCGATTCCACGGACACCGAAGGCTACCAGAAGGCCAAAGAGACTTGGACCTACAATGGCCGAGGCTTAGTAGCTAGCCACACCGATGCAACCGGTTCCTCCATCGCAGCCACCGAATCGTTTACGTATGACCTCGGAGGCCATCAAGCGACCCGCACCGACTTTGGCGGAAATGTCTGGACGCGCTACGAAGACTCCTGCTGCGAAAAGAAGACGGCCAACGCCGATCCACTTGGACACGGAACCATTGTGAACACCGATTCCAATGGTCGCACAGTCCACACGATCCAGGTATCGGATGTGTCGACCCATGTGGGATCGTTCTCGAATCCCACCGATGCAAAGACCCTTTCGGAGTCGACGACCAAGTTCGATGGACGCGGGCGCGTGATCTACCAGACTACGTGGCTCTCGGCACGAGGGACCGTCGATCCTGCCAATCCCCCAATTGCAGGGATCGGAGGGGTATCGCTCTCTGATGGACTCACGACGCAGTATCTGTACGACGATAACTTGGCCGATGGGGTTGGATTGGATAACTCCACCGGAGTCTCGGTCTCGAAGCTGGGAACCGGAGGTTCCGGAACGTTTAACGTCTCTTTGTCGAACGCGATCTCCAAGTTGGCTTCCACCGAAGCCAACGGAGGAGCCAATGTGACCTTCAGTTCCACCGCTCCTGGGAAAGCAGCCGTTGTCATTAGCCCAGAAGACGAAATTAGCTTTACTATCTCCGATGCCGCAGGGCGCTCGGTCATGAGCGGCAAGCTCAACAATTACCGTGGATCCGGTGCTACAGCCCTCAATACGCTCGCAACGTGGAATTGCACGGTCTACGACGCGACCACTTCCTTGTCCGGGTACGGAACGGTCTTAGTCACCAAGTCGGTGGATCCCCAAGGGAACACGACGGCCAGTTGGACCGATGCGGCAGGGCGCACCTTGCGCAGCATTGACCAGCTTGGCAAGGTCACGACCATGACCTTCGATGCCGCCGGAAACCAACTGTCGGTTCGCGATCCCAACAATGTGGGAGCGGACATGCTCTACGATGCCCTGGGGCGCAATACCCAACGAACCGATACCAACAGCGCAGTTACCAAGACCGAATACGACAAAGCTGGAAACGCGATCAAGCAAACCGATGCCAAGAACAAGCACACTTACATCACCTTCGATGCGCGAGGGCGCAGGAAGTCGACCACCGATCGGATTAGCGCAGTAACGTCGTTCACCTACACCGCCTTGGGACAATTAGCCTCCCTGACCGATGCAGAGAGCCAGACGACCAGCTACACGTATGACTCCCGAGGCTCCAAACTCACAGAAACCTACCCAGATCACACGTCAGGCACCTCCCCTGGCCAAACAGGCTACGGGATCGTCACGTTTGTTTACGACAACGCAGGGCGCGTTAAACGCAAACAGGACCAATTGGGCGATACGGTCACCTTCACGTTTGACCTTGCCGGGAGAATGACGACCAAGGATTACCGAACGGCAGCCAATAGCCCCACGGGAACGATCGCCGATTCGGATACCTTCACCTTCGATCGCGCAGGGCGCATGCTCACAGCCGTGAATGGCCGTTACAGCAACACGGTCACCTACACGTTTGACCCAATAGGGCGCAAGGCCACCGAGGCGCTCACCATTGGCGGCCAAACCTACACGATTACCAGTGAATACAATTCCCGAGGGGAATTGACCAAGGTCACCTACCCTGACAGTTCGATCTCCGAGCGCACCTACCACGCCACAGGCGCTCTGAACCAACTGAAATTAGATGGTTCGACCATTAGCACGAGAACCTACGACGATGGCCGTCGCCTCACGGGAGAAACCCTCGGCAACGGAGTCACCGAATCGCGCACCTATGCGAGCGATAACCTCTTAACGGCAATTTCGTACGGAGGAACAGGTACATCCATCGGGAACCTGAGTTATACTTGGGATTCGAACAAGAACAAAACATCGGAAACCATCGGTGGGACGATGAGCAATTACGGGTTTACTTCAGCAGGCACCAGTTACGACGACGAGGACCGTCTCACCGGCTTCGCCCGTGCTAGCGGAACGTTTACCCAATCGTGGAGTCTTACCAGTGTGGGTGACTGGAACAGCATCACCACCAATGGCACAGCGCAGAACCGCACCCATGGTCCTACCCACGAGCTGCTCACCGCAGGGGGGCAAAACGTCACGACGGATGTGAAGGGGAACATAACCCTGCTCCCGACGACGCTCACGACCAGTGGCGTGGCGATGGCGGTTGGCTATGACTTCGACAACAAGCTCAAGAGCGCCGATGTGGACAACAACGGCTCAAACGATGTCACGTTCCAGTACGACGCACTGGGAAGACGCGTAGCGCGACAAGGAACCTCCGGCTCCTTCGTCTATGTGCAGCAGGACCAGCAGACGATCGCCGATTATGGATACGGGGATGCTCCTAGCTCGCCAACGCATCGCTATGTGTACGCTAGCTACATCGATGAACCGGTTGTCCGCAAGGCGGCTGGTACCAGCGGAACGATTTACTATCTGCACAGAAACCAGCAATACTCAATCACCGCGGTAACCACTTCTTCAGGCTCCGTAGCCGAACGCTACGCCTACACAGCCTACGGCCAGCCAACCATCCTCGATGGTTCAGGCTCGGTCCTTTCGAGTTCAGCGATCAACAATCGCTACACCTACACGGGACGTGAATGGGATCAGACGCTTGGCTTGTATCACTTTAGGGCAAGGTGGATGAGTGGGCTCGCAGGAAGATTCATGGGGAGGGATCCAATAGGGTATCAAGACGGGCCTTCAATATATAGATCCTATTTTGTTGCGGCGGGCATTGATCCGATGGGGCTTGCATGCTGGGGCGCGAGTGGAACGCCACTTTTTATTCCTGGAGCGGGGGGGCTTTTTGGAGCCACCACTTCCAAAGGACAAGTAGGATTTCTGGGATGGGAGTACACGTTAACACCCAAGATTTCCGGAGAGATATGCGAAACGGATTGTGGTTGCGGGAAAATCGTTAAGGATTGGAAGGCTGGCGTAGAGCTAACTGCGAAGGGAGAGCTTTTTGCTACTACGTACGGTGGTTCGTACGGAAACGAATATTTTCAAACAACCTACTGGCTTGGGTTAAAGGTAAGCGGCGGAATATTTGGTTCTGGGTCTGCGTTTTTTTACTCCGACGAATGCAATTGCCCTGGAAAAATCCTTGGCGGAGGATGTTTCGAGATTGGCGGGACCGCTGCGATAGCCGGAGGAGGAGAGGGCAATGTTCGAATAAAGCTCCCTTGGTGGGCAGCCCCAATTAATCCTGTTGGCGACGCTAGATTGTCACTTTATGTCGAGGGTAGAGTGAACGTCTCGTTTCGTAGGTGCTATGAATGCAGTTGTGCTGGTGGTTGTAAGTGGAAGGATCGTTTCTGTGTCAATGGTTCAGTAAATGTGAACGGTCAAATTGCAGTTGACTTGGGGGGGAGGATCGTCTCAACAAGCGCCTCATGGACGATAATCAGTGGGGAAACATGCACCGACCTAAACTAGAAAAAGTTGTGTTTCGGCCATCTGTGATTGGCATCGTTTTTCCTGCAGTAATTTCGATTGCTCTCTGGTATGTCGCCTACTTTCTTAAAGTAGAATTACGTGCACCAAGCGTCGCTTGGTGTTTTGTCGGAATCATGTCGGTTATGTGGATGTTGCACGCATTGTCGTTGCTAACCTTTTCTGTTTCAATGTGCGAGCAACGCGTAGAGATTCGTTGGTTCCGGATGAAATCGATTGAATGGAGTTCGATTCGAGAATGGAGCGATTACTCAACTAAGTCAACACTCTACTTCAGAACTTCTGACGGAAGTGTCCACGATCTGTTGGGCTTCTGTGTATTTGGAAGGCGAAAAGCCGTTGCATCAGAGCTATTCTATGTCCATGTTGGTGAACCTAAAGTTGGCAGCGAATCAGTGGCACCCAGTTGGATGAAGGCACTTGAAGAGATGTTTGGGAAACAGTAATCGCACTTCGGCGCTGCAGAACATTCTGGAAAAAAGTGTTCGAGAACTCGACGCTATTAGGCGATTTGATGGTGCGGCTCGAGTTTCTCTGAGGCCCACCTCGTGCAATCGATGAACCTGGACTCACTTCGACCTAAATGGGCGATCGGCCGGATCGCTTTTATTGTTTTGTGAGTTGGTTCAACCTCGATTTTCTGGATTGCGACGGTCAATCAGACATCCATCGAGCTTGTCGCTCGCTTGGTGATCCTCTTTTCTTGGTACAAGACGCAGTCGGACAATCCTTAGCTCGTGTTGTGTTGGAGTGATACAAGTGCTGGTTCGCTTTCTTTTGCTTTGCATAAATCACAGCTTAGAGCGCGATTGTGCGCTATCCTCGCAGCTCTTGATGTTGCTCGCTTCTCTTTAAGGTCCACCGGAACTTTCGCTCCGGTCCCATCGTTCAAATACAACCACTGGTGCTTCAGCTGACGCCACCAGGCCTCGATCATACTGTTCGATTCCACAATATCGACCTGCGCAAGGATACGTTGGATCGTGCCATCAGAAACAAGCTCGTTTACCGTGCCATTCACGTTTTCAACGCCCGAATCCATGACCGCAGAGGGTACTGTGTTTTCGGGGAGTCCCTTCGCTGCTTCGTTAAGGAGTTCCGCTGTCGCGTCTGTTTCCGAAGGTGTCGTTCACCCATAAGAACTAAACCAACTCATTAAACGGATCCGCCGATGCGGGGGCACAGGGATGACCGAAGTTGGTTTTCCCTGCATTTTCTCTATGGTTTTTTTGTGGGGGTAATTCCCCTGAGTCTATCGCTCGAGGGGCCGCAAGATGGCGGCCAGAGAGCCGCTTGCGAGCAAGATGATGCACCGAATGCGTCTTTCGGTCCATTTTACGGTTCGGCGCTGCAGAATTTCGGCGCTGCAGAACATTTTGGAAAAAAGCGTTCGAGAACTCGGCGCTATTAGTCGAGTTGATGGTACGGCGCGAGTTTCTCTGAGGCCCGCCTCGTGAAATCGATGTGCTTGAACTCACTTCGGTGCAAACTGGCGATCTGTTGGGGCGTTTCTGTAGTTTTGTGAGTTGGTTCTACCTCGATTTTCTGGATTGCGACGTTCAATCAGACATCCATCGAGTTTTGTTGCTCGCCTGGTGATCCTCTTTTCTTGGTACAAGACGCAGGTGCGTAAGGCTTAGCTCGTGTTGTTTTGGAGTGATACAAGTGCTGGTTCGCTTTCTTTTGCTTTGCATAAATCACAGCTTAGAGCGCGATTGTGCGTTAACCTCGCAGTTCTCGCTGTTGCTCGCTTCTCTTTAAGGTCCACCGGAACTTTCGCTCCGGTGCCAAAGACCATCTCGTCGGGCGTCTGCCCTTGAAAAGCAAAATGGGGAACAACCGAATTGTGCTGCTCCACGTAGAAAGCAATGAGCTTGCGAATGGAACTCGCGCTATCGAGTTCGTTCAAATACAACCACTGGTGCTTCAGCTGACGCCACCAGGCCTCGATCATACTGTTCGATTCCACAATATCGACCTGCGCAAGGATACGTTGGATCGAGCCATCAGAAACAAGCTCGTTTACCGTGCCATTCACGTTTTCAACGCCCGAATCCATGACCGCAGAGGGGACTGTGTTTTCGGGGAGTCCCCTCGCTGCTTCCTTGAGGAGTTCCGCGGTCGTACCTGTTTCGAAAGTGTCGTTCAATCGCCATGCGAGAATGCGGCGCGAGAAGTTATCGAGAATTGCGTGAAGGTACACGCGGCTGCCATCGAGCAATCGAACAATGGTCGTGTCGACATGCCAATACTCATTTGGCTTCGTCGCCCGTAAGCCGATTCGAGGTTTCGGTGGGTAGATGCGTTTGCGAGACCGGATCCAATTTCCGCTTTGAATCGCTCGGTACCAAGTCGAGGTACAAGCGTAGACCTTTCCCAAGCGCGAGGCCAATCGAGCGATCGATCCGACGCTGAGATGACGATAGTCTTCGGATTGCACCATCGATCGCATTTCGGAGCGTTCCGTCGCAGTCATTTGCCCTGGCAAAGATCTGGGACAAGACGAGAAATCATCCAATCCACACTCTTGCGCGTTCCTCCAATCGTAGAAGCGTGAAGAAGAGAGGCCAATGCAGGCAAGTAACCTCGGCAATCGAACGAATCGGCTTGCACGATCAATGACTCGGAGGAGCTTTTCTTTATCGTTCCCCTGAGGCAATCGCTGGTAGGTAAGCGAAAAGCCCGATACCCGAAGCAAGACAACGCACAGTCGAAGCAAAGCTCTCAATCGTGCTATGCGCCGCTCGAGAAGGTAGACCCTCTTTTCGAGGTTCTCGACATAATCACCTTTTGCAATCAGTGTCACGACCGGTCGAGGTCGAGCTTTGGTCCAGCCATGGATCGTGGATCGAGGCACACCGATTCGTCGTGCGGTCTCCGTTCTTCCGGATTGGAAGACCAATTCCCGTAAACGGTGATCATACGAGTTCTGCTGGCGTTTAGGTGCGATCACAGTAGAGGAAGTTGGTGCGACGCTGAGGTCGCATGGAATGGAGTTGAAGAAGACAGCTGTAACTGTCTTTTGAGCTATTTCTTTTCCGTCCATCCTTTACTTGGATGCCAGCGCATGACAAATGCATTCCCATGACATGCTGCTTTGGCTGGCAGCATGAGGAAGCCTGCTAGACGAGTTGTTACTTCCTTAAGATCAAGATGGTTGACGGTCAAGTTACACTTACGCAGGAAAGCGTTCCATTGTACTGACTTTTGCTTATCCTCCGAGAACTCAGTTCTCAACGCCACTGGGAGTGTATCTGGAATAACAGTCTTACGACGATCAAAGGTTGCTTTAATGGCTTGGCAGATAAGCTCTCCATCAAATTCAAATTCTGTACAAAGGACAAAGAGGTCAAAGAAGTCCTTCATGCGGCTGTTTGCTATGCCCAGCGTCACCATGGCTTGAAACTTTTCCGCAATGACTGTTTCGCGTGGATAGGATTGGAGCGTTGGGGGTGGAAGCTCAAGTACCGTTGGGAAATCGATGAGGATAGGTTTAGGAGTAATCGCGTCCCCAAACCCGATATCCACCTGAATCGGAATGCGTGCGGCCCCCAACTTCGCATCGAATTTGATTCTGATACCCTCATACTCTTCATCTTCTTTCAGCTTGCTCGCAGAGACCGTGTCGGCCATAAAAACCAATCCATCGTCTTCTACCGGTTGATCGCATAAGTCGCGAAAAACACGAGCGAGATGATCGATATCGGGTAGTCCAAATCCAAGTAAATCCAGATCGCGCGTGGGACGATGTGCGAGACGCGTCCAGACTTGAAACATCATGGCTCCCTTCACGACGAATCGATCGCGGAACGTTGATTGGGAAAGTCGATACAGCAGACGTTCAATTGCAAATCGAACGAGAACCAAGTCGAAAGCTTCACTGTTCCTTTTGGAGATGTTCAGTAATCGCGCGCGAACCGACGCGGATACGTCTCGCGGTGACTTATTGGTCACGCTATTGCCTCCAGGTAAGGTCGAATCACGTTTGCCATGCGACAAACCTTGGCGGCCTCCCAGATTTCATCCATGGTGGCCTTGCGGGAACGAAGACAATCTTTGAGAGCCTCGATAGCAACGTCGAGGCCGATCTTATTGCGATACTTGAAGCAGTCCGCAATCGTCTTTGCTGGCGAGTATACAGGAATCGTCACGCCTTCGATCGTTCGATACTGTACTCCGAATCGTTTCGACTCCCCAGAGAATCGCGCCACGCGAATTGGGGGATAGGTCATCTGGGGTTTACGGTCTTTCTCCCCGATTGCCAACCAAACTTCATGAGGTGACTGCGTTGTCAGGTCGTGCATTCGCAGGGCGCTCAGCAGGCAGACTGTGGCATGGGGCGAGCGTTTGCACGCCTCCACGATTGACCGGAACTCGGTTGGTTCCGGATTGGGGAGCGTGTAAAGTCCCCTGCTAGTGCGTTCCAGAATGCCATGGTCGCATAGCCAGTGGAGGTAAGCGCCAGAGATGCCGATCGCTTCAACGTCACGCGGTCGGACAATCTCCATGCGTTTCAACAGCTGGAGGATCTGATCTTTTTTCGTGATCGTCATTTGCGATTCCGTCGGGAGACACGCACAAGTACCGACATATTGTAAGTCGCGGATTGCGAGAGGGCAACTCGCGAGAGGAAAAGAGAAATCTGTTCCAGGGATCTCCGTTCAATAGGGTGTTCGAGAAAAAATATGGGTCCGGTTGTGAACCGAATTTGAAGAATGGGTTCGAACTCGTTCCTACCGATAGCAGTATACCGAACGGGTCTCGAAACCGCTTAAGTCCCTTCCATAAAACAACTTGCAGCTCTTGCTAAAAGAGAGTATTGTTACGAAGAGGGTTGCGCTCGGGGAGCCTTTCAAATCCTCGGAATTTCCGAGACAACGTCGTTAACGGAAAAAGCCGAGGATTTTTATCCTCGGCTTTTTCCGTTTTTCCAATCTCAAATTCTCTGTTTTACAGTGCACTCCGGTTTAACAGCCCGGACGACTCTCTGAGAATTCTCTGTTCGGCGCTGCAGAACATTCTGGAAAAAAGCGTTCGAGAACTCGGCGCTATTAGTCGAGTTGATGGTGCGGCGAGAGTTTCTCTGAGGCCCAGTTCGTGCAATCGATGTGCTTGGACTCACTTTGGTGTAAACGGGCGATCGGTTGGGGCGTTTGTATGGTTATGTGAGTTGGTTCTAACTCGATTTTCTAGCTTGTAACGTTCACTAAGACATCCATCGAGTTTTGTTGCTCGCCTGGTGATCCTCTTTTCTTGGTACAAGACGCAGTTGGACATGGCTTAGCTCGTGTTGTTTTGGAGTGATACAAGTTCTGGTTCGCTTTCTTTTGCTTTGCATCGATCACACGATAGAGCGCGATTGTGCGCTATCCTCGCAGCTCTTGCTGCTGCTCGCTTCTCTTTAAGGTCCACCGGAACTTTCGCTCCGGTCCCAAAGACCATCTCGTCGGGCGTCTGCCCTTGAAAAGCAAAATGGGGAACAACCGAATTGTGCTGCTCCACGTAGAAAGCAATGAGCTTGCGCACCGAATTCGCACGATCGAGTTCGTTCAAGTACAACCACTGGTGCTTGAGCTGACGCCACCAGGCCTCGATCATACTGTTCGATTCCACAATATCGACCTGCGCAAGGATACGTTGGATCGAGCCATCAGAAACAAGCTCGTTTACCGTGCCATTCACGTTTTCAACGCCCGAATCCATGACCGCAGAGGGGACTGTGTTTTCGGGGAGTCCTCTCGCTGCTTCCTTGAGGAGTTCCGCGGTCGTACCTGTTTCGAAAGTGTCGTTCAATCGCCATGCGAAAATGCGGCGCGAGAAGTTATCGAGAATTGCGTGAAGGTACACGCGGCTGCCATCGAGCAATCGAACAATGGTTGTATCGACATGCCAATACTCGTTAGGCTTCGTCGCTCGTAATCCGACGCGCGGTTTCGGTGGGTAGATGCGTTTGCGAGACCGGATCCAATTTCCATTTTGAATCGCTCGGTACCAAGTCGAGGTGCAAGCGTAGACCTTTCCTAAACGTGAGGCCAATCGTGCAATCGATCCGACGCTGAGATGACGATAGTCTTCAGACCGCACCATCGATCGCATTTCGGAGCGTTCCGTCGCAGTCATTTGCCCTGGCAAAGATCTGGGACAAGACGAGAAATCATCCAATCCACACTCTTGCGCGTTCCTCCAATCGTAGAAGCGTGAAGAAGAGAGGCCAATGCAGGCAAGCAATCTCGGCAATCGAACGAATCGGCTTGCACGATCAATGACTCGGAGGAGTTTTTCTTTATCGCTCCCCTGAGGTAAGCGTTGGTAGGTAAGCGAAAAGCCAGATAGCCGAAGCAAGAAAACGCACAGTCGAAGCAAAGCTTTCAATCGTGCTGTGCGTCGTTCGAGAAGGTAGACCCTCTTTTCGAGGCTCTCGACATAATCACCTTTTGCAATCAGTGTCACGACCGGTCGAGGTCGAGCTTTGGTCCAGCCATGGATCGTGGATCGAGGCACACCGATTCGTCGTGCGGTCTCCGTTCTTCCGGATTGGAAGACCAATTCCCGTAAACGGTGATCATACGAGTTCTGCTGGCGTTTAGGTGCGATTTAAAGTCATTCCTGTGAACTTGCATTACCCAGTTCATTCGAGAGCAACTACTTGTTTTTGCAGGGGCTTGGTACTGGTTATTGCTGAGGCGATTCCTTGGAAATAACGTCGACGATATCTTGCGCGAGCCAATCTCGCTCTCGCTCTCGTCCAGTAATCTCTCTGACTATACCAAGGCGCTCCAAACGCTCCATGTCCTTTCCTGCTGTCGTTTTTGTGGTTTGTGTATGTTTCATAAGATCGGCAATATTCATTGCTGGCGAAGCAAATAAGGATTCGACGACTGGAAACAACCTAGTTGGTGCCCCATCGGTTTTAAGAAGGTCTTGAAAGCGAACTTGCAGATTAATCAATTCTTCACTTCGCCAGATGGCATCAAGCGTCTGAGTTCGAATAGCCTCCAAGAAAAACCCAATCCAGTCAGACCAAGCTTGACCACCTTGTTGACTGATTCGTAAAAGAAGGTCGACGTATTGTTTACGATTTTCGTTGATGTAAGCACTCATGTAGACAACAGGGTGCTCGAGCAGTTTCTCCTTTACCAGGGATCGTGAAATGAGAACGCGCCCTATTCGCCCGTTCCCGTCACTGAATGGATGGATGGTTTCGAATTGGTAGTGAGTGATCGCAACAGCGAAGAGAGGAGGGATATGGTCATGAGAGTTGTTTACGAAGGCTTCAAGATCGCGAATTGCATTAAGCAACTCATCTCCCGGAGGCATGGGAATAAAGCGAGCGTGTTGAGCTCCAGGTAGCGGCCCGCTCAAGTAAACACCTTTATCGCGAAACAAACCTGGGCGATGATTTTTGCCGCGAACGCTCTGTAACAATATAGCGTGCATTTCCCGAATGAGTCGTGATGACCATGGCAAGTCAGAATGGATCCCATGTTCGAGCGCTCGGACATAGTTCCAGCTTTCAAGACTGCTATCACGCGGATGCAATAAACGACCAGCCCCAGCCAATACAAGCTCTTCTGCCGTCGTGTGAATGTTTTCTACTTCAGAGGAAAGCTTCGCTTCTCGCATCCACAAGGTTCGCAACATTGCTGCCGCATTTCCAACACGCTTGTGCAAACCATTGATCTTCCCCAGCGCCAAGAGCGTTTCGGAATAGCGGTCGAAATGTTCTATCTGCAATGCCTTCCAATCAATTTTGGGAGGAAGAGGGTCGGGTACGAATGCCAACGTTTTTGTCTGAGTTGGGGGCGCCATTGGCCCATTCAGATACTCAGTGAGATAAGTGGCGACCAGCTTTCCGGGGAAACCCTTTTGGAAGTCTGCTTGATTCACTAGTCCAATCCTCGAAACCAACCCGCCTCGCTAATCCATAGATTTGCGTTTTTGTAGACTAGCGGCTGGTTTTAGTCAAGAAGCCTGGACTTACCTAGAGGTTGCGGAAGCTTGCCATTGCCGAAAGCAGTAAGTTCGAGGGAAATCGTGAGTGGATCGCACTTTTTACAATCCGAAACGCAGCTTTGAGAATGATCGCGGCAAGCAGAAATTCCATGTCGCAACGTCGGTGGAGACTCAGAACGCGATTCACCAGCAGGCTAAAGGTCCATTCCGCGACTCTTTGACTGGCCCTGGCTGGTCTCGAACCGCGTTTCTGTTAAGCAGATTTTCCGTAACGCGGCACTCTCAGAACGACCGACCGATTCGGTCTCGAACTCCGTAAGCCCCTGTTTTTCGAGCAGTTGCGAAATCGACTTCTCCGAGAAGGTTCCTTATCAGGGTCGGTCCGGGGAGGTCCAAACACTTCGGGGCAGAATGTGAAGCGATGTCGACAGATCATGAACCAAGCTCTAGCCGATGGTTTGATCGAGCAGAACCCATTCCGAGGTGTTCGGATCGATTTGAAGAGCGATAAGACCAAGAATCGATTTATCGACTCGGTGACGGCCAAGGCAGTGCTGGACGCTTGTCCCAACCAGGAGTGGAGGGTGATCTTTGCCCTGGCACGTTATGGTGGACTGCGTACCCCGTCGGAGTCGCTCAACCTCAAGTGGTCCGACATCAATTGGGAGCGAGATCGGTTCAAGGTTCGATCTTCAAAAACAGCACGCTATGGGAAGGGGGAACGGATCGTTCCTCTTTGACCCGAGCTGAGAGCCGAACTGGATGCTTTGTTCGCCATCGTGGGACCAGGGAGGGCAAGAATTTTGCGGTTGCACGGACAAGCTCGAGACTTACCGGTTTCCGACGCTCGCATTCATACGCCGCTTCGCCGCCTACCAGTGGTTGCATGCTCTCCAATCGCGTTAAGACTTCGGGCCCAACAAGTTCTTGGCTCACTCCCCATCGGAAGATTCGGCGAATCTCATTGCAAAGCTTATTGATGTAAGTCCTTGACTTGTCGCCTTCTTTTATGAAGCGATCTCGGTAGGATCTTAACTTTACCGGTCCAAAATCCGCAACCATCGTCTTGCCATCGTAGCGAGCGAGCAGGTCGCACAGGGATCGTCTTCGAACAAGATCCGTTACTTGATGCGGCTTACAGTATCTTTTGTCGATGTAGATTCTGTACGCTTCCGCGAGTTCACCGACTTTGACTGGCGTGTCCGTCAACCTTACGGCTGATTCTGAGCGAAGGAGCCCCACGACCCAAGCATCAGCCTCCTTGATTGAAAATCCTTCAGGAAGCGATAGACCGTTCTTTTGATACTCTGCGACGAGAAATGCGTACCTTGCGATAGCTTCGGGCGAATCATGCTTGCCAAGGTAAAAGTCCCGATCTTGGATCGTGACGACAGACTGTCCGCTAATATGATATCGACGAGACGGCATTAAAGTTTTTGGTCGGCCCATTAGAAAGCAACTCCTACGTTTTCTACCGAGTTTTTCGGTAGAGATCGAAGGGCCGCTCGTCGAAGTGACGGTTTCGCAATTTGCGTCCGACCAAGGAAAACATTGGGAAAAAACCCAATACACCCGATAGGATTCGAACCTATAACCCTCGGTTCCGAAGACCGATGCGCTATCCAATTGCGCCACGGGTGCGTTGGCGGGGAAGTTCGACTGCCGCCGCTGTCCGGAGTTTAGCCGATGGTGGGCGGTTTTTGAAGTGCTGTAAGGGGTTTTTTTGGCTTGCACAAGCCTCGCTCCGCCAGCACCCCTCCCCTTAACCCCAGCCCCTCTCCCCGAAGCGGGGCGAGCGGGAGCAGAATGGGGAAGGCAAAGGATTTCCTGGCGAATGCTGCGAGTCCGAATGGGAGAGCCATCTCTGCCGAGCACCGGGTGATCAACGTGTCGACCTATCCACTCCTTTGTCCTGAAAGGACTTGAGACATTAGCTGGGGGTTGAGCGATTAGCGACACCCCCGGTGGATTTCCCAAGGATGACGCATCCCGACGGGATGCAAGATGAATCTTTAATCCCTTCGGGATAGGAGAGGGTATGGGGCGCAACCGGAGGTGTCGCTGCGCTCAACCCCCGGCTAATAGCTTGGATCCTTTCAGGATCTATTGCCTGATGCGTTAGGCGATGCTGATCTGTTGAGGACAACAGATCGACATGGAGGACGACAGATCGACGAGGGGCTAGCGGATGAGGGTGCGGTAAAGGGTTTCGTATTGCTTGAGCTGATCGTGAAGAGCGAAGGTCGATTCGACTCGCTGCCGATTGATCGCTCCAAGCTCGTTGGCTCGGTCTCGATCGGTCGCTAAACGGATGACCAATGCCTCCCAAGCGTCCCAATCCGACTTCCCTACCGCTTGCTCCGACACACCACTACCCAACAGCTCTCGCACTCCCTCCACCTCCAACGTCGCGACCGGAAGGGAGGATGCCATGGCTTCTATTACGACATTGGGCATCCCCTCGTACCGGGTCGGTAGTACCAACAATTGACTGCGACGCATCCACTGGGCTACCTCTTCGCTTTGCCCCAACCAGTGAACTCGCTTGGCCACCGCGGTTTGCGAGACCTGCCTCTCCGCCGTTACCCTCTCCGGTCCATCTCCCAGCAAGACCCAGTGATGCTCCGGCAATGCACCTAAGATCTTTGGGATACGCTCGATCAAAACATCGAAACCCTTCTGATGATCGACCCTTCCCACAAATAATAAAACCGGTGCATCTTTCGGTAATGAATCGGGCCAGCGAAATGGCCTTTGACTGGCAGCTTCCCAGCGCGAAAGGGAGATGCCGTTCGGGATCACCAGCAGCTTGGACGACTCAACCCCTTCAATGTGGCTTGTCCATGCCGCGACCTCTTGGCTGACACATACCAATTTCTCCATGCGAGTCGCAGCCCACTTCCCCCAGCGATGTCTTGAGGTTCGCGGTTCCGTGACGCGATTGCCACCTACCAACGCAACTCCAAACGATGGATAGACACTCGCCGCAAGCACATTCGCGTGCCAGAGAAAGGATTGCGCGATGTCGGGCGGTTGGGTGCGAACCAGTCGACGAAGTCGCCACCATGCCAAAGGAAATTGAACGGCTCGGTCGGCATGCAAACTCACAAAGGGAACTTCCTGCGATTGCACTTCGCGGTAGAAGGCGTCGCGCGGAGGCTTGGGCGGGGAGCCGATGGAAATGATCCGGACCGCATGGTAGTTGCGGTGGAGGTAGGTGGCGAGTTCCATGCAACACCGCTCCGCGCCCCCCACTTCGAGTTCGGTGATGATCAAATCGATCTTCAATGCGTCGCCTGCTCGTGGATGGGAGTTGGAGGAACTCAGGACGGGAAAGCTAGGAAAGCTGCGTTGTCCCTCGGCCGGGAATCTTGTAATGTCCCGCTCGGAGACTAGCACCGGCTTTGCTCGAACCGCTCGTTATAGGTCTCCAGTCTGTACTGAGGCAAGGAGAGTTTCCATGGCAGATCCAACCCAGGTTGAAAAATACCGCAACGATGCGGCACTCACCCTTCGGCAACTGCATGAAGTGCTAGCTTTTCTCGCGGACGGGAACGAAGAAACAGTTGGATATGCGGTCGAAGCGTTGGAAAACTGCGGAGCGCCAGGCCCAAACGCTTGGCCGCGTCTCTCAGAGACCTTGCAAGCATCCAATAGCCTTCAAGTTTACTGGGCTGCGACGCTGGCAGGGCGAATGGTGGAGGAGCACTTGGAAGCAATTCCTATCGAGTCGCTCCGTCAAATCGAGCAATCGCTTGGCGAGCGAATCACCAATGTCGACGACATGGCGGCGAAGGAGCGGATCGGGTGGGCGATTACCAAATTGCCTGCGCTCGAAGTCGCAACCCGCCGCATATTGGAATCGTGTGCGGAGTCTGCGTCCGAGCGGTTGAAGCGATGGATCGAAGAAGCGTTGAGCAAGGCCTAGTTCATCGAACCAAACCCGCGCAAGGAGGCGAGGGATGAAAACCAAATGGAGTTGGGAAGCGATTGTCGTCAGCATGTTGATCGCCGTTTGCGGTTATATGCTCGGCTGTGAACCGAACGAGATCGCGCAGGTTGTCAACGAAGCCATTCCCACGGGTAATCAAGGCTTCCCAACCTCACCGTTCCCCGGCTCCTCAGCCCCTGTGCAGGGATATCCTGGACAAGCCGTTGCACCGCAGTCGGCAGGGCAAATGGGAGGGCAGTCCCCCGGTCAATTCGTATCGAATAGGCCACCTGAGTTCGCAGGTGCAGGTCTTCCTCCTCGCAACGGGCAGACCATTCTCATCGCCAGCTTCAACATTCAGACTCTTGGAAAGACCAAGATCTCCAAGCCGGGTATGGCTGAGAAGTTAGCGGAGATTATCCGGCAATTCGATATCGTGGCCATTCAAGAGATTCGGGATCGCGATCAAGAAACGATTCCAATTTTGCAACGTTTTGTGAACGCGACCGGAGTTCGCTACGACTACCTCATCAGCCAGCCTTTGGGGCGAACTGTTTCGAAGGAGCAGTATGCATATTTCTATAACACCGCGACCATCGTCGGTTCGCCCGATGCGACCTACATTGTCGACGATGCTGAAAAGGATTACTTGCACCGTGAACCGTATGTCGCTCGCTTCTTGACGCGAGTTCCTCCAAACTATCGCCCGTTTTCGTTCACGTTGGTCAACATCCATACCGATCCGGATGAAGTTGCCCAAGAGATTCCGGTGATGCATACGGTGCTCAAATCGATTCGAGAGTTCGAGTATCGATCGGCTGGCGAGGATGACGTTTTGCTCCTCGGGGATCTCAATGCCGAGCCGCGTCAGTTCGGAGAGCTAGGAAGAATTCCGGATATCTATTGGGTCATCGATCGGGAGCCGACCAACACGCGTCGTACCAAAATTTACGACAACATCCTGTTCGATCGCATGACATCGAGCGAGTTTACCGGAAGAGCGGGCGTGCTCGATCTCAACCAAATGTTTGGTCTTCGAACAGAGCAAGCTCTCGAGATATCCGATCACTTGCCCGTTTGGGCTGAATTCTATGTAACCGAGCAGCCCTATGGAGCCAGCGGACGAGTGGCCACCGGCGACGGTGGACTCGGCATGCGTTAGTCGGTCGGACGTTACCGCCCTTAGATCACCCCGCCGTGAACGCGGTAAGGGGTCATGTGGTCAGGTTGGTCCAAGAACCAGAAGCGTTCCCATTCTTGCAAGATCGCTCGGAAGTTATCCGAGGTGTAGATCAATTGCTGGGCGCGTCGAGAAGGCTTGGCTGAATAGATGGGAATCGCGCATCCAACCAAAGGCATCGCTGTGCAAGCTACCAAAAGCAACCATCCCAATTGCCGTCTCATTTCCATTCCTCCGTGAATATAAGCATTCGCACCGCAATGCTTTTGTGAACAAGTCTACAAAAGCGTGGAATCCGAGTCGTTGTCGGAATCGAGTTCCTCGTCGCTGACGTCGATCCGCCCCGACGCAATGTCGTCTCGAATCCGTTGTGCGAGTGGAGTGCCCTCTATCGCATTAACTCGCTCCTCCATGATCTTCCCCGGCTTGAAAGTCACCACAAACTTCTCGGGGACCTCCACTTGGCGGCCTGTCCGAGGGTTGCGAGCCTTTCGGGCTGCTCGAGTTCGAACTTGGAATACGCCGAAATTTCGGAGTTCAATCCGACCTTCCTCTTCCAGCGTTTTCACGATCGCATCGAACGTTCGCTGAACGATCGCCTTGATCTTTTGCTGGTTGATACCGGTCTCATCGGAAATCGTTTTCACGATCTCTTTCTTTGTCACGGCCGACCTCCTAGGGCTCGAAGAGAATACCTAAGTCCTTTATAGCCCTAGGTTTACTTCTGAGTCTAGGTTTGCTGACTCCATTCGTCAAGGTCGAGGCAACGCATCCAAAGGGATTGGTTCCGCACATTCCGTAAAACAGGTATCGGCGTTACGGTCCGCAAACTTGAAGCAAGCCGAAGCGATTTGGCAAAGTTTACCGTTCCAGGTATTTGCGCAGCGTCTCGAGCGTCCCCTGCAAACGCTCGAAAGCAGTCTGAAGCGTCGATTCGGACAAATCGTCCAATTGCCGCAGGGAGGTCGAAGCCTCCTGCAGGAACTGGTTCCATTGCATAGCCAGGGAGGGCAACGACCGGACTCTCTGCTCGCATAGCTTGCGCCGGTCGGTGGCTTTCGCTAGCATTTTGCGTTGAACGGAACAGGAGCGTTCATCGTCGGCTCGGGTCTTCGACTCGCATCGAAGCAGTTCCTCGCGGGCTTCGATCCACCGCTTCTCCGCTTTGCGATGTTCGTTCTTCCAATAATCAGGAAGCTCTTTTTCAAGCCAGGAGGAGATGCGCTGGAACTGCTCGCGGATCTCGTCGGCTTGTTTCCGTGTTGTGTTTCGGAGCGAGGCGATCGATTCGGCGAAGAGTTCGATGGCTTCGATGTTCTTGACGTTTGCCTCAGCCATGGCCTCGCTGGTACTCGTCGATGAGTTCGGCTTTGCGAAGCAGATAGGGGACGTGCCTTTCGCTGCTTTCGATCAGTCGGTGCAGTTGCTTGAGCTCCTGCTCAAACTCCATGGCGAACTTCTGGTGCTCTTGATCGCGCCATGACGCTGAGAGGTGTTGCATCTGCTGCGATAGTTTGGTGGATGCGTCGGAAAGCATCCCCGAAAATCGCTTGAGCTGCATGGCGAAGTTGCGCAGCTGCTCGGGATCGACGATCGCTTGGGTCATGGTGGAGTGGGTCCTTCAATGGGAGTGGATCAGCCCGATTGATAGCATAGGACCTGTAGGACCTATAGGTTGTATAGGTCGTATAGGTCGTATATTAGCAGGAACGCGTGAGCGTTCCGCTATCGGACGATGCCGAATTGGTACGTGGTCGTCTCGTCCAGCTTTTGTCCTGGTTGAAGCAACGTGGTTGGGAAAGCCGGTTGGTTCGGAGTGTCCGGGTAGTGTTGTGTTTCCAAACAGAATGCTTCGTGCTGTTTTAAGTTAGCGTTGGAAGCGTCGCCACCGAGGAAGTTACCCGTGTAGAGCTGGATGCCCGGTTGTGTGGTCGCGACGGTCATTGTGCGACCTGATTTCGGATCGGCCACGAAGGCAGCGGGGCGAAGTGTCCCGGGCTTGCCCTCCACGACGAAGCAGTGGTCGTAGCCGCGGGTGGCTTCCAACGTTTGGATCCGGTCACCAATCTTGGTGGCTTGGGTGAAATCCAATGCAGTGCCTCGAACTGGAGCGGTCTTCCCGATCGGAATCATGTCGTCGTCGACGGGCAGATATTCGGTAGCATTCAGTTGGAGTTCGTGGCCATGGACATTGCCGCTGCCGATGCCTCCGAGGTTGAAGTAGGCGTGGTTGGTGAGGTTGACATGGGTCGATTTGTCGGTGGTGGCTTGGAACCGGATGGTGAGCTTATTGTCGTTATCCCAAACATAATCGGCTGTCACGTTGAGGGTGCCGGGGTAGCCTTCTTGTCCGTCGGGGCTGACCAGCGAGAAACGGAGTCCGACGCTCACGTTGGTTTGCAGTTTCTCAGCCTTCCACATCAATTGATCGAACCCGATCTTTCCCCCGTGGAGATGATTGGGGCCATTGTTGACGAAAAGCGAGTACTCTTTTCCGTCGAGGCTGAATTTGCCTTTGGCGATTCGATTGCAGAATCGGCCGACAGTGGCACCAAAATAGGGATGGCGCTCGAGATAACCGGCGATGGAATCGAAGCCGGCGTTGACGTTGGCTTTTTTGCCGGAGCGATCAGGGACATCGATCGAGACAATGATCGCGCCGTAGTCGATCATTTTGACCGTGTTCCCTGCGGCATTGGTCAAGGAGTAGAGGGTGACGGGATCGCCTGCGGGTGTCTTGCCAAAGGGACGGGACTCGATGCTCATTGCGTTCTTCGATTCGTTTGCGAAAGCGGAGAAAGGGAGGATGGCCAAAGCGATGGATGCGAATTGGCTGAGAAGAAAGTGTCGACGAGGCTTGATCATAGAAGTTTTCATCCGGAAGGAGAGGGGGCTCATGAGATGTTTCCCAGTTTAGCATCTCCCGCGACGGGAATCACGCTCCCGCCGCCTCGACCATTCGACCGCGTCGGGAATGTTCGTGATTGGGTTGTTCGTGACGGGGTTGTTCGTGACTGGGAACCGGGAATGGACTAGAATGAGCGTCTCACAGTCATGCTTGACTGCCCCACCTTCCTTTTCCCCCTTCATCTTCCTTTCCCCCCTCTCGACGGATGGATTATCTCATGTCAGCTTTCCATCGCTTTGCATTTGGGTCGGCGATTTTGCTGGGATGGTTTCTCCACCTGGGTTGGCTAGCGTCTGATTCCGTCGCGAACACGGAGGAAACGGCAGCTGCGTCGGCCTCCGCGTCTGGTTCGGTACCTGCCTCTGAGGTCGGTCCCATCCAGATTGGAGAGAGGGTTGAGTTTGCGGAAGAGGTCTCCGCAGTTTTGACGCGAGCGGGTTGCAATTCGGGTACTTGCCATGGCAGTTTGTATGGCAAGGGCGGATTTCGCCTGAGTTTGAAGGGGCAAGACCCAGATTTGGACTATCGATCGATTGTGGAGGACCTGTCTGGCCGCCGCATCGACACCTCCGATCCCTCTGCAAGTTTGTTGCTTGCCAAGCCAACCGGCTCCGTGGCACATCAAGGGGGGACCCGGATTCGCTCCGATTCGATCGAATGGGAAAATCTGCATCGATGGATTGCGGAGGGGGCAACTCGCGAGGATCATGCACGCGAGGATTCCTCTCGCAGCAACCGCCGTTTGGTACGTATCGATCTCGATGTGAAGGATAGCGACCAAGCGATCGCCTCGGATGACGCTTCCGTAATGGGCGGCGGTGCGGTTCATGAGCGTTGGATTCTGGATCCCAATGCTAACGTGGCGATTCGATGCATGGCCCATTGGGAGGATGGTTCGACCTCCGAGGTGACGAGTTGGACCAAGCTCGAGGTCACATCCCTTTCTGGGGCGCATTTATCCGATGCGGCAACGGTTCGGGTTGACCATCCCATGGACACCACGATCACAGCATTCTTTTTGGGAAAGCATGCGGCCCTCCGTTTGAACTTCGTCGACCCCAGCCAATCCAAAGTCGCGTCCCTATCCGCGGCAGATCGGGCGTCATCCGTTCATTGGGTGGATCAAGCGATCGAAACGCGAGTCGCCAAACTCGGGCTGAGTCTTGAACCGGAGGCTGCACCGGAGTTGTGGGTGCGACGACTTTACTTGACAGTCCTGGGAAGGCTGCCGACTCTTTCGGAGCAATCGGCGTATATGGAGGATGACTCGGGAGACCGAGACATTCGTGTAATCGATCGCGTGCTAGCGGATCCGCAGTATGCCTCGCTCTTAGCGCTGAAATGGAGCGATGTGTTGCGGAACGAACCGAAAGCGATGAGTGAAAAGGGTGTATCGCTTTGGTTTGATTGGCTTCGGAATCATTTTCAAGACGATACGCCCCTCCCCGAGATGATGAAGCAGATGCTCACATCCATGGGAAGCACCTTTGAATCACCGGCTGCATCGTTCCATCGGACGCACCGCGATCCAAATGCATCGGCGGAGGCGGTCGGTCAAGTCTTCTTGGGGATTCGGATGCAATGTGCCAAGTGCCATAACCATCCGTTCGATGTCTGGACGCAGGACGACTATTACGGTCTATCCGCTTACTTCGTTCCTATCGAGCGCAAGCAGATCGATAACAACCCTCGCGACGCGCTCGATACCCATGTGATCACGGGGGATGAAGTGATTTCGTGGTCCGACAAGAAGCCTGAGATCTATCACCCTGGATTGGCTCGAATGGTCAGCGCTCGACCGCTGACGAGCAGCGATGGGGAATCGTCGTCGGAATCGTTGAATGGGGCGTCAGAACGGCATCCGCTGGAATCGTTGGCCGATTCGCTAGTCCATGGAAACGAGCAATTCGAAAGGAACATGGTCAATCGTCTATGGGCGCACGTCTTTGGGCGTGGGATCGTCGACCCGATCGATGATTTTCGCAGCACCAATCCCGCTTCCAATCCCGAGCTGCTGGAGTTGTTGCGTCAGCGGTACCGAGAGAGCGGATATTCCACTCGCTGGTTGATGCGAGAGATGCTCAGCAGTCAAGCGTTTCGTCGAGGTCCGCTGGCGTTGGATGGTTCGATGGTGGGAGAAGCGAGGGCGGCGCAGTTTGCTGGCTTTGCACCTCGCCGTTTGATGGCTGAAGTTTTGCAAGACGCGTTGGCGGATGCAACGTTGACGATCAATCGATTCGATAACCAAACCGAAGCGAAGGGACCGAAGGCCGAGGGACAATTTGTAGCGAGGGCTGTTTCCTACCCATCGGTTCCTAAGAAGCACGATATCCTTCGCGCCTTTGGCAAACCGGAGCGATTGACCGATTGCGATTGCGAGCGATCGACCGACAGCTCGCTGCGTCAATCCTTGCTCCTGCTGAACGATGCACAGATTCGGAGTCGATTGCTCGATGCGCAAGGTTTGGTGCAACGAATTGCTTCGGATGTCAGCAATCCGGCAGCATTGGAAAAAGCGGTGTCGACTCTCTATCGCTCGGTGCTGTGCCGACTCCCCAGTCGCGAGGAAACGGAGTATTTCCTCGGTGTGTATGCGAGTCACTCGGACGCGAAACTCCTCCTCGAGGATCTTGCCTGGGCACTTATCAACAGCAAGGAATTTCTTTTCCTGCGATGACATCCTGGATCTTTCTTTGCGTTTCTGCTTTGCTGGGCGGAATGGTCAACTCGATTGCGGGTGGTGGGACGCTTTTGACATTTCCTGCCCTTTTGTGGGCGCTCGCGGGTGTTCCGCAAGGGAGTGTGATCGCGAATGCGACAAGCACAGTTGCCCTTTTTCCTGGGTCGGTCGCTTCGGCTTGGGGGTATCGGCAGGAGCTAGCGCGCGTGAAAAGTTGGTTCTTCCTCCTGCTCGCCCCGTCCTTTGCAGGATCGGTTCTCGGGACGATCTTGGTAGCGAAGCGAGATCCAGACGAATTCAAAGCGTTGGTTCCTTGGTTGATTTTGTGTGCAACCGTTTTGTTTATTTTTCAGCCCCTCTTTGGGAAGCTTGTGAGTCGAAAGAAGGATTCGGTTCAATCGCTTACCTTTCGCGGCAAGATCCTTGTGGTGTTGTTTCAGTTTACGATTGCTGTCTACGGAGGTTACTTCGGTGCAGGGATTGGTATTCTCATGCTCTCCGCGCTGTCGGTGTTGGGCATTCAGGACATTCACGATCTCAATGCGCTCAAAGCGAGCTTGGCATCCGCGATCAATTTTATTTCCGTCACGATGTTTATCGGCTTTGGTTTGGTGAACTGGAAGTTAGCGGTCCCGATGATATTTTCCGCGATTGTCGGAGGTTACGCGGGGGCTCGCATCGCTAGGAAGCTCAATCGCAATTGGGTTCGGTTTATCGTGATTGGCATTGGATTGACGGTGAGCACGTATTATTTGTGGCGTAGCGCGATGTAATCCCACCGGGGGTATCGCTTGCGCTCAACCCCCGGCTAATAGCTTGAGTCCTTTCAGGACAAGAAGAGGAACGGTCGAGGACGAGCCGTTCGACGGTTGGGGGACGACGTTTAGGCGAGGATCTTTTGAAGGACTTGGCCGTGGACATCGGTCAGGCGGAAATTGCGCCCTGCATAGCGGTAGGTCAAACGCTCGTGATCGAGGCCTAGAAGATGCAGAATGGTGGCATGCCAATCGTGAATATGGCACTTGTCCTCGACGGCTTGATATCCCAGTTCATCGGTTGCTCCGTAGCTGAAGCCTCCTCGGACACCGCCGCCCGCCATCCAGGTTGTGTAGCCTTTATGGTTATGATCTCGCCCATCTCCGTTTTGGGCATCGGGTGTTCGCCCGAATTCTCCACCCCAAACGACAAGCGTATCATCGAGGAGACCACGTTGCTTCAGGTCTGCGAGAAGGCCTGCGATCGGTTTGTCGATCTCGCGGCAATTCTGAGGCATCTGGGTCGAGAGGCGTTGATGATGATCCCAATTTCCGTGGGTCACTTCCACAAAACGAACACCCGACTCGATGAATCGTCGCGCCATCAAGCATTGGCGTCCAAAGCTGTCCGTGTCTCGTTCATCGATTCCGTAGAGCGCAAGCGTCTTTGCAGACTCGTCCTGGATGTCCATCAACTTCGGTACGACATCTTGCATACGGAACGCAAGTTCGTAGGACTCGATCAGCCCTTCGACCTCTGGCTGCACGACTTCCCGCTCTAGCTTTTGACGATTGAGTTCTTGCAAGAAGTTCAGCTGTTGGCGTTGCTCCTTTTTGGCGAAGCGCGTGTTGGTCATGTCCGGAATGGGGGGAGATGCATTGTTGTTTCGATCTCGAAGCATCGCGGCCCCTCGGCCTTGCGAACGGCCGATTTTGGTTCCGCTGTAAATGGCGGGGAGAAAGGAGCTGCCAAAGTTTTGCGCCGAAGCTGCGGGTGGATTGAGTGCGATGAACCCCGGCATACTCTCGTTTTCTGTCCCTAGACCATATAGCGTCCAAGCGCCCAGAGACGGCCGAACAAACTGGGCGGTCCCTGTGTGCATCTGCGTCATGGCCCGGGTATGAATCGGCTGATCGCAATGCATGGAGCGGATCAAGCAGAGAGAATCCGCGTGCTTTCCCAGCTCGGGAAACAGCTCGGAGATCCATAGCCCGCTTTTGCCTTGTTGTTGAAAGGACCAGGGGGATGCGAGCAGTCTGCTGGATCCTGGTCGTCCGCTTCGGTCATTGGATTTGCCAAGTTGCGGTTTGTAGTCGAAGGTGTCCACATGGGAGGGGCCACCCTGCATGCAGAGAAAAATCACCCGCTTCGCCTTGGCCGGAAAGTGAGGGGCCTTAGGTGCCAGGGGATTGCTTCTATCCGCTTGCTGGGCTTGCAGCGTCGAGAGCCCGGAGAATGCAAGGAATCCGAAGCCAGCGGAAGCGGATCGCAGGATTTCGCGTCGGGAATAAGTCATGGTGGAGTTTCCGATGGTCTGTGTGGCAGTCAAACAGTCTTCTAGCGCCACGATGGTGGTTAGGGGATATAGCGGAATTCCGCAGAGCCAAAGAGGGCTTGGCATAGTTGGCTCAATGCCCCGAAGGATCGAACATCGGATGGCTGGTCTTGTTTTCCTTGTACAGCGCTTCGATAGAACGCCAATGCCGCGTTCCTTTCCTCTTCGGTTGCCTTTCGACCATACACTTCCACGAAGGCTTGTTCGATTCTGGCTATCGGGTTGCTTTGCGACTGGATCAAGACGCGGGCGAGTGCATCGCTTTGTTCAAGAATGAACGGACTATTCATCAGGTAGAGAGCTTGCTCGGGCGTATTGGATGATTCTCGTTCCCCTACGATCAAGCTGGGTTCTGCGAAATCGAATAGATCCAGGGCGCGAGGAAGGTTGTTTCTCGCGATCGGCAAATAAACACTGCGGTAGTAGGTCGGTGCATCAAATGGTTGCGAGTTGTTGCGAATGCCGATGAGGGGGCGGAGCAGAGTTCCTACTGTCTCGGGGGAATCCGACAGGATGGCGCGAAGTGCTTCCGGTGGAATGGCGGCGGGGCCATTGGGGCCGAGGATGGTTTGCCCCCAAGCGGCGATGATCGATCCTCGCGGACGGCGCGGATCCAGTTGGTGGCTGATTGCAAGGATGGAGTCCCGAAGGGCTTCGGCGTCGAGTCTTCGCGGGTTTGCCCTGGCTACGTAAAGATTGTTCGGGTCGGCCTCCAAGTGCGAAGGGTCGTATTGCGATGACAGCCGATAGACTCGCGAATTGGCGATGGTGCGAATCACATGTTTGACCGACCAGTTGTGGTCCATAAATTCGACGGCCAAGTAATCGAGCAGCTCGGGGTGGCTCGGAGCGGGGCCCGACAATCCAAAGTTATCGGTTTCTCGCACCAGCGCTTTGCCAATCAAATGTTGCCAAATGCGATTGACCATGACGCGGGCTGTGAGCGGATTATCGCATGACGTAAGCCACTGCGCGAACTCCAAACGACCCGAAGTGTTGGCGGAAAGGGACACGGGCTGCGACGAGAGAACGGTGACGAATCCTCGCGGTACCTCCTGGGCAGGTTTGTCGATTTCCCCTCGGGCAAGCAGCCTCGCATTGGTGATTCGCTCGGAATCTTGGACTCCCATCGCAAGCGTTAGGGGTCTGCCGCTGGAATCATAGGAAAGGATCTGTTGGTTCAGTTGCGAGACCGCTTGATCGAGGACCGCAGCGTTGAGGAATCGATTGCGAGGGTTGTTGGACGCATTGGGTTGCCGTTGTGCTCGTCGAGCTTCGATGAGTTCCGTTTCCAGTCGGGATCGCTGATCCTTCATCTTGGCCAGATCGCTGGGTGCAAGTGGTTTGGCGTCGGGTCCCAGATCGTCGATCGGCAACTCGATGAGACGGCTAGGTTGGCGATTCCGGAGACTTCGAGAGCCGCCGTAACAGGTTTCTGTGCTTTGAAAGAGTCCCGCCAGTGCGTAATAGTCTTCTTGGGTGATCGGATCGAATTTGTGATCGTGGCAACGTGCGCATGCGACGGAGACACCGAGGATGACTCGCGTGGTCGCGTCGATTTGTTCATCGACCAAATCCGCTTTGAATTGCCGTGGGTTTTGTTCCGAAAGGGACTTGGGTCCGATTGCCAAGAAACCGGTTGCGATGAGATTTTCCGCCCAGACTTCGTCGGTAGGCGCGGGAAGGAGATCTCCAGCCACTTGTTGACGAACGAAGAGGTCATAGGGTTTGTCTTGCTGGAACGAGTCGATCACAAAATCCCGATACCGCCACGCGTAGGGAAAGGTCGCATCGACTTCTTTTCCGGTCGATTCGGCGTAGCGAGCAACATCGAGCCAATGGCGTCCCCATCGCTCGCCGAACTGGGGTTGTGCAAGAAGTTCGTCGACCGTTTTCGAGACGGCGTCCTCTGGTGATTTTTCATATGCCTTCTCAAAGGCTTGGACGGCCGATGCGTCCGGAAGGATTCCGATCAGATCGATGTGGAGTCGGCGAACGAGGTTGCTCGCCGCGGTATCCATGGCCGGTTTCAGATTCTGTTTGTCCCAAGTCGCAGCGACGAATCGATCGATGTCGGTGCGAGGCCACTCTGGAAGGGTTGGGGTTGGTACGGGTGGTTTGGTTGGTTTTTGGAATGACCAGAAGGATCGTCCCTTCTCGATGTCTTCTGCCGTGACTTGGGATTGAACCGTTGTCCCTGTTTGAATGCGAGGATC